>JAJEAG010000077.1 GCA_022824265.1 Candidatus Poribacteria bacterium | reverse complement strand
TCCGCAACCCATAGGCTATAGAAGACACTGAAACGCCGAAATGTGAGGCGCGTTCGTTTTGCGTGAAGTCTGGGAAATCAGCGACATGTTTTTTCAGTGCTGCCTCGTCAAGCACTCTCAGGTTTTTGGGACCCGGTTTTGGGTCGCAAGCGGGTCATCAGCGGCTAACCATCTATAAATCGTTGAACGATTCAGAGAAAAACGACGGGCAGCTTCGGCTTTTTTCCCGCCAGCTTCAATAAAATCTAAAACGCGTTTACGTAAATCTGTTGAATATGCCATAATAGATACATTCTATAACAAAATACAAAAAATGTCTCTTTAATTCTGATGGTCACTATACTATTGAAGTCCAGCGCGCTTACAAAACGCGCCTACAGGTATTGGGAAATTAATATTACCGAAAGAATAAGTTAATCTTCATTGTGTCTCGCCATATAATTGGTTGATGAGAAATGGTATGAGAAATAAACTATTCCCATACCAAGCCTACTCATGAAACTCAACAACCAGTACCCATAAATAGGTAATCTATTTTCTCCAGAATACATCCACGGAGAAGTTCCAGTTTTTCATCAGTTTTTTTCTCATAATATCTAAAATGTATCTCGAGATAAAATTTCCATATATTATGCATTATGTCTCTAATAGTACAATATTCTTCAGGATCTACACTTGGATTGTATTCGGCTATAGTTTTAAGTAAAACAAGATTGAGTTCTTTCTCAAATGTGCGGGAATATCCAGTGAAGTACTTAACGATACCATCAAGTTTTTCTTCAAGTTTAGATTGGGGTAAATATCCTTCAGAAGCACTATAAAGAGCACTATCAAAACAACTATCCATGTTTTCATATAACCAAGAAGACATATCACTTAACACATCAGATGACATGTCTACTTTATTTGATAAAACACATCTGAATCCAAGAGTGCCCATTCCATCATAAACAGGATGTTGACTAATCCGTGAGATCTGTAAATCTTCTGCTGTTTCAAACCAAGAACCGCCCCGCATGATATGATATCTTCCATGAATATCGTCTACATCCAACCGATCCAAACACCATTCACCAACATTACCAATCATATCGTAAATGCCGTATTCGTTTGGTGGATAACTACCTACTTCTTTGGTGGGAGGTATTCTAAAACTAACCGTCTCAGTGTATTTATCAAAGTTGGCTTTATTCTGTGGACTTTCGTCACCCCACGGGTATTTTGTATTTTTCAATGTGCCACGTGCTGCTTTTTCCCACTGTGTTTGTGTTGGAAGTTCTTTTCCAACCCATTCCGCGTAGGCTTTTGCAGCAAACCAGCTAATATCAACAACAGGATGATTTTCTCTACCCTTCGGATACATATTACCTTTCCATCCCCATAAATATGTATCTCCTACAATTGATGTTAATGCGTTTCCTTTTTGCCATAATGGGTTTGCATCTATAAACTTTTTATATTCTGCATTGGTGACTTCGTATTTGTCTATGTAGAATGAATCAATTCCATTTCCATTTGGAATTAGAACCATACCGTCAGGGACATCTGCAATACTAATGTTTATATAAATATGAAGCATTAAAATGCTAAATGCTGTGATTATTTTGTTTGTGTTTTTCATTTTGATTCTCCGTATCATTTCGTTGTCTTCAGTTGATACTAAATTATGATGTTGGTAGAAATCTATATTTGTTGTTTTTGCTGTCAAGATTTACCAACCACATGTGTATTTTATTGTGTGAATTTTTCTAATTTTGGTGAAAAATATCGCGTCAAATTTCCAATATTATCTATCAATGAAATACCTAAGATGTCAATGCTGTTCTATATTTACATCCCTTACTCGACATACTTCAAGATTCGTTGTTACGTAACCAACATAATTGTATTCGGAGCAAATTCTATGCCAATACCGTTCAATTTATAGTGTTAGTAATCTAATTCATACAACGCGAAGAATTTTTACTGATTATTTCATCCAAATTAATTTGGTTTTTGACATGTTATGTAGTATAATTTTGAGAGAGAAATATTATTATTTGATAACATATTTATGGAGGTATTATATGGCGGAAATAGGAAATGCAGCACCGGATTTTAGTCTGTCAGGATCAATAAATCAGGAAGATACAGAAGTTAAGTTAGCAGATTATAAAGGTAAGAAACTTGTAATACTTTTTTATCCACTTGATTTTTCACCGGTATGTTCGGAACAGGTGCCAGATTTCAATGATCAATTAGATGCAATTCAAGCTAAAGGTGCAGATGTAATTGCCATTAACAGAGATTCAGGGTTTGCCCATAAAGCGTGGAGTGAGTCACTCGGTGGAGTCGGATTTCCACTCCTCTCAGACATGAATCTTGAGGTATCAAAACAGTATGGCATGGCACTTGAGGAAGTTGGTATTACAACACGCGGAGTATTCATTATTGACTCAGACGGTAAAATTGCGTTTAAACATGTTGAAGATGCCCCTCCTGACAATACCTTGACAGCAGAACAAGTGTTGAGTGAACTTGATAAACTGTAAGCTATTCTTTGTATAACATGTTGTGAAGTTGGGTATACAAGTACTTGTCTTCACATTATGTTATACGGGACCTACTTTCTAAATCTTGGCATAGCACGATTAAATTACTTCATAGAGTATATCATATCTTATCTTGACAGCATCTATAGTATATGATATAATAGGGTGAAGGGCGCGGGTGTAGCTGAGCGGTAGAGCGTCAGCTTCCCAAGCTGAGGGTCGCGGGTTCAATTCCCGTCACCCGCTTGTAAGTCTACATTACACCGAAGTCTACATTACACCGAGGAAATCATGACTCAGAACAATCGATTGACACAAGAGGTAAAACAGGAAGATAGATTTATAACTTTAGTTCTGAACTGTTATACCTTTTTAAGAGATAATGTCAGAACTATCAGCATTGTAGTAGCTGTTACCGTTGTAGGTTTTGTAGGTTATTTAACCTATACTCAAAATCAAGAAAGAAAACATGCAGAGGCATCTGCGAATTTCTCTTCAGCAGCAGAAATCTATAAAGATGCGGAGACCAATTACTTTGATGTATCATCACCGAGTGAGACTGATGAAGAAACTGATGAGGCAGTGAGTGAAGAAAAGACTTCTTTTCAAGATGCTGAAGCAAAACTACAGGATATTTTTAATAAATATACTAATACTTCTTTAGCAGACAAAGCACGATTTAAATATGCTAAAAGTTTGTATTTTCAAGGAAAATATCCTGAATCAAGAACCGAATTTACAAAGATAATTGAAACACATAAACCCGAAAATAATATTTATGCATTATATGCCCAAAAGGCAATTGGTAATTGTCTTGAACAGGAAGGTGATTATGTTGGGGCTATAGCAGCTTACGATGGAAATGCATTTCCCGATACTCCTAATCTTGCCCCTGAAATTCGTTCATACGTGATAGCGAATGCCAAATACAGTCAGGCACTCTGTCAAGAGAAATTGAATAATGTTGAAGATGCGAAAACATTATATAAAGATATTGTTGACGAATTTAAGAACACAGTTAATTACGGTATTGAACAGAGAAGTATAGAACTGATTAAAGATGCAAAAGATGTATTATTATTAATTGAAGAACCTTTGGATATATCTGGTGCTGGGAGTATGGAGGGAAATGAACTTTATTTTGATGCACTTGTGAATTATACCGAGGTTATAGGTGCATATAAAGTAAAAAAAGATGTTGAAGGTGGGTTGTCCTCGGATGTACGCGACCATATCCGGAAATATGAAGACCTTGTAACTACAGTTATTAGCAATGTTAAATCAGCGCGTAAATCTGAAAGATCAGGATATCTAAGTACATCACTGAATAGTTATGACAATGTGGTAGATTTTGAAAAATACGGTTTAAGTCGCGATCTTTACGAAAACGCGTTACTCAACTATAACCGTCTTTCAATATCAGACTTAGGGGAGTCAAATGAAAAATAATTGTCGTGTTTTATATGTATGGACAAATGGAATCGTTAAATCATCTGTTTTAGGAATCATTTTATTTTTTCTAAGTTTACCGTTTACTGTAGATGCTGAACTTCAAGGACGTATCGCTTATTCTGTTCGCGGTTTTAATGAACAACTTGGCAAATTTGAATACAATCTGCAAATGACAACTTTTACTGAAGACGGTGATTTCAAATCAAGATCTTTGCATCATCCCGGATATTATGCTGTTTGGTCACCTCAAGAAGACATACTCTATTTCATACAACGAGTAGAAACGCAATCACATATCTTTTCAATTGATGTTAATAGACCGAGGCAAAAGACACAACTCACTGCAATTGGGGGTACTTATCGTTTCCTTTCCATATCACCTAATGGAAAGAAACTTGCTTTTAACGGATATACTCAAGACCAGCAGCAACAAGAAAACCAAATCTGGATAATGGATCTTGATACCGGGGTAATGGAGCCTGTAACTGCAATACCACATTTTGGAAGAACTTTTTTCTTTTTTGGTATGTCGTGGGGTCCATTAAGTAAGAGAATTGTATTTTCACTTGAAAGACCTGGCGGGTTGGAACAACTTTTCCTATTGGATATTGAAACGAGAGAAATAGAAGTATTAACTGAATTTAACATTGATTATTATCCTGTGTGGACACCCGACGGTCAGGAAATATTATTCAGAAGATGGGACAGAGAACTTGACACAATGTACACAATCAATGTTGGTACAAGAGAATTAACACCTCTCTATGATGTAGATAAAAATGCAAGTATGTGGTCGGATTGGTCATTTGATTCACAATCTATTATTTATTCTTTATGGGGTTCATTCTATCTATATGATCGTAATGCTGAAAAAACAGAAAAGCTGTTTGAAGTGGATGGAGGGATTTTTGGAATCTCTTGGTGGAAAAATGAAGTGCTTGACGTAGAAGCTAAACAGAAGTTAACTACAACATGGGGTGATGTTAAACGAACTTTGAGATAATTGTTAGATTTAGTGTATTCGTATTGCAAATTTGTCGTTAATTCCTCTCATATAAGTTAACCTCATTTCTATTTGACAATGCTCCTAATATCGTAATAAGGGGTTGGTTACCTCATATAGTTTTTTCTATATAACATATATACAAGTTTTGTGAAGGTCGGACAGATGCAATCTAAAGTAGAAAAAGCATTAGAATACGATAAAATTAAACACTATCTTAAAAATTATACTGCTTCAGAACTTGGAAATGCACGGGTAGATAATTTGACACCATTGGAAACGGTGGATTCAGTGCATTATCAATTGAAGTTAGTATCTGAAATGAAAGCATTTCACGAACATACCGGAGGTATGTCGTTAGACGGTTTAGTTGATATTACCAAGACACTTCGCCACGTATCTAAAACCGGTTCAATATTAGATCCAGAAGAATTTATTAATGTCCTAAAGGTAGCAAGACTTCCCTCCACTATTAAGAAACAGTTTAGAAATCAAGATTACGACACAATACCGAGATTATTATCTATCGTAGATGCCCTTCCTGTCTTTGATGACCTTGTTAAATCGATTTCATCCTGTATCAGTACTGAAGGTGTTGTTCTTGATAAGGCAAGTCATGAGTTGCGATCTATCCGACGAAAACTTCAGAAAATTCGAGACAAAATCCATCAAAAATTAGATGCCATCCTCCGTTCACCTGATTATCAAAAATCGATTCAGGAATCTGTTATCACTTCTCGTAATAACCGCTTTGTAATTCCCATAAAACAGGATGCCAAACCATTTTTTAGCGGTGTTGTTCAAGGACAATCCACGAGTGGTGCTACCTATTTTATGGAACCTTTGTCAGTTGTTGAGATGAATAATTCCCTTCATGAATTGGTCGAAGCAGA
This sequence comes from Candidatus Poribacteria bacterium, assembly GCA_022824265.1. Lineage (GTDB taxonomy): Bacteria > Poribacteria > WGA-4E > WGA-4E > WGA-3G > MSPOR6. The sequence continues at coordinate 47,911 of JAJEAG010000077.1, read as the reverse complement.
ACAGCGTGAAATTCGTAGAATTCTCTTGGAATTAACAGACCAACTCCGCGAACATCTTGTTGACTTTGAAAATGCACTTGGGTTACTTGCAGAACTTGATTTTATCAATGCCAAAGTTCTATTTAGTTTTGACTTGAATGCGATTGAACCGAAATTGAATACTAAAGGTAATCTCAATCTTATTGAAGCACGACATCCACTTCTGGAATTTCAAACACGTTCAAATCGGTTATCCGATCAACAAAAAGACAAACAACATCACACCTCTTCTGAGACTAAAAGACAGACAGGACCCACACATGTTGTGCCTACAAATGTACGTATAGGTAAAGGTTACAAAACACTTGTCATTACAGGTCCGAATACCGGAGGAAAAACCGTTGTACTCAAAACTGTTGGATTGTTATGTCTGATGGCACAATCAGGACTACATATTCCAGCTGCACGCGGTAGTAAAATCCCAATTTTTCAACACATATTTGCAGATATTGGAGATGATCAGAATATTGAACATAATCTCAGTACCTTTTCTTCTCATATTACAAAGATATCTGACATGTTGAAGTCAATAGAAGAATCTGGATCTGCCCAATCGCTTGTTTTATTGGATGAAATTGGTGCTGGTACTGACCCGACTGAAGGCACAGCACTTGGTATGGCTATATTAGCGTGGCTAAATGAACGTAGCGTAAGTACAATCGTCACGACCCACTATGGAGCACTAAAGGTTTATACGCATACACAAAAGAATATGCAAAATGCTTCTATGGAATTTGATTGGAACACATTAAAACCGACCTATCGTTTGCAGATAGGTGTGCCGGGAAGTAGCAACGCAATTAAAATTGCAGAACAATTAGGACTTCCGCATAGTATACTCACTGATGCAGAGAACAATTTAGGAAAAAACAATATCGCGGTTGAAGACTTATTACTCAAATTACAACAAACACAGCAAGAATTGGATTTAGGACGAGAACAACTACACGAGAAGATTCGTCTCACTGAAAGTGAGTATCAGAAACATAGAGAACTTAATAATACATTTGAAGAAGAAAAAAACACCTTGCAACAAAATGCAGAAAATGAAGCATTAGAAATCATTTCAAATGCTCGCAGGACAGTTGATAATGTCGTCGCTGATATACGAAGAGACCAAGCATCAAAAGCCAGTATACGTGATGCCTTCACAAAAATAGAATCAGTAAAAAAACAACTCAAACCTACCCCTCCAAAACAACAACCCAAAAAGGAAATAATAAACGTCAATGTTGGTGATAAAGTTCGGATTATAAAACTTAATCGTTTCGGAGAGGTAACTGCAATCGGTAAAAATCAGAACGGTAAACCTTTACAAATTCATGTAGGTAATATGCAGATGCGTGTATCCTATAAGGATATTGACAAAGTAATTCCGAAAAAGGAGTCCCAACATCTTTCAACTTCTGTTTTGGATATTCAACATAACAAAGCAAATTCAGTTAAAGAAGAACTCTGTATACATGGGATGTTGGTTAAAGAAGGGGTGGACATAACCGATAAATACCTTGACGATGCTTTTCTGGCGGGTTTATTAAGTGTCAGAATACTACATGGGAAAGGAACTGGAGTTCTACGTAGTGCAGTCCATGATGTGTTGAAGACGAACCCGCATGTCGCAAGCTTTGAATATGCATCACACAGTGAAGGTGGGGAAGGTGTTACAGTCGTTAAATTCATTGAGTAATATCCTTACCTATAACTGACTAATGAATATTGCTATAGAGGTTGTATCATGGCATCAAAAAACTATATACCACCTGGAACTATTGACGAAATCAGAAACAATAATGATATCGTAGAAGTAATTATGGAATGTGGTGTACCTCTAAAGCAGGCTGGACGAAACTTCAAAGGTCTCTGTCCATTTCACCAAGAAAAGACACCATCTTTCTCAGTTTCTCAAGAGATGCAAGTATTCAAATGTTTTGGGTGTGATACTGGTGGCAATGTTATAGGTTTTCTACAGAAACATGAAGGGAAAACATTCATAGAAGCGATAGAATGGCTTGCTGAACGCGCTAATATTCCTTTACCAACAACAGATGCTAAAATCACAACTCAGCAGAAGAGGAGAAATGAATTAAGTGATTTGAATAGATTTGCTGTGAAATACTATCATGAATTACTTCGCACTGGACAACACAGTCAACAGGCGCGTGAATATCTAAAAAACCGTGGTATTCGTTCACAAACAGTGAATTTATTCAATCTTGGTTATGCAAAACGGCAGAGGAATGATCTCGTCAAAGCAGCCACTCATCAGGGTTGGACTGTTCAACAATTAGTTGACGTAGGTTTGATTAAGAATGAAGAGCAAGGTCCGCAAGATCGTTTTTGGAATAGGATCCTTTTTCCTATTAACAACACACAAGGAGTACCCGTTGGATTTGGTGGACGTTCTCTCTCTAATGAACATCAACCCAAGTATTTAAATTCTCCCGGAACAGTTCTCTATAACAAAAGTAAAATCCTTTTCAATCTTGACAAGGCAAGACAATCTATCACCAGAACACAGTCTGCTCTGCTTGTAGAGGGATATATGGATGTATTAATGCTTCATCAAAACGGGGTTGAAAATGTTATAGCATCGTCAGGAACATCCCTTAGTGAAGAACACGCTGGACTTCTCAAACGTTATACACCTGAAGTTGTTATTGTTTTTGATGGTGATGTATCTGGATTACAAGCAGCACAACGTGGATTACAAAGATTAATAGCAGAGGGGATACGTGTTCGTATTGCTTTGATGCCTGCAGGTGATGATCCTGATTCATTTATAAAAGAAAACGGTGCAGATGTCTTTAATGAGGTTATAGACAAAGCAATAAACCTAATTGAATTTCAGATACAGGCTGCGATTAAAAATAAGAATATCCGCAAACCTGATGTAAAGACAAAAGTCGTTAAAAATATATGTGAAATACTCGTGAATATCCAGAATCGTGTTGAACGCTCAGAGTATCTAAAGTATACCGTCCGTGAACTTGATGTTGATGAAGGTCTGCTGTGGAGTGAATTACGTAATTTGGGATTGAAAGATAATCCTCCAAGACGTAATGTACAACGCCAAAAAATCGCCTCACAGAAATTGTCTTCTCGTGAAAGAATTGAATGTCAATTCGTCGAATCCTTAATTCAAGCACCTGAGTTAATTTCAGAAATAAAAACTCAATTCGATTATCGTGATCTTTCCAATACTCGACTTGTGGAAATCTCTAAACTACTTTGGGAAGCATCCAACGATGGTGAACCAGTTGATGTTCAGCAGATCCTCAATACAAGTGAAGATGAGCATATTAATAACTTTATTTCTAATGCTTTAATTAGCAAAGTTGAGTTTCCTTGTCATAAAAAAAGAATTGTAGGTTGTCTTGACAAACTTAGAGTATTAATGATTCAAGACCTTGAACAACGTCTGCGTTCAAATATTCAAGCTGAAGGTAATGAGGATTATGAATCGTCACTTAAGGAGCTTCTTAGTTTAACGAAACAACGGCGTGCAGTTGCACAAAAAATGCAATCCGATATGAGACATAATTCACCACTGAACGATGACTCAAATTTTACGCTTAACACTAAAGATTTCAATCAGGAGAACTAACAATGACATTAGGAAACATGCACCCCATTGTTTTTCAAATTAATGAAGTTGAACGACAGATATGTGATTGGGAAGAAAAAAGCATACTCCTTCAAAAGCAACATGCCATCCCATCTGAATGGTTGAACGTGGGGTTCGACGAAAAAACTCATCAGTTTGCATCAGATACCCAAAAGGAGACGTATCAAGATATCAAACGTTATCAAAGTCAAATTAAAATATATCTCAACAAAATAGGTTTATCACGTGATATACTGCGAAATATAACAATGGAGATAAACACATGCGGTGACAATATTGAAGATATATATTTTCAATTTATATCAGCACATCTCAAATTAGTTGCTACTATTGCAAAGCGACATGTGAATCATGGAACTGGAATCGAATTTCTTGATTTGATACATGAAGGGAACATCGGATTGATGAAGGCTATTGACAATTTCGATTATCAGCGCGGCTTTCAATTTAAAACTTATGCTACTTGGTGGATTCGGCAAGCTGTTGTACGCGCGATGGCAGACAGAAAACATATCAATGGGAAAATTGAGGAACGAAGTAAGCAGATTTTGAATAGTTAGTTGATGTAAAATGCTTCTTCTATCTATATTGACTTTGATTGAAAAGCAGGCATACAAAGATAAGGATATATCAGAATGCACCGAAGAAATCAGAAAGGAGAGATACAGGTGGAAATAGGAAATACACACCTACTTGATTTCAATGAAACTGACAATACTGAGCAAGGGGAATATGATGATGTAATTGAGTTTGCCCCTGGTGAAATCAGCGAACGCGAGGATCTAATAAAGGTATATTTACGTGACATGGGAAAAATTCCTTTGATTGATAAAGAAAAGGAAATCGAATTGTCTAAGCAGATAGAAAGCAGTCTTCGTCAAGCGCAAGAAGCAACCTTTACAACTCGATTAGCAATAGCTGAGGTGCGCAAACTGCTTTATAAAATCATCATCGCGAAAAAACGTGCATCTGATATAATTGATATGCAAGTTTCAAGTAACTCGACCCGCGATAAAGAACGTAAACTACGTGATAGAGTTGAAAGAATTATGCAGGTAATTGAGAAGTTAGAGTTGGAGTATCTTGTTGCTGTAAAGGATGCATCTAAAAATAACTCTATTGTCCAACTTGAAAATGTACGTTCTCATAAAACCTTTGTAAAACATTTGGATCAACTTAAGATAGATCCGGAAGAAATAAGCAAAATCTCCGGTCTTATTACAGAGGTAGATCGCAACATTAGTCAACGGGAAAAAGAAATTGAGCAGCTACAAAAACGGCATAACATTCCACCAGAATGGTGTAACGGTAGACTAAACCCTAAAACGCATAGTTTCAAAACGGGAGCAGCAAAAAAGGCATACATTGATATAATTCGTTATCAACGCGAAATCAAACAGTATCTAAATACAATCGGTATTTCGCGTGATACATTACAAGATGTTACTAAGCAGATTTGCAAAGGTGAAGCAAATGCTCAAGATGCCAAAATGGCGATAGTTGAAGCAAATCTCAGATTAGTTGTAAGCATTGCAAAAAAATATAGAAACCAAGCACCTGGAATGGAATTTCTTGATCTGATTCAGGAAGGTAATATTGGGTTGATGCGTGCAGTTGACAAATTTGATTATCAGCGTGGATACAAGTTTAGCACTTATGCCACGTGGTGGATCCGACAGAGTATCACGCGTGCTATTGCCGACCAAGGACGTACTATCCGAATACCTGTTCATATGCATGAAAGAATAAATAAAATGAAAAGGACCGAACGATCTCTATTACAGGAATTAGGACGTAGACCTACACCAGATGAGATCGCTGAGGATATGGGCATTCCAACAGAAAAAGTTAGGGAAGTTCTTAGGATTGTTCCAGAAACTGTCTCACTGGAAACACCAATTGGCGATGACGATGATGATAGTCAATTAGGTGATTTTATTGAAGATGCAAGTGTTCTATCACCTGCAACAGAAGCTGAACTAAGTATTCTCAAAGAACGCATTCAAGATGCTCTTGCTGATCTGTCAGAACGGGAACGGGAAGTGATTGTCCTTCGGTTTGGTATTGAGGACGATGCTGTGAATCCTTTATTGTCAGAAACAACTCGCAAACGAATTACAACACTGTGCATCACTACTGGTTATCCAAAAACACTTGAGGAGGTAGGAGTCGTCTTTGATGTCACTCGTGAACGTATCCGACAGATTGAAGCAAAAGCACTCCGTAAACTTCGACATCCTGTCCGCAGCCATCGCCTGCGCGGTTTCATTGAATAAACACAATTGTCATTTATATTATTCGCATGATTGTATAGAATTAATACTTGCTTTTTCATAAATAAAAAGGTATAATTTAGAATCATAAAGGGTCCATAGCTCAGTGGTCAGAGCCGTCGGCTCATAACCGACTGGTCCTAGGTTCGAGTCCTAGTGGGCCCATCTTTTTCATTCGGGGCGTTAGCTCAGGGGTACGAGCACTACCTTCACACGGTAGAAGTCACTGGTTCAAATCCAGTACGCCCCATTGCAAAAACAAAGTGCCCCGCCCACCATATTAAGTGTTGACTTTATTACAAACCATGTAATCCTAAGGAGACACACAATTTTGAAACAACAATCAGTTCACAGAATCTTTAACCATCGTTGGTCTCCTGTGATTGACTGGATATTTGGTATTATTCTTTACGCGCTTATCCTAACGATTGCAAAAATCTTGGGATTTGGAGATATATTCTACCGTTATGAACTATTTTTTTTAATTGCTTTTGTTATTATTATTACAATAATTGCACAAATTTGGAGACGGTTGTTTTTTGGAACGGTATACGGGAAAATTGTTTTGGATAATAATATCCTTCAACAACATGCTAATAAAATAGAGTTTTTCTTGACTGCAAATTCACGCAAAAAGAAAATCAATCCCGTTCCAACAAAGTCTCTGAATGAGTTGCAATTTGACTGCAAAGTACCGGTTGGATGTCAAATTACGTTCACAGCAACAGATGGAAATGATGAGGTAATTAATGAAAATGTAGGTGAGATTGAAGGAGTTCGGTGGTTATTTGGTATTCCTTATTTTGGTCTTCCGATATCCACAGGTGTTCCCAAACGTGTAGATTTCATAATTCCGTACAATCCACCACCAATATTTGGTAACTAATAAACCTTATTCAAACTCCCCTCTAACTGTCAACGCACTTGCTATAGACAGATAATCCCTTCCTTCTTCAACCCTGTCGTTATTATAACTTACACCCAGATGCAGATTTGCAGTTAGATGATCACTGAGTTTATAACCAACGCGTAGCGTTGTTTCATACCTTTCAGAACGTTCTTCTCTATTGGCACCGTAGTTTTCACGTCGGATGGCTAAAGAAAGGGTATTGGTCAAGTCAAGGTCGTGCTTAAGTGGAATTCTACCAAATATAGGTATACGGATACCTCCTTCGGTGTTGTAACGGTAATCAATGCTAAAATTAGGAGTTACAATAAATGCGTTACTTTCTATACCGCTGCGTAAGTGATCGCGAAGGGTTGTGCGTATACCCAATGATGTTCGTGTCTTTTCATTCCATTTGTGTAACCAACTCAACGATGGCGTATGTGCAGAACTATCAGAGATAGTAACATCAAGGTTTTCAGTATTCTGTTTCGTAAAACTATATCGTAATTGGAAACTTGTTGCCTGCTGAGCGTTCAGTTTTATATCCGCTTCGTAAGTTTCAGCATGTGTTAAATAGGTCGTGGCATAACTCTTACGAAAACTATCTGATGTACTAAGGTTAGTCCCAAAGGACAACCATTTCAAAGGATCGACGTTTGTGCGGATTGTGTATCTATTACTTTTCCGAGAGTTGGTACGTTCTTCAGCATCTTCTTCCAGATTCCAAATATCTATAAAGGTTTGACCAGACATAAGTTCACGAAATGATTCATACGCAGTGTAATTTGCGCTTGTATTAATCGTAAGTGTATTGATTATCCTTTGCACAAAACCTTCCGGTTTAGGTTGTTGTGAAGCAAGTTGACCTTGAACATTTGTGTTGTTGGTAACCTGTTTTTGATCCATTTCTGTTTTATCACGGTTTATCCAATCGCTTTGATCCTCGGATACCTTTTGGATTTGAGCTTCATCAATATCATTATCACGCAACTGTTCAATTAACTGTTTCTTCGGTTCTTGTGTGTTCGTTCCTTCTGTTGTATTGACTGTATCAGTTTCCTCCGTTTCAATAATTGGTTCTTCCTTTTTAAAAAGCCATCCGAACCATTTTTGTATACGAAAATTCAAACCCAAATTGACATTACCGTTGATTGAAGCATCCTTTTGCGTGGTGAACCAGTTTTCTCTGAAACTTGCACGACTTGTCACCGTTGGACGTAGACCGAACAGATCCCGATTGAGACGAGGTGTCAGAGAAATACGATGTTCGCGTTCTGCAATTGTGAAATTAGGTTCTATTTCCTCATCGGGTTCGTCTTCAGTTGGTATATTTGGGTCTGTTCCACCCGCACCAAAAAAGGTAGGTCTATAACGACTCTGATCACGTTTTTCAAGAGTTCGACGTATTTCATAACGTGGATTTAGACTGAACGCATTGATGGGACTTATGTTGAGTGTGAATGAACCGCTATCTGTCTTTTCATCCCGATTTCTACCGTAACCGTAGCTATAGTAGGAAGAAGTTGTTGTGGATGTATCAGTAGCAGTTTCCGGTTTTGCGATTATATCCTCATGCCGATACAGCATATTAAAACCGAGTTTGGATCCTAAGTTGTAACCAAATGATCCTGTATAAAGATGGCTAATCTGTGTGCCTTGTCGTTCATTCCAAAAATCTTGGTAATTGTATGCAAAGCCCAAGTTTGGATAGGGATTTCTGTTAAAATTCACAGATATATCACGGTTGAGCGATTCACTCTTTCCACTTTGATATGTGGTATAACTTCCACGTTGTGCTTCTGTTTCAGATTCCTGCTCACGAATAGAATACCGAATCGGTAACCATGAGAATAGTGTTATATCCGCATTGATATTGTAATCGTTATTGGTTGTGCTATATCCACGAGATGACAAACGTTGTCGTCCAATTTCCCCAGCACCACTTTCAAAATCTTTATCTTGACTTGCATAACCTCCACGCAAACGCACAATCGATCCGAGTGATACAGACATATCACCACGACGTGCCCAACCAGAACGGATAAGTGGATCACCAAGATGTATCTCATTCACCCATATCTCACCACTTATTTCTCTGTCGGTATCGTTACGAATCCCCAACAGGATTCCACCGATATTCTTTACACTTAGTCGCGTACTACTTACACTTGATCCTGTACCTCTAACTATAAAGCCATCTGGATGACCATCAGGTGCATTTTCTTCAGGAATTGGTTGGACATTCTGAGGCACTATGTCTGTATCAACATTCGGATCCTCAATCCTGTCAGGATAATCATTTTTGGTATTATCACGCAGATCAATTTCAATTAATTTCCACCCATCAAAGTCAATCGGCACGGAGTATTCATAGTAGTCGGTTAGATTCTCAAAGATATTTACATCTTCCTGTTCGGGTTGGTTGAGGAATGGGTCAGAACTGTAAAATGAACTTCTGTAACCTGTGTTAACACTTGGAGCGAGTTGTAGCACGAAGGTCATATCGCTATTGTCTCCATATAACCAAAATCGTAATGTATCGTGTCTACTAAAGTCCTGACCCTCACTCTGAGTATACCCTCGAAGTTGTTTGGAAGTGATACCGTACGATCCAGGGAATAAGTAATATTCTAAACTAAGTGTCTGTTCACGTTGTTGTTGTGTTTGAAATGCCTGTGTTGTCGCTGTGAAGGGATGTAATTTCCTAAAGAGATCATTGTTCTCTATCTCCAAATACGCAGTCTGATAATCGTCAAAACTGAAGTTATCTTTTGTCCCTACAATGAATTTCTCCAATGTATCCTCAACAACTTGGTTATCAGCAAGTCCGGTTGTTGTATCTGTCAGTGATCTTGTTACCAACCCTTGTTGCCATCTATTTCCAACAATTTCAATTGATGCCCATTGGAAAGTTCCTTTAACATTTCCGGGACGGTTTTTTTGTAGCCAAAAACGGAAATGCTGAACAAATACAAGACTTGGAATACGCGAACCTTCAGGAACAAATTCGGTTAATGGAATGTTGAGAAAAGTCCACCCATTATTGTTCTTACTTTTTATCCATTCATTTGGGATTTCATTTAAGGGTATTGCGACCTGAAAATAGGCATCAACACTATCAAGTACACCGTCTCCGTTTAAGTCTTCGCTGTCTAAGATTTGATTATTTGCACCAAAAGCCTTTGATTGAAGTGCCCCCTCATACAACCATCCAACATCTTCTCCCGTATCCAATGTGCCATTACCACGATATCGGTATTCATTAGACAAATTTTCAAGGTCAAGATCCAGTGCATCTATAACACCATCCCCATTTGTATCCTCTAATGATTGTGGCAAGTCTTCACTGTCAAGACGTTCATCTGCATCTGCATCTTCACTGACAGCACCAATATTCAGATAGAGTGTTACATCATTCTCACCCAGCACACGAAGCCACATCTCAATAAACCCACGTTCAGAGTAGTCAACCCCAGATTTTGACACACCGTTGGAGAAACCACCCCACTCATGAACGACATCGGTAAATTCATATCCTACCTCCATAATCAGTCGTTCCTCCGTAGAGAGAGAAAGTGGTTGGATAGTGGATGCAGGGACATCTCGATTTCGCATGTAATTACCAACTGCCTCAGCTTCTTCTCTATCCTTAAGCACGACATTAAAGAGTGCTCGATTTTCCAGTGTTGGTATTACATTATATTCGTCTTCAGTGGAATTTACCTGTTGTCCTTCAGAGATATATGGAACACTACTCGGTTTCCAATTGTATTTTAGTGTTGGAATTGTTGCAGTTTGCTTTACTCCTTCCATACTATCAATAATGGCTACACCAACGCTGTTGGGGTTATTATGTGAAAATGCAGATTCACCACTAACATCAATTGAAAGAGGAAAATTACGGACATTCACAAAAGGTAGCGGATTAACTAACCATGCAATGTTGAACTCTCTACCAAAGCTTGTATTGAGATTAAGGGCTTGTAAACGGTTAGGAACACTGTTAACATCCGGAATTTGAGTTGGTTTCTGTCCAGTCGTTAGGATATAACCCGTTGATATGTTAAATCCTTTTTGAAAAACTGGATTGAAATAGTTTGACGTTCCACCGTATCCTCCGTAATATCCTGATCCTATTCGTGAACGACCACCATATCCCCCATACCTACTATAGCCACTACTTCCAAAACTTCCTCCTCCGAATCCACTACCACCCAACCCTATATTGCCGAGACCACTACCTGAACGAGAAATACCTCCTGAAAATGGATCAGTCGGCAGGTTATTATCTAAACCGGGTTGTCCTGTGTGTGTCCCACCTAAACGATTGAATCTGTCGTCAAGACTCTGTTCCTTCGGTGATTTTGGTTTCGGTTTATGTGTATATTCTACCCATAAACCTGCTACAGTCTGCTGCGTGCCGCCTCCGAATGGTGTTTTTTCAAACTCCACGACAATCTCATCAAATTCATCCAGTTCAGTAAAAAACCGAATTGTACCTACCTCGTAAATCATCAAGTAATCTGTATCCCGTGTCAGAAGTCTGCCGTTTAGCCGAACGGTTTCACTCTCTGGAATTACAAATAAACCAACATTATAGGTCTCAGACTGAAAGGAGTAATCAGCAACTATCGTATAGATTTGGTCTGTGCTACGTATGGATTCCAGATAAATTGCCTCATTATTTAGCGTATCTCTATATTGATAAAATGGATGTTCTGAATCCCTAATTTCAAACGGACGCGTACTTGGAAACCGTAGTAACCCTCTGTCATAGTCTATGAATTCGGGATCAACATTACCATCCCCATTTTGGTCTAATCCAAATATCTCTATATATGGAACGAGTCCATCATCTGTCTGGAACGTTTCATTCTCTCCCTGACGAATTATAGTCAACTGAAAATCACGAGGGTTGATGTTTCGGTTTTGGAGAAAATAGACATGTGCTGCCGCAGTTCCACGAAATCCTTTCTCTTTTATCGTAACATATCCAATCTCTTCCCCCTCTTCATCAAAGGAACCGTCCCCATTTTCATCTGCGAAAACATTACCTGGATTTCCGATGCTTCCACCGCCATCCCCAAGATATTCATAGGCAACTACTATAGTGTAGTTTGACGATATTGGTGACAAAAACTCTATCTCACCAGTTTCATAGTCTATATTATAGTCCTGTCCAGGAAATTGCGGATTAAAATAACCGCGACTTGTTCGTTGACCACCTTGGTTGTTACCAACTACACTATCATCAATATATATCTCTACACTACCAGATTTTATTGGTAGATATGCTTCGTGTAGGAGTCCATCCTCACCTTGATGAATTAAATAATATCTGTTTTTTATATAGTTTGCATCCCCTACTTGTATACCTCCAGGTCCGTATCCAAAACTTGCTCTGCGAGATTGTCCCCGGAACGTCCGCACTTCACGTATACCTTTACTACGTGATCCGAATGCTGTAAAACGTGTGTTCTTATATTCAAATACACCTTCAAGTCCAAAAAGATTCCGATTGATATTCAAAAAACGTGTATTAGGAAGACTAAGCGTAATATCTCCAAATGAGATAGTCTTGATGATACTATCGGGTTTCCCCTCATACCAGATTTTTATCTTCTGTTCTTTTGTGCCACCGAGACCAAAACTACTTGAACCGCCATATCCACCATATCCGCCACCATAGGTATCTCCTGCGTTATAATCTACAGCAATATGTGTTCGTTCTCCTACCCGTCCATGTAATCCGATTTTTTGATGTTGACGAATATTGATACCTGTCGCACGCGGAATTCCTCCTCTACCATAACTACTATAACCACTCCCATAGCTGCTATACCCTGAACCAGAACTTCCATATCCTCCACCTAACCCACTACTATATCCAAAATCTTCATATCCGTAGGAGGAACTTAAACCAAGGTCGAGTCCTGAACCGTAGTCACCATAACTACCATATCCGTATCCACCATATCGATTCAAATCTCCTTCACCGAAATAGTGTGTTTTATTAACTTCAATTGTAACTGACTGAAACCCTGTTATACGTAAATTGGAATCCATCGGGAGATCAATTCCCTTTGTATCGGTCTTTTTGCGTGGCTGCCATCCGTATAGTTCGGATAGGTCACCCAAATCAGGTGGATATTTCCAACGTCGCAAAGATTCTAAATACGGCATCAACAACTGTCGACGTAAAGATATATCTGCATCGATTTCTTCTGTTTCTGATTTATCTTCAATCGATTTCGTGTCAGATTCTTCAAAAGTCCATGTGGATTTTTCGGGTTTTGTTTCAAACGGATTCTCAACAGTTGTTTGTGATTCAGACTCTTCTTGTTGCGGAGGAAGGGATTCATCTTTATCTGCTGCTAAGACAGGTGTAACAATAATTAAAAAACAGAGTGCGAGGATTGACAGTAATATTATTTTATATGCGTACTGTGGATTCAAGAGAGTAAACTCCATCTATGTTAGTATTGTGATAGTATTATAACGTAGAAGCATAATGTAGGTTTACAGAGGCAGTTAATTCATTTTTAGTTTCTATCTTTGGCGGAAGACACTGAAGGCACGGAAGGAAGAGGTATTTTCAGTGTCTTCGGTGATTCCGATAAAGAAATGTCAGAATTGCGGAAGGCGCGGAAGGGGTTCCCCGCGCGTTCTGTTATCATATACAGGAGAGGGAACCTCGTCCGAACGATGTGAGGATGCCGTGAATACGGATTGATGCCTATGGTTCGGTTAGGAAACCGAACCTACCGTAGTGAGTAAATAAATCTGGATTTTACTATAATAACGTGAGTTCGGAATAAATAACTTATGGAATCGGCTGAATCCACATCCTAAATTCCCTTAGCACTGTTTCAGGTAGAAGCATCCGAATTTTCAGAGTCATTCTTGATAAAACAGGTCATAATAGTCCTGTAAAACCATACTGTATATAGGTTTGTGGCACATGATAAAATTGTTCAAATTTCCCTCTGACTCTGAAAACTCTGAATCTTTAGAACGTCAGTAATGTAATTATCATCATATCAAAAGGTTTCCTACTGGCACACAATACTATCATTAATCGAACTCACGTTATAATACTAATCCAAATGTAAGAGGCGCGTGAATTACACGACTACGAACGCGTTTTTTGTAAGTGAGAAGTTATTATTTAGAAATGGTATAATCAACTATGTATGAGTTTTGAAGACAAACTCGTTATCCTTAAAATCAACTTCTAACTTATCTCCCTCATGGAAGTTTCCTTCAAGTATTTCTATTGATAACGGGTTGAGGATATCTCGTTGTAGTATTCGACGGAGTGGTCTGGCACCATACACTGGATCAAAACCACGGTTCACCAATTCCTCTGTTGCCTCATCTGTTAACATGAGTGTCATATCCTTTTCTGCAAATCGCTCACTCAGTTTTGAAAGTTCAAGTGATACAATCCGTTTCAATTCTTCAATTCCAAGACGATCGAAAATAATCAGATCATCCACTCTGTTTAGAAATTCGGGTGGGAAATGTGAACGTAGAGCATCCATTACTTTACGATGAATGTCCTCTGATCCAAGGTTTGAGTCGTTTATCCATTGACTACCAATGTTAGAAGTCATGATAACGACCGTATTCTTGAAGTCGACAGTACGACCTTGACCATCTGTCATTCTACCATCATCAAGCATCTGGAGTAACACATTGAATACCTCTGGATGTGCCTTTTCGACTTCATCCAGGAGAATAACACAGTAAGGGTGACGCCTGACAGCTTCAGTGAGTTGTCCTCCTTCATCATATCCTACATAACCCGGAGGAGCACCGATTAGTCTGGAAACTGTATGTTTCTCCATGTATTCGCTCATATCAATCCGAACTATTGCGTTGACATCATCAAACAGAAATTCAGCGAGGGATTTAGCCAGATGTGTTTTCCCAACACCTGTTGGACCCATAAATAGAAATGAACCCAGTGGACGTTCTGGATCACCAAGACCTACACGAGATCTACGGATAGCATTTGAAACAGTAGAAACCGCTTCATCCTGTCCGATTACTTGTTCACACAGTCGTTCCTCCATGTAGAGTAGTTTCTGTGTTTCACCTTCCATAAGACGATAAACAGGAATACCTGTCCATTTTGCAACTATCTCAGCAATATCTTCCGCGCTGACTCGTTCTTTTAGCATGTGTGTCCCGTTGGATTCTTTATCAATAACATCTCGTAGAGAATTTAGTTGAGACTCCAATTCGGGTATTTTTCCATATTCAAGCTCAGATGCTTTAGCAAGATTACCACTACGTTTGGCTTGCTCAGACTCAAATCGGAGCGTCTCAACCTGTTCCATTATATTGCGAATCTGTATTAGATTTTCTTTCTCGTTTATCCAATTCGCTTTTAGTGCGACTGCTTTCTCGTTGAGCTCAGCCAAATCTTGATTCAATTTGTCCAAACGTTGTTTTGATGCGTCATCGTCCTCTTTTTCCAACGCTTGTTGTTCAATTTGAAGTTGAATAATACGACGTTCAACTTCGTCTATAACCTCTGGAACACTATCTATTTCAATGCGTAATCGTGATGCTGCTTCGTCCACTAAATCTACTGCTTTATCGGGAAGAAAGCGATCAGAGATATACCGATTTGAGAGCGTTGCTGCAGATACAATAGCATTATCTTGAATCTGAACACCATGATGGGTCTCATACTTTTCCTTTAAACCGCGAAGAATTGCTATCGTATCTTCAACTGAAGGTTCATGAACTTGTACTGGTTGAAATCTTCTTTCAAGTGCAGCATCTTTTTCAATATGTTTGCGATATTCATCCAATGTTGTTGCACCAATGCACCGCAATTCTCCTCTTGCTAATGCTGGTTTTAGCATATTGGATGCATCTACTGCTCCTTCTGCAGCACCCGCTCCAACGATGGTATGAAGTTCGTCAATAAATAGAACTACCTCACCTTCTGCCTGCTCAACATCAGCAAGAACTGCTTTAAGTCTATCTTCAAATTCACCACGATATTTACTCCCAGCGATAAGTGCCCCTATGTCAAGTGCGATAAGTCGTTTTTCACGCAAGCTTTCTGGTACATCACCGTCAGCGATCCGCTGTGCTAAGCCTTCAACAATAGCAGTTTTGCCAACACCCGGTTCACCTATAAGTACAGGATTGTTTTTTCGTCTTCGTGATAAAACTTGCATGATACGGCGTATTTCGTCATCTCTACCGATTACCGGGTCAAGTTTACCTGATAGTGCCTCTTGCGTGAGTTCTCTACCAAACCTTGTGAGTGCTTGGTATTTGTCTTCAGGATTCTGATCAGTTATCCGTTGTGTACCCCGAATGTCAACCAGTGCTGCGAGGATTTTGTCCTTCGTCACACCAACTTCACGAAGGATTTGTCCAACATCGCTCTGCTTTGATTCCGAACAAGCGATCAATAGGTGTTCTGTACTGACATATTCATCTTTGAGTGTGGTTGCTTCTTTCAGAGCAGTATCAAGAATCGATTGAAGTGCTAATGATATTCGTTGTTCTGAACTTACTCCTTCGACTTTAGGTGATTGCTGGATTTTTCCCTCAAGGTCAGAAATTACCCTTTGTATGTCGACCCCCAATTTCTGAAAAATTGGTGTTACAATCCCATCTGTTTGATTGATTAGGGAAAGCATTAAGTGCTCAACATTTAGTTCTGGACTTTGTAACTCGCTCGCTAATGTTTGTGCTGATTGAAGTGCTTCTTGTGCTTTGATTGTGAATCTATCGAATCTCATTTTGTTTCTCCTTGTTCTTACTTTATTTTTTTATTGAGCAATATTTGTGCCAAAATTATTTTAATATTTAACACAATGGATCGTTGAAATACAATGAAGTGAGGAAAAAACAATATGAATTAGCAAATCTGACAGGAATAATGCCAATATGGCAAGTCATTTTTTCTATTAAAATATAAAGCGCGATGATTATTCACCACCGCGCTTTATTATATATTTTTCAAATAACAATTGCTTCAGGTATATCTATCGCAACCTATCCGATTTAAGTGTACCCCATGTAGTAGTAAATTTGTCTTGTGGTTCAACACTTGTAGCAGCCTGAATAACATCAGCAAATTCTGAGAAATCATCTTCATCAAAAGCTGAGTTGTATACAATTACTTCGTCAATTACTCCACCGAAGTAATGAATATCTGTTCCTGAACCATCGTCATCGTGGAATACAGCATTTTGATTTGTATGTGCGATACCTGTATTGTCGCCGTGAGCATGCATCTGACCACCCGGTTCGCTGGCAATTTTCACACCATCAAGCCACATCTCAAATTTGTCATCTTCAACTGCACTGGCTCCATCACGTAGGACAAGAGCGACGTGATACCATCTATCAGATTCTACATCAGCAGAGGGCCACGCACCTGCCCATTGGTACTCAGCACGGTTCCATGCACCAACATATATCTTTCCTTCATGGACATTTATCACAAAACCACGTGTTCTGCCACCTTCTTCAAAAATGGTTTGTTTAGTATCTGAGATCGTCACATCAGTACATTTGAAATATGTAGCAATGGTACGGTTCATGAAAGGACCGCCAGTATTGAGTCCGTTTGAATCTGGTAGTTTGACTCCATCGTCAACGCCATCAAATAAGAGAGCCTTGCCAACAATTCCGTCAACCACTTCAGGTTCCCCAGCAAACGTACCGTTGACATCATGTCCAGAGGTGTCAGCTGCATCCCCTTCATCAAAAGTCCAAACTGCTCTGACAGTTGCTTCGTCCCTTGCTGCAAACACCGTTAGTGTAAATAACATAAGCAACACACACAATATTGAGATAAATTTTGTCATTTGATATTCTCCTTTGAAAATGTAATGATATTCGTAAATCATATTTGGATTATACAAGAAACAACTAATTTATAGATCTGTGTTCTTTCAATTTTGCCCAAGTAGTTGTGAATTTGTCTTGTGGTTCAACACTTGTAGCAGCTTGAATCACATCAGCAAATTCTGCGAAATCATCTTCATCAAAAGCTGAGTTGTATACAATTACTTCGTCAATTACTCCACCAAAGAAATGGATGTTATTACCTTGACCACTTTCGTCGTGGAAAAAAGTATCTCCATTTGTATGGGCAATGCCAATATCAGCACCGTGAGCAAAGACTTGTCCACCAGGATCACTTGAAACCTTTATACCATCAAGCCACATCTCAAATTTATCTGGTTCAACTTGATTGCCTCCTTCTCTGAGGACCAATGCAACGTGATACCATCTATCAGATTCAATAGTAACGGAGGGCCATGCACCTGCCCATTGGTATTCTGCCCGGTTCCATGCACCAACATATACATTTCCCTCATATACATTTAGAACCAAGCCCCTTGATCGTCCACCTTCCTCAAAAATAGTTTGTTTATGATCTGAAATACTAACATCAGTACATTTGAAGAAAGCTGCAATTGTTCGGTTAGTAAAAGGACCTCCAGTATTTATTCCTTCTTCGTCTGGAAATTTTATACCGTCATCAATTCCATCAAATTTGAATGCTTTTCCAACGATGCCGTCTACAACTTCTGGTTCACCGACTATTGTTCCATTTACATCATTACCAGAAGCATCTGTTCCATCACCGTTATCAAAATTCCAGTTAGCTTTAACAGTGGCTTCATCTCTGGCTGCAAAAACTGATAATGCATTTAGTGTAAGAAATACACATAAAATTAGAACATACTTTTTCATTAGAAATACTCCTTGATATTGAGAAAATCACCGTTTCAAAGTGTAAAGTTTTGGTTTAGGATTCTAAGATAGAAATAATTAATAAAAATCCTCTATTTCCCTGAATTAGGACACTCAAGGTACAACTAATGTAAAGACCTATGTTCTTTCAATTTTGCCCAAGTAGTTGTGAATTTTCCTTGTGGTTCAACGGTTAATGCTTCTGTGAGTTCTAATATTTCCTTCTCGGTAAAGGACGAACTGTAGATTACAACTTCATCGATTAATCCTCCAAACCAATCAATGTTTGTTCCTGCGCCTCCATCATCATGATATACTACATTTTGGTTAACAAAACCAATTCCGTTATTATCACCATGTGCATGTAGTTGACCACCATCTGCCGTATCAATGAGTTTACCATCTAACCATAATTCAAACTTATCTTTTTCTACTTTTCCAGCGGCATCTCTAATGACAACAGCAACGTGATACCAATTTTTTGATTTTATATCAGTTGATAACCATTCTCCTTGCCAATTATATTCTGCGCGATTCCACGCTCCTCCATATATTTTACCATCGAACACATAAACAACTAACCCACGCGTTCTTCCACCTTCCTCGAAAATAACCTGTTTTTGGTTTTTATTAACATCATCACAATTGAAGTATGCAGCAACGGTACGTTTAGGGAATGGACCACCTGTATTTATTCTATTGGAATCGGGAATCTGGATTCCATCGCTTGTACCATTAAACCTCAAGGCATCATTCACAATGCCCTTTTCGGCTTTAGGCTTGCCTACAACAACTCCATTTAGAGATTGATTTGAAGTATCATTTGCAGATCCGTCATCAAAAGTCCAGATACCCGCAACTGTTGCTTCATCGCGTTGAGCTTCAATAGAGGGACTAAATATGAACAATGATACTAAAAATATGGAACAAAATAGTAGTATAAAATTGTGATTTCTAAATTTCTTAAATGTACAAAACATATCCTCCTCCTATCATTAGGACATAATACTATGAAAAAAATGAGTATTTATACGTTATATTTTACTTATTTGCATTATAAATATTATGTAGAAATTTGAAACAAATGTCAATATATTTATATTCTTTTTTACCAACAGGTAGATTCAAATAGAGTAATCAATTCTTGTCTTATATAGTCATTTAAGTCTCACACATTTCACGTCCTTGAATAACCAATTCGGTATCACAATGCTGAAGTTCAAATACCTTGACGATATCTGATGGAATCTGAGTAAATACGGTATCCCACTCAATATCACCGGTTCCAGGCGGGTGGTGAGGTGCAAGGTCTTGAAGGTCATGCAAAGTTACACCTATAAGATGTTCACTATATATTTCAAGCCATTCATGTGACCAACACAATCCGAGTTTTTCTTGATATGCTGCATGTCCCACATCATGCCAATATCTCATTGGACTACCGTAAAATTCATCGAATAACAAACCTACTTCATCAAAATTAGGCATTTGGTAATAATGTGGTCTATTTTCAATAGCAATACTTAGTTCCATTTTTAAAGCCCGTTCATTTAGTTCGTCAAGGCTTCGCATAACAGCATCACGATGTTTTGATTCTTTACGTTTTCTCCACTCCGTTGCCTCAGTCACCTTTTTGCTAAATGCTTCAAACTCCCGTTCTCCGTATTCATAAAGATCCTTCATCAAATACGAACGATCAAAAGTGTCCACTTTACCAAGTCGGAGGATGATTATAGGTATTTCCATTTCAATTGCAAGTTGCATGGTTTCAATGGTTCTTCGAATTGCTTCTTTACGTTCATCGTTATCAAGACTTGATAGTAGTATTATATCTTCTTCTAATTCAGTTTGTTTTGTTCCTGGTAATATTGGACAGAAATTCTGGATACAGCAAGGTGGTGCTTGTCCGATGTCAAGAAAAGCGGGTTTTATCTGTTCAATTTGTTCTATTGTCAGATGTCGACTAAGTGCAATATTATCAAAACCAAGGTCATTCAATTCATCAAATAGAGCAGCACCGTCCGGTTGTCTTTGAGCGTTCCAAAACGTTGAAATTGCTAACATTTACTTAGGTTTGTAGTATGTTTGTGTGGTAGTAATTAGATAGGATGTCAATACATATCCGTTAGTTTGGACTCATAGTGTTTCTGATGAATCTGTGATAACTTTTCTTTCTTCAACTTTGATTTTTCCTTGTGCGTACCACTTAATTACCTTTGGATAGAGTTTATGTTCTTCAATTTGGATTCGTTTATGAAGACTTTCTTCATCATCTGTATCGTAGACAGGTATTGAAGTCTGTGCAATAATAGGACCAGTATCTACACCTTCATCAACATAATGTACTGTAACACCAGTTACTTTAACACCTTTTGCCAAAGTATCGGCTACAGCAGTTGCACCAGGAAATGCAGGTAGTAGACTGGGATGGATGTTAATAATTCGGTTGTGATATTTTCGGACAAAAGGGGGTTGAAATAACTTCATGAATCCTGCAAGTACAATTAACTCAGCAGAATAACATTCAATATGTCGTGCAATTTCTGCGTCAAATTCAATACGATTGTTATAGTTTTTTACCGAGACAATCTGCGTAGGAATACCTGCCTGTTTCGCCCGAATCAGTGCGTAAGCCTGTTTCCTATCACTAATAACTACTGATATATTAATATCTGTCGCTTTATCTTCATGTAACTGCTCAATCAGAACTTGTAGGTTAGTTCCACTACCTGAAGCAAGCACTGCAATATTCACTTTATGTACTTTCCCTCAAATATATTTTTCAACCAATAATTAGTTGTGTGATGAGAAATGAGAGTGGATAAATGTTAATCCGAAAATATGGTGTATTGAAATACGATTACCAGTATGATTGACTTGTTGTATGTCCATTTGGAATTGGCACCCATACACCACCTGTTTTTTCAGTTATTTGCTCTTGGAATTCATCAATTGTTCCAACAACACTTACTATCAAATGTTTTTCTTGTAGATATTGTATCATTCCTTTTGCAGGTGCATTGTGTGTGATAGGTTCATCAGTAACAATTATAAGGTGAGTTTGTGCATTTGGACGTAGTTGTATTTTTCGTAATCCCTGAGAAATTGCATGTAACAAATCTTCATCGTTTTTTTGGGGTAATTCAACAATTTTTTCTATTTGTTCTATTGTTTGTGGAGGATCATATACGTTTACACTTTTTACTGAACCTCTCATTCTATAACTCACTACTCCTATCTGATAGTCAATTAGTGCATTATCCCAGTCACGCACCATAGTTTTCAGTTGTAAATAAAAGTTTAAAAGTTTTCCTTCCATGCTTTTACTTCCATCTAAAAACAGGACAATATCAATTGGTGAATTCTCTGACTTTTGCAAAACAACTTTACTTATTAGCTGCATATCAGACCATTTTGCATTTTGAAGAAGCTGTTTTTTTACTTGTTCTGTTAGCGATGTATTTCTATTGGACATGGGGCGTCTATTCTGTCTTTCGGGTATTGTATGCCATTTACCATCGGTATCTATGGCAATTTTTCTATGTCCATCAAGCGCAAGACCAAGTACATTTACATAAATGCCGAATTCTCTACATAAATCAATAGTACTTCGTATAGTATTGCCATCTATACTTGATAGAGGTTCATCGGTGACAAGTATGAGGTGTTTTTTGGATGTAGCACGAAATTCCATGTTGTAGACTGTTTTTTCAATGGCATCCAATGCATTTTCATCACCTGTAGGTTGTATCTTTCTAATCATCTGTTTATATACTGATAAATCTTTTGTCAATTGATGAATTTTTATATTATTGGTTTGCTGTGCATTAAATGTTGACAGACCGAGTGCGTAGTCAATATCTGAGGATTTGTAAACATCAATCATATCGGATAGATGACCTACTACACCATAGATATTATCTCCCATACTCCCACTTGCATCAATAACAAAAATAACATCAATCGGACCACCCTCACTTGTTTCTGTAATGTCATCAGCAAGATTCTTCATAACGTTGCCGAAAGTTATTCTTGGTAAATCTGGTTTTTTTTCTTGGAAATCAACGATTTCTGTTGGATTGTCATCTCCACCTGTTGTTGTAGCAATGTCAAGTGTAGATCGGATAGGTCCACGTTGTATACCGGGTGAGCCAGAACGTTTTGTTCCCAGTGACCCGCTTAATATCGGTTGGGCAGATTCTTTTGTAGACAAACCATTTTCGACTTGCTGAAGCTGCTTAAAAGCAGTACTTACATTTACATCAATATCTGGTGCTGTTTCAGTATTTTGAAGTCGTGGTTGGTCTGTTTCAATAGAAGTTGTCTGTGTAAGTCGCGGTTGAATCTCTAATTGTGGATGTAGTGTTTCAACTTTAGGAACAGGCATTTCCGCGGCTTCATGCAAAGTAGTTTGACGCACTTGTGGAATAGGTGTCTTCATTGGCATCTTTACTTGCATCTGCTTTGGTACTGTAGTAATTGTAACGTCGAGCTTGTCTTTTACCGGTAAAAGGGTTTGATCACTAACAGAAAAATAAAATAAAGTAATTAGTAGGAATATATGCAGTACCATTGATATCAACAATGCTTTATGTGTAATTGATTTCATTGCGCGATACGTTTTATTTTTCATTTTGTATACCTCATCAACGTATTTTTAATGTACGTTTTGGTTCTTGTTGCATAATAACTTCAAAGGCGACCAGACGTTCTTGTTGTGTATTTATAGGTTGATTTTTATATTCTGAAAACATATTTAGTTTGTCTATTTTAGGTGAGTAGAGAGTCACACCTATCATTAGAATCACACCAACAAAAAACCCGCTGATGTAAAGTGGATTGTATGTGCGAATATTGCCTCGCATCCTTTCTTGTAATCCTTCGACGATGGAACCCAGACGGTTAAACAGTGATAATCGTTCCTTCTGATAACTATTTATAGCATTAGCACGTGACATCACATTCGACAGAAAGTCATCTGAAGTTCTAATCGCCTCCACGGAATTAAGTAAAGTGTGTGTCTGTTGGATGTCTGTATATTTCTTACTACATTCTGTGCAATGCTTAATATGCCATTTTATTAGTAAACTTTTCCACGATTGGAGTTCGTTATCAAAATACGTAGAGAGTTGCTTCTGTAAGTTCTGACAGTCAACCATTTTAGATTTTAGCATTTACACTTTCTCCTAATCCGGACTTGATAAGTAGTTTTTTCATGTTCCGTCGTGCACGATGAATGAGCGATTTTACGGCACCAACTGAACAATTCAATATATCTGAGACCTCTTCATAACTTAATTCTTGATATGTAACGAGAGTCAAGGCTAATCGTTGATTTTCAGGTAATTGTTTAAGTGTCTTTTTTACAAGTTGTTGACGTTCTTTCTTTTCATATAGTATGTCAGGTTGAAAACGAGTATCAATCATATATTCTGAATGGTGTATATCCTCATTTTCTTCCACCATATCTTCAAGATAATATGTTTTACGTCTAACACGATTACGGATTTCATTTCGAGACAAATTGGTAGCAATTGTATAAAGCCAACTTTTAAATGAGGATTTCGGTTCATAGCGACTTGCACTTTTCAATACACGGAGAAATGTCTCCTGTGCCAAATCTTCTGCCCGATGAAAATCATTAATGTTATAGAAAATGTAATTTACAAGTGCATCCTGATACCGCCTGACAAGCAGTTCAAATGCACTCATATCGCCTTTACGACATTCCAGCATCAAATCTTCATCTGAGACAAACATGATACACTCCTGTGTGTATTCAGGTTTTTTACAAATTAACTAAGAATGACCTATTTTATTCTTCTTCAGAAATTTCCGTTTCGGTCGTCTGATTTAGGCTTGATAGTTTTAACTTCAGACGCATTGCAGTTTTAAAGGCATTGACTGCTTCATCTCGTCTTCCACGTAACGAGTATACCGCACCGAGTTCCGAATGGAGTTCAGGTGTATTAGGGTTAAACCTTATAGCACGTTCATATACATCTATTGCCTCATCATAACGTTTTAACATACGGTAAGTTGATGCCAGATTTATGTATACTGTTATTTCGCTCGGTTCACATGCTATCGCCATTTTGTATGCGTCTATCGCTTTTTCATAATGCTCCAACATAAAATATGCCAAACCGAGATGAAAGTGTGCTTCAGCGGATTCACGATTATGTTGTATTACAAGTAGAAATTCTTCAATTGCCTTCTCAAAGTCTCGCGCCTTTAATGCATCTGCCCCCAATTTTAAATGCGTTGCAGCTGTTTGATGGTGATGTATATCCAAACGACCTTGTTGAATAAACTTATTCTGTAAGGTTTTAGAGGAAATAGATGAATCGTCACGTTTCAGAGAGGAGTCTGATTTTATATCATTATTGACTTTGTCCGTTTTTTTGTCCTTCATCTACAAACTCCGATTGTTCCTCAAATAGAACCTATATATTTTAAACACCTAAATCTGAATAAAGTCTCAACATTAATTTGATTGTCAATCGGTTGCAACTTTTAAGATTTCATCTGGCAATACGAAAACCGATAACAAATTCAGCATAATTTCTACTGAAAAAATCGTAACTAATGCATGTACTATAGTCGTGGTTATAATACCATGCTCCACCACAGGCAACATGAAAGTCACCTTTTTCATCATAAGGTGTCTTTGTCCATTCCCATACATTCCCTAACATATCATAACAACCAAATGGGC
This sequence comes from Candidatus Poribacteria bacterium, assembly GCA_022824265.1. Classification (GTDB taxonomy): domain Bacteria; phylum Poribacteria; class WGA-4E; order WGA-4E; family WGA-3G; genus MSPOR6. The sequence goes on along the minus strand of JAJEAG010000077.1, from coordinate 22,625 downwards.
TCACACCGTCTTTAAACATACCGACTGGTGTTGTCCCTTCAGCACCGAGTTCTGCTGTGTTACATCGTGGTATATCTATTTCATTCCCCCATGGAAAAAGTCTATCATCTGTTCCCCGTGAAGCATATTGCCACTCTTCAAAAGTCGGTAATCTTCCGCCGATATAATCTGCATAAGCATCCGCTTCTTCACAACTTATCCAAACAACGGGGTGATCCCCTTTGTTTGAATATATCTCATAATTCAGCTCAGCATTTTCTTGCCAATCCTTAGGTGGATCATAATCGGTCGCGAGAATAAACCGGAGATATTGTGCATTTGTAACAGGATACACTCCAATCTCAAATTCTTCAACATCAATAGGAACACATTCTTCACCAATCAGTGCAGTTCCTGCAGGTATACAAGTAGTGGCATCCAAGATTTGAAGCGCAGCATCACGAATATCTTTATTTGTGTGTGCAAGTGCTTGTCCCAAAGGTGAAATTACCTCACCAACTGGAGGTGAAATAGCTTTTGGTGCTTTTTCCCATCCTAAATCTGTACTTAGAAGTAACCTTACGGAATCATGTATTGATTCGTTGTAGTACCAATGCCAATACTCTTGAAGTAATTGCTGGAATGCCTCCGTATTCTCATTTTCTAAAAGGGCAATACGCGATTCTTTCGGTTTACTGAGATCTAATAGCATAATCTTTTGACACAATTATTTCATTGTCTATGTGCAATAACATTTATGTGTTTTGAGATATACATTATCAATTATACCACAGACAAAAAATATGCAGCAATTCAATTTCACAAGTTACAATTTGATTATGAAACTAACTGGACTTTGATTGAATCGCTACCTTTCTGAACCATTTCAAATGCCGTTATATAATCTTCCAATGGGAGCTGATGTGTTACAATGTGACTTACATCAATACTACCACTGTGGATATAATCTATTGCGAGTGGATAAGCGTAGGGTCCTAAATGGGAACCGTGTATATTTAATTCTTTCGTATCCCCTATGATTGTCCAATCTACCGTTACAGGTTCTCGCATGACACTAAATTCAACGAAAGTTCCCGCTTTACGTATCATGTGAAGTCCCTGTTCAACTGCCTTTGGATGCCCAGTAGCCTCAATATAGACATCGCAACCATAACCCTCTGTTAGGTCTAAAACCATTTCAACAGCATCTTCTTCAGATGGGTTGATTGTTATATCAGCACCAAGTTTTTTTGCTATATCCAATCTTTTATTGATTAAGTCAATTGCTATGAGAGTACCAGGATTTTTCAACTTCGCAGCACCGATCATACCAAGTCCAAGAGTCCCAGCACCCGCAATCACAACAACATCACCAAATTCGATATTACCACGTTGAACAGCATGTATGGAACAAGCAAGCGGTTCAATCATAGCAGCATTCGCGATCGGCATATCATTTGGTACTTTGTAAACAAGTGATCGCGCAAGAAACTTCATAAACTCTGCCATACCACCATTCACAACTGGTTGGAATCCATAGATATTATGGATTTGACATAACCAATACTTACCTGTATGGCAATATCGGCATTCCCAACAAGGAACAATCTGTTCAGCGATTGCTATGTCCCCAAGTTGTAACCCATATTTTTCGCTTGCTCCTTCCCCAAGTTGGACAACCTCTCCTATGAATTCATGACCGGGTATCACAGGAGTTTCAACATAAGGTTTTCTCTGTTCATCTCCCCAAAAAAGCTGTGCTCCAGTATAACATTTTATATCACTCGCACATACACCACATGCATTTACTTTTATCACTACTTCATTTGTTGCAGCTTGTGGGATTGCCACCTCATCCAGTTGGTAATCATAAGGACCACGACACATAATAGCGCGCATCGTATCTGACATTATGTTTTCCTTGGAGCATGTAATATGTGATATGCGGCAATACCAAGCGACACATGGACATTCATTGATGTACCCTTACCGTACATCGGTAGGAATATGAACATATCACAGACTGCAAGTGTCCGTTTGGTTATACCATGATCTTCGTGACCAACAACAAGGCATATTTTGTCTGGTAAATCTACTTGATTGTAGGGGATAGACTTCGGTGTGAGTTCTAACGCACAACTCATGAACCCTTTTGATTTTAACGATATAATTGCATCAGCAGCTTGTTCCGTATAACTCCATTGGACGCGTCTTTGTTTACCTCTTGCAACTTTTCGAAGCAGTGGATGAGGTGGTTTTGCACTTATACCTGTTAATATAAGCTCTTGAACATTGCATGCATCTGCTATACGAAATGCTGAACCAACATTGATAGGATCTTGTACATCTTGTAGAATAAAAATCAGATCCCTTTTGGGTTGTTGCACCTGCTTTAGAAAGTCTTTGAGTGGTTTACCTCTTAACTGCTTCATTTATCAGTAGATGCAAATAAGGTATTCAGCATTCCACATTATGCTGCTTTGCTTTGGATAAGTCGTCTTCTTGCACTTGCGCGTGCCAGACCAACATCAAGTGTAATATGTCGATCTTCGGTTATACCGAGGTTAATGGCATGTGCAGTTTCAAGGTTAAATGCCCATTCAATCCATTCTGGCATATCTTCCTCAGGCATGTCATTTTGGACGATTACCTTCATAATGCTAATTCCTTTACCGAGGTTATATGCACGTTCTATGTATTCCAAATGTTTATCGAATGGACCTCCCTCTAACATCCTACCTTCTTTATTCGCGGTTGTCAGAATTACATCAATCTCAGGATGATCAATCACTGCATCCATCACTGCACCTGTATATAGATGTGTGGAACAACCGATTATACGGACTTTGCCGGCAGCTTTTGCTTCACGGAATGCATCAAATGCTCCTTCACGTTCTCGTTCTTCTAAATCCTCTGGCGAAGAGACAGCATGTAATAACATTACATCAATATAGTCGGTCTGTAGTTCGCGTAGGGCTTTTTCAATGCTCGCTGATGCACCTTGATGATCTTTCTTTGCAGTTTTAGTTTGGATAACTACTTCATTTCTGTTAATCTGTCTAACTGCTTCGCCAAGGTGAGGTTGAGTTCCATATCCTTCGGCTGTATCCCAAAAGGTTATACCTTCGTCAAGTGCCTTCAGCATAAGTTTGCCACCAGTTTGAATATCATATAACTTCTCAAGATGTCCTGCACCGAAGCAGAGACGTGATATTTCTAAACCTGTTTTGCCATAAGTAAGATACTCCATTTTGCCTCCACTATTCGTATGTAAATTCATAGGGGTAGAATTCACTGATTAACACTTCAACTGACTGAAATCATTTAGGTATAACATACATTAACCGATATTATATAATATTGCAACACTTTTTTCTTGCATAGGATAGAAAAGTTGCGTATTATCTGATATGTCTTGTTATATTCTATTTAAAAAAACAGAATTATCATGAAACTTCAGTGTACCGATATATTAAAAAATGAACCAGTTGAAATAACATTTGTTAACAATCGTATACAGTCGATTAATCAGATAGAATCAACTCGTAGTCTGATGTTGTTAGCACCTGCACTGGTAGATATTCAAGTCAATGGATTCTCTGGATATGACTTGAATGTGCCAACTGTTACGGATGAGGATGTATGCAAGATGGTACATTCACTTTGGCACGTAGGAACAGGTTTTTTATGTCCAACAGTCGTAACTGCATCGTATGAGAGTATAAGCAATTCCTTTCGTGCTATTGTTGGGGCATGTAATGCAGATTCAGCAGTTGCACACTCAATACTCGGTATTCACCTTGAAGGACCTTATATCTCACCTGTTGATGGACCGCGCGGTGCACATCCTATAGAGCATATAAGAAATCCGGACTGGGATGAATTTCGCAGGTTTCAAGATATAGCAGAAGGTATGATACGTATTGTTACCCTTGCACCGGAAAAATTTGGCGCAATTCCATTTATAGAAAAACTTGTTTCTGAGGACATTGTTGTCGCTATTGGACATACAGATGCATCTGTAGAAAATATCCAAGAAGCGATTAGTGCTGGTGCCATGCTTTCAACACACCTTGGAAATGGTGCACACGCAAATATAAAACGACATCCGAACTATATATGGGAACAACTTGGTTCAGATGAGCTTTGGACAAGTCTAATTGTTGATGGACATCATCTTCCACCCACTGTAGTTAAATCTATGATACGTGCTAAAACTCTTGACCGTTGTATTCTCATTAGTGATGCTGTTGCTTTGGCTGGTATGAAACCTGGAAATTATCAGTTTGCTGGACAACCTGTTGAATTGACTGAGGATAGATGTGTTAGGTTGCAAGGGACTGAGTATCTTGCCGGTTCAGCGATTGAATTAGCAAGAGGTATTGAAAATAGTGTGCGATTCGCGGGAATCTCATTGGCAGAAGCATTTTCACTTGCCACATTACAACTCAAAAAATTGCTCGGATTAGACAATAAAATAGATAACTATGATGATTCTACCAAAGCGAATATGATTCTATTCTATTGGAATTCGGATCGTTTTGAAATAGATTTGACTATGACAATTTTGAATGGAGAAATAAAATATCAAAGAAACTGATTGATGTCATCAATGAAATGTTAGAAACTATATCCGAGTTATTTTTCGCAAATAATTGCTGTGATCCAACAATGCTTTTTAAGAAATGCTATCTTACGTAGTAAAAATTCATCAATTTGCTTAAAAATCTTAAGAGATAACCGATAGAGGAATGGAATAGGGACAACTTTTTGCCAAAACAGCGCACATAAAGAGAGGAGGTGGAATTCTCTATGCTCCATCTCCTTGAATACATTTCCAATCGCATTAATATCTGATATTGAGAAATAGTGCAATTCGCGGGAATATTTCAGAAACAATTTGCGGTAAGACCACACAACTGGGTGATTTCGCATATTTTCAATGAAAATTGCTTTACCACCCGGTTTAAGAACTCGGTAACACTCTTTTGCAGTGTGTGTGTGATCAGTAAAAACTAATACAGATTTTGAGATAACATAGTCAAAAGTGTTATCTTCAAAAGCAAGTTTTGTGGCATCCATTAGGACGAAGTCTACATCATCAGCAACGTTGTGCTGGTGTATCCTCTCTTGTGCTTCATCAATTCTGAAGGGCAATAAATCAATTCCCACAACAGATGCGCCTTGTTTCGCAAGCATCGTTGCAGTGCCACCAGTTCCTGTTCCTAATTCAAGTACACGCTTTCCTTCCAATGGTCCCATAATAGGTAGGATATACTCAAAAACAGGCAGATAGTAATCTTCCCACCATAGCAATAGGTCTGCTTCAACAGCGAAGGAATGACTCTCTTTTTCTGACGCTTCGGATTCGCTCAAACCTATATTTTTCCCATTTTTCTTAGGTTTTCAATACATTTTTCTGCACATTCAATTGGTGAAAAGGCATAACTTTCCTGTTCTACGATGTACCACTCTGTACCGCCGACGGTTTCACAGGCTTCAAACACGTCATCCCAAGGAATATCTCCTTCACCAATCACTGCTTTGTCATTTGTTGCAGAAAATTCTTTTATATGGACGAGTTTATATCTTCCAGGGTACCGTTCAATATACTTAACATTGTCCGCACCTGCACGTAGGACGTGACCAGTGTCAATTTGCAGGACAACATCGTCGTGAGTATTACTTCCGAATATATCCCACGGCACTTCACCATCCATAGGTTTAAATTCACCCGTGTGGTTGTGATAGCCGGTGTACATACCTTGTTCAGATATTTTTTCTGATATATCATTAAACAGTTTTGCCGTGTCTTGCCACGCATTCGGTGAATTACTGTACTCTCCCGGTAATCCTGGTACAATTAGATACGGATTTCCAAGTATTTTGTTGAATTCAACCGTCTCAGCGAGTTGATCACCGAGGAGTGTGTTTATCCCTGTATGTGTACCAACAACTTTTAACTCAAGGTCATCACACATGCCGCGAAGTTCTTCTGCCGTGCGGTCATAGTAGCCAGCAAATTCAACTCCTTCATATCCCATCTGTGCAACAGCTTGTAGCGTAAGGGATAGGTCTTTAGCACAATCATCTCTAACGGAATATAACTGTAATGCAATTGGTATTCTTTCGCTCAATTAAGTTCTCCTTGTTTGAAATAAGTTTGAGAAAAGGGTAAAAATTAGATAAAAATTATACAATATATAGATATGTATATTTAAGACTATCTCAACACAGAATGATATACGCTCACCTATTGCTTTGAATTTCAATCACTGTATACCTTTATTTCCCGAATTACAACATCATCAAAGGACGCTTTTATTTTATCAGTAAATATTTCACGAGTTACTTTTGCTGAATCACGATTAACATAGACTACAACCTTTAGAAACCTTATCTGTCTATCTATGTAGATACGTATCACCTCACCATTTTTGGATCTTGCAATCTTATGGCTTTTCACTGGGACGAAATCATATTCTTTATCATCCACTATTTCTGTGGTCGCAGTGTCTACAGTGAGACGAGAAATATTTGATACTGGATGTACCTCAATCCAAGCAACATGTGTAAGGGTGTTAAGTTGAATCAATGCTTCAGCCTTATCATTACCTTCAATCCAATCTCCATATCCGGTATTGTTTCTATGACGCGAATTCTGCTTTAGAAGAGGACTTTTTACTTTCAGGTTACTTTTTGTGGTAAGATCACCATCAACGAGTAATGGGTATTCCTCACAGGATAGATTTATAGCGTCAATTCGTAATGGAGGAGGTTCAAACATCGTTGCACAACCTGATGTAAGTAACCATACTCCAATTACCATATATATATGCATTGTGAATATGTTCTACTCAACATCCGTATCAACTCCGTCCCAATAGTATATCGCAATAATTACTGAAATATACGAGATCTAAATTCTCATTGCCATAGATTATTGTCTTATTTCATCGGCAGGTTGACAACCTTACCACTATCCGCAGACACGAGACCTGCTTCTAATATCTCTTGTGCATCACGACTTATGTATGGACAGCACAACCCATCAATCGGTTCTTCTGTTTCTATGCAATGTATGAAGTATTCCGCAGCATTACGTTTGCCTTCAGCAAGCGGTTCTGGTTCAATAACTTGTGTATCACCACCTGCAGGAGAAAGATTTACTTGGTTGCCTGAAACCGTCAATGCCCCTTCAGTTCCATATACCACAGGATTTGGAGTAACATATCCTGTTTTCTGTGTCCACGAGGCTTCAGTTATGCCGAATGCATTGCTATACTTCATCATGATAACGGCATTGTCATCGGGGAGTGGATAATCCTTAACAAAAGTTCCACGGAATCCTGTTACTTGCTCAGGTAGTCCCAGTAAATATGCACACATATCAGCACAATAACAGCAATAATCCATAAGTGCCCCAGCCCCGTTTTTCTCTTCATCGTAAAGCCATTCATAGAAATAACGTGAACACCCAATTTCCTTTGGACCATTATGTGCAGAACGCCATTTGAAGTGAAATACTTCACCTATTGCACCGTCTTTAATGAGTTGCATCGCAGTGTTTAGCGCAGGACTCCACGCAGTAGGCCAATTAATCATAAGGTATGTGCCAGCATTATCTGCCGCTTTGAGCATACGTTCTGCTTGCGAAAGTCGTGCTGCCATAGGTTTTTCAGACACGACATGAATACCTTTTGCAGCTGCAGCTTCAACGATATCCGCTCCAGCGTTATTTTCTGCACATGCTTGAACGATATCCAACTCCTCTTTTTCCAACAATTCCTGCCATGAATCGTATACAGTATTACAACCACTTTCAGATTTGAACTGGTCGCGTAATTCCTCGTTGACATCACCCGCTGCGACGATTTCAACATTAGGATGTGATTTCCAACGATTAAGTTCTCCCCAGACATGGTCATGTACTAATGAGGCAAATCCAACGCGATAAGTTTTTGGCATAAGTTATTTCTCCTATATTTTGATTATATTGACCTTCTTATTATTCTTCTGCTTGAATAGCAATTTTTATTGCAGTTTCACCATTTATACGGTAGTCACCATCAAGAGCCTTAAATCCATCTTCTACTTGTGATAGAGGAAGTTTGTGACTAATCATATCGGCAAATGGCAAGTCACTTTTTTCAAGGAGTGGTAAACCCCGGACGAAATGCTCATAAGAACTACCCCAGATAGCTTCAAGACGTAAGTTCTTACGCATCAGTAACTGATTAATATTGAAATCAATAGACCCCATATCCACAAAGTGTCCGACCTCTACAAAAGTTCCACTCCGTCGAGTGTAACCTAAACCTTCTGGTGTAGCGGGTAAAAACCCAGCACATTCAAAGACAACATCTGCACCTGTCTTACGAGTTGTTTCAGCTTTCACAAGTTCTGTCCGTTCCTCAACGGATGTCACGTCTTCAATATCAATTGTTACATCAGCACCGAACTTTCTGGCAAGTTCTAATCTTCCGGCGGGTCCACCGACCATAATTATTTTCCCAGCACCGCTTAGTTTTGCACATGCAAGCGTTACTAATCCTATAGCACCGGAACCTTGTACAACGACAGTATCACCAAACTTAATCTGTCCTCGCATCACAGCGTGGACACCAACGGTAAAAGGTTCTGTTAAGACCGCTACCTCTGGGGAAATATCTGTTTTCATAAAACATGTATTAGGGTAGGTGAGATACATGTAATCTGCAAATCCACCTCGGAAATGAGGTGCTTCATCAGGATTCCATTGGAAACCGTAACCGCCATAGTCAGTACCCGGAGCAAATATAAGTCTATCACCCTCTTTGATGGGTTTGCCAACATAGTCCGTTTTAACGCCTTCCCCAATTGCTTCAACAATTCCGACATTTTCATGTCCTAAAAGGATCTCCCTATCGAAACCGTTTTGCCAATTGTGAAGGTCTGTCCCGCATATCTCTGCTAATTCTTGGCGAAGCAACACGGTATTCGGTTCCGGTTCAGGTACGGGGTATTCGCGTATCTCAAATTCCTTTCCATAAGCAACTACGGCTCTACCAGTCCTGGGCATAGGTCCCTCCTAATATCATGTAAAAATGTATTCTTGCTCACGCAAACCAATCATATAGGTATGGTAAATCATCGCCTTTTACGTGAGAGTATTATGAAAATGATAATTATTGTACCAATTGAAATCCATATCCAATTCGCTTGGAATATCTCAAAGAAGACATTAAACGCTATAAATACTAATACTTCTATCCCGATTATAACCAATGCTTTGTTCCAAGGAAAATCTGCATTATGCCGTTTGCGTAACCGGTCAGCAAAAACCCAAGATATGATTAATGTCCCAAGAATAACTATAAGGAATATTAAGTTGACTAATGATTGGATGCTCTCAAATAATAAATTCATGTGAACTCCTTTTGTAGTAACAATATTTTTTGAAGTGTGACAACGTCTCTTTTATCTTTACTAATTTAGAGACACCACTCCCCAAAAGGATAGCGAGACTTGTTGTCTCCAATTTCTCATCACACGATCTCATTATTTATTTTATAATCCGATCAGGACAACTATAAACAGACATCTGTTGTCCTCTCATAAACCCAATTAATGTGAGATTACCTTCCGTTGCTAAGTCAACTGCAAGTGTTGACGCAGCCGAAACAGCAGCAACTATTGGTATACGTGCAAAAAGTGCTTTCTGTACAATTTCAAAACTTGCACGACCACTTACCATTAAGATATATTTTTCAAGAGGGATCATTTCCGATAACAACGCCTGACCTATAACCTTATCAACAGCATTATGTCTACCAATATCTTCTCTAATTATAAGCAGTTCACCATTCTCATCAAACAGTCCTGCAGCATGTAGACCACCAGTTTTTTCGAAAACGGATTGTGCTGTACGCAATTTATCATTGAGTTTGTAAAATATCTTTTGTTGTAATGGGTATACTGAATTCAGCGGGTTGATTTGGTGTTTTACAGATTCAATTGTCATTTTGCCACAGAGTCCACAACTTGCATTTGCATGAAAATTACGCTGCCATCCGCTTTGTTCTTCTAAATCCAACTGTTCTGTTAAACGAACATTGACAATATTTTGCCTTATATCAAAATCTGATGTCTGTTCTTTAGTTTCGGTAATAATATCATCCTCTTGACAATATGCTATTATTTCAATATCATCGGCAGTTTTGATTAGACTTTCAGTAAAGAGGAATCCTGCTGCCAATTCAAAATCATGACCGGGTGTTCGCATAACAACGATTAAACTCTGTTCACCCACACGGATTTCAAGGGGTTCTTCAACAACCAAATCGTCCTCAATTTGAATTGATTCTGATTGATTCCAACGGATAACCTGTTTGGTGCATGTCTGTTCCATTATTTTCAAAATGTGTCATTGACTCTTAGATATGTTATTGATTTGTTTGTTGTATATCGTTTTTATCTATAGTAAGGATACCTTTTGATGTTCCGATCCAAGCACGGTTTTTATTTACAACTATACACTGAATAGCTATATCTTCCATAGCAATTTTGGGATACCCAACAACACCACCAAACTCATCCATATAGGGAAAATAGATATTAACATTTTCATTTTCTGCAATCCATAGCATTAGAGATTTTGGATTCGGTTCGCCATTTTCCAAAGGGACTTGTCCATTATCAACAACTCCAGTAACAAAGATGTTTTCTAACCTATTTTTCTTTTCAGTACCTTCATTAATAGCTGTAGATTTACCTTCAGTTCCATCCCAATTCGCATAAAAAAATCCATTGAAATTCTCTTCCAAATTATACATGGATAGAACCATTTTTTCTCCAACTACATAGAAACCTACAATGTTTGAATCTTGTGGAAGGTCAAGAAAACTCTGAGGTTTCCAAAGTTCAATTTCACGATCAAAGACAGCAATATCGTTTCCAGTTGTACCAACCCATACCGATGCGGGGGTAAGTGCAATAGAGTAAATATCCTCGGGGACTGGGTCATTTCTGTAATAGGGATACCGCTGTCCAGTTGAAATAATCTCTCGCAGCACACCAACATCTGTAACATACCATATTTCTTTGTCATCCAATTTGATGTCCCGAACCCATGTAATTGGCAAACCATCGTGATTACGAATGTAATTTTGAACTTCGTTGGTATTTTTATTGTAATGTATAATACCTTGATTGCGGGTACCGACCCATACTCCAGATTCATTTACAGCAATAGCTTGGATATCTGGGACCGAATCGGTATGAGTGTTAATCATCCAAGCAACACCTTCATTTACTATCCAGTTCCCAGCACCACCGGTTTCAATTTGTGCTACTCCTTTCGGTGTACCAATCCAAAGAGAATCTCTATCAGCAACAATCGTCTGTATATTAAGATCAGGTAAACCGTCTGTGTATATGTTCCATACACTTGCACTTACTATATCCTTCGCTTGTGCAATTATGGAAGTATCATCAGTATTTTGCTGGACAAAGTTTGCTGTCTGGACTGCTCTATCTTTATCACGTAGTTGCAAATAAACAATTGCAAGTGATAAAAGTACATCCTCTACTCTATCGCTCTCAGGATATAACCTAAGAAATTGTTGGAATGTATTTTTTGCCGCCTCCAAGTCACCAGATTCAGATTGTAATCCTCCTATCAAGTAAACTGCCTTCTCATGTTCAGGAGAATTTGGGTATTGTTGTACTGCATTATGCAACAAATCGAGAGCTGCGGTATTCTCTTTTAAGTTTTCCACAAGAATGAATCCTGTCTGATAACTTAAACTTGATACAATTCGATGATCTGGATAGTGTTTGATTATCAACTGGTAGGCATTAACAGCTTGTGTATATTCTTCCTGAACAACGGCACTATCTCCGATTTCTTGTAACAGAGGAACAAGGTCAAATTTTGTGGTATCTATTAAGAGGACTGATCGAAATCTGGCTAATGCTTTATCAATGTCACCATCTCTTTGATGTAATAGTCCGAGTTGATAATGTGCTTCAACATATTTTGGTGCTTCTTCCAATGCTGCTTCAAATTGTCGTTTTGCTAATTCAGGCAGGTCAATATCTAACAGGTCGAGTCCTCTCTGGTAATGTTTTGTTGCTTTTTGATCAGGTGCATTATCAACATCTGAGATAAAGTGTATAGTATTTCCTTCTAATGGAAACCTTAATATCTCTTCGTTATATTTGATCTCAAAATGTGTTTGCGAAGAACCAATCCAACGTCCTGTAAGTCTGTCACCATTGTCTCTATCTACGATAACAAACTGTTCTCCATAACTCGAACTTGTGAATATAGCAATAAAGAACATGAAACAAACTAATGAAATTCGCGAGTAATAATTATACATAATATCCCTCAAATTTATGTCGGATAGGTATAAAAATATATTGACATACTCACCGCACTAAAGTGCTGGTGATTCTTTTGACTGAATCACCTTGAGTGATCGTGGGATCAACGACCTTTGCTTTCAAAGAAAGTCTGACAAAGCCTACTCCAACAGTTGACATCCCAACTGCACCTCCAAAGGAGGTCTTAAAAACGATTAGTACACGTGATTTAGACGGGATGAGCTGTTACGCTGCTTTCCCTGAACGTGCAATAGATGTTACAAAGAACTTTAGCAGTCTTGAATCGCAAGGCTTTTACGTAATTGTTTCACTGCTTAGCTGTCTACCACAACATCAATTACAACCAATGCCGACTGCTAAATATATTATGTCAAATTTCAAACAAAATGTCAAGTCATTAGTGCCGTCTACATCACCGAGCTAAAGCTTCGGTGTCTTGACAGCAACGCTTGATAACAGAAACATATTATAATATCAAGTGAGATATCGTGTATTTAGCATATACCAAAACAATGCCGAATACACGTTGGTATTCGGCAAATTGATCGGAAGAATAGGTTTTGAACTAAAAACAATACCGTTATGGTAAAACACAATTTCCAAAATTATTTTTAATCCAATATGGAGTCAAGTTCAGCATCTTGTTTTGGATCTGATTTGATTGCTGCAGTTTCGGAAGCAGATTTGTATCCAAAAAACTCAATTTCACTGATTCTCGCTGGATATCTTCTTCTATTGAATTGTCTGTTTCTATTTCGATTAAAATTATTACTTTGTTCTCTATCAAACCTGTCTGCTTCAGTCATAAATTCAGCTTTTGCCCTACGGTTAAGAGCAGCATCGTCAAATGTATCCAAAACTACCAATCGAATACTATCAAATGGGACAGAGTGTAAAATTGGGATTACAATAGGATTTGATTTTACCATTTTTACCTCTTTTACCAATTGCCAATCTGTATCAGAATGCAATGTGCCACCTTTATCTACATAGACGGCAAACTTCTTGATATTGTCAGAATGAACTACAATACGACGTACAACCCTTTTTTCTGGTAATGTAACAACGACTTCTGTAGCATTGCTTGAACCGTAAAGTCTACCTGGTCCAGTAGTAGAACTTCTTGTTTCACCTATAGTATTATAATCTCCATCAATCATTTCTGGTATAGTAGAATGTGTGCCATCAAGTAATGCGTAATTATCACTCCATTCCTGTTCTGCCAACATGATATGACAACCCGCTATTATAAGTAAACATACGAAGAAAACGGACAATATAGTAAATCGGAAATACATTAGAATTCTCCTATCTGTAGATATTATTAGTTTTTCGTAAATACAATGAATCAATAATTATTTAATATTTCTATATATTGAAATTAAAAATGACAAATTATATCAGTAAATAGTATGTATTTTATTTTGACAACATTGTTCTAATGTTGTTCATTCTCAGATCCCCATTCCTAATGCCACTGCAGCAAGCAAAATTAATAGTGATACAACTCCCATTAGACTGGACACGATTGACATACGTTTATGAATAGGTCTAATATCTTCAGGTAGTTCATCTATAGAATCCTCTAATGATTCAATAGCAGCAGCCAACCTTGGTCCAAATACAAAACTGTGCATTCCAGTTAAAACAACTAATGTAATAAATAAAATTAGTTTGATGGATAACGTCCTCATCACGTTATTGACAAATTCATTGGATAAAGGTTCAGAAAAGTCTATTATCTGGAATATATTTGCTATTCCGGTAAATAATAGCACTATAACACAACCCCAAACAATCGGTTCAAATCGCTTTCCAACCTGTGTCAATAGTTTAATTCGTTGAACGAGTGGTAAATTTTGTTTAAAATATGGAACAATAACCATTGCTAAAATTAGGTTACCCCCTATCCAGATTACTGCTGCCATCACATGAATCCAACGTATTAATAACCAAATAACATCAATCATATTTGCCTTATCCTTTTAGATGTATATCTATATAAATTTATTCATGTAGATTTAGATTCATCAATATGTTTTATCACAGACGTAGTTCGAGTAACTAAAGTATTCCGCTCTTCTCCTGAAAGTGGAACAGGTGCAAAGCGGTGATGTTCACATTTTTTTAGAATGTCTACAATTTCATCAACTATTTGTGTTGGAATACTCAATTGTTGACAAACATCCAGTATTTCTGTGATGTTTAGTTTCCGTTGAGGTACTCCCTGTATATTACAGAGAAATTTATTGAATAGTCTTGGTACTTCCTCAACCAAAGATGTTGAACCTGTATTTTCTTTCAATGAATCCAATTCTTCAAGAACTTCCTTTACTTGACCAGAAGAGATAACTGCGTCATCTGGTGAAGGATTGCCATTATTCGGATTCAATTTCGAGCGATATATCAGGTACCCTCCGTATCCCAAAACAGTTAACAATGGGATAAGAATTAGCCACAATAACCAAGAATATGTATCGGTATTAATTTTCTCAACATCGGTAGGATTTGGTAATACTGTTATTGGAATTGGTGTTGTATTAGTTGTCTGGTAAGTTTGCTTTTTAGGATTAAAGTATGAAAAGTTTATTGTCGGTATTTTTAATATACCTGCCTTTAATGGAATAACTACATAGGTATATTGTGCATTATTAGTCGTATTGTTATTTACATGGTTCGGAGGATCAACTCTGAATCCATTTAATGAGGTTAATCTCGGTGGATTTACAGTATTGAAATTACCACTTCCTGTAATTATCAGAGTAAGTGTTAGTGCTTTCCGGACTCCAAGTCTCGTCCTGTCAACCTGTGCAGTGATATTATATTCACCGACTGCACCACTGTAATCTGACGGCTTCCCTAATTCCGGTAGTGGTTGCACATTGATTGGAATCGATTCTGTTGTTAATATCTTTGGATTACTTTTAATTGGCAAGTCTAATCGTGAAGATTGTATAAGTATCTTACCTGTATTCTGTGGGTAGATACGGATTAATGATTCTTGATAATGGTATGTATCCCCTCTTAAATTTACAGTCCCTGTTTTTTCATCCGATAGTTCTTCAATTATAAAATCTTGAAATTTTGGAAGTGTCGTAACAGTTGATTCTTTAGTAGGTAAAATTGTGGTATATAGGTATCTAAAACGATATTCTATCGCTTCATTCACATACGGGTTCTTTTTACTGATTGTAGCTTCAACTTTATGGATTCCACCTGTTGAGGGATGGTTATATGTGTCAGCCGCACCAACTATAATTTTACCGGGGTTTGCAACATAAGGAACTCCTTGATATGAAAAACTGACATCCGATAAAACTACTTCACCAATCTTTTGTGGAATAAGTTCATAAGCCCATGCCATCTTAACTGCTACTTTATCTTCTACCAAGCGAGGAGTAGTTTTAGTTTGAAGCGGAACAACAAGAAAATCGGGCAAAAAATTGAACTTCGGCGTACCTATATCCTCTATCAATGTATTTCCAGATATAGAGAGTTCTAACTTTGCCTTTTCGTTCAGTTGAATTTGGCGAGGTGTGACTACAGCTGCAACTTTAACATCATTGCTAAGCACTTCTGGAGTGGGAAGAAT
This sequence comes from Candidatus Poribacteria bacterium, assembly GCA_022824265.1. Classification (GTDB taxonomy): domain Bacteria; phylum Poribacteria; class WGA-4E; order WGA-4E; family WGA-3G; genus MSPOR6. The sequence goes on along the minus strand of JAJEAG010000077.1, from coordinate 6,685 downwards.
TAATATAACACTGAATATAAGAATACAATATATAATCTTTGACTGAAGAGACTGTAGATTACCAATCTTTTTCACGTCTATATCCAGTATTGAGTTGTTGTTTGAGTATCTCTTGCCGTCTTAAACTTTCATTGTTACTCAAATTTTCAAGAAATTGTTGTGATTCAGATTTAGATAATTGATCGGGGGTATTTTCTTGAGATTCTTGTTCCTTAGAACTTTCCATTTGCTGCGTTACATTTTGTTCTTGTTTATTCAGTAATTCAAGAGCCATAGCAAGATTATGTTTTGCGTCTGTGTTATTAGGATCCAAACGAAGAGAGTGTTTATATGAATCAATTGCCGCATTCAAATCATGCATTTGAAACTGTGCATTACCTAAATTGTAATAAGCAGCGGCTTCGTTATCAGAACTGGATTTCATAATTGAATTTTGAAATGCTATAGCAGCTTTTTGATATTTGCCATTTTTGTAGAGTGCTGTTCCAAGATTATAAAAGGCAGTTGAATAATTCGGTTTATCTAATGTTAATTGATGAAATGCTTCTGTTGCTGCCTCAAAATTGTGATTCCAGTAGGCTTCATTACCGCTTTGCAGTACCTTCCTCCAACCACCAAACCAGGCAACAAGAAATGGTAGAAATATTATAATAAAAATGTAAAACATAATTCTATTCAGCATATTAAAATTATACTTGAAAACATACTGGATTGCAAGAAATTGTAAGGTGCATAAGGTCTATAAAAAAATAAAGGTGAATGGGTATTATACCCATTCACCTTTGAATAGATTATATACAACAAACACAATTTTTCGTGTTAATAAAAAATCAGAAGCCTATTTTCGTTTAATGTCTGCCCAAATGGTAGTTAACTTATCTGTGGGTTCAACTGGTAAAACACCTGCGACTTCTTTTAAGAAACTTGCTTGGTCATCAGACTTGTCAGGATAAATATCTACTGCATCGTGGGTATCATCATCAAAATGTAGATTAAGGTATCCGTGACCTCCACCTTCTCCACACCGAAACAGAACAACATTTGCACCTTTTTTCAAATCAACTTCAATATTGAAGTCAACTTGTTGTGCAGCACCTGTCCATGTTGGATTGTTATACCATTTTTCACCGTTGATCCAAATCTGTGCATGATCATCATGGGCAGGAGACATAACAGATTTCATGGCTTTAGGTGCATCAATAACACAGATTGCATACATATCATAGTTATCTACGGGACCACCTCTATCCATGTTGTGTGGATTCGCAGGATCTATTTCAAAGACTGTCCATTCTCTGGCTCCACCATTATCGGGCCAATTCACATCAACATCCTTCGTCTTATTTATTCCAACTACGGTTGACAATGTTAACTGTGTTAGTTTACCGTCTGTGCCTAATTCAATTAGGTCTTTTGGAGCACTTGCTCCAAATCCTCCGTTGTTAATATAGTTTCCATCAAGTCCATACCATTTAGTGATCCAGGTATCTACACCGGAGTGATCTTCACTTAATTCTGCTCCAGCAACCTTAACCATCCATTCTGCTTCTGGAATAGGTCCATCTTGGACATTAACCTTTCCTTGGGCATAAACAAAGTTCATACCACTCAGAATAATAGAAAATGTGAATATTACAAGTAGTAAAAGATAACGAATTTTCATAATCGATATTTCCTCCTAAAATATTATAATATGAATGTCTCTATATAACCTAACTTAATTGGATAAATGATAACAGTACAACAATTAAGTATATAAGTACTTACAATTGACTTCAAATTCAATTAATAGTATAAAATTGTTAAAAATTTGTCAAGAAAAAACACATCAAATTCATACCGAATGTCAAGTAAGTATTGACATTAATCCATATCTATGATACAACTATGTTATGAAAAATAAATCAATTAAACTAATTTTCATTCTGCTCATACCTTGCCTTTATCTTGGAAGTCAAGGTTGTGCATTTAACTTCAACACAAATAGTTCTTCAACAGGTATCCTCGAAAAAACTGGTGAACTCACAGAAAATGAAGTTTGGGATGGACGGGTGTACGTTACTGGCACCGTGATTGTACCAGAAGGTATAACCCTAACAATTCGATCTGGAACAATTGTTGGTTTTGAGCCTACAGAGGATCGTATTGCCATCATAGTGCATGGTGAACTCTATGCTGAAGGTGCACCAGACAGAATGATTGTATTTGGATCTTTAGGTAAACAACAAGAAACAAAAGCACAAGTCCCTGAACAGAATACATCATCAAGACAAACAAATTCTACAAATATAAACGCTTTACCGCCAAGTGCAGGAGATTGGCAAGGAATCACAATCGAAACACAAAGTCAAAATAGTCGATTCACATATTGTCGTATCCAACATGCAGCTAACGGAATTCTGTGTGGTACAGATTCTGTCCAGATTGAAAGATGTCTCTTCAGTGAAAACAACATTGGTGTACTTTGTGATAACTCCAATCCAACTATCACTGCAAACGAATTTAACAGAAATGGTAGTGGTCTGCAATTTCGCGGTTCTGCAACACCTGAGGTAGAATATAATGAATTCTCAGCGAATCGGTTCGGACTTGTATGTGAAGACGATTCTCGTCCGCGAATCCAAAATAACAATATCAGATCAAATTATGAATATGCCATCATCTGCTATTCTACATCTTCACCTGAAATCGTTTCTAACAATATCACATTAAACAACGGTTGGGCTGTTTACGACGGTGGAAGACTAAGAGACAATTATATCAGCGGAAATAAACAGGTGGGTCCAAATGTCATTGAGTTGAGTATTGGGACGCAAAGCGACCAGTATTATGGTGTTGATGAGGTGTTTGATCCAAGGAATTCTCCTGTATCTGAAGCAGGTGTACCAAGGGATAACTTTTAATCAAATGAACCGAGTCAAAGCATACCTTGAACTCATCCGTTACCCCCTTTTTGGAATTCCGATTGTTGCAACGCTACCTGGTGCACTCATTGCAAGCGAAGGACAATGGACTTGGCGCGTTGCTGCTGCGTTAGTCATAGCAATGTTCGGTTACTTTGCAGGAATGATAAAAAACGACTATTTCCATCGGGAAACAGATGTCGTAACGAATCCTGATCGTCCGCTGCCATCACTTCGATTAACACCTAAACAAGCACTTGTCCCCGCAAGTATTATCTATTCACTATGTGTCATCTGCGGGTTCCTGCTAAATATAAAAGCTGGACTGTTGGTAATGGCATTAGTCGCAATTTCTCATCTCTATAATGCATTTTTCAAAGCGCGAGGAATATTAGGAAGTTTGACATTACCATTGGGAATTGGATTGTTGAATGTATTCGGTGCGTTAGTCGTGACGCGAAGTATCCCAAGATTAGTGTGGTATGCATTTGGAGCGACCACGCTTTACGATTTAGGAACACATATCACAACAACATTTAAAGACATTACGCGTGATAAACAACAGGGAATTACAACAACACCTGTACAACTCGGAATAAAACCAGCCTTGATCTTGTCTGCAGCAGCAACTATATCCGCCTTTGTTGTAGCACTATTACCGTATTGGTTGGAAGATTCGCTCATACACAAAACTTATGTCTTATGGATAATACTGGGAGTCCTTGCTACTATAATCACTCGAATTCCACTATTCATGCAACCTAATGAGAAAAACGGATATTATGCGTTGAAAGGATCTATGATCGGTTCTATACTATTTTTCCCATGCCTATTTAGTACACAAGTGTCACTCGTTGTTTCAAGCGCAGTGATTCTTCCTTTGTTATTAGCTACAATGCTATTACTAAAAACAACAAGACAAGAGGTTTAAAGAAGAAATTATAGCATAACGTTAGTTTGACAAAACAGATTTCTGTACTCGGTGCGGTTAAGATTCCACACCATAAGCGTCAATTTAAGGAGGAAACGCGTTCGTAGTCGCGCAATTCATTGCGCCTCTCACATTCAAAATTAATAACTTCTCATTAACAAAAAACGCGTTTGTAGTCGCGCAATTCATTGCGCCTCTCACATTACATTCTGTAGAAGCACTCTCCGAATCGCGACCCTACCACAAGGACATCAAGCCCCAGCGGGGCGAAAGGTGTATGCTTATAACTTGTTTGAAGGTTAGACGTTTTCCACAACATACTATATGAGTAATCTCAAAACTGTCCAAACTATAGTAATAATTAAAACGAAATCTTCAATAGCAGATACAGAACAGTAGGTCCTTGGTAAGAAACGTGATTGTACATACTCTTATCCTGGAAATCCCGTAATCCTGAAAATCCTGGTTCAGACAACAAGCAATTCAGACAGATAAGAGTCACTAAATTTATGTCTATGTGCGGTTAGGAAACCGCACATACCGGGTTATGAGAATAAGATTCTAAGCATAATGAATCTACATTAGCATTCTAAAAAGAAAGGACATCAGATGAAAAACATCGTCTTATTGATTACTGATACATTCCGCTATGACAACCTTGGTGAACGGGCAGAAAAACCTATCCGAACACCGATGCTCGATAAATTTGAGGCAGAACGCGCTACTGCTATTGACAAATTTTATATGAGTAGTTTTCCCACAATTCCCCATCGCACTGATGTCGCAACTGGAACATTAGGATGGCCCCACTATGGATGGCAAGCAATTGATCTCAGTGGTCCAAACCACATTGCTAAACTTTTAGCTGGAAAGGGATATGCGACACAATTGATTTGCGATTGTCCGCATCTGTTTAATGCGCGATTCCAACAAGGGTTTCATGCTGCATTCCAACACAGAGGACAGGAAGGTGATAAACCACTGCTCCATCTCAATGATGAGATACAAACTATCATGCCAGATGAGAAAACACGTCCAAACCCATCCTTTAGAGGTAACACCTTACCCAATACACATCGTTGGACAAATAGATACTACCAATACGAAGCAGAAACATTTTCTGGTAGAACATCCCAATCCACTATAAGATTCTTAGAAGAAAACTATCGTTCCGGTCCATTCTTCTTGTGGGTAGATTTCTTCGATCCGCACGAACCTTGGGATCCACCCGAATATATTGTCAAACGTTACGATCCAGATTATTCTGGACCCCCAATGCTACATCCAAACTATGGACGATCCTCCATTTATTCAGATGCAGAATTACATAATCTTTGGGCACATTATGCAGGGGAATCTGAGTTGATTGACCGGCACATCGGACAGATTCTACAAAAAGTAGAGGATTTGGAACTCTGGGATGATACGCTTGTCGTAGTAATGTCTGATCATGGTATGTCTATTGGAGAACACGATAGAACTGGAAAATCTAACATTGATTCTGAAGACCCAAGATATTGGCCCACTTATCCAGAGATAAACCATGAAATGTTCTTAATTGCTGGTGGTGATGTACCACAAGGACAACGGATAGATATGATTGCACAACCGATGGATATTTTACCATCATTGTGTGATTTAGCAGGTGTCACTCTGGATCCTCCCAAACCATTTCAAGGACGTTCATTTGCTGACGCGCTTCTCAATGGTGATTCTCAACACAGGGAATATGCAGTAACTGGAACACATATAGGTTCGCGTAATGGAACTGTACCACGTCGTGCAACTACTCCCTTCCTCGTCACAGAACGTTGGGGATATGCCCCTGTTGGTGCTTATGGAACACCTGAATTGTTCGACTTAACAGTAGATCCAATTGCAACGAACAATCTTGCAGAAGACAACGAAGCACTCGTCACTGAATTGCATCAACTCTTTATAGCATATCTTTTGGAACACAACGCTCCTGAACCTTTCCTTGCCCTTTGGCAAGAATCTCCCACTGGAGATGGAAAAGGAAAATGGGCGATTGATTATCCTGAAGAGGATAATGACTAACCTTATGCTTTTTACATTCGTAGGGGCGAGGTCTCCTCGCCCGCAGCTTACATACAGCCCTGTAGGTCGGAACGAGCAAAGCGACCTACGACAAGTATAAAAGTGAAGGACTACCTTTGGCAAAGGAATATTGAAATATAAATCTCTTATCCTGAAAATCCTATAATCCTGAAAATCCTGGTTCAGACAATGATCCGCACCTCTGACAGCCGACAGCCAAAAATCTGAAACATATTGGATATATATTGTTCCCGATACCAAATAAACTACAAATACCCAAACCCATCAAGTATAATACAAGCAGACACAAACAAACGTCCAATTAAACTGGAGTAGAAAATGCTAAAACAATTATCACCCGAACAACAATATGAACTGGATCGCAAGATACTCGACCAACTATTATCTAAACAACTCATCAAAACAATATATAAAATATTAGACGAAACCGAAAAATAAAAAAATATTCTACGCTCGCAAAAACATCTCTAAACCCATACAGTGACTATTCTAAGAACCAATTTAGCAATAATACCACGGTAATACCAAATGGTATTATTTGGTATTATTTATTTTAGTCCAAATAGGAGGACAATCAATGATATTATACCATTTCTAAATAATAACTTCTCATTAACAAAAAAACGCGTTCGTAGTCGCGCAATGCATCGCGCCTCAGACATTCTCGTAGGTCGGACAAGTATTGTGTCTGAACCAAGATTTACAAAATAAGAGATTTGTATGCTAATGTTCCTTGGCAAAAGGCACCCCTTCATCCTGAACAACGGAATAT
>JAJEAG010000092.1 GCA_022824265.1 Candidatus Poribacteria bacterium | reverse complement strand
AAATGATTCAACATTATACCTCCGTTGACCTCCTTCGGTCCGAATATACTCAATCTTACCTGCTGACGCTAAACGCCGTAAATGATCCGGTGTATAGTCAAGTATCTCACATGCTTTGCGTGTAGATACATATTTTTTCATGCATATATGATAGCATATATACACAGAAATATCAAGAAATATATAGATAATTGATTGCTGTTATTCTACCTTTTTGTTCAAGTTGTGCAATTACATATAACATCACGATTTGTCCTTATCTTCTGAAGATACACCAAGCATTAACTTTCCGATTTCTTGTTTATTTGTGTTATCTGGTTGGACAATTCCAACTATTTTTCCGTTATACATTACTGCAATTCTATCACTTAGAAGAAGTAGTTCATCAAGGTCGGATGAGACGAGTATAACAGATTTTCCTCGGTTGCGTGATAGAATAAGGCGAGTATGGACAAAATTCGCTGCATGTATGTCCAAACCACGTGTTGGGTGTGCAGCAATAATTAGTAGCGGATCTCCAGATAATTCACGTGCAACTACAACCTTCTGTTGATTTCCACCTGACAGTGTTTTAATCGGATCTGCAATATCCCAAACCTGGATCTGGTATTTGTCCAGTGCATTGTGAGAGAAACGTTGTATGTTTTTTGAATTAAGAAGGGCATTATTGGAAAACATCGTCTGTTTTTGCTTGCCAATAATGAAGTTCTCATCTATACGATTATTTAGGCTAATCCCATGTCGATGTCTATCTGCTGGAAGGTGTGCAATCTTTTTCTTACGTGTTTCAGCGGATGAGGCATTCGCTATTGATTCACCATTTAACATGATTTCACCTGACTGAATCTTACGTAACCCTGTCAGCATTTCAACAAGTTCAGTTTGTCCATTTCCTTCTACGCCAGCAATTCCAACAATTTCACCTGAAAGTACATCAAGGTTTATTGTGTCAAGTAGTTTCTTGTCACCGTCCGCAGTTACCGTGACATTTTCTAATATCAGTATAGGAATTTCTTCCTCAATCGATTTCCGATCAAAAGCCTTATGGGATATAGGTTCTCCAAGGATATGTTCTGCCAATTGATTCGGATCTGTATCTGCTATAGGACACGTCTCAACGGTTTTTCCCTGCCGCATCACTGTAACAGTATCGGCAATCGTCATGACTTCATCAAGCTTATGTGTAATTATGATAATGCTGCTGCCTTCACCTTTAAGATTACGCATACACTCAAACAACCCTTCAATTTCTTGCGGTGCAAGCACGGCAGTCGGTTCATCCATTATCAATATCTCTGCCCCGTGGTAAAGGACTTTTAGGATTTCTGTGTGTTGTTGTGTTCCAATTGGTAAGGACTCTATGGGTTTGTTTAATGGCACATCAAAACCGAGTTGCGCTGCGAGTTCATTGATTTCATTTTCGGCTTTGTTAAAATCGAGTATTGTTCCATGTTTAACCGTCTCTTTTCCAATAATAATGTTTTGAAGTGCAGTGAAGGTGGGAATAAGCGTAAAGTGCTGCTGAATCATACCCAATCCGAGTTGCATTGCGCTCCGTGGTGAAGAGATAGTTACCTGACTACCATCATAATAGATACCACCTGAATCTGGTTGATAAAGTCCGTAAAGGATTTTCATCAAAGTGGATTTACCAGCACCGTTTTCACCAACAATCGCGTGGATATCACCCCGTTGTAGTGTAAAGTTAACATCTTCGTTTGCACGTACGTGTCCAAAATTCTTATTGATACCACGCATTTCAATTATAGGTGTTTGTGTCATTTTGGTCTTCCACTACATCTTTATGAAATATGAACATGTCTAATTCTTAGTAAAATGCGTAATTACTTATATACTTTGGTATGTGCGGTTTACTAACCAAACCATAGGAACTTGTCATGTAATTCGTGGAGAGAAGCATTTTCTATATAGTGAAACAATTTCTTCTTGGGATGCTTTTCTTGGATTATTAGCTGGACTTCCACTTGCTATTGCATCAGCTGCCATCTGTTCAATGACCTGTTCAAACTTTCCTTTGTCAATACCTATTTCTCCAAGACGAGGCATCTGAATGTCGGTAACAAGACGTTCAACTGCTGAAATCGCTGCATCTGCCTGCTTCATCGGTGATAACCCATCAACTTGTTCCCCCATTGCGCATGCAATATCAGCAAAACGCTGTGGTGCTCCAACGATGGAAAATTCCATTACATCAAGAAGTAACACAGCATTTGATAATCCGTGATGAATATGGAAGTATGCTCCGATTGGACGGGACATACCGTGGACTAATGCAACTGAAGAATTGCTGAACGCCATTCCAGCAATTGATGCACCAATCATCATGTTTGTTCGTGCAGAGATATTATCCCCATCTGCCCAGGCTTGTCGAAGTGAACCAGAGATGAGACGAATTGCTTTTAATGCAAGTGCATCTGTAATCAGTTGTGCACGTTTAGAAATGTATGCTTCAATTGCGTGTGTCAACGCATCAACACCAACAGCTGCAGTCAGGTGGGGTGGCGTTGTGATGGAAAGCAAGGGATCAACCAATGCTACAGCTGCCAATAGACATGAACTACTGAGCATCATTTTTACATTACGTTCTGTGTCAGTAATAACAGTGACTTTTGAGACTTCACTTCCTGTACCACCTGTAGTAGGTATTGCAATTAAGGGAGCACCAGGATTAGGGATTTTATCTACACCCATGTAATCTGCAAATTCTCCATCATTCGTAAGTTTGACTGCAATGCCTTTACCACAGTCAATTGCACTACCGCCACCTAAACTTACAATAACATCGCAGTTATCTGCATGATATTGTTTTAGTCCATCATTTACATTCTGTAGTGTAGGATCGGGTGTGACATCAGAGAAGATTGAGGTAGCAATACCCGCATTATGTAAGTATTTAGCAATTTGCTTTGCGTATCCAATTTTGGCAATTCCTGGGTCAGTAACGAGGAGGGCATTCGTAGCACCGAGTCGCTTTGCTTGTTCGCCGACTTTTTCAGCTGAACCGGAACCAGTGATTATTGTGGATGGGATAGAGAAGGAATAGGACAATTACATATACCTATGATAAGATGGTTTTCTATAGTTTGGACTCTTTTTAAAATTACATATATCCCTAATGCCGAAAATGACGGACACCCGTGGTAACCATAGCAATGTTGTATGAGTCAGCAGTTTCAATGACGGCTTCATCATTAACTGACCCGCCCGGTTGTATTATTGCACGGATACCTGCATCACCCGCTATTTCTACGCCATCAGGAAATGGAAAGAATGCATCTGAGGCTAATACCGCGTCTTTTGTCTTTTCACCAGCCTTACGGACAGCGATGATTGCAGCATCTACACGACTCATCTGTCCTGCTCCAATGCCAACGGTTTGTGTGCCTTGGGCAAGAAGGATACAGTTGGATTTGACATGCTTACAAGCCTTCCATGCAAAAAGCAACGATTCCATTTCTTCCTCAGTAGGTTTTCTTTTCGTTACAAATTGTATGTCATCTTTTCCTATGTTATGTATATCTTGTTCTTGAACAAGTGCTCCACCAGTCACATTACGTATTTGTGGTTTTTGTTGTTGTGGTATTAGTTTACCCGTTTCAAGTATCCGACGACTTTCAACACGCGACAAGGCACGTAGAGCCTTATCTGTATAACTCGGTGCAATTATAGCCTCAATTTTCACACCAGATTTTGCTGCATCGCGTATCGTGTTCGCTGTCTGAATTGTAACTTTACGATTTAAACCGACAATTGAACCAAACGCTGAAGTTCTATCACATTCAAGTGCGTTTGTAAAGGCATCTTGTAAGTTCCCAGCAGTTGCCAGTCCACACGGGTTGTTGTGTTTAATGATTGAACATGTCGGTGTTTTAAAGTCTTTGACAATCTCTAAGGCTGCATCTAAATCAAGGATATTGTTGTATGATAAGGGAGGTCCATTTAGCTGTTTTGCCCAAGCAGCACATGATTGTGGTTCGGTTTCAGTTTTGTAGAAGGCAGCCCTTTGGTGCGGGTTCTCACCATATCTCAACGATTCTGCTTTATGATAACGGAGTGTAAGTGTTTCATCGAATCCATCATCGTTTGCCATATTGACAAGATAGGTGGATATAGCATTGTCGTAATGTGCTGTATGGAGGAATGCCTTTTTTGCTAATTCAAATCTTATATCTTCAGAGATATACCCATCATTGTCATTTAATTCTGAGATAATTTGTCGATATTGACTGGGGCTTGTAAGAACAGCCACGTGTTTGTAGTTTTTTGCTGCTGCCCGGATCATCGTCGGTCCACCGATATCAATATTCTCTATAGCATCTTCAAGCGTGACATCAGGTTTTGCTATTGTTGCCTCAAAAGGATAGAGGTTGCAAATTACCATGTCAATCTGTTTTATTCCATTATCTGTTGTTTGTGATACGTGTTCCGATATATCCCATTGTGCAAGCAAACCTGCATGGATTTTGGGATGAAGAGTCTTGACTCTTCCATCTAACATCTCTGGAAAACCGGTATAATCAGAGACATCAATTATCTCAACACCTGCATCACGTAGGTGTCTGGCAGTGCCTCCGGTGGATAGGATTTCTATACCGTGCTTGACGAGGACATTAGCTATTTCTAATAAATCCGTTTTATCATAAGTGCTGATCAGGGCGCGCTCAATTTTTCTCATACCTTATATATTCCATTTTCTTGATTATGATTTGTTAGTTGCTTTGTTTAGAATGTAGCAATTTATCTAATTTTCTTTAGGTGTCCAACCCCGTCTTTTAAGGCGGGGATGTGATGCCCGCTTTAGCATTTATTCTTGACAGAAAACGCCAAGTCTGTTAGTCCGTTCGTAGCAGTCGGCATTGGTTGTAGTTGATGTTGTGGTAGATAACTAAGCAGTGAAACAACTACGTAAAAGCTTTGTGATTCAATACTGCTAAAGTTCTTTGTAATACCATTTCTATATAATAACATTACATTATTTGGTAGGTCGGGTAGAAGCGGTAGCGAAACCCGACTTTTTAGAGTGTCCTGTCGGATTTCGTTCCTCAACCCGACCTATAGGACATTATGACAATTTGTCAATTAGAAATGGTATAAGATACTGGTATATACCTCGTTTTTTATCTCCAGTTCTCTGAATTTTGTTTCCTTCAAACCGTCCCAGTTTTCGTCTTTTGGGACGGTTTTGGGACAGTGATGTTTTTCCAGTCCCTGCCTGGGTTTACTGGGGGTTTTGTATAGGTTTTTGCATTTTATTATTTTGCATTTTTGGGACGGTTTGGGTTTTGTATGATTGACTGTTTTTTTCGTGCTACCTTCCTGTATGGAAAATTGAAGACGATGATTCTGTTTATGTGTGTAATCTGCTTTTTGCCGAATAGTTTTTCTTAGAAATTTCAGCGGATTTTCTACCTTTAAAAGGTTACCGTACGGTAACCTTTTTTTACATAACGGTATCTTTTGGTGTAATCGGTCTGCGTATAGTGCCTGTCTGGGTTTATCGGTGATTTTAATCGGTTTTTTCATGAGAAAAAAATTAAATTTTGGTATCTTTTGCATCCTCTGGAAAAATACCAGT
>JAJEAG010000064.1 GCA_022824265.1 Candidatus Poribacteria bacterium | reverse complement strand
TTTCGAACCACCCACATACAAGTGTCTGAATGAAGAGATTATAGGGGAGTTTACGGGTTCTTTGGACACCCCCTAACTCCTGAACCTTTTGATTGACTGACGAGTGAAAGAGTTCTTGCATGATGTTAGAAACTTGTGCTACTATGGACATTGAAACACCTCTTTGTAAAATAAATTAGTATATTTTACATGATGCAAAAGGTGTTTCATTTTTGCAACACTTTTAATCGCGAAAAACAACTTTAATCTTTCTAAAGTTGACACCTATGGGTTGAGGAACGAAACCCGACATGACACTATAAAAAGTCGGGTTTTGCTACCGCTTCTACCAGACCCACGAAATATTGTAATGGTATCATATAGAAATGGTATTATATTATGATTTATGTTGGGTACTCAAGGATTCTCTACTATTTGCGAGTTATCTGAGGGATCGTAACTCGTAGAAAAGGATGTTTTATACATATCTGGTCAGCCCCAGCGGGGCGAAATGTGTATAGAATATGAAACTTCCAGACACAAGCCCCAGCGGGGCGACAGGTGGAACAACAAAAATGGTTAGGATGCACAGTATTTTATTAAACAAATTTCAGAAAACTATTAAAATTGTCAAAACAATAGTAATTTTAATAGCAACAATTACCTCAATCTGTGCTGCACAACAAAATACGCAAATAGGTTTACCTGATGGGGCAATTGCACGTCTCGGAAAAGGAGGAATTAATGTCATGTTGTTTTCTCCCAATGGTAAGCAACTTGCTATAGGAACATCCATTGGTGTATGGCTATACGATGTAGATAATGGAAATAAGACTGCTTTACCCACCGGAAATGTCAGACATTTCAATACGCTTGCATTTTCAAATGATGGGAAAATACTTGCAAGCGGTGGAATTCATAATACAAGTATTCTATTATGGAATACAGAAACCGGTAGCAAAAATATATCTATTAAGTTATCAGATAGATTTTCAAGAGTCGCAGCAATTACGTTTACGAACGAGAATACAACACTAATCGGATTGGGTAAGAATCGATATGTAACTGTATGGGATGTTAATTCTGGTGAAGAACTATCACAAAACACAGTGTCCTTTGCCAGATCGGAGTTAGCTATATCTAAAGATGGTAATTCATTTGTTAGCGGTCACCAAGAAAAGGATAATATTCATTTGTGGTCTACTACATCAGGACAGAAAGGCATTGAATTCAGAAAAAAGACTAAAACAGCAATACCAATTCCACCACCAAAATTGTTTGATGAAAATGTTAAAAAAGAGACTGAGAATGGAGTACAGGCAATAGCATATTCACCAGACGGAAATACCATTGCAAGTGCTCACAATAATAACGTGGTCAGATTTTGGGATACTAAAACCAGGTCAGACCGTGCTATTCTTATTCGTCATACTGAAAAGATCAATACTGTTACCTTCTCACACGACAGCACAATGCTTGCATCTGGAGGTGAAGATAACACTATTCAGTTGTGGGATGTGGAAAAAGGAAAGCAACACGGAACACTGACAGGACATAAGAATAGTATAAAAACATTAACGTTCTCTCCAACCGAAAATAACCTACTTGCCAGTGGGAGTTCTGATGGCACGGTAAGATTCTGGAATACAAAAACCTTCAAGGAACATACTATTCTTGACACTGGATATATAGAGTCTATAAAAACCTTAGCCTTTACAACTGATAATACATTACTTGCGAGTGCAGCTTCCAACGGCACTATAAGTATGTGGAATATGAAGACAGGAGAAGAATTACCTGCACCAACAGTTACGAATTACGATAAGATCAAGACAGCAGTATTCTCTTCCGATGCTACTTACTTTACAAGTAATGGATATGATACGACTGTGCAATCAGATGGATCTGGCATAAGCATGAGTTTGACTCCACATAAGGAAACGCGTGTATGGCGTTTACCTATTGGAGAAGAAATCTTAACAATAAATGAAGACATTAAGTCACTTGCAATTTCTCCTGATAACAGAATTCTTGTGACAAGCAACAAGTTTGAGACCCAATTATATGATATTAATTCTGGTGGGGAACCTACTCAATTACCAGTCCCTCAATTTGTTGGTGCAGTTGTTGTTAAGTTCTCTCCAGACGGGACCATCCTTGCTACAGGTGGGGCACAAGATGAAGTTATTTTATGGAATGCGATTACTGGCGAAAAACTGTCAGTACTAAAAGAACCAATGGTTGGTTATGCATCATTTTTTGCATTCACACAAGATAGTAATGTCCTTGCAGTCAAGTATTCACATAGTCTACGTTTTTGGGATCTGAAAACCAAACAGAAACGAAACATGTCTCTTGCAAACCAGATGAGGAGGTTTGACGAATTGACTTTCTCTCCCGATGGAAAATTAATACTTGTTGGATCCTGGAATTTTGCAAAAGGGGGTCAAATACAACTTTGGGATGTCATCGGGGAACGAAAACTATTTACTCTTGACGCACATTCTGGACATATTGATACTTTAGTATTTTCTCATGATGGAAAAACACTTGCAAGTGGTAACAGAGACGGAACAGTTCTTCTTTGGAACTGGGACAAAATCCTTGACAAAATAGGTAAGGATAACATTGGAAAAATTGATCCAAAATTACAGAAAAAACCAGCAAAATACACAAACAAGACAGAAGAAACTAAAGCAGTACTCAACTGGTTGAATAAGCAAGAATATCGGATACAAAAACTTGGAGACAAATGCACTATCACTCAGGGTATCAGAAGAAAAATCGTCATGGATTTAGGTGGTGGTTCATATTCTCTCAGTGATGTTAAATTCAACATAGATCGTAATGGCAAACTGAGTATAGCAATCCACGGTATTGGCACAGCTGACTTCACTTTTGACGGAGAAGGCAAACTCACCTCAGACTTTTCCGATGAAAATATACATCCCACTCAAACAAGTAATTAACCAATGAAAACGAAAATGCGATTCTTCATCACACTTATTCTGTTGACATCACTGAATCAATTCAGTGACGGACAGGATAACACTCAGATCGGTTTACCTGAAGGTGCAATAGCACGTCTTGGAAAAGGAGGTATCAATATTATGCGTTTCTCACCTGATGGTAAACGACTTGCAGTTGGAACAGATATCGGAGTGTGGATTTATAATGTTGAAGAAGGAACAGGGACACCCTTGTACACAGATATTCCAGGACAAGTTAATGCACTTGCCTATACGGATGATGGTAAAGTTCTCGCAAGTGGCGGAACGGGAAATCCTTCAATTCAACTTTGGGACCTGGAATCCAACACAAAACTAACAGATTTCTCTCTTGGTGGAGAATATAAATATGCAGTAGCATTGGTATTTAAAGGGAAGATACTTCTCTGTTATGAAAAAGGTGGTAAGATATCGTATTGGAATATAGACTCAGGTTTTATCTCATCGGAATTAACCCGATTTAGAGGTAACGACTCAGTTGTATTCTCTCCATCAGGTAATATCCTCACAGGAACAGATAGCATAGGAAAAATCCACATATATGAGACCTCCACAAAGGAACATTACTCTATTCTTCAAGACGTTGAAGAGAGAAAAGATCTACTATGTGTGGCATTTTCACCAGATGAGAAAATCATTGCAAATGCGGGTAAGCAGAAGACTATACGACTATTGGATTATAATGAAAACAAAGTTATATCCTCGCTTGAAGGACATTCAGCAGATATAACATGTGTTGCCTACTCCAATGACGGGAAATTACTAGCAAGTGGAGACGCAAACAAAGAAATAATCGTATGGGATACAGTAAAACAAAAAGAACGGATTAGACTTAAAGGGCACAGAAATACAATCAACGCTTTAGCGTTCGCACCTGAAGGAACACCATTATATGGAATGTGTCTTGCAAGTGGTAGTGCGGATGGCACAATACGATTTTGGCATCCAAGCATTGACAAGGAACTTGTCACCTTTGCATCAGGGCACAATGAATGGGTAAAAACTATCGCGTTTGATAAGAATGGATCTATTCTGGTAAGCGCCAACTTTAATGGTAGTGTTGATTATTGGAGTTTGAAAAGTTATCGTGAAATATCCACATTGTATGAGAGTGAATGTGATTATGCAAGTGATGTTACATTTTCACCAGATGCCACACTGTTCACATGTCATGGATTTAAGGGTTACAAGGTTATATTTAATCATGGTCGTTTTGGGTATTCAATACAAATATTGGATAATTTTGCCCATAAGGCAGTTCAATTGTGGTCGTTACCTACAGGTAAAGAACTAATTGGACCTTGGAATAATACGACCAGTCATGAACTGGTATTATCGCAAAACACACAAAAACTTGCTGTGTATGAATCTAATAACATCCGTGGTTGGCATGTGGAAACTGGTGTGGAGTTGTTTAACATTGATATAGGAGATACTCGATTCATAGAGGATATGAAGTTTTCACCTGATGGAAAATGGCTTGCTTTGGATGAATCATCTGAAAAGTTAAAAGTGTGGAATGTAGCAACACCTGATAATCCTCCTTATATATCTAAATATCAGGCTAAGGCATTTGCCTTCTCACCAAACAGTCAAATCATTGCAATACTAAGTCAGGGAAACATCTATTTGGAGGATATCAATTCACCTGCTGATGACGAACCGAAAAGCATTACTACCAACTTATATGGGTTATTTAGTAAAGGGTTGGTTTTTTCTCCTGACAACACAATTGTTGTTGCATCTAGAGAGAGCATAATGTCCATGTCCAGTAAAATCAAAGTATTTGATGTGGAATCAGGTGAAGAGATCGTATCACTATCAGGTCATACAGAACCAATTGAATCGCTTGTTTTTTCACATGACGGTAAGGTTCTGGCAAGTTGCAGTCATGACGGTACAATCTTACTCTGGGATTGGGATAAAATCTCTAAAAAATAGTTTTTCTCTTTTATGCCACTAATAGATGATGCATGCTCCACCAGCACAGACACTGCCTGCCTTCTGTGTAACATCACCTGCTGTACCTGATGCTTCTCCTGATTCAAATTCTGCAATAAGTGATACGGTTTTTTCAGACGGTTGTAATATGTTCAACTGTAAGGAGTCGTTCGCTGTGAAGGTTGGTGTACAGCCTGAGAATGCTACCGTGATAAATAGAACACTCAACAGAAGCAGCATAGGTATGTTTATGTTTGTCACGATTCTATACCTCAACTTTCTGTAGATTAACTTGGTCAAGCGAAGTTATACCTAATTCAAGGCTACCTGCTGTGACGATATGATTTGCATATTTTGATATAGGTGTCAATCCCAATTCTTCACGTTTTTGGTTTACTGTCTGCATAATCAGCACATCAAGAACAACGGGGTCTGCACTTATGAACATTCCCCCGAATTGCCATGAACTATCTGCGTGATATGTTGGACCTTTGTCATAAGATGCAAGCAACCCATCAACGATGTTTAGAACAACCTTATCCTTCAACACCTTGTTCTCAAAAATCTCGGCAATAGCAGGATTACAATACAACGGTCTGCCATGGAATCTACGGGTGTTATCAACACTACCGAAAGCCATGTTTTTTAAGCACCCACTGATACCTGACATATCGTGTTGTTTCAATACGGGAACATTAATTACTACATCAACCATTTCAGTAACAATCCGTGAATAACGTGAACGTGTGCTTTCGTTTTCGCGTCTGGCAGTACTGTCTTTTTCAGTTTCATAGAAAACTTCATCATCATACCCAATATATTCCATATCTGAAGCAAGTGTGCGTACATCACCTTCGTCAGACTTAATTGGATAACCAGCATTCAGCAAGTGCGATTTAAACCTATCCCAAATAATAATCTGTTTTCTAAGGACTCCTGCACTAAACAAACTATCTATAATCTTATTTACGATTGCAGAATGTGTGCTTAACTTTGATCCGGAAAGTGGATTAATTTTGATACCAACAATATGGTCTGGCAGAACGAAGTCACGCCACGCTTCTTTTGCAGTATCGCGACCGGTTAGTTTCATCATTGACTGATCTAACATCTCGCCGACAACATCTTCATCAAGTCTATCATCCTCCCACACCTGTTTACCTAATGCTTCAACAGCCGGTATCTGATTTGCTTTATCTTCTGGTGTAGTAAGAACCCTTCCACCGCCGATCTGTGCGAATGCAGGAAGTGCACTAAGTGCAACCCCTCCTATTGCCCCAATACTGGTTAGGAATTGTCGTCGGTTATATTTGTCTCGATTACGTACAGTTTCTTCACAGTCAGAGATGATGTTTTGTATAACTTCGTCATTTGGTTTCATTAGAGTTTACCTAATTCCGTTATTATTGTTGATGTCGGCACACGTTCAGCAGGAGCATCAAGAGATATCCATGCAACAGTTCCTTCTTGTGAGATGATGTAAGATGCTGGTCTTGCTATCGATGTGTTCCCTTGATCGAGAACATTGTATGCGTTAATCGCATCTTTTTTATTATCAGCGAGTACTGGATATGTGAGTCCTTCATTCTCAACCGTTCCTTTTGTTAAAGAGACGTTTTCTGAACTTATAGCGAGTAGTTCAGCACCAGCAGCTTTGATTTTCTCATAATTATCTTGCAACTCACCGAGTTGCGTAGTGCAGAGCGTTCAGCCACCAGTCCGATAAAAGACAATTACAAGCTTTTTATCCTTTCCAACATAATCTGAAAGAGAATACATGTCACCGTTTCCATCTGGCAACTCAAAATCTGGTGCTTTAGTGCCAACTAACAATCCTTCACCTGGGACTACACTATCTGATAGTTTTGTCAGAATAACTTTATCCAATGATACTGTTTCATTGCCGTTGATAGTCACATTTTGTTCTGTGGTTTGATAACCTTCAGCAGAAATTTTTAGTGTGTATTCTCCTACTGGAATCTCATCAAACTCGGCAATCCCATCACTCACTGAATGCTCCATCAGTTGTCCATCTTTCAACAAACGCAGGTGAATTGATACACCATCAATTTCCTCTACCTCCACACGGAGAGCACCTAATTGTGAATCATCCCCTTTGACATCAACGGGATTGTCTGCTGTGCCACAACCGAATGCACACAATAGTATAAGTACACTTGCAATAAAAATCTGTTTCTGTATCATATATTATATACTCCATTGTTTAGGTTATCTTTAGATGTATTCGGATTATCAATGTAATGTGAGTTTGATAAATCAGGTTTTTGGACTTGACAAAATACGCTTTTGGCATTCTGCATTGGTTAGGAAACTGTTTCTACCACAGCTTACCTAATTCAGTCAGAATCCTTGTTGTGGATACCCGCACATCAACAGTATCAAGTGATTTCCATACAATAATACCATCAGGTTCAATAATAAAAGTTGATGGAACTGCTATGCCAGGTGTTTCAGGATCATTTACATTATACGCAGCAATTGCTTCTATCTCATTATCAGAAAGTACAGTGAACGTAAGTCTTAAATCTTCAACTGTTTCTTTAACCCCATCTACGGTGTCATTACTTATTGCAATGACCTCCGCACCTTTATCCTTGATATTGTCATAGTTCTTTTGCAACTCACCGAGTTGCGTACGACATTGCGGTCACAATCCACCTCTATAAAATACCAGAACAACTTTCTTGCCATCTTCAATAAAGTCAGTAAGTGTATGTATTTTGTTGTTTCCATCTGGTAATTCAAAATCTGGTGCTTCGCTTAAGATGTTTAAACCTGTTCCCGGCAGTGGCGGTTCTATATCCTCCTCAAAATCGAGCGGTGAAAGTCTAACATATAATTTCACAGTTTCGTCGCTGGATCCTGAGCTAACTTTGATTTCTTTGTCTTCATACCCATCTATTTTAATAATTAATGTATATTGTTGGTCAACCTGCAAGTTCTCAAAGGTGAAAATACCATTACCTACGGTCAATGTTTGATATTCTTCACCATTCTCGTCGGTAAGAAGAATCAGCGATTGTTCAAGTCGCACACCCGTTCTGGCATTGGACAATTGCCCCGTGATGTTTGAGACAGGATAACCTAATTCTACAAGTGTGACCCTGTCAAGTGAAACAGTTTGATCTGCTAAGACTGTGATATTTTGTTCGATTTTTTCGTAACCTGGTGCTGAGATGCTGAGAGTATAATCACCCGCTTCAATCTCTTTGATAATGTAAATGCCTTTAGCTTCAGTTTGAGAAACGAGTTGTCCATCTTGTAGTAAACGAACTTGAAATGATACACCATCAATTGATTGAATGTTTCCACGGATTGTACCTGTTGTAATCTCAATTTTAATATCTCTGACTGGATTATCTGCTGTTCCACATCCAAATGCTGCCAGCAAAAATAAACCTAATGCAAGAAGTGTTGTTTTATTTTTCATGGATATAGACCTTTATATACGGTATTTTTTTATTCTGTGATCAGTATTTTTTTAAATAGGAGCGATTAGGAAACCACTCCTACCACTTATGCGAATGTCAATAATTTACAACTTACCTAATTCCGCTATGATATCTGCAGTTTGAACACGATGTCCAACTTCGTTAACAACCGTCCACGTTACCTTACCGTCTTGATTTATGATAAAGGATGATGGACGTGCAATATGTTTATTGAATGGATCTACGACGTTATAGTCTCCAATCGTCTCTTTGCTGCTATCAGATAGAACAGGATATTTGAGTCCTGCTTTGTCAACAGTTGCTTTTATTGCATTTACATTATCCGAACTGATAGCAATAAGTTCTGCATCTTCTGCTTTAATTTTATCGTAATTTCTTTGCAACTCGCCGAGTTGCTCAACGCAGAATGGTCACCATCCACCTCTGTAAAACACAACTACAACATTCTTATCTGGTATGTAGTCTGTGAGTGCCTGCTCATTTCCATTGCTATCAGGCAACTGAAATACTGGTGCTTGACTGCCAACGCTTAACCCTTGTCCAGGGTCCAATATTTCAGGTTCAGGAATAGCCGTAAGTTCAACATCCAACTCGAATGTTTTATCAGCAGCTATTTCATCAACAGCAACTTCGTAATCTTCGTAACCTTCATAGGCGATTGTCAAAGTAAATGCTTGGTCAACGGGTAAATTTGCAAATGTGAATACCCCTTGATTATTTGTTAATACTTCGTATTCTTCCCCTTCATTATCGGAAAGTTGCACAAGCACATCGGATAAAGGATCTCCTGTTTCCATATCTGTCAATACACCGCGCAGATGGGATACTGGTTCTGCCAACATATCTAAAGTAACTTTATCCAATGAAACAGTATCTTCTGGTATGACGGTTACATCTAATTCTGTCGTCTTATATCCCTTTGCAGAAATTTGTATTGTGTAATCCCCTTGTTCTAACTCAGCAAACTCATAACTGTCATCGGTTTCGGTTTGCGTAACAAGTTGTCCATCTTTTAATAAGCGCACCTGAATTTTCACACCGTCAATTGATTGCACTTCACCTTGTAGAGCACCTGTTTCCATCATTACTACATCAACTTTTTCATCTGGGTCTTCTGTTGACCCACAATTTAAGCCCGTCAGTAGTATTAATGACAATGTGAAGAGCGTCAGTAACTGTTTCATGATTATGTTCCTTTTATGTAATGTTTACTTCATTTTTTATAGTGAGTTTACAAAATTCTCACGATTTCTTGAAAAAGTGCGACTAAAATTTCATAATTTTCGGGTTGCTGGCGCGCTTACATGAAGGTTAATTTATTCTTTCGGTAATATTAATTTTCCAATACCTGTAAGCGCGCTGGGCTTCAATACTGAATTACCGAATTTATTTTTTAATCTTCATGAAACCGCACCCACTTCTGTCCGAACCAGGATTAGCAGGATTATAGGATTACCAGGATTAGGAGGTGGGACTATAGATACCTTTTCAAAGGATGGAAGGTTATCTTTCGCAAACGAACATTGGAATACCATTTTCTTATCCTGAAAATCCTGAAATCCTGAAAATCCTGGTTCAGACAAAAAGAAAATCCCAGTTCAGCCAATCCTTCACCTCCGGGGTAGGCGCGCTTTGCAAGCGCGCTGGGCTTCAATACTAAATTACCGAATTTATTTCTTAATCTTCATCAAAGCGCGCCTACCACTTCTGCGTAAGTTGTGCAACTACAAACTCACATTATTTTTCAACTATTGCGATACACGGTGTTTGATTGTACCCCAAGTTGTGGTAAGTTTTCCTTTAGGTTCAACATCGGTCACACTCACAAGTCCATCATTCATTATTCCACTTAAATCCGCTTCACTTAATGCAACATTGTAAAGTGCGACTTCGTCAATGATACCTGCTGTATACCGGTCAAAGTGTCGTCCGATATGAAACACACCTTCAGCAGTGCCATATCCATCGTCTGCATTGAAATCCAGTTCGGCTTCCATATTGCCATCTATCCATATAGATGCTTTACCAGAATCGGTGTCAGCAACTCCAGCAATAAAGTGCCACTGGTCATCACCGATTTCTGTTGTACTTTGTGGTCTAAAACTGGTATTTGCACTATCTCTGAGAAAGAACGTTACCTTGTTATCTCCACCGCCGTTCCAGAGTAGATACCAAGGTGTTGCCTGTGAAGTGTCCTCATAGTTCTTTCCTGCAAGCGAACCACCAACCTTTGTTCCTTTGAAATGAAGTGTAACTGAAAATGATGTGCCTGCTTCAAAAGCAACGGTATTCGAATGAGCGACTTCGACCCAATCATCTGTTCCATCAAATTGGAGTGCTTTTCCAAATTTTCCATCAACCCATGTTGCGCCGTGGATTGTGCCATCATTTCCGTTTCCTGTGGAATCTGCTGCTACAGTTCCTTCACCATTGTCAAAAAGCCACAGACCGGTTATATTTTCAAATCCATATTCCGCCTGCGTATGTGTCAATGAAAATACAAAGATCCCAATAAAAATAAACAGTGTAATCCCAACATATTTTCTTATATTCATATAAATATCTCCTTAATTCTATTTATTATTGTGCTTGATATTGCCCCATGTTGTGGTAAGTTTCCCAACAGCATCCACAGCTGCGGCTTCTTCCAAACCAACATTCATAATAAGATCCATATCGTCCTCACTCAATGCAACATTGAAGATCCCTACATCGTCAATAATACCATTGGTGTATCTGTCAAAATGTCGTGCAATGTGGAACACACTCTCATTTGTTCCATAACCTTCATCTGTATTGAGCACGCCCTCACTATCCTTTTTGCCATCTATCCACAATGAGATCTTCCTTGTATCAGCATCTGCAACTGCAGCAATAAAATGCCACTTTTCATCCGCAACATCCACAGTGCTATTAATTCTGGAGTTTGCGTCAGCAGATGTGCGTAAATAGAAAGATACTTTCTGATCTCCTCCACCGTTCCACAACAGATACCAAGGTTTAACTTGTGATGTGTCCTCATACCCTTTTCCAACAAGTGATCCACCTACAGCAGAACCATTGAAATGTAGTGTAATGGAGAATGATACACCTTTTTTAAAGGCAACTGTATCGGAATGCTGGACTTCTACCCAATCATCCGTTCCATCAAATTCAAGTGCTTTTCCGAATTGACCATCGACCCATTTAGCACCGCCATTGATCTTTCCGTCATTTCCGTTTCCTGATGAATCTTCTGCTGTGTTACCATTTCCTTCGTTGAATAACCACATTCCCATAATATTGTCTGCATCAAGCGCAGTACCAACCGATGGAATAGTAAGACAGAGTGCGATTAATACCATCATACATATTCGCATTAATATCATGATTTCCTCCTTATAGATTAATACTTTTGATAGTGTATCATGTAGATGTTGTATAGTCAAATAAAATTGAATATAATACCATTTCTAAACAACAACTTCACACTATCAAAGAACGCCTTCGTAGTCGCGCAATTCATTGCGCCTCTTACACTAAGATTAGTATTAGAATTTCAAAATGTGGATTTATTAGAATTGGTATTACATTATCGTAGGGGCGAGGTTTCCTCGCCCGTCTTCACTTCTTACATTATCGTAGGTCAAAGCGAGCAAAGCCACTCCGACATGTATTATGTCTGAACCGGGATTTATAGGATAAGAGGCTTGTCTTCCAATGTTCCTTTGTCAAAGGTAACCCTTCATCTTTTGCAACAGAATATATACTCACCAACTCCTAATCCTGGAAATCCTGAAATCCAGTAAATCCTGGTTCAAACAACAAGCGATTCAGACAAGCAAGACTCATTGCACCTCGGACATTTCGTAGGGGCGAGGTCGCCTCGCCCGTTTTCACCCACACCCTCTTCTGTAGGAGCGACCAGAGGAAGCAAAACGACTTTCATACCGTTGATTTACCCGTCGCAACCTCTTATCCTGAAAATCCTGGTTCAGACAATCCATCAATCTACCAATTTAAAACCGTCTTCCCATGGTGACTGCACCGCAGATGACTTTGCCACTGCCGACAGTTGTACGTGGACGTTGGAGACTTAAGACAAAATAGGCTGTGCCGTCTATCCCGTGATGATCGCGGGTGATTGCCTCGTCGTCTTTGTCGGTGCCATCAGTGTTTTCAAGATATTCACACGTCAAGAACTCATCGGTGACTTCCAATGGACGATATGACTCTTTCAACTCTGGATCGGGTGGATGTATAAGTCTGTTTCGGAAGAAGAAGATTGAGGGTTTGCCTGTTTCGTCTACTTTTAGTCGCTGCTTGACTGCATCTATCTGTTTTGCACGAGACTTTTTCGGTTCTTGAACGCGGAAACCTGCTTGTTTTAGCTGCTCTACCGCATCTTGATCCGCACTGTCTACCGCAGCATAATCAATACGTTCACCTTCTTCGCGGTTGTCCTTGATCATCTTGATGAAGTCGGGTTGTGTGAGTTTGGTTTTATAAATCTCCTTGTAAGCGTAGATGCGTTCATCCTTGTCTTTTGCCCACCAGATACAGCTTGCGGGGTTGCGGTATCCCCAGTC
>JAJEAG010000071.1 GCA_022824265.1 Candidatus Poribacteria bacterium | reverse complement strand
TCAAGAAGATGTCCGACAGAGGCTTCAAAAAGTTTTTGATACGAACCATCTTTAGACCATCTATTATGCCATTTGTAGACATTAGACCAATGGATTTCATTGCGCCGTGTTCGGAGTTGGTTCCATTGTATACCTGTATGTAAAACATAGAGGATATAGTTGAAGATCTTGTATGAAGATAGTTTAGGCTTTGGTCCTTTCTGTCTTTTTGACAAGAAGGGTCTAATATGCCGGTTAAAATCCTTAAGCGAAACTTGTTTCGGAAGACAATTGAAATTGTGTTGTTTTTCAGTTGTATCAGCCATAAGAGAACCTCTAAAAAAATAGCACCTACATTATTGTTTATATATCTATATTTTACCACATTTATAGGTTTTACTCAATATGACTTCATAATATCAAGGTCTCATTATATTTTGTTATTATACCATTTCTTACTATAGAACACAACCTGAAATTATGCAAACCTTAAGTCCATTAACAACTGAATTAAATGAACAAATTATTGAATTTGTTCCATCCGCGTATCGACTATTGTCTGAGTTAGGCAAACGTATCTACCTGCCGAAAGGGATCTTGAGTCAGAGTGCAGAAGCAAATGAAAAAGCGTCTCGTTTTAACGCAACCCGTGCAGTTGCATACGAAGATAATAGGATAATGCATTTAGATGTTTACCATAAGTTAGTCCCTGAACTTTCACCAGATAGCATATTCAGTTACCCACCTGTTCTTGGTAACCCAGAATTACGAAAACTATGGCAAGCTCATATTCGCACAGAAAATCCTCTACTCGCAGATTCCCCGTTAAGTCTACCGATTGTGACTTGTGGTATGACACACGGTTTCAATCTTCTGGCAGATATGTTTGTGGATACTGGAGATAAGTTGATTCTCCCAGACAAAACATGGGGAAATTACCGTCACATCTTTCAGACAAAAACTGGTGCAGATATACAGACATACCAGCTCTTTGATTCTGATAAACAATTTAACATCCAAGCATTCAACAAAACGCTTTCTCAAAATGTGACCGACAAGTTACTGATTCTACTGAACTTTCCACACAATCCGACTGGATATGCTATTACACGTGATGAAGCACAACATATTTTGAACGCAATAGTAGAATGTGCGGAGAACGGTTGCCACATCCTTGTAATGGTTGACGATGCTTATACAGGTTTTTGGTATGATTCCGAGGTTATGCAAGAATCCATTTTCGGAATGCTCGTAGACTGTCATTCAAATGTAGTTCCAGTGAAGATTGACGGGGCAACTAAAGAGGAATATGCATGGGGTCTACGGGTTGGATTTTTGACCTTCGGATATGAAGAAGAAATCATGTATGGGATTGAAGGGAAAATAAGCGGGCTAATTCGTGCGAATACATCTGGTGCTACACAGGTTTCACAGACACTTATTCTGGAAGCAATGCAGTCGAAGGATTATGCTAAGCAAAAACAGCGAAACTTTGAAACCCTTAAGGCACGGGCAGTGAAGGTAAAAGAGATAACCACTGATAGGCAGTATGCTGATCTTTGGGAAGTGTACCCAAGTCATGCGGGTTATTTTACATGTCTATCTCTAAAATCAGGAAATGCAGAAATAGTTCGTCAGATATTACTTAATGAACACGGTATTGGTACAATTGCACTTGGAGATACTGAATTGCGAGTAGCATATTCGTGTCTTGATGTGACCGATATTGAGGTGGTATTCGGAGAAATAGCTCAAGTTGTCCGATCACAATTGTATGTAGAGTAACAGACTTACGCATAAACGGTAGGCGCGCTTTGTAAGCGCGCAAAATACCCACAATTTCACTTTGTTCATAATTATTGGATAAATCGTGGAAAATGCGTAAGTTCTAAATTATTTTGACTATGATGTCAGTGGTTTGTTATTGGTAACGGTTTTAGAAACCGTTACCAATAAATTTTATCTTACCTTGTATCCTTTAATGCACCCCATGTGGTTGTAATTTTTCCACGAGGCACAACAGGTGTTGCCAGATTTCCAACGATTTTTCGGAAATACACGTCATCTTCGCCATCGTTCGGTCCTGCCCAAACCCAGTATGCAGTTGAATCGGGGTCTTTCAATGTTTCACGCATCGTAGCTGCTCCGAATCCCCAAATGCCCTCACCGAATTGGTCAAGTTGTGTCGCATTCTCCCAATCACTGTCGTCAAAATCAAGTGTTTCCCATCCATCGTTTCGTTCAGCGAGTGGAGCGCCTGCATCTGCCTTCCATGATTCATCAGAAGGTATATATGTGCCATCGTCAAGTATGACATCAAACAATGCCCCACCTCGTCCGGTGTCACCTGGCTCAGCGTCGTGTACATATACCCCGATGATAGCGTGTCCATCAGGCATTTCAAATTCTGTGACGGTGGCGATCTGCCAATTATTACCTTCTGCGACTTTTTCACCATTGACAAAACCAACCCAAGAATTGTCGCCATTAATACGAAGCTTTGCTGCCCACAGACTTGAGACGGTAAGACATAGGAACAAAGTTGCTAAAACAAAAAATCTCTTCATTTTCTCTCCTTATTTTTGATATATATGTGTATTGATTATTATTTTGGATATAATTCCTACAACATAAAACTACATGGTATTACTTTTGATATTTGCCCATGATGTAGTGAGTTTGCCTTTTGGTTCAACAGGGAGTTGACCGACAGTGTAACGGAAATAGATATCATCTGCGCCGTCATTTGGACCACACCAGACCCAATGTGCTTCACAATCAGGATTGTTCAGGACTTGTCGCATTGTACCTGCTCCGAATCCCCAGATACCACCACCAAATTTCTCATATACTTCGAGTTCTGTTTCCCAATCGCTATCGTCAAAATTTACCTTTTCCCAACCATCGTTCCGTTGTGCTATAGGTTTACCTATTTCACATTTCCAACCTTCTTCACCTGTGCCAATATAATCTGGCTTATCGTCAAGGATAATATCAGCGAGAAATCCACCCTTTCCTTGTGCCCCTGGTTCAGCATCGTGTACATATACAGCGATGACTGCAGAACCGTTGTTCAATTTAAACTCGTTGACGGTAGGCACTTGCCAATTTCCGCTTTCACTTACCTTTTCGCCATTGACATAGACGACCCAGGTGTTATCACCGCTTACACGCACTGTCCCATTTTTAGGAACAGCATTTGTTGATTGTATCAGAATAATGCCGCATAACATAAAAAATAATGTTACGCCGACTGTTATTCGGTTAAACATAAATACCTCCATTTTGTGTATTTGTGAAGTACAATTTCTATTTGTCTCCACATTATTTTATCTGTGTTGATTTATTTCATCAACGTTTTGGGTAGGAGACCCAATCCTTTAGGTTTGGGAGGAATACCCACTCCTATTTTATTGCTTGACATTTATGTTAATCTATGCTAAACTATACTCAGCATAGTTGGTAGAGAATACTACCCACCTCTCTTGAGGTGGTCTCTACCGTAACAGAGTAGTATCTGGAACTATGCGAGGATAAACTATGCGAACTTATAAGTATAAGATACGCAATCATTCTAAAAACAGACGCTTGGGCAACCTGCTTGATGACCTTGCCGATGTCCATAACCATTTTCTGCGTTTGGAAAAACGCTATTATCGGATATATGGTAAGTATGCGGGTCGTTATCGTATGCAGCCGCACCTTACGAAGTTGCTCAAGACAACTAAGAAACATTGGTCTTGGATACCTCGTGACACGCTTGACGC
>JAJEAG010000014.1 GCA_022824265.1 Candidatus Poribacteria bacterium | reverse complement strand
TTATACCATTTCTAAATAATGACTTCTCATTAACAAAAAACGCGTTCGTAGTCGCGCAATTCACGCGCCTCGGACATTAAGATTAGTATTTGACTTTCAAAATGTCGATTTATTTATTAGAATTGGTATTAGTCAACAGACCTTATGTATCTTAACAGCCCCAGCGCGGAGCGATAGGTGTATAGAAAACGGCTATCCTACAGACGATAAGCCCCAACGGTCGACAGGTATATAGAAACACACAGAAATAAAATACATCAGCACAAACTGAAGTTATTTTTATTCAAAATATTATCCAACATTTTAGATCAATTCGTGATATTTGTTGACTAAACAATCAATACAAACTCCGAAAAATGACAAAGGTATTGAACGGTAAATCAAATAAAATTTTACAAATTTGATGATAAAACTGAAATAAATTCAAAAAAAGCTGAAAAATGTAATTTGTTACTTGACATCCGTTATTTATCTATGTTATAGTATATGTCACATATAATCTTTGATTATGGGTGCCCCAATTATGTTAACATTTTACGATACAAACATTCTTATGAAATTAGAAAAAATATACGAAATGGTAGTCAAAAAACTCGTAAATTTCCAGATGATGCAAAAGATACCAAAATTTAATTTTTTTCTCCTGAAAAAACCGATGCAAATAACCAATAAACCCAGACTGACACTATACGCAGACCAATTACACCAAAAGATACCGTTATGTAAAAAAAGGATACCGTACGGTAACCTTTTAAAGGCAGAAAATCCGCTAAATTTTATAAGAAAAACTATTCGGCAAAAAGCAGATTACACACATAAACAGAACCATCACCTTCAATTTTCCATACAGGAAGGTAACACGAAAAAAACAATCAATCATACAAAACCCAAACCGTACCAAAAATGCAAAATAATAAAATGCAAAAACCCACATAAAAACCCCAGTAAACCCAGACAGTGACTGGGGAAACATCACCGTACCAAAACCGTACCAAAAAACGAAAACTGGTACGGTTTGAAGGAAACAAAATTCAGAGAATTGGAGATAAAAAACGAGGTATATATCAGTATCTTACAGTGACAATTGAATGCCTCTGAATAGTAATCCAATTGTGTTGACGTATAATGGAGGAATCTAATGGAGAAAGACGATGTTCAGTTGATTCATGCTGTCTTGTCTGGAGATGATGAAGCATTTGGCACATTGGTTAAAAAACACCAAAAGAGTGTCCATGCACTTGCATGGCGGAAGATCGGGGATTTTCATTATGCTGAGGAAATTACGCAAGATACCTTCATTCAAGCATACAAGAAACTCTCAACACTTAAGGATTGCAACCAATTTGCTGGGTGGCTTTATGTCATTACAAACAATCTGTGTACTGATTGGCTTCGGAAGAAAAAACCCGCGATGCAACCAATGGGGGATTCCTCTGTGAGAGAAATAGATAAGTTAACTTATGAACGTTATTTATTGGAAAAGCGCGAAAAAGAAGTATCTGAGCATCGTCATGAAATCGTCCAGCAATTGCTTGAAGAATTACCAGAAAGCGAACGTACTGTGGTAACTCTCTACTATCTCGGTGAGATGACAACAAAGGAAATAGGTAAGTTCATGGGGGTATCAGTTAACACAATCACAAGTCGACTCCAACGTGCACGAGAGCGATTAAAAACGTCCGGTGAACAACTTATTAACGAAACACTGGGTAGTTGGCAGTTGCCAAATAACATATACGAGAACATCATGAAACAAGTATCAGACATAAATCCGATACAACCTCCAACGGGTAAACCGTTCCTGCCATGGGTTGCTTTTAGTACTGCAGCAGTAATAGTAATACTCTTGGTTGGTATAAGTAACCAATTCCTTGCGAGATTTCAGGAACCGTATAGTTTGGAAGCACAGTCCGAACCGACTATTGAGATTGTTGATTCGCTTGTAGTTCTGGAAATTGACGCAAAACCGTCGCTGCGAAATCAAATTGGACAGGATGTTACCCCAGGAAAAACCAGCAGCACTGGTTCTAATAGAAGCGAGAATATCTC
The DNA here is from genome assembly GCA_022824265.1 of Candidatus Poribacteria bacterium. Lineage (GTDB taxonomy): Bacteria > Poribacteria > WGA-4E > WGA-4E > WGA-3G > MSPOR6. The sequence goes on along the minus strand of JAJEAG010000014.1, from coordinate 138,391 downwards.
AGCACCTAATACCTCAGAAAATTCTCTCAAACTTCCTTTTGCTTATTCTGATCCTAAAGTGTCTCGTTTTACTTTAAGCAATGGTATACGAGTGGTCAATCTGCATGTTGAAAACGCCAAGGATGTCGGTATTTTCAGTTATTTGCCGCTTGGATTCGTTGGTGATGCAAAAGCAAAGACACAGTGGAGCAATCTAATAATGCACCTATCAATTCGATCAACAGGTCCAATTGACTATAGAACAAGTAACGCAGAAACAATGACTGACAACATGCGTTTTGAATTCATCGGCAATACGGATACATGGACACACGGGTTGAAATTACACGCAAAATGGCTTTCTGGTTTACCCTTTACAGCGGAAAGTCTCGCCGAGGCACGACCAAACGCTTTGGCACAAATTGAATTTGCTGAAAAGAATTTGGCGACCCATAAGTACGCAGATGCTGCATGGCACCAAGTGATTCAACATCGAATAAACGATATAGCGATACGCGGGAATATTCAATCTGCACAATTGAGTGATCTACAGGAATATCGTGATCAGAATTTGGTCCAAAAGGATGGCGTGCTTTTATGTGTAATTGGAGGTGTTGATCCCGATACACTGAAAGAGGCTATGGAAGAAGGTTTAGGCACAATCGATTTAACTGATAAGACGCTACCTCATTCAACAATATCCGAGGAGATAACAAAAGATCAGAATGCTACTTGGGATCTGAATGTTACCCATTACATGGAAACCTACCCAATGCCTTCTCCTGAAGACAAAGATTATCCCTCTCTATATATCACGAGTCTACTATTAAATAGAACTTTATTGCAAGATGCTAAATTGAAGGAAATGGTTGGGAACATTTTCTGTGGTGTTGACCTTGGCACACCTGAACAAGGATACTTATATGTAAGTGCATCTTTAAAACCTGATACAGATATAATGGAGGTAAAACAGCGGATAGGACAATTGATTAAAAAGTTAGAAGATACCTATAATCACTTACATATTTCTATGATTGCCAAGTCTATATCCAGAGAACTCAGCGCGCCACCGGATTTGAACACACTCATGCAATATAAACCTGAAAATGTATCAGAGACTTATGCACTTCTTCAGGTCGGTGTATCATGGGGAATGATGGAATACAAATATGGGGAGTCCCTTATACAACTCGCGAGTGCATTTGCAGATGTTACAGCAGCTGATGTATCCAGTGTGGTCAACAGATACATAACTACAGATCAACGAACAACCTTAGTTCTTACACCACGAGCATCAGAATAAACCAATACATTTAGAGGAATCCGTATAATACAAAACATGAAATGCAACAATCTATGTTAGATCAGTCAGTTGTGGCATCACCTCATTCTTGAGAAGCTCCATAGAATGTTGCCACTGCTCCTTAGGATCCCATTCGTGTCCCATCGCGAGCAGGACACCGAAGCCACCGACTTCCTCATAGAGTTCACGCAAACGACTCGCAACACGTTCTGGACTACCAACGATCCACAGTGTATCCAGTAAATACTCTAAACATGATTCTACATCTGGGATATCCGGTTTCATCTTGAACTTTTCCCAGCCAAAAAGTCTAAACCAATAATCCCTGAAATCACGTCCCAGTGTGCCTTCAATTGCCTCTTTGCGTGCTTGCTCATCGGTATCAGCAACATAAACTTCTCGTGCAATACGCCAAGTTGACCGAGATGGAGAAAGTCCAGTCTTCGCTGCGCCTTCCTCTACAGCATCCCAATGAGTCTTTATCACAGAAACAGGGGCAAGATTTATACTCATTGGAATCCATCCGCGTTCACCAGCAAAAATAAGTGTATCTGATTTCGCTGACGATCCTGCCAAAGCAATCGGTGGATGCGGTTTCTGATACGGTTTCATGTGAATGCTTACGATGTCTGGGTGTCCTTCAGGTATTTTGAATTCCCATGAATCGCTTTTATAATGACCGGGTTCAGGGTCAGTCCAGATTTTTAGCACTGCATCGATTCCCTCACGAGTCGCCTTTCGTCTGTCAGCAGCAGCCATAAACATCTCCGCATCACTCGGAGTGGAACTTGAACCAACACCCCAATGGAAACGTCCGTGAGCAAGATGGTCTAACTGTGCAATACGATGTGCTACAACAGCAGGATTATGTATCGGCATACACGTAATACCAGTACCAAAGACTATGTTCTCTGTCATAGCAATCGCTTTGGCAATGAAGAGATCAGGTGAGGGTATATTTTCCCATGTAAAAGTAAAATGTTCACCAATGTATGCCTCCCTATATCCCAACTTATCTAACGTCACCATCTGTTCCATGTCATCGTCCAAAGTCTTTGTTGTGTCGCTACCGGGTGGATGCAATGGCATTGTAAAAAAACCGAGTTCCATTTATAAACTCCTTTGTGATTTTAAAGCGAGAAAATTTGTGTCAGATGCTTGTCTATGTCGTTAAACGTTGCTGTTTATGTCCATTGCTACACGATTTATTGTGTAAGGTATGATATATATTGAACCTTGACAGGATCAAAGAAATCTGTTATTGTTTTTCTACAATAATGTTTTTACGAAAGGTTACCAAAAACACAGATATTATTCAAGTGTTTTACGAAGAAAGGATACACCCCATAATGAATATAAAACAATATATCTCGACTATTGTTATCCTATTGGCAGTTCTTAGTTTATCCATTATCGGATGTGAGCGGATTGATCCTGTAATACCACCTGACACAACCATTCCTACACTGAAAATAGGCATTATTCAGCCAGCACATAGTTATACGACTTTTAGTCAAGGTGCTGAAACTGCTCGTGTCCAAATTAATGATAATGGAGGAGTACTCGGAATGCCGGTAGAGTTTATCAGTAGAAATAATCAACTTATGGCAGATGCCCCTCCAACGCCTGAGGCAAGTATAAATGCAGCGAAAGAGTTGATTGATATGGAGGACGTTTTTGCTCTACTTGGTCCTGTTCGGTCCACTATGGCTATTGAGGTTGCTCCAATAGCACAACAGGCACAACGACTGATGCTTCCCGGTTCCAGCGGTTCAAATGTAACAGAGTCGGGAGATTACGTCTTTTTGATAACAGTACCGAACCCATTCCAAGGGAAAGTTATGGCAAGTTTCGCAATGAATCCTGACGAACTTGGTGCCACCACAGCTGCCACCATCTATGAAGAGGGGGATGCATACTCGACTGATCTTGTCCATGCCTTTGAAGCAGCCTTTATGGAACTCAAGGGCGAAATCGTCCACAGTGGATCTTATTCTCCAGGTGAGATGTCTTTCACTACACTTCTCTCGGATATCCAAAATACCACACCTGATGTCATCTTCTGTCCGGGACCTCAGCCAGAAGTACCGCTATTGATAAATGAAGTGCGGCAACTTGGTATCGATACGCCTTTCCTCGGTGGGAGTGCATGGGATGATAGGGAACGATTTCTTGGTATTTTAGAGGATAGTACAGTGTTAGACGGTAGTTATTATCCAACCAATTTTTCTGTTGCAACACAGGACGCTGATGTACAAGAGTTTGTTCATAGTTATATGGAGTTGTATGGTAGTCCACCGGATGGCATAGCAGCGTCAGGTTATGATGTAATGAGACTCTTAGCGCGAGCAATTGAAACTGCTGACTCGCTTGATCCTGTTGCTGTTCGTAATGCCTTTGCAGAAGTCAAAGATTATAAAGGTGCTACATTCATTTCGTATTATGACGCAAATCGACATCCTGTCAAAAGTCTTGCTATTCAGACAATCCAAAATGGAAAGGTTGAGCATTACAAAATTGTAGAACCGTAGCAAAGATTCTATAGGATGTATTTGTAGTAAGGAGTATTAAATGGCAAAGGAATTGATTCAACTTGGTGTCGTGGGGTGTGGATGGGCAGGCTGCCGTGCTATAGAATCTGCGAATGCAACCTCACGACTGAAGGTAATCGCGATTGCAGAGCGCGACGCAACCCGTCGGAAACAAGCAGGTAACGACAATGCAGTACAACACCGTTATGCCGACTATCGCGAACTACTTGACAACACTGATATTGACGCAGTCTATCTCGCAACATCACCAGATGGTAGACTACAGCAAGTCTTGGATACGCTTAATGCTGGAAAACACGTATTGGTGCAAAAACCGCATGCAATCCGTGCACATGAGATATTAGAGATGGAGATTGCAGCACAACAAGCAGAGAAAACACTCCAATTCTGTTATTTTATGCGTCACTTCCCTCACAACCGTCAAATACGACGTGCTATCCAAAATGGTGCAATCGGGAACCCATTTCACGCACGCGTATTCGGTAAATACAACTTCATTCCAACCCTTGATGACAAAAGTCGTTGGCTACATGTATATGGTCAAAAAGGAGGTTCCTTAGGTCAACACTATTCCCACGAACTGAACCTTACTTGGTGGTGGATGGGATGTCCGAAACCTGAGTGGGCTTATGCATCAAAGCATGTGCTTTATCCGCAATATGAAGGACCGGAAGGTGCAGCAGAAGACTATTTCACAGGGCTTCTCGGATGTGAAGGTGGAAAAACTATACAGATTGACTGCTCACGGATGAGTCACTCCGACTCTGGTAGTGTTGTGGAACTTTACGGCACAACAGGAGCAATTACAAACGGTGGGATATCTCGTTTCAAGGATGGTGAATTTATCCGAGAAACTATTGAAGAATCATCTGAAATTGACCATGGAGAACTCCCTGAAGATGTGCCTGTATTCTACTACGAACTCAACCATTTCGGCATGGCAATCGCTGGAGAAGTCGCCCCAGATGTTGATGCATCCAACGCCTATACCTTCATGCAAATACTGGATGCTCTCTATGACAGTGCAAAGAATGGAGAAAAAGTTTGTATTTGACAAAAACATTCCTATCTGATAATCTATACCAAAATTTACATATCCTTCTCAGGAGAATTAGATGTATAAAAGTGCGATATTAGGGTGTGGTGGACGCGCCCGCGGGCATGCAAGTGCCTATCGCTTCGTAAAAAGTGGTAAACTCGCAGCAATCTGCGATATGAATGAAGAACGTCTCAATAATTTTGGTGATAGATTTGAAATCTCTTCACGTTATACAGATTTGGATGAGATGCTTAAAAAAGAGAAACCGGATCTACTTCATATTGTGACTGCCCCAACTTTACGCGGTTCCAATGAGCGTATTCGGTATTCACTCATGAAGCAAGCATCTGACTACGGAGTTCCTGCAGCAATCGTAGAGAAACCAATTGCTGTGGATAGCGATGACTGGAAACAAATCGCTGGGTTAGCAGCGGAAACAAAGACCAAGTTTGTCGTTAACACACAACTCAACTTCCATCCAAAAAACATTGAATTAAAACGAGATGTAGCTGAAGGTAAAATCGGTGAGATAAAGTTTATTGATGCGAGTGCAAGAAGTACTTCAGCCAATCAGGGACCTCATGTGCTTCAATTAGTTTCGTCGTATATAGACAATTCCCGACCTGTACGGGTGTTAGGTCAAATAGCAGGGAATAAGAATTTGGACTCTGCAGAACCTTCACCGATGGACGCTGCTGCACATGTTATATATGAAAATGGACTTCATGCTTCAGTGGCATTTGGTGAGGGTATGGGAGCTAAGGCATCTAATGCTCCAGCCAGATTTCGTCATAAACGCGTATTTGTCGTTGGAACAGAAGGTTTTGTTCATTGGCGTTTTAGTAGTTGGGAACGTTCGACACGAACTGGTGGCTACGAAGGTGGAGGACTCAACTATGGCGATCAGGATGTTCAAGCGCAAGGCAATCTAACTGAAGCAGTTTATGATTGGCTTGATAATGAGAAAAATATCCATCCGACACATTTAAAGCAATCCCTTGCTGAGTTTAATCTAATATTAGGTATTTATCAAAGTGGTATTACGAACCAGATAATTGATCTTCCATTTGACCCTCCAGATGGATTAATTGATTCCCTAAAAGAAAATCTATAGGAGATAATTACATGTTTAAAAGTGCGATATTAGGGTGTGGTGGACGCGCAGGCGGACACGCAAGTGCCTATCGCTTCGTAAAAAGTGGAAAACTCGCGGCAATCTGTGATATGAGCGAGGAACGTCTCAACAATTTCGGTGATAGATTTGAAATCTCTTCACGTTACACAGATTTGGATGAGATGCTTGAAAAAGAGAAACCGGATCTTTTACATATCGTTACTGCGCCAGTCTTACGTGGTTCCAATGAGCGAATTCGGTATTCATTGATGAAACAAGCATCTGACCACGGTGTGCCAGCGGCAATTGTTGAAAAACCGATTGCCGTTGAAAGCGAAGATTGGAAACAGATCGCTGGATTAGCAGAAGAAACAGAAACCAAGTTTATTGTTAATACACAACTCAACTTCCATCCAAAAAATCTTGAATTGAAGCGTGACGTTGCTGAAGGAAAGATTGGAGAGATAAAGTTCATTGATGCGAGTGCAAGAAGCACACCTGTAGACCAAGGTCCGCACGTGCTACAGTTAGTTTCATCCTATATAGATAATTCACGTCCAGTAAGGGTGTTAGGTCAAATTTCTGGAAGAGATCATTTGGAATCTGCCCAACCATCACCGATGCATGCTGCTGCACACGTGATGTACGAAAATGGACTCCACGTTTCTGTTGCATTCGGTCAGGGAGTGGGTACAATGGCATCTGATGATCAGGGAATATATTGCCACAAACGTGTATTTGTTGTTGGAACTGAAGGATTTGTCCATTGGCGTTTTAGCAGTTGGGAACGTTCGACACGAACTGGTGGATACGAAGGTGGTCCACTCAACTATGGTGAGCAGGATGTTGAAGCACAAGGAAACCTAACAGAAGCAGCCTTTGCATGGCTTGACGATGAAAACAAACAACATCCGACCCATCTAAAACAATCACTTGCTGAGTTTAATCTGCTATTAGGAATCTATCAAAGCGGTATTACGAACCAGATAATTGATCTTCCATTTGATCCACCGGATGATATAATGGACTCGCTCAGGGAAAACTTATAGGAGATATTTCTATGTATAAAAGTGCATTTTTAGGTTGTGGAGGTCGTGCGCGTGCACACGCCAGCGCGTATCGGTTTGTAAAAAGTGGCAAAATAGCTGCAATCTGCGACATGAATGAAGACCAACTAAATCGGTTTGGAGACGATTTTGATGTATCTTCGCGTTATACAGATTTAGACGAGATGCTTGAAAAAGAGAAACCAGACCTTCTTCACATTGTCACCGCTCCAGTTTTACGAGGAACTAACCAACGAATCCGTTATCCGTTGATGAAGCAAGCATCAGATCACGGCGTGCCAGCAGCGATTGTTGAAAAACCTATTGCTGTTGAAAGCGAAGATTGGAAGCAGATTGCTGGATTGGCAGAAGAGACAAAAACAAAGTTCATTGTCAATACGCAGCTTAATTTCCATCCCAAGAACCTTGAATTAAAGCAAGATGTAGCTGACGGTAAAATCGGTGAGATAAAGTTTATTGATGCAAGTGCAAGAAGCACCCCCGTGGATCAAGCTCCGCACGTCTTACAATTAGTTTCGTCATACATTGACAACTCCCGTCCAACACGTGTATTAGGACAGATATCAGGTAAGGAACAGTTGGATTCTGCCCAACCATCACCGATGCACGCTGCAGGACACGTGCTATATGAAAATGGTCTTCACGTTTCGGTCGCATTCGGTACAGGTGTAGGTACGATGGCATCCGACAATCAAGGGGTCCACTGTCACAAACGGGTCTTTGTCGTTGGAACGGAAGGATTTGTACACTGGCGTTTTAGTAGTTGGGAACGCGCTACACGTGTCAATGGCTACGAAGGTGGACCACTCAACTATGGTGAACAAGACATTGAAGCACAAGGCAACCTTACAGAAGCAGCCTTTGCATGGCTTGATGATGAGAACAAACAACATCCAACCCATCTCAAGCAATCCCTTGCTGAGTTCAACCTGCTTTTAGGAATTTACTACAGTGGAATAACCAATAAGATTATTGATCTTCCATTTGAACCACCAGACGGTTTAATGGATTCACTCAGAGGCAAGTTGTAAACAAAAGATGATATTTCCACAAAATGTTTTAGCGGTAGCAGCGGTTTTCGCCACTACCGCTAATTATTATCCTCCGTGAATATACACATGAGTGTTTCGCGGATTAACAAAGTTTAAGGAGGAATAACCATGTATAAGAGTGCCTTTTTAGGTTGTGGGGGTCGTGCGCGGGCACATGCCAGCGCGTATAGATTCGTTAAAGGTGGTAAAATTGGTGCAATCTGTGACATAAACGAAGACTTACTCAATAAGTTTGGTGATGACTTTGACGTATCTTCGCGCTACACAGATTTAGATGAAATGCTTGAAAAAGAGAAACCTGACCTTCTCCACATTGTCACTGCTCCAGTTTTGCGCGGCACAAATACTCGTATCCGTTATCCGTTGATGAAGCAAGCATCAGATCACGGTGTGCCTGCGGCGATTGTTGAAAAGCCAATTGCTGTTGAAAGTGAAGACTGGAAGGAGATTGCTGGATTGGCAGAAGAGACAGAGACAAAGTTTATCGTCAATACACAACTAAACTTCCATCCCAAAAACCTTGAACTGAAGCAAGATGTAGCAGACGGTAAAATTGGAGAGATCAAATTCATTGATGCAAGTGCAAGAAGCACACCAGTTGACCAAGCACCTCATGTATTGCAGCTGGTATCGTCTTATATTGATAACTCCCGTCCTACCCGTGTGTTAGGTCAAATCTCTGGTAAGGAGCAATTAGATTCTGCACAGCCATCACCAATGCACGCTGCTGCTCAAGCGATATATGATAACGGACTACATGTTTCACTCGCTTTTGGAACAGGTATGGGGACTTTAGCATCAGAGTCTGGAGGAACAGTAACACATAAACGTGTTTTTGTTGTAGGTACAAAAGGCTTCGTACACTGGCGATTTAGTAGTTGGGAGCGTTCCACACATGATGGTGGTTATGAGGGCGGTCCACTGAACTACGGTGAACAGGATATACAAGCACAAGGCAACTTAACTGAAGCAGCCTTTGATTGGCTTGATGATGAACAAAAAGTTCATCCAACACACCTTAAACAGTCTCTTGCAGAGTTTAATCTACTTTTAGGAATATACTATAGCGGTATAACCAATCAGATCATTGACCTACCTTTTGACCCACCCGATGGATTAATGGATTCTCTTAGAGAGAAACTGTAAAATACTGATTGATGTGGAGGCAGACTTTTAGTCTATCTCCACTACATCTGTTCTACGATATTTCACGTGTTACAGACCTTCTTCAGTAAAAATACCATCTATAGTTTAGACCTTGAAAGTATCATCTTGAGTTATAATGGCAATTAGTTCTCGTTATGTTTTGAATAAGATGCTCTAAGTTGCTTTATTTTATTAGCTCCCTCTCTGATTGGTTGATTTTCTCTGATTTGCACATCTTGACCGATATCAATTGCAGGGAAAATAGCAATACTATCAACTCTTTCATCCGCATTAACTGTAAATTCAATACCCAGTTTCCAATACCAATGTCTTATTCCACCGAAATTGTCATTGTCAAGTTCGTCCGCTTTTCCAAATTCATCTTCAAGCATTTCAGCTTTGGTTCCAATACCATTCCTACCAGCAGTTTTTGCTTTATTTGGACGATCTATAAATAGGAACAGAACATTATCATCATTATCAATAATACCAGCGAATCCAAGATCTGGATCCCAGAAAGTAAAAAGTCCATCCAATCCGGGTCGTTCATCAGGATCACCGTGTATTTCTTTTACTTTTTTAAACGGATCTCCTAAACTAACACCAAATGCTCCCGTCCCAGGCACAATAAGGTTTAGGGGTGGGTCTGGGATATTATCAATAATCACTTCTGGTGGTTCTGGTATAATGAAATCTTTATTGGCAATTCTCTTCACTCGTTTGGTTGTTTTGCTCACACCATCATCCACATAGACAGTGATTCGGACGGATTCAATATCATCTTCCGGTGCTGTCCATTTAACAGTTGTACCCGTTGTTGTGTTCAGTTTACCCGCCTCGACCTCCCATGTAAAACTCAAAGGGTCACCGTCTTTGTCATGAGCAACGACACTCAATTCGAGAACATCACCGGGATTGTATTCTTTTGGGATATTAAAACTGTCAACAGTAGGTGAATAGTTATCGGGTTCTGCGTCTTCATCGTCCGATCCACAGCCAACAATAGACAAAGTGAGTAAGCACACCATTACAAGGTAAAGAGGAAAAAAATGGTTTTTCATCTGCTTCTCCTTAAAAATCAGTTGTATCTTCTGTTTTTAAAACTACATAACTACGATACCGTTCTGGGTGAATATCTCCGGATTCAACTGCACTTTGTATACCGCAGTCAGTTTCTTTTACATGTGCACAATCGTTGTATTTACATGTTCCGAGGAATGGTTCTATTTCTGGGAAGTAGAGTTCAAGATTTTCTGTATCAACTCCCCACAATCCGACCTCCCGGATACCCGGTGTGTCTGCAACTTCGCCGCCAATATCAAGTTCAAACAACTCTACAAGTGTCGTTGTATGTCTGCCTTTTTGTGTTTTTTCACCTACTTCACCAATTCTTAATTCAAGATTTGGTTGTATGGCATTCAAAATACTTGATTTCCCAACACCGGATGGTCCGACTATTACACTGAATTTATTTTTTAATACGTTCTTTAATGTATCAATGCTGTTAGGCACTTTGATACTTGTAAACAAAACTTCATATCCGAGTTTCTCATAGGTTTCAAATGTGGAAGTGAGTTGTTGGCGTTGTTCTGAATCCACTAAATCCATTTTATTTACACAAATAACTGCAGCCATATCACCGGCTTCTGCTAAAATGAGAAATCTATCTAAAGTGCGGAAGTTAAGTGGCGGCATCTGGGTTGAGACGACTGCTACGACTTGATGTGCATTAGCCACAATTATCTGCTCAATATCCTCATGTTTCCCTGCATATTTCCGAGAGAATTTTGTTTGGCGCGGAAGTATATCTTCAATTACTCCTTCTTCTTGGTCAATCTGAGAGAATACAACTTGATCACCAACGGCGACAGGGTCAGCATATAACCTACGACCAGTTTCTGATTGTCGTTTCCTTTTTAGAGTGCCGCGTAGAGTGCATCGCAAAACAAGTTCACCGTGTTGAACATCATAAAATCCAGTACGTGCTCGTATGACTCTGCCTTGTTCACGAGTAAGAATAAACGTCACCTCCCAATATAGTGTTTCCACAATAAAATTTCCACAATAGATATACCTGTAATTGTGGCAAGTTGTTTTTTATCATTAAATATCTCAAATATAATTTTTCATTGTCATCAGAGCAGTTTCTGCGTCATAATGAAAGTTATCAAATTTACATTCACAAGAGATACGTCCATCGTACCCAGCATTTTTTAATGCTGTAAAGAAATCTGTAAAATCAAAGTCATCATTTCCCGGATACGAGCGTTTGACAGGTTCGGCAATATGGACATGTGCTAACCATTCTGCGGCATCAACAATGTTCTGTAATGGTTCATTCTCTTGCCAGATATGATATAGGTCAGCCAACGTTTTGATACCTTTTCTGTTGACCCGTTTTGCCATCGCGAGTCCGTCAGCAACAGTGCGTATTATGTTTCCTTCTTTTATACAGATTGGTTCAACAACGATAGTGATTCCGTGTGCTTCTGCATGGTCTGCAGCTATATCAAGAAATTCTGCGATCTGTGTTAATGCGCGCTCCTCAGAATACCCTTCTTCCAGATTTCGAGATTTACTGCTGCCATATACAATAATTTCTCCACCAATTTCGCTTGCCCTACGACATGCTGTTTCCACAAATTGCGACAAACGAGATGCATCCACTGCATCTCCAACAACCCGCAGGTCACCGGGAATAAATCCTGCATAAGCCTCTGGTTTAAGAGGTGCATCAGCAACGCGTTCTCTAATTTTCTGAAAATCATCTTCACTTGCTTCTGGCATGAGTGCGTTACTGACACCTAACTCTATATAGTCGTATCCTACCTCCGCAAGACGATTGACATTATCTAAACTTGTACATATTCCAAACCGCATGCATTACTCCTTAGTAAGAGCTCACTATATTATATAATGTAACTTCTCCAGTTTTATTTTCCAAAACGTCGTTTTCGATGGCTATAGTCTCGTATTGCGCGCAAAAAGTCAATCTTTCTAAATGAGGGCCAATAGGTATCACAAAAATAGAATTCAGAGTATACGCTCTGCCACAACAAAAATCCTGATAGACGGACTTCCCCACTTGTCCTGATAATTAATTCTGGGTCAGGAAGATTGGATGTATATAGATATGGTGCTATTTTGTCAACACTTAATTCTTCAGCGATTTGGTTGGCATCTTTCCCATTTTTTATTTCGGCTGTTAAGTGTCCTTTAAACGCTTCAATTATTTCCTCGCGTCCACCGTAGGCAACAGCTACGTTTAGAATAAATTTGTCATAGTGTTTTGTTGCTTCTTCTGCTTGTCGAATTGCCTCTTGAAGACTTTGTGGTAAGCGGTCAATTTGTCCCATTGCACGAACCTTTATCTGATTAGCGTGAAGTCCTTCAATAGTGACTAATTCCCGCATTTTTCTTTCAATTAGCCCTAAGATTCCTTCAACTTCAGCATCTGCACGCTTGAAATTATCAAGAGAAAAAATCCAAATAGAGAAGATTTCGACACCCAGTTCATCGCACCAGTGGAGAACTTCTTCCAGTTTATCAGCACCTTCGTAGTGTCCTTTTATTATATTGTCTAACCCACTTGCCTTGGCATAGCGACGGTTTCCATCAAGAATCACACCAATGTGACGCGGAATTTTCCACGTACCTGCTTCTGCTTCAAGTCGTTTTTGATACGCTCTATAAAACTTTTTTTCAGTTTGATGTTTAAGAAATCTAAATGGGTTCATGCGGTACTCTATATATGTAGTTCAGAATAGTCAACGTCAATATACAACATCAATTGAATTATACCATAAATACTCTGTAAAGCAAAAGAGAAAGTAAATGGTTCCCAGAGGCATTTCATTGTCGCTGTAAGATATTGGAATATACCTCGTTTTTTATCTCCAATTCTCTGAATTTTGTTTCTTTCAAACCGTCCCAGTTTTCGTCTTTTGGGACGGTTTTGGGACGGTGGTGTTTTTCCAGTCTCTATCTGGGTTTACTGGGGTTTTTGTGTGGATTTTTGCATTTTATTATTTGGCATTTTTGGGACGGTTTGGGTTTTGTATGATTGACTGTTTTTTTCGTGCTACCTTCCTGTATGGAAAATTGAAGGCGATAATTCTGTTTATGTGTGTAATCTGCTTTTTGCCGAATAGTTTTTATTAGAAATTTCATAGGATTTTCTACATTATGGGATTTACGTAATTCTCACGATTTCTCAAAAAATTATGCCTAAAATGTCATAATTTTCAAGAGAATTGTGGGTATCTGGCGCGCTTACAAAGCGCGCCTACCGGTTTGTGAGTAAGTCCTGACTTAAAAAGGTTACCGTACGGTAACCTTTTTTTACATAATGGTAACTTTTGGTGTAATCGGTCTGCGTATAGTCTCTGTCTGGATTTACAGGTTATTAGATTCGGTTTTTTCATGAGAAAAAAATTTAATTTTGGTAACTTTTGCATCCTCTGGAAAAATACCAGTTTTTTGACTGCCATTTCGTATATTTTTTCTAATTTCATAAGAATGTTTGTATCGTAAAATGTTAGCATAATTGGGGTACCCATAATCAAAGATTATATGTGACACATATTATAACATAGATAAATAACGAATGTCAAGTTAAAAATTACATTTATACTATTTAATTCAATTTATTAGTATTTTAGGTTTACAGAAGGCAAGTAAGTGTGATAGAAAATAGCAATAATTAAGGCACAGAAGATACAGAAAAACCTAAGGTGTTTCAATGGAGTTTTCTTCAGAAACCTCAGTATATCCTTTTGGTAATGGTTTTCCTGCTACGAGAGAGGATTTTAAAGGACGTACATGTCTGCAACTTCCACGGTGTGTAAATCCCGGACAGTCGCATGTTATATCTGCACCAATGACTTCTAATGTGTAAAACTTGCCTTTTTGTGAAGAACTTTCAGCATGGTAGACGGTTCGTTTTGGACCTGTGAGGACATTTGCTAAAACACGAATTGCTTCTTCTGAATAGGGTCGGAGTTGTTTACGGGTTGCTTCTTGTAGATGGGATGCGTTCTCTTCAATGTAGGCATTTCCCGCGTTCTGAAGGACTTCTTGGATATTATCCTCTTTAAGTTCGGTTGTTTTGACAGAAAGTGCATTCATCATACGTTTGAGTTCGCTGAGAACATCTAATTTAATCGCTGCCTCACCGCCAGGTACCAATATTGAACCCTCAACGATAGAATCCATCAATGCTGCTTTCGTTTCCAATACTGTTTTGACAAACGAGTCTATTGTACCGTTAGCGATCATATAGGTAACATTGACTGTACCAGTTTGTCCTATACGATATGCGCGATCCTCCGCCTGCCAATGATTTGCGGGAACCCAATCTAAGTCGTTGAATACAACTTGTCGTGCAGCAGTAAGATTTATACCTACTCCTGCAATATGCATATTTGCCACGAAGATTCTGATACTATCATCATTTTGAAAACGATCAACTCTGTCCTGTCTGCGATGTGAAGGAACTGCACCAGATACATAAACTGCTCTTTCTTTGAAATGCTGTTGGAAACGCTGCATAGTGTTGAGAAATGATGTGAAGACAATTACCTTTTCTCCTTGTTCCAATGCATTCTCTACAAATTTTACGGTGTGACGGCATTTGGAAAATGCGATGGCTCTTCGCACTTGGGTGATTCTACCCATACCAGTTCCCAAATCAGTTGTGTCAATTGACTCATTGAAATCTTCACTATCTTCTATTGATAACTTAAGTGATTCGGGTAATCCTGCAATGGCATCAGGAGAATCAAATTTAGAAATGAAATTTTGGACTAAATTGTTATATCGTTGGATTAAGAAAGGATGTAGTTCAACATCCATCCATGTTCGCACTTTGGGTGGGAGGTCTAACACTTCATCTTTTGTGCGGCGTAACATTACCCCGTGTAATTGCACAGTTAATTCTTCAAGATTACTTGCTCCATCTGCTACTAATCCGAAATCTCCCTGATATGCTTCACAATAACGTTTGGCAAAACTAAGGAAACTCTTACCGAGGGGATGCTCCAAAATCTGTAGTAGTGGAAAAAGATCGCGAGGACGATTTGTCATCGGTGTTCCTGTAAGTGCATGGACCACAGATTCCTCAGTAATCTCTTGAACCAATTTTGATGCGTTTTTGCTTCGCTGACTTTGGTAGTTTTTTAGGTAATGTGCTTCGTCAAAAACCACACCTTTCCAGTCAAACTCAAGGAGTTGGTCAAGGTTCTTTCCAAGGATTTCATAGTTGATAATAATCCATTCTTGGAAATCTGTTTCGGGTAAAGGTGTGGGACCAACAATAGCAATCTCGGCATTTGGAAGGACGATTTCAATTTCGCGTGCCCAGTTACGTTTGATAGATGCAGGACAGATTACGAGGTAAGGACCAACGGGTTCAGCCTCAACCATTGCGATGATGGATTGACGAGTTTTACCCAATCCCATATCGTCTGCAAGAAGTGCACGACGGCGACCCAACAAGAAAGCAACACCCTCTACTTGGTGTGGAAATAAGCTCTGTGCGATTTCTTCAGCACGTTCTATCCCTGAGTGCTGCATGGAATTTCCTTATCTATCAACGAGCCAGAAATCACCCTTACTGACAATACTGAGTTGCTTTAACATCACTGCCCCCGGGAAATTCGGTGCCATGCCAATTCCCATCGCAAAAATACGTCCATTTCCTTTTGCATGTTCACCTATAAACTTTAGGTCAGGAGTTGAAATACTCGTCGGTATACCGTCGCTAAATAGGACAACAATTGTCGGGGATAATTTTGCTGTTTCTGTCAACGTTGTGAGCATATCGTGTTCATTAACATCTGTATGTATCTGTGATTTGATGTTTGCTAAATATGCAGAAGCATTTTCTACTGTCTTTTCCATCACGGGAACATAATTCTTGTTATATGCTTCCAGTTCTGCACTAAACGCAACGATGTTGAAACTATCGTGTGGCTCAAGGAAAGTCAGTGAATCTCGCATTAGGTCTATTATATTTTTATGTTTATAATCAGGTAAATCTTGCAGACTGGATGATAAGTCGATGCAGTAGATTATACGTTGTGGACCCTCTTGTGTTTCAATAAACTTCACCAAACGACTTTTGAAACGTTCTGGTGTCTTGGGTTTTTTCTTAATGGGTTGTTCAACACCTCTCCGTATCGGTGCGGGTCCTTTAAACTCAATATTAGTCGGACCGGGTGCTACACCTTCATTCAAGTTGACTTTCTCAAAAGGTCTAAACTCAGTCGGTTCAGCAGCAGAAACAACGCCTTGTCGCGATGTAGGTTGATTGCTGGTAAGTATTTTCAAATTGGGTTGATTTGTGCTGCGTGTAGTTTCTTTGCGTATTTGTTGACGTTTGGGTGGAGTAATCCGTTTGGTCTTTGGTTTTTCCACTGTTGTGAAGATTGCATCCATGCTATCTGCGCGGTGGCTTGGTATAACGTTAAACCAGTAAAAGAAACCGATTACACCTACTATGAGATGTAATACAACTGAAATGAGCATTGCCGCACTTGATCTATATTTCATTTTCCTTTTTATCCTAATTCCATCTCTCCACAACAACTTTTTTCTGTGTAAAGAAATCAACTGCATCCCAACTCTGTCCGTGTAAATCTCCGAAAAAGCTATCTTTCCAACCGCTAAACGGGAAGAATGCCATCGGTGCGGCAACACCGATGTTTATACCAATGTTTCCTATCTGTGCTTCATAACGAAACTTACGCGCTGATGCACCACTACTTGTAAATAAGCAAGCCATATTTCCATAATTACCACTATTGATAAGGTTAATCGCATCGTCAATCGTTTGAACATGGATAAGACCTAATACAGGACCAAAGATTTCTGTTTTAGCAATTTCACCTTGTGGGTCTATATTACTGAGAACAGTGGGACGTATAAAATTTCCGTTTTCACATCCATTTATTTTCGGGTAACGTCCATCAACGAGGACGCGCGCTCCAGCTTCTATTCCGGTCTGAATTACACCCTCAATACGTTCACGACTTTCCTGTGTGATGACAGGACCCATTTGGACATTATCATCCAAACCATTGCCCACAATCCTATCGGTTGCTGTATCGGTAATAGCTTTTGGAAACCAGTTTTGTGATTCACCCACAGTAAATGCAAGAGACGCAGCAAGACACCTTTGTCCTGCACATCCGAATGCACTATCTGCTGTAGCATTGACGGTAAACTGTGGATCGGCATCTGGCAGCACAATCAGAGGATTTTTTGCACCACCTTGGCACTGAACCCTTTTACCATGTGCTGCAGCTTTTGCATAAATTGCTTTTGCAGTAGCAGTTGAACCGACAAAACTTATTGCGCGGATTTCAGGATGTTCCAGAATAGTATTCACTGTCTCCTGTCCACCGTTAACGAGGTTGACAACACCCTCTGGTAAACCTGTTTGTTCCAGTAGTTGAAAAATCTTCTGCATGGTAAGTGGCACTTTTTCGGATGGTTTTACGATGTATGTATTTCCACAGGCGATTGCATACGGTAGAAACCAGAAAGTTATCATCCCCGGAAAATTGAAAGGTGCGATGACAGCACACACACCGACTGGTTGACGAATCATGAACTCATCTATGCCGGTAGCGATGTCTTCTAAATTTGTGCCTTGCATGAGTGTAGGGATACCACACGCTACTTCTACGTTTTCTATAGCACGTTGCATTTCCCCTTTTGCTTCAGCAACCGTTTTACCACACTCCATCGTGATGGTTTGGGCAATATCGTCTATATTTTCCTCAAGTAGATTTTTCAATTTGAAGAGATATTGCACACGTTGGACTGGAGGAGTTCGTCTCCATTCATCGTAAGCATTTGATGCGGCAGTTGCTGCTTGATTAACCTCTTCTGTAGGTGAAAGCGGTACTTGTGATAAGACATCACCTGTTGCTGGATTTGTTACATCAAGCACATCAGATGCTTCAGATTGTTGCCATGTGTTGTTAATATAATTCAGAATCGGTGTCTGTAGGTTCATATAACAGTGCCTTATTTTGTCATGCTTTATGAAAACAAGTAGACTGCAAATTTCAGTCTACTTGTATTAGTTTTTTTTAGCAAAAAGTTCAAGGACTTTCAGTTGTTCCATAGCAGCCCTAACTTGAGGATCATGCATTATTTCATCCTTGATGTTTTTCGTTTCCAGTGCAATAACGTATTTTACGCCAATATCGCTAAGGATGATTTGATCATCAGTAAGTGAATCAGTTAATTTTCTATACGACCGTAACAGTTTTGAAGATTGACGGTCTTCACGCGGCGCGTGCTCAGCAACAAAGAGCTTTTCTAAGACATCATCGCCGTTTTCTTCAACAAAGGATTTAATTTTCTGATGACCTCTCAATTTTACTTGCATTTG
This sequence comes from Candidatus Poribacteria bacterium, assembly GCA_022824265.1. Classification (GTDB taxonomy): domain Bacteria; phylum Poribacteria; class WGA-4E; order WGA-4E; family WGA-3G; genus MSPOR6. The sequence goes on along the minus strand of JAJEAG010000014.1, from coordinate 119,736 downwards.
TACTTCAGAACGACTAAAATACGCTGTTTCAACATCAGGTTTGATACCGATTTCGTCAATATTAATATCATTAGGTGTAAAATAATGTGCCACAGTTAGTTTTACTGCAGCTTTTGAATCGTTAAGAGAGAATACCTTCTGCACAGAAGCTTTTCCGAACGTTTGACTCCCCATGACAAGTCCTCTACCGTGGTCTTTTATTGCACCAGCAACGATTTCCGATGCACTTGCACTACCACCGTTGACCAATACAATCAAAGGTAGTTTCTCTCTTGCAGGACCCACAGCCTTAAAGGGTTCAATTTCACCCCCTTTACCCTTGCTGTAAACAACGAGTTGTCCGGGTTCAAGAAAGTCACTTGATATATCTACTGCAGAACCGAGTAACCCACCGGGATTAAAACGTAGATCAAGGATGATGCCACGGATATTGTGTTGATTGAATTCCTCTAAAGCATTGTCTACATCGTTGGCAGTTGTTTGAAGAAAAGTATTGATTTTTATATAGCCAATATTATTACCAATTATTTCCTTTTCAACGCTTGGTATGCGTATGACTTCACGCGTAATGGTAACTTCTATAGGACGACTGACCTTTGGACGATTTAAGGTAACTGAGACAGATGTACCGGGTTCACCTCGTAGCAGTTCAACAGCATCATCTAAGGACATAACTGCAGTTGATTCTCCGTCAATTAGGCTGATAACATCACCGCTCTGCACACCGGCATTGGCTGCAGGATTACCTTTGAATGGGGTGATAACGGTAATCCCTTCATCACGTATTCCGACGGTCATACCAACACCACCGTAATTTCCTTGGTTCTGTGTGCGAAATGCAATATAATCTGGTATAAATTGACTATAAGGATCTAAAGTACGAAGCATGCCCTTGATTGCACCTTCTATCTGTTCTTTTTTATCTGGATCATCAATGTGTTCTTGTTCAATGATCGCTAATATCTCAGAAAATAGTGCGATGTTTTCTAATAATATATTTTGATCAGTATCAGTGTCTTCAGCGAAAACCTCACTTAATGGATGTATCATTAAGGTAAGAAGTGCAAACCCCATGATACATATCAGATATTTTTTCATTTTTGACTCCATTTATATGTATAGTAAAATTTATATCCCAATATTAACCCAATTTAGCGAAAAGTGTGCGTAACCCCGTGTTTAATGTGATGTAAATTGCCGCAAAGACAGCAATAGCAGCAAAGACCAGATCAAACCAATGCATTCTCTCTTTCATAAGATCCCACTTTGAACTTCCAGAATATTGAGTCTCTGCAATTGATGTAGCAGCTGTCTCCGATAAAAGTGGTTCTTCTGCGATGATTTGTTCTGTCATTTGTGTAATTGCATTCCACCTAACATCAAGATATTTACCAACAAAAATCCCCATAATAGCAAACAACGCAGCCCCGACAGAAACCATTATCCAATGTCTTGTTTCATGTGGATCAATAGCACGCGAACAAGTTATAAGCATTCCGATACCTGCAAGTACTCCAATTCCGACAGCAACAAAACCCCAATTGCTGCCAGTCCACTGAATTATTTTTGCCCAGAGAATGCCGCCGAGGACAGCACCAATGAGTCCTCCAAAAGGTGCAATTATTACTTTCATTTGTCATTCACGTTAAAGATTTGAGGTTTCAGTAAGTGGTGTTCTGTATTTTGTTCATAGGTGTATGCAACGCGAAATAATGCTTCTTCATTGAAAGGTGCTGCTAATAATTGTAAACCAACAGGTAGACCACTATTTACTAAACCACACGGAACAGAAATCCCTGGCAAACCTGCATGGCTTGCAGGGGTTGTCATTACATCACAGAGATACATCTGCAATGGGTCCGCAGTTCGTTCACCGATTTTAAATGCAGGTGTGGGGGATGTAGGTGTTGCTATTACATCAACCTTCTCAAATGCAGCATCAAAATCGGACTTTATTAGCGTACGTGCCTTTTGTGCTTTCCGGTAATATGCATCTTGGTATCCTGCACTGAGTGCAAAAGTGCCAAGCATAATTCGTCTTTTTACCTCTTCTCCAAAACCTTCACTGCGTGTCTTTTTATACATATTTATCAGGTCTTCGGGTTCTTCAGTTCGATATCCATAACGCACACCATCATATCTTGCAAGGTTCGCACTTGCTTCCGCTGGTGCGATGATATAATATGTTGCTATCGCGTAATCGGTATGTGGCAGTATAATTTTCTCAATTGATGCACCTAATGATTCCAATTTAGCAATGGCATCATGGACCTTATCTGCTACCTCAGTGTCCAAACCTTCTGCAAAATATTCATCTGGCACACCTATTTTCATCCCTTGTATATCGTTAATCAGACTCTGAGTAAAATCTGGAACGGGAACATCTACCGATGTGGAGTCCATCTCATCTTTACCACATAAGGCATTGAGAACCAAAGCACAATCGGTTACGTCTTTCGTAAACGGACCAATTTGGTCAAGCGAAGAAGCAAAGGCGATAAGTCCATATCGTGAAATTCTCCCGTAAGTCGGTTTCATTCCAACAACACCGCACAGTGCAGCAGGTTGTCGTATTGAACCGCCAGTGTCTGATCCTAACGAACAGATTGCCGAATCCGCTGCCACAACTGCCGCTGAACCACCACTTGACCCGCCGGGAATGGTATTCAAATCCCATGGATTATGGGTTATCTGGTATGCCGAGTTTTCAGTAGATGACCCCATCGCAAATTCGTCCATATTTGTTTTCCCTACCATGACCGCACCCTGTTTGTATAACTTTGTCATGATAGTCGCATCGTAAGGAGGAACAAAGTTGCTGAGAATTTTTGAAGCACACGTTGTCCGCACACCTTTGGTGCATATTACATCTTTTATTGCGATAGGAATACCAGCAAGTGGAGACATTTCATCGCCATTTTTAAATCCGACATCTGCTGCGTTTGCTTGCTCCAACGCAACCTCTTTCGTCAATGTCAGATAACCTTTGACTTGTGGTTCTACCTCCTCAATTCGTTCATATACTGATTCGGTTAGTTCAACTGCAGTGATTTCACGTGCCTTGAGTTTATCGTGTAGTTCGTGTGCCGTTAGTTGGTATAGCGACATTCAGTTCTGCTCCTTAATCGGTATCAATTACTCTGGGCACTCCGAAATACCCTTCTTCTGCCTCTGGTGCGTTGGCAAGAACTTGATCGCGAGGCAACGATGTTTTGACTATATCGGGTTTTGTGATGTTTTGAAGTGGGTGTATATGTGATGTTGGCTGAACGTCATCCGTTTCCAATTCATTCAACTTTCCTATATAGTCTAAGATTCGGGAAAGTTGTTCCGTAAAATCCTTTGTTTCTTCCTCGTTGAATTCAAGACGCGCCAAGTTTGCAACATGGCTAACGTCTTCTGTTGTAATAGTTGCCATTTACTTATAGAACCTTTCTCTTATTTACACTTTGATTTACAAGATGTTCCGAACAAAGTAAAATTAAACTGTTTGCAGTGGTGCGATTGCAGCAGCAAATTGTTTAGAGCCAGCACGATCAAATCGAACTGTCACGAATGCATTTATACCGGATCCACTTAGTTTCGTTACTTTCCCTCGTCCAAAACTTGGATGATGCACAATTTGGTTTATTTTATATTCTATAACTTCTGCCTCTTGAACGTAACTAACTTCTGATTGTGAAAACGCCGAGTTATAGCGATCTACGTGCTTGATAAGATGCGGTTCAATTTCCTCAATGAAACGCGACGGAACTCTATACTCCGTACCACCCCATGTTCTGCGTGCCTTTGCATGCAACAGAAACAATTGCTCCTCAGCACGCGTTATGCCAACATAGCACAATCTGCGTTCTTCCTCTACAGCTTCTTCAGAATCGATAGAACGTTGGTGTGGCATATATCCTTCTTCCATACCGACGATAAAAACAAATGGAAACTCTAAACCTTTTGCACTATGTATAGTCATCATCGTCACGACATTGGTATCATCCGTATCGTCTGTTTCCATCATGTCAATATCCGCAATAAGTGCAACATTCTGTAAATAATCAGCGAGAGTCGGTTCCTCTGCAACCAGTTCGTATTCGTAGACAGCATTCATAAGTTCTTCTATATTTTCAACCCGATTCTGTGCTTCTATTGAACGTTGTGCTTTGAAGTTTTCAAGGTAACTTGTCGTTTCTAATACATGTTCAAGCGCATCAGCAGGTAGGTCACTTCCGTCAAACTTTTCGAATATTTTAGCAAAACGACGAATTTTCCCTTTGATACCTTTGTTAATCGTATCAATTTCCTCAACCCGATCAATAGCCTCAATCAACGGTATTTCTTCACTTTCTGCAAAATTCATCAATCGCTCAAGTGATGTTGCACCGATACCACGAGTCGGCACGTTGATGATTCGTCTAAGACTCAATGAATCAAACGGATTGCACATGACACGTAGGTATGCAATCAAATCCTTAATTTCCATACGGTCATAAAAACCGAGTCCACCAACAATCTGATAAGGTATATTCGCGGAACGGAGTGCTTCCTCAAAAATACGAGACTGTGCATTTGTCCGATAAAAGATTGCAAAATCCTTAAAATCAACGCCTTCTGCGTTCCAATCCTCTATCTTTGTTCCTACAAAACCTGCTTCATCACGTTCATCAATTGCTTCATAACAGGTTATAAGTTCACCCGCATCATTTTCTGTCCAGAGCTTTTTCTCTTTACGTTTTTTATTGTTTTGAACAACACTCCATGCTGCATCTAAGATATTTTGTGTTGAACGGTAGTTCTGTTCTAAACGTAGTACGCGTGTATTCGCGTAGTGGTGTTCAAAATCTATTATGTTATGAATGTCTGCCCCTCGAAACCCGTATATTGACTGGTCATCATCACCAACGACACATACATTCTTTTTTTCACCAGCCAAAAACCGCACTAAATTATATTGGCAGCGATTCGTATCCTGATACTCATCCACAAGAATATGTGCGAACTTCTCTTGATAGTGTCCAAGAATATCTGGATATTTCCTAAAGAGTTGGACAGTAAAGTTAAGCAAATCATCGAAATCTAAAGCATTGTTTTTACGAAGTGTATTCTGATATTCGGGATAAACCTTTGACACAATTTTTTCATAGTAACCGTCAGCTGTGTCTGCGTAAGTATCCGGATTTATGGAGTTGTTTTTTGCTTTACTAATCAGATCGTGGATAGACCGAGGGTTGTACTGTTTGTCATCCAACCCAAAATTTCTGAGAATTTCTTTAACAACTGTAACTTGCTCTCCCTTATCATATATTGTAAAGTTTCGTGTAAAGCCCTCTAATTGCTCAATATCTCGTCGTAGGATACGGGAACACGTGGCGTGGAATGTTGCAACCCACAGGTTTTTACTCATTCCTTCACCAACGAGTGTATCCAACCGTTCCTTCATCTCGTTTGCTGCTTTGTTTGTGAATGTCACTGCAAGGATACGAAAAGGGGAAACTCGGTGATGTTTGATGAGGTAAGCAATGCGATGGGTTATCACGCGCGTTTTGCCGCTACCCGCTCCAGATAGGATAAGGAGTGGTCCTTCGGTGTGTTGGACGGCTTCACGTTGCACATCGTTCAAGGGACTTAATAGATTATCTGACAAAGAACACCTCCGCTGGTGTGGAATGATAATATCGCTTAAAGTATACGCAATTTGGGTTTTCTTTGCAAGGAAATTGTTGGAATGTCAGGGTTATTTAGTCTTCGATAATTCTTCCACATTTTTTCACAAGCGTAAATGTTAAAAATGAGTATCATAGGTCAGAGCGAGTACAACGACCTTCGACCGGTCTGAATCGCAGATTACACAGATTACGCGGATGAACACGGAGTATTTAGTTTGATGTATTGGAGTTCGTTTTGCATGATTACTATATTGACAAAATAACGTGATATGAAATAATAAACTCAGGAATCCGTGGAATCCGTGGAATCCGTGTTTCAGGTGCAAAGTGATCGGAGTTAGAAAACTATCCTACAAGTTTACTACGCGACAATTGAATGTCTCTGATCAACTACAAAAAAGTATTTCAAGCTATTGGAATATATGATATACTATTGATATAATTTACCCTGCCAATGGACAGTTAACGGTGATGTTTAACAAACTAAATCACAACATTTGTGTAGACTGTATTGTTGGGTATTATGCTTCTCTTATAGGTTTCTAAATCAATATTATATACTTTTGACCTTGAAACTACTATATAATTATCTCAGACAGGCATTATAGTTGTAAAACAATTAGATTACTACTATTACAGGAAAGTGAGAAATATGAATGAATAACACAATCCCACGGGCATTTTTTGCTTATCCCTCACATAGACAATCCTTGCAGGAAGCGATTCGGTTTGCTATTCCAAAACTAAATGCCAGTGGATTAATAAATATTAAGGCATGGGAAGAATATGCAACGGGAGGAAAATTAATCATCAATACAATCTGTCAAGCCATTGATGGATCCAAACTCTTTTTTGCCGACTTGACAGGTTTAAACCATAACGTTATGTTTGAACTTGGATATGCTATAGCACGTGACAAGCGAATCTGGTTAATTTTTGATGATTCAATTAAGGGGGCAAAGAAAGAGTTTGAGCAATTAAGAGTGTTAACTACGATTGGATATGTTTCATGCAGTAATGATGAACAAATTGTTGCAGGTTTCTATAGAGATAAGCCTTATGCGAGCATTAAAGAGACAATTTTTCAAACTGAAATAAAGCGTAACATAAAACCAAGCAGCAATCCAAATATCATGCACCTGAAAAGTGATTATCAAGATCAGGCAGCGGTTGTTGTGTCCAATCTACTTCAGAAAAAATTTACAAAGAGTATAACTATTGACGATCCGCGAGAATCTACTGTTCAATCACTGGCCTGGTATGGGAGCAATGTATTTAACTGTAGTGGAGTGGTTTGCCATTTAATGAGTCCAAACAGAGAAGGGGCGGACCTACAAACTGCCCGACATGCTTTGGTTTGCGGCATGGCTTATGGCTGGGATAAGCCTTTATTGATGTTTGCTGATAATGATTTTAGTACACCAATTGATTACCGTGATATAGTCAAACATTACAATGACGCATCCACAGCATGTGCTTTCTTGGAGGATTGGTTACCACCTGTTGAAGATACAATAAAGGTTAAGCAGGAAGCCGCTGAGGTACAACCTGTCACAAAATTAGCAGCAGACCTTGAAAACCTGCGTTTTGGTGAGCACATAGCAGAAAATGAAGAGAGAGACTTAATAAACGATTTTTTTATTCCAACAGCTGCTTACAATGATGCTCTCAGAGGCAATCAAATCGTCTTTGTTGGACGTAAGGGGTCTGGTAAAACCGCAAATTTACTAAAGTTAGAAAATGAACTCAGTAATAGTATTCATAATATTGTCTGTGTAATAAAACCTGAACGGTATCAAATTCAAGGAATAGTAGATCTTTTGCGACACTATCAAAATCGAAAAGTTAAGGGATATACAATAGAGAGTCTTTGGAAATTTTTGCTTCTCACTGAAATTGCTAACGAAACCTATAAAAATCTAGATAATCCTCTACCTGGACAGATTGATACTGTTGGTAATAGTTTTCAACAGTTCGTCAACAAAAATGAAGATATAATTCGTACGGATTTTTCAACAAGACTTGAGAATTGCACTCAAACATTAAAAGAATCAAATCACGATATAAATTCCTACTTACCTGTCTCTGAAGAGCTACATAGTGGAATATTGAAGCAATTGCGAGTACAACTTGGAGAACTATTCCTATCAAAAAAACAGAAGGTCGTTATTCTAGTTGATAATCTTGATCAAGCTTGGGAAAGACAAAATAATATACACGATTTGTCTGAGATACTGTGGGGTTTATTGGAAGTTGCAAGAAAACTCCCTGATGAACTCCAGAGACAGGACAGTAGAAGACATAGTATACAACTCAGTCTTGCTATTTTCCTGCGTTCTGATATTTATTATAAAATTAGTCAAGTTTCACCTGAACCTGATAAAATCCCTCGTACATTCCTAAGATGGAATGACGATTTATTGAGTCGTATAATAGAAGAGCGTTTTCGTTCTTCTTTTCAACCACCTTTAAATCCAGAAGTATTGTGGCAGGATTATTTTTGTCCATCTGTGGATGGTATTTCCACTAAAGAATATATTACCAGAGTTGTTTTGAAAAGACCAAGAGATATTATTTATCTTGTAAATGCAGCAGTCACTACCGCTATTAATAATTCACACCCCCAAATTGAAGAGGAAGATATAAAAGCTGCAGAAAGGCAGTATTCTCAGTATGCACTTGAAATTGCTAATGTAGAAAACACTCTACCTGAAATTAATATTGAAAATGTCCTTTATGAATTTGTTGGAATGCCTGCTATTTTATCAAAAAGTGTGGTAGAAGATAAAATACAGACAGCTGAGATTTCAGAGGATATGTTAATTCCTACACTTGACGTTTTGTTTGATTTATCATTCCTTGGTTATGAAGTAGATGAAAACCAATTTGTATATCCAGATACACCTGAGGAATCTCGCAAAAAGGAAAAATTAGCAGAGAGATATGCACAAGAGACAGGAAAAGAGGTACGGTACCAAATTCATAAAGCCTTCCGCTCATTTTTAGAAATACAATAATATCTATATGAATAATATCGAACGTCCGAAATTATTCATAGTGAATTGACATGTATTTAGTCCTATCATTACTTTGCATTGAGATTAATTATGTAAACTGACTTCATAAATTACCTTAAGATATAATTTCATCAGATGCTCTTTCAAAAACCTATCGGTAAAAGACTTACGTACAATTGCAATTTCCTTTGGGGTGCTGTGTTTAATGGATATGTCAAGGAAGTCAATCTTTGCTCTCATTGAGTTGGCCCCGCAGCCCTTCTAACTCAGCTTCTAATTCGCGATTCCGCTTAACTTCTTCTGCATGTCGTTGGTTCGCTTCTTTAGCAAGTACTTCTGCTTCTTGTCGTCTTTCGGTTTCTTTTGCTGCCTTCGCTTCGGCATCCTCTCTGAGTTGCTGTTCTTCCTCTCTCAGTTGTTTTTCTTCTTCCCTGAGTTGCGCTTCTTCCCGTGATGTTGTAATCGGAGTACCATCAGGAAGATATGGACGTAATAGTCTTACATGTGTCGTCTGATCGTCCTTCCACCGAAGCCAGAGATTTAACGCTTCACTGAACAAACCACCCGCCGCATCTGGTTCAATCTCAATAATATTACCGGCTGAACTGCGCTGCCAACCACGAAATTCTGAGGGTTTCTTCATTTCAGGTTGATGGATAAAGTATTCCTGCACACCAATATCTGAAAGATACAAACCGACTTTATCATGTTGATCCTGATTCGCTGTCGAATCAGATAGGAATTCAATAACAGTAACTGGTACCGCACCTTCCGCCCACGTATAAAAACTGCGTCGCAGCGGGTATTTATCAACGCCAAACACAACGAATATATCAGGAGCAACTACCCTTGAAGTATCCCCTTCATGGTAATAGATGAAGTTATCAACACCAATATGTATGTGTTCATTAATTGCGAAATATCGTGAAAGTTGGTCAGAAAAAATGGTGATTTGTTCGGTGTGAAATTGGGTAGCTCCCATAGGTTCGTCGTCCTCAAATGGATAACCTTCAATAAAAATAGTTGGTCGTCCACTCGCTTTTGGAAAGGTCGGTATATATTTATTTTGTTTTATTATGAAATCATTTACTGTGTCCATGGTTTTCTCCATCAGATTGTTTAGTGTATCCATGGTTTTTCCGTTAGATTTAATTAATTATTTTAACAAAATATACATCTATTTTCAATCAAAAGATGTACGAAAAAAGGCGAAGTACAAATACTTCGCCCTAAAGTTATCATATATTGTATATTAGATTAGTCTATGCCAAATGCTCTTTCAAAAACCTACCAGTAAAAGATTTCCGCACCTTTGCAATTTCCTCTGGTGTGCCTTGTGCTAAGACCTGTCCTCCCTTATGTCCACCTTCTGGACCAAGGTCAATCACATAATCAGCAGTTTTGATAACATCAAGATGATGCTCAATCACTATCACCGTATGACCAGAATCCACCAAACGCCCAATACTATCCAAAAGTTTCTGGATATCTGCAAGATGTAGACCTGTCGTCGGTTCATCAAGGATATAGAGATTATGTTTCCCGCGTTTGAGTTTACTAAGTTCGTTTGCAAGCTTAACACGTTGTGCTTCACCACCGGACAGAATAGGTGCAGGATGTCCAATCTTAAGATAACCGAGACCAAGTTCGTTAAGCACACCTAATTTGTGGTGAATGAGACGTTGGTCAATAAAGAACTCAACCCCTTCCTCAATAGACATATCAAGGATTTCTGATATATTCTTGCCGTTATAGGTAACTTCAAGCGTATCTTCATTATAGCGTGCCCCTTTACAAGTTGGACACATAACCTCAACGTCTGGCATAAAGTGCAGTTGTGTTGTAATAGTGCCTTCACCGCGGCATTCCTCGCAGCGACCACCCTTAACATTGAAACTAAAGCGAGATGCAGTAAACCCACGGACTTCTGCTGCAGGTGTACTCGCAAAGAGTTTGCGGATATTATCGTAAAAGCCGATATATGTGGCGGGATTTGACCGTGGGGAACGACCAATTGGGGATTGGTCAATGTTGATTACATCACTGATGTTTTCGTGTCCTTCAAGTTCATCGTGATCACCGTATAATGTTCGGCTATCATGATATATGGAATATAGTCTCTTATAGATAATCTCGTTGATGAGCGTGCTTTTTCCGGATCCTGATGCACCGGTGATGCAAATAAACACACCCAGTGGAATATCTACACTAATATCCTGTAGATTGTTTTCTCTTGCTCCAGTTACGCTCAAGTAATTGCCGTTCAATGGACGACGTTCTACTGGCATCGGGATCTCGCGTTTGCCACTCATATACAGACCCGTCAAAGAATCATCACTCTTGATAATCTTATCAAATGGACCCTGAACCACAACCTGTCCACCGTGTACACCCGGACCTGGTCCCATCTCAATAATATGATCTGCTGAACGGATCGTGCTTTCATCATGTTCAACGACAATCACAGTATTGCCGATGTCACGTAGTTTGCGTAAAGTCTCGATCATCTTCTCATTGTCTTTCGGATGTAGACCGATACTCGGTTCATCGAGCACATAAAGCATACCCATTAATCCAGAACCGATTTGCGTTGAGAGTCGGATACGTTGCGATTCACCACCAGAAAGCGTAGCGGAACGACGATTGAGATTGAGGTAATCAAGACCAATACCGAGCAGTAATTCAATACGGGTGACCAATTCTCTAATAACCCGTTCACCAGCTTCACGTTGTTTTTCAGGTATGCTCTTTATTGCAGATAAGAAATCACGTAACTGTTCAAGATGCAATTCACCCACATCATGGATAGTCCTATCATCAATGGTAACAAGAAGACGTTGCCGCTTAAGTTTCATGCCATGACAATCAGGACATGTATGTTCAACCATCACTTTTCTGAGGTAGTCTTCCATCCCAGAATGTGCTTCTCCCTGCTTTCTATAACGTCTATACCGTCTGTCAATACGAGTGATGATTCCATCAAATCGTACAGGCATGCCGATGTGTCTTTCCTGCATAGGTTTTGCATCTGGTGCTTGACAGAGCGGAAATTCCTCCCCACGCGTACCATAAAAAACTACATCCACGACCTCTTCGGGAAGATCACCAAATGGTATATCCAAGTCAATGTTATAGTGCTGTGCAAGACTATACATCATCCGACCATCCCACCGGTCAGGTTCATAGATGAAGGCTTGCTTGACAAACGCGCCATCTGCGATGCTTCTTGATTTATCAGGAACAAGTAGATTAGGATGTACCTGTAGGTAAGTTCCTAATCCAGAGCAGGTTACACAAGCACCCGTCGGTTCATTAAATGTAAAGTGGTGTGGTCCCAATTGGCACATCAACACACCGTGTTCAGCACATCCGAAATCATCCAGTAATTCATCAAGGTCCTCATCTTCATCATCAGGCAAAACAACTTGAAAACGCATAAAACCTTCACCGACGATCATCGCATGTTCTAACGCGGCAAGGACTTGTTTGTCAATATCCTTTTTGACAAAGAATTTATCAACAACAACCTGAATGTCGTATATCTTATCTTGGTCTAATTCTATTTCCTCACTGATGTCGTGCTCAACCCCGTCAATACGGACATGTCTGCAGCCTTTTGTGCGTATATCGTCAAAAAGATATTCGTAATCTTCACCATAGATTTTGAAGACAGGGGCATGGATTTCTACTTCGGTGTCGTCAGGGAAGGAAAGCAGCCGCTCCAATATTTGATAGTGAGAACGGATAGGGATCTCCGTTTCACAATAAGGGCAATGGGCAATACCGATAGTCGAGAATAGCATCCGCAGGTAGTCCTGCAGATCAGTCATTGTTCCAACGGTAGAACGGGGGTTTGCTGTGACAGTTTTCTGTTCAATTGAAACAACAGGCGACAACCCATCAATAAAATCTACATCCGGTTTTTTCAACTGTGTAATAAACCGTTTCGCATAAGTAGACATCGATTCAAGAAATCTACGTTGTCCTTCAGCATAGACAGTATCAAATGCTAATGAGGATTTACCAGAACCACTAATACCAGTAACAACGACAAGTTGATCGCGTGGAATTTCTAATTCTATATTTTGTAGATTATTTTCTCTCGCTCCTTTGATTGAGACCTCTTGTCTCATGCGTTTCCTCCTTACTTTTCAATATATACACTTTCCTTAGAATTGGTATTCATCTATAGTTTTATGATTGGTCTTTTCTTTATCATGAAAATTACGCTATAATTACTGCTATAGTTACGTAGTAGTTCGTTGCTTGAATCTCAAAATGCTAAAGTCAATAGCACTATAAATCCAATGTTTTCACTTCGTTCACTCTAACTTACAAGAACGGATTTTCAACATCGTAGAAGTATGCAGGCTCTTCTACAGAAACCTTACTGTCCATTGTTAAACGAATTGGTGAAGAGAATTGCTCCAAGATTTCCTTCTGCACAAGCCATTCACATGCCATATTAATCCACAATTGCCGACTACCGAAGTGATCATGGATGTCAGATAAGGAACGTTCTCCTCCCGATTCCTCTAAAAAATCCAGTAAAGGCTTAAAAAACGTCTGCACGTTATCTTCTAAGTATTCATCAATCTGTTCTAACACTCTACCAAGAGTTTCCTCATCTTTTGGAATATCAAGAATATCAGTAAAAATTGCATTAAAGAACTTGGGATTATGTTTGAGTGCCTGATAGATTACTTTTCGTTTAGGGGTTTCACCGTGCATAATAGTTTCAATCCGAGCTAACTCTCTCACAGCATACATCAAGTAGTAAAATGTATAATCGTAATCCTTCTTAATATAATACCATTTTTCTGCTTTCGCGAGTATCGTAGTTACACTACTTGCGATGTTAAATAATTGAGATTGTTTATCACGTTCATTGACAACATCAATCTCTTTGAATAGATCAGCAAGTGTAGGATCTTTAGAAAACAGTATTTTACTTTGAGAGAATATAGAATGAAGGCTGCTTCCTTGTAAATTCCTTTCCAACAAATTTTTAAACTGACCACGTGTATAATGGTTGACTCGGATAAGAACCTCATCTTCAATTAATTGACACTCTTTATGTTGGTATTTTGTGCCATCTCTCATAATAATTGTTATATGTACATTTGTCTTTTCCCATACATTTTCTTCTGCCAAATTACTGGTAAGAATAGCAGCAACTATATACCGATCCTCTGCAATCGTATCTGTGAATCTTTCTACTGCATCTTCAATGTCGGGATAAATCTCTGATTTCAGACGAGGAGAATGCACTTCTGGTTTTGATTTATCGTAATAATACGCTGGTTCTTCTAAAGCAATTTGGCTTTTGACTGTAAGTTTAATTGGAACAGACACCTGCTGAATAATTCCTTTCCAAGTCAGCCATTGACATATAATATCAACAGAAGCATCGCGGAATTTTGAATGAAAATAGGTGTTCATCTCAGAGTTTGATCTTGCAGCTTTCTGTTCTGTAAGATAATCCAAAATCGGTTGAAAAATAAACTGACGTTCATCAATATATGAATTGATTGCATCAAGTGCATCTTGGATAACTGTCTCATTCTTTTCACAATTAATCAGATCAGTATAAACATGTTTAAAGAAATCTGGGTTGTAATTTAGGGCGGGTTGTATAACTTCGCGAACAGGAATTTCGTTGTTCAATAACACCTCTATACGTGCTAATCCTTCTACAACTGGCAATAGTGTTATAAAACAGGTTACGAGATCGTTGTTAACATAAAACTGCTTTTCCGCGTAGATAAGCGTTGGCAGGACATCAGCAATAACGTTCAACACTTGAAGCTGCTTGTCGCGTTCACCGATACTATCACGACTTGCGTTCTTGTCATACCATTCCTTAATAGAATCATCTTTTGAGAATAAGAGCGTACTATGAGAAAAGTAGGAATGCATGAAGGAACCTTGTTGCGCACTCTCAATTGATCTCTTGAAGGAACTACGCGGCGAAATACCCGCATGGATGTTAACACCATTTTCAACAAGCGAGAAGAATGACTGTGTGGGACGAATACCATCTTTCCCAATGATTTCTACATCCAGATCCGATTTTTCCCATACTTGTGCATAAGAGAAACTTCCAGCAACAATCGCAGCGAGAATATACGGATCTTTCTCTACCCTCTCCACAAGCGAATCTACTGCCTCAAAATACTGTTGTTCAACAACATCTTGTGATTTCATCAGCAATTTCTCCTATCAATATAATATCCATTTTCTATCAAGAAATTACGATATTTAACAGATTTTATAAACATCTCATTTTCCAAATACTAATTCTCAGTATGCCTCTGCCGATATACCTTTCCCCCTTTAATAACAACGACAGGTTCCAGTTTCTGTCTACTGGTTTTAACTTGACCGCGTGCATCTACTAATTGGAATTCACCCTCACGCATTTCAAATATAACAGCATCACCCCAAGCACCTTCCGCTAATGTACCAACTTGACCAGGCATTAATATCGTGTCTGCGGGAACACTTGTGACTTTCGCCAACGCATTATCAAGAGACATGCCGAGATAAAGAAACTTATTGACAACATTGACAAGGTCGTAGACAGGACCTTCTATATTGTAGACATGCAAATCCGATGAAATCGTCGTTGGTTCAACACCTTGTGCCATTGCTTTTTCAACAACGTCCCAACTGAATGATCCTGCACCGTGTCCAACATCAAAGATGACACCACGCTCAATTGCAGCGTGTACAGAATCCCGTATCTTACCATTTTCGTCTAATATACCACACGTCATATCATGGAAGCAGTGGGTTAGAATATCCCGCTTACCCATTACCGCTAATATATCATCTATGGATTCACACCAAGCATCTTGAGGGTGTACCATTAACGGAAGTCCTACAGCATCTGCTGCCTCGCGTGCCTTATGTAGTGGTTGCATGCCTGCGCGTTCCCCAACAATTGATTCGCGGGTCAATCGCACCTTAACACCAAGAATAATGTCACGATGCTGTTCTATCATTCTGCACGCTTTGTCAACATCAGCATAGTCAGGAATCTCTAATTCCCCAATTTCACGGGTGAGCATACCTTGAGAAGATATGTTCAATTGTGCCAGAATTCGAGTGTCGCTGACATTAATAACGTATTTACGAAATCCGGGGAAAGTGTCTGCCCCTGCTGACCCCGCATCAACGACTGTAGTTGCACCGCGTGCTAAACATGTTGGATCGGGTTCAATACCGAAGTGGCTAACACCGTGAAAAACATGCACATGGAGATCAATTAATCCCGGCGTGACATAGCACCCATCCGCTTTCAATACCTCCCGTGCATCAGATGATGAAATATCATCGCTGACAATTGAAACACAACCATCAACGAATGCTATATCTCTTTGAGCATGAATACCTTGTGCAGGGTCAATCAAAGTTCCATTTTTTATAATCAGATCATACATCATTTGATTTCATTCTCATCATTAAGTTTAAAATATTCACGTACTGTATCCCTAATCTTTTCACAAGTTTCCATCGCATCCTCTACGTCACTTTGAGAAGGTGTTTGAGCAGGATATCGCGTATCCACAGCAAATTCTGATAGTTTTGACAATTCAGACTTCCAAACGCTCCATTCTGGTATAGTAGGTAAAATTAAATCCAACAGTTGCGACAAATTATGTGTTCTTATGATAGGTATATTCATCTCTTGTAGGTATGCTTTTAGATATTTTTCAGTACACTGTTGAGCAAGAAAACAGATCACATGGTATACTGGATCGGATCCAAGATAGACTTGCCTTGCTGCACTATAATCACCTTCTGCTTTTTCTATCCATTCCAAAGTTAATGGGTTCATCTGGGTATACTCTTTTTTGTGTGGTATGATATAATAATTTTCAGATTCATATAATACTTCACCTTTTTCTGTGACTTCGCGTAAGAACCAGTCATTGTATGACAAACGATATGCTATGTCTTCTGGAGAACGAACAATCAGATCCATGCTGAATCGTCGCGGAATCCTTTCACGAATCTCTGATGCTTGCTGACGTGCCTCCGAATTCGTTACAGGCATTACCACTAACAGATCAACATCAGAATGTTCCTTGGGTGTGCCATACGCATGTGATCCAAAGAGAATAACTTGTAACGGTGAGAACTCACGCACAATATCATCACATGTGGCTTCTATGTCTTTACGGGTTATCATTTTACACTCCTATGGTAAGGGGTGTGAGAAGGTGATTTGTTTGGTATTTGCAATAGAGAACCTATCATCTACATGCATTAATTATGCTATATATTCATCATCCTTGCAAGACAATTTTACCAATGAGCACCTTATGTCAGTCCTCATAACGTTGTTCTCTTTTGTAGCACAAACTTTCGAGTTTGTGCATTTCAGCACCAACGTCGCGAAATATTGTCATCTTGTGAAACGGACTACAATACACAGAACTCCCATTCCTGAAAACCCTTGGTTCAGACAATACTGAAAACTGACCACTGAAAACCGAAAACCACCCGAAACATACATGAAACATATTGTTCCAATCCCCATAAACCCTTCCATACCCTCTTAACACCTGTTATAATACTACCACTATGAAAAACAAAAACCGCTTACACCCACATTCACAACAAAAACCGACACCAGTTACCCAAAAAATATCCACCGAAAAACCGACTACAACCAAACAAATAAAAAACGTACACAAATGAAAAAATCAAAATTTTCGAAATACCCTATAAACTCAGTCCCAGACTGGCATAACCCCAATAGTCAAAACGTACACAGAAACGAAAAACGCCCTTTTTGTGTACGTTTTTAGAAGGAGCAAAAACCGATGTATTTTCAGCGTCTTCAGCGTCTTCCGTGCCTTCAGTGATTCAGACGATTTTCAGTGTTTTCAGCACCTTCAGCAATTCAGACAGAATAACCGACAATTGAATGCCTTTGAATGATGTATATGTTGATTTTATGTTGATGTTTATGTTATTCTGTAAATTACATCCTTATTTCAGGATGCATTCCAAAAGACTTCCAATTCTTCGGTAGAAATAATGTTGACAACATCTCTTGTTTACAAATGCAACAATATAATGGAGATACATTATGAAACAATTTTTTCAATTTCAACTGCGTATAATCTGTTTATGTCTTTTCTCCTTATGTTATATTTTTATTGATAATGCTTTCCCCGCTGAAGAGATTATATATGCCCAAAATCATCAGAAACAAATAGGGTTATGGATTAGTGATGTCAATGGTTCCAAACCTCGAAAACTTTTTTCTCCGCCACTTATAATCCAAGAGATTTCAATACTGAAAGGAGATAGGTACATTCTTTGTGTTGGTGAGGGTATAGGAAATGAAACTGGATTTGATGCATATCTTTTTGATACAAAAGAATTGAAGAAGGGTAGAAAGGATTTAACCTACGGACAGTTTAGTGTTGTTTTAGACGCATCGATTTCATCTAAAGGAGATATTATCTTTGCAAATTCCATTGATTTTGATTATCCTGACGGGATCTATCTCATTCCAAATTATGAAATTCATGAGACAATTCCAAAAGCAGAAAAAATTTATGATGGACCCGCTGGATATATAGACTGGTCGCCAAATGGAAAAGATGTTGTGTTTTCGAATATGGAAGGGATTTTTTTGCTTGATACATTTACAAAAGAGGTGTCACAGATACTTGATTATGGGTTTCGTCCTGTTTTCTCTCCTGATGGAACAAAGTTAGCATTTTACACATATACACCAAAACAAAATAATCAGATAGGGTTTAAAGAAGTTGGGGTTATTTCTCTAATGGAACCCAAAAATGTAAAAATGTTTGAAAAGACAAAAACTGATTTATTTCTTGACTACCTTACGTGGACACCTGATGGGAAGTCTATTGCTTATGTGTTAATTAAGCATCAACTGGTTGACCGAAAAAGTGTTTGGGAATATCTAAATTTGGCTGTGTCGATTGAAGATGGAAGAACACAAACTATTTTTGATGATTTTGAAGGTGGCATCCGAGTTTGGGAATGGACAAAAGAATCATTCCCACTTACACCAGTGGCAAAACTTACTACTACATGGGGCAAATTAAAACGTGACATAAGGAGAGGAGGCAAAAATGAATAATAAAATTCAATTCTACGGTCATCTATGTTTTTTCTGGATTGGCATGTTTCTCATGCTAACACCTACACATTCAAGTGCTGCTCCGACAGGGGAAATAATCTTTGTTCACCCAGTATCACAGAGCGAAATATGGATATCCAATATGGAAGGAACTACTGCTCGTAAATACTTTAACCAGAAGTTTAACAGTATTGAAAAAATTGAATTGCAGGATGATGGTGATTATGTGCTTGTTGTTGCCGACAGAATGGTCTTTGAAGGGCAGAATATTCAAGCATTTTCCGGATCTGAACTATTTCTATTAGATCGTAAAAACCCAGGAAGAAAAACAAAAAATCTTACGCTTGAGAGAATTACAGATTTTGTAGACGCTGATATATCTAAAAACGGTGATGTCGTCTTTATAAGACGTCCAGGAATAAGACTTATTCGATATGAAGAACTTACTGAACATGAACCCAAAATTGAACTCCTCTTTGATGCAATGGTATGGAATTCGAATTTATTTGATATAGAATGGTCACCTGATGGTAAGCAAATTGCTTTTACAAAACCTGATGGTCTTTTTCTATTAGATGTTGCAACAAATGATGTCTTCCAAATAACTGAAGGAGAGGTATATTCCCCGGTGTTTTCACCGAATGGAAAACAGATTGCTTATGAAACCACAGTTCCATTAAATGGAAATAAGCGTGCAAGAGGTATAGTAGTCGTTCCTGTGCAACCTGACGCTGATCCGGTACTACTACAAGCAAAAGAGAATTATAGTTATAACGTTAACACTTGGTCACCTGATGGAAAATATATTGCATACACGTCATATATCCACCCCAACAAAGTTACAAATCTTGAACAATTTAGATCAATGGGAAATTTTATCATACCCGCTACAGGTGGTGAACCAGAACCAATTCTAATTACAATGAAATACACTGTGTCTTCACTTGATTGGGATAATAAAGCATATCCAGTTGAACCAGCAGATTCTTTTGTAACTACCTGGGGTAAATTGAAGGAACAAAAATAAAAGGATGACCTTCAGCAGTGAATCAACACTTAGTCATCCTTTCGTATATATGGATTCGCAGAATATTATTGCTTAAGCATGCGGTGCCTTTTCTGGATTTACTAACTGATTAATGTACGCATCCTGATATATTTCCCAATTCTCTGTTGGCGTAATATTGAACAGACCTGAAGTCCAAACTTTAGGTCTCTTTTGAATCCGCATCAACATATCGCGAGCATTAAGATAGCGACAATAATCATGAAGATTCTCTATTGAGATGTTATTATCTATCAATGTTTGCAGCCATTCATTGCGTGGATAGTGCTTATCCAATTCGTCTAACGGAAGATATTTACCACTGTATTTCAATATTTCAACGCCATTGAGAACGTAGGTATTGCTGATTGTTGACATATCATGCCGCTGGTTGTACTCAGCATTATAACGTTCCATCAGCATCTGCACTTTATCTTCAACGGGGTGATCTTCAACACGTGTATCCGTTTCAAAATGTAAACTTTCAGAGTGTCGGTTCTCTGTACTATCTCTGATTTCATCCATTTGTTCACGAATTCTATCAACACGTTCATCGGAATTTTCTTTATATTCTTCCGTTTTTTCACGGATTCTTTCAATTTTTTCTTCTGCTATCTCATGGTTGTGTTCCATCTGTTCATGTATTCGCTCCATCTGTTCTTCTGCCTTTTCTCTGGACTGTTCAATTCGTTCTTGAATCCTTTCAATATCCTCCTCAATTCTGCGTCCATATTCTTCGGATTCTTCCTGTAGCTTATGTATCTGTTCTTCAACCTTCCTATGGTATTCTTCTAAACCCTCTTGCATTCTACGGATCTGTTCCTCAGCCGATTCAGTTTCTTTCTCAATTTCACTCTGTATTCTCTCAATCTGTTCTTCAGATTTATTCCTTTGTTCCTCTAATTGATTGTGTATTCTTTCAACTGATTCTTCATTTGATCGCTCAAATTCTTCTAATCGATTTTGAATTTCGTTAATAAGTTCTTCAGCGTGTTCTAATATACTCATTTTATATTCCTCCAAAATTTTTATAATATACTGTAGGTCAGAGGGAAAATAGCGACCTCCGACCTACAGATTTTTTCTAAAATTAGTAAGTACAACTACATTAGAATGTGCTTTCGCTATTAGTAATAGCACACCATCGCGCCATAAGCAGATAATCGAAGAGGGCGGTTTCCGCTTCTGGAGTCCCAATTCGTTTTAGGGCATGGATAGAATTGTCACGGACATAACGATTATTATCAGAAAGCGATTCCTTCAAAACCGGAATTGCATCACTGGATGCAGGACCAATCTGACCTAACGCCAAAGCAGACTCAAAACGAACTTGCACATCCTCATCGTTAGCCAACATGTCAATTAACGTTGGCACAGCAGATGCAGCAGGTGCCCCAATTGCTCCGAATGCCTCTGGTATATATCTACGCACCTCAACTTTGCTATCTTTTGAATGAGCCATCAGCGTTGAAACTGCTGGTTCCGCAGAACTCCCAATCTGTGCCAAAGCATAAGAGGCTTGATGTCGCACCTCATCATTTTCGTGTTCCATTGCATCACAAAGTGCTGATACTGCTGGAGCACCAACAGCAGCTAATCCATAGGCTGCCATTCGTCGAGCAGAACCATTTTCATCTTCAAGTTTCTCTATTAATGCTGATACTGCAGATTCACCAATTTCACCCAATGCATAAGCAGCATTCAGTCGGACAGGTTCATAGTCATCACCTAAGGCATTATTCAGCATCGGGACAGCATCGGCGGCAGATTCGCCTAACAATCCCAGTGCATCTACTGCTTCTGAGCGAACGATAGGATCTTCATCGCTTAATGCTTCAATGTAGGTTGACAATTTTCCATTGGCTTCCTCTGCTGAATGTCCGTTTGTTCCACCAACCATCCAATTCCATACATGTCGCCATGCGGTTTCATGACGCTGTGCTGCAGGGTTACCGTTTATATCAAGACCATCAGTGTTCCACGAGGAATCCTCCGAGTTCCATTCTGGTTCTTGGGGTTCATCCATTCGGATAAACTGAAACTTCATCATATAACGGGTTTTGTCGGTCTGGTTTGCCATAGCACGATGCCATAGGTCAAAATGGATAAGTGTGAGCGTACCCGCTTCACCGCTCAGTGCCACTTCTCCATTGTTATCCTCCGTTAACCTATGATCATAATATTGCGTTCCTGACAGGATTGATGAGGGACCCATTTCAAGTGGAGTATCTTGAGGGTAATAGAATGCCATTGCCCAACGAGGTCGGTGTTGACGGACTTTCTGATGCCCCCAATAACTATCCTTATGAAATCCCTGCCCTCCGCTGTGAGGACCATTCCGATGCGGATGTCGATGTGAGTGCATCACGTAATTCTGTCCCAAAATGCTCGTAAAGGCACCACGGACAGTGGGATCATCAAAAACAGCCTGCAACTCTGGAACTCGTGGTAAGATGTTATTACCTAAGTTCCCCTCCTTCTCGGTGAATTCCTGTGTTTTGCGATATATCGTCTCATGAACACTACGTGGCAAATCCGTTTTAACCGTAATATAACCATTTACGATAAAGTCCTGCACCTGTTTATCACTGAAAAGTGAAGTAGATGGAGGGTTTTGAACATTATCAGATTCAATTAGGTTTGAATGTGTTTGCATCATCATATCTCCGTTTCTATAAAATATAAGACAATTAAACAACAATTATCATAAGTTTCGGTCGAGTGCTTTAACATTCTATTACTATTTTACCCAACTTATCGTTATTTGTCATATAATATTTTTGTTATTAAATGGAAATTATTTCAAAAACCTCAACACAGTTTACAGAATCGCATTTATTGTGTATGATAGAAGTAGAATTAGTATATAGAATCCATAAACATTTCAATGGTTTGGATACTTGACTTAAAGGGATAGTGAAAATTATATGTTTTATCTTTGTGTTTGAGATGTATCCTTATGTTAGAAAATCATTGCTCATGCAACGAAAACAACACTATACCAGAACCTCTTCTTAAAAAGTGAGTACATATTGATTCAGCAACGGACACGGACAAGTCTATCTTGGCGCGCAGTCATTATTGGGTTGGTTTGTGCTACAATTGAATGTCTCCTTGCACCATATAATGATTATGTGATCCGAAACATTTTCCTTGCAGGTGGACATTTTCCTGTCGCTCCGTTTTTTGTACTCACATTGTTCGTGTTGGGTATCAATGTTGCCTTAAAACAGATTCATCCTCCTTCAGCCTTTTCACCCGGTGAACTCATCACGATCTGGTGCATCATGCTTGCCCCCGCAGGAATCCCGTCATCAGGTATGATGCGATATGCGATCAGCCCAATGATCGCTTACAAATATTTTGCCACACCAGAAAACGATTGGGAATCACTGTTCTACCACTACATCCCGCACTGGCGGGTAGTACAAGATGAATCTGCAATCAGTTCATTCTTCGAAGGTCTTTTCGCGGGCGAAACCGTACCGTGGGGTGCATGGATCACACCGATATTCATCTGGAGTATTTATGTGCTCGTTGTCTATTTTGTAATGATTTGTCTTTCGTCATTACTCCGTAAACAGTGGGTAGAATATGAACGTTGTGCATTTCCACTTGTAAAACTTCCTGTTGAAATGTCAGTTCAAGGCAGTGGACGACTCGGACCGCTCTTTAAAAACAGCCTATTCTGGTTCGGTTTCGCATTCCCAGTTTTTCTCCACACAATGAACGGACTCCATACATTTTTCCCAACCATCCCACATATTCCACGCGACTTTTGGCTCAATTCATATCTCACAGAAAGACCGTGGAGCGCGTTACGTCCATTTCAAGTAGTCATCTTTTGGTCAATGGTCGGATTCAGTTATCTGCTCACATTAGAGGTATCATTCAGTATCTGGTTTTTCTTTATATTTTACAAGCTACAATGCCTTATCGGTGTCCTACTCGGTTTTCAACTGACATCTGGACCCGGTGTACAATGGACTGGAAAGTCGTTTAGTGCTTCACAGGAGGCTGGTGCTTGTCTGGTGTTTGTAGGTATTGCCTTATGGAAAACAAGGCATCACATAAAAAACATGTTCCAGACTCGCTCCTCTGATGAGGCATTACCTTATGGGGTTACGGTCTTTGGACTTATCGGTGGTATCTGTGTGCTCGTATTTTTCAATCACCTCATGGGTATGTCTATCCTATTCGCATTAGGGTTTGTATTGTTTCTACTTGCAATGTATATCGTCTTGACATGGCAGGTAATCAACGGCGGTATCCCGTTCATCAATCCATCATTTTCTCCACAAAGTTTCTTTCTTACTACTCTCGGTACATCAAAGATACATCCATCATCATTGACATCGTTAATGATGCATCCGGTGTGTCTAACGCTTGATCTACGAGAATTTATGATGCCGAACATCATGAACGGATTGAAGGCAGCAGACGAGGCACGTGTCAAGCGACGACAACTGCTCATGGCAATGGCGGCTGCCATGGTGATCGGTCTTGTAGTTTCCTATTACTCTGCACTCAAAGTTGGCTATGCACACGGTGCACCATATATGGGTGGTAGTTGGTTTATGCGACAACTGGAGGGTTTACTCACAAGTCCGAAAACCAGCACAAATTGGACAAATACGGGATTTATTCTATTCGGTGGAGGGTTTACAGGTTGGTTGATGTGGATGCGGCAAACCTTTGTTTGGTGGCCCCTACATCCAATCGGTTATACGATGTTAAGTTCATGGGCAACTTTCAAACTTTGGTTCTCAATCTTTTTGGGATGGGGAATGAAATTTGCAATCGTGAAATACGGAGGATTGAAGGCATATCGACAAGCACGTCCTGTGTTTCTCGGTTTGGTTATCGGAGAAATGTTATGTGCGGGATTGTGGGCAATAGTAGGGATGACTACAGGAATTAGCAGCGGATATAGGATTCTACCCGATTGATAGACAATATAAATAAAGACCAACAGTATAGAACTGCTGGTCTTTAAATAATGTTCAAGAGATTATTTTGACTTGAGCGCGCCCCACTGTGTTGCAAGTTTACTTTGTGGTTCAACGGGTGTGAGTCCACCTTCATGCAAAGACATCACTTCGTCAGCTGACAGCGCAACGTTGTAAAGTCGGGATTCTTCAATATGTGCACTGAGATTACCAGGACCGTTAAGTCCATTCACATGTCGCCTACCCCAAATCGCCTCTGAATCGCCAGCTTCCCATGTTCTACTATCACCTTTAGTATAGCCACCCATACTATCACCATTACGATAGCCAGTTATTTCATATTGATTGTTGACAAGTTCATAAGTTATAGCAACCATATGAAGTACTTCAGTTTCACTCTCAGTGACAACTTGTGGGAAATCATCTGTACGACGGAAATGACTACTTCCCGACATCCACTGTCTTTCCACTCTTTCCGCCCAAACGATCCCGCAAAATTGATCTGTTGTTAACTCATCCAACGTGAGTGCAGAACCGCTTGTTCTCGCGAGACTATCCAAACTGACCCAAGAAACCAAGGTGAGTTCGGTAATGTCGGGTCCTGTGTATTCCAAGGAATGTGCCCATTTATCCGTTGAAACAACCAACTGTCCATCTTCTATCGTGGCACCATGAAGGACAACATCCCCAAAGTTACCTGTTTCTTCTTCTGCACTATCAAATCGCCACCAACCAACAAGGTTATCTTCTTGCACCTGTGCCAACACTAACATCGGCATACCAAGCATTAATATCACTGCACATAGACAGTACATTTTTATTCTCATGGAAACAACTCCTTTTAATTATTCGGATTTAATGATTCTGTGTATTTACTCAACATCAATTATTAATGTACTTATAGTAATTTTCAACCAAGTTGAATAAGCGCACTAACAAAGCACGCCTATTCATATAATATTATTGTCTTTTCATCTTTGCCCAGCGAGTAGCAAGTTTATCACGGGGTTCAACGGGAAGGTCACCTTTGCCAATAGTCTGGACCTCGTTTTCTGTTAATGCTATATTATAGATTCGAGATTCTTCAATATGTGCATTGAGATCACCAGGACCATTGAGTCCATTTACATGTCTCCTACCCCAAATCGCTTCAGCATTCCCAGCAGGCCATGTTCTAAGATCCATATTAGCACCACCATGATTAACCTCGTAACCCCCAAGGCTCTCTCCATTTCGGTAACCGGTGACCTCGTACCGACCACCAATATCCTTGTACGTAATAACTAAGAACAGCATCTCTCCAGTATCTTTTTCTGTTACTGCTTTAGGGAAATCGGCTGTGCGGCGAAAATGGCTACTACC
Source organism: Candidatus Poribacteria bacterium (assembly GCA_022824265.1). Taxonomy (GTDB): domain Bacteria; phylum Poribacteria; class WGA-4E; order WGA-4E; family WGA-3G; genus MSPOR6. Next base: position 93,574 of record JAJEAG010000014.1, on the reverse strand, counting down.
AGACATCCACTGTCTGTCTTTCCTTTCAGCCCAGACAATAGCACAAAACTGGTCTGCATCCACTTTATCCAGAGTGAGAGCAGAACCGTTCGTCTTCGCGTAACTATCCAAACTAACCCACGTCACTAAACTCAACTCAGTTATGTCTGGACCATCATAATCCAAAGCATGTGCCCATTTTCCAGATTCAACGACCAATTGGCCACCGTCAATCTTGCCACCTTGAAAAGCAATATCACCCCAATTACCGGTTTCGTCTGTTACTTCATCAAAAAGCCACCAACCCACAAGGTTCTTTTCTTGGACTACTGCAAAGGTTGACATTGACACGGTCAACATCAACAACACAATAAATAAAGCACAAATGTTATAGACTTTCATCTCCAAATCTCCTTTATTCAATCAGTAAATGGTAACCTTAATTCAAACATAATCATGTAGTAGGAACATTATAACAAATACAAATCAAAAAAAGCAACAAATTTTATTCAAACCTCTTATAATTGATAGTTATGAATAAAGCAAAACAACATCTGCAAGAAACTATACGTGTATTTGGTACGAAATGTCCAAATAACACCAAAATTATACTTGCATATTCATACCAAATATTGTATCCTATAATGTAATATAGTAGGAAACCGAGCACTATTTTTTAACGTTAATAACAAGGGGTCGTAACTTTGGACGCGAGAACATTATCTTTGCCAATTAGCACACTTGATTACAAACAACCTGCCACCGTCCAAGTGGGTTCTACAGTATCTGATGTAATTGACATCATGCAAGTTGAAGGTTTTGGTTGCATCCTTGTTGTTGATGATGAACAAAGGTTAGTCGGAATTGTAACAGATCGTGACTTACTTGGTCACGTATGTGGAAAAAGGTTAGACCCCTCAAATGTTCTCGTGGAAGAAATAATGTCTGAAAACCCTGAATCATTGCGTGCAAGTGATCCAATTGCCTTCGCATTGAATCTTATGCATCTCGGACATTTTCGGCATGTACCGCTCTGTATATGGGATGACCAACAACAAGCATTTCCTGTTGGAATAATTTCAACTCGAGACATATTGGACCACGTCGCTATATTCATTGAGAATCAGGGGAGAGTATAATCATGTTATATGACCAGGCAATTGATGAAGAATTAGCACAAATGGAACAAGATGCTGAGGCATCCAAGAAAGTGTTGGAAGTGAAGGAAATACAAGTGCCACTTCGTCACTTGATGCGTACTTGTATAACGATTGAGATGACCGCTACCACACAGGACGCTATTGATTTACTAATTGAACATCATATCGGTGCTGCCTCTGTAGTAGAAGATGGTGTGTTGCGTGGCATATTTGGAGAACGCGACGTATTGCGTAAGGTTTTAAACAAACAGGTAGGTGATTTGACGCAAATTCCTGTGACACAATTCATGAAAGTTGACCCACAAACAGCTAATCCTGATGATATGTTAGATACTGCGATATTATATATGGCACAAGGTGGTTTTCGACACTTGCCAATTGTTGATGAACAAACACGTCCTATCGGCATGGTTTCAATTCGAGATGTAATCTCTTATCTCGTTGAATATTTCCCTCAAGAGGTGCTGACTTTACCACCCAACCCAATACGAGATGCGTTGAAAGCACGTGAAGGAGCATAACAAATGGACGAGGTCTTTTACAAGTGGACTCTACGGTGCCCTCCAACCTATTGATAACAAAAGGCTAAACACTGATGCGTAAGCAAGTAGAGCAAATTCAAGCGGCGACAGTTCTGTTTGCTGGGGACTCTGGCGACGGTTCCCAAACAATTGGAACGCAGATGACAGAAACCTCCGCTATTGTCGGTAATGATGTCGCTACCTTGCCCGATTATCCCGCTGAAATCAAAGCACCAGCCGGATCACTCGCTGGTGTTTCCGGATTCCAATTACACTTCTCAAGTGAAACTATCCACACTCCCGGTGATTCTTGTGATGTACTTGTTGCGATGAATCCCGCTGCATTAAAAGTCAATCTCCATAAATTAAAAGATAACGGAATACTGATTGTCAATTCAGACAATTTTGCTCGCAAAAATTTACGACTCGCGGGCTATGCAGACAATCCATTAGAGGACGATACACTCACAAAATATCAAGTTTTTCCTGTTGAATTGACAACACTTACTCGCAGGGCACTTGAAGATACCGACCTTGATATGAGTAAGCGTGACCTATGTAAAAACTTTTTTGCCCTCGGTATGATTTTGTGGTTATACAACCGTCCAATGGATTACACGATAAGATGGGTTAAAACAAAATTTTCAACAAAAAATCCGCACCTTATTGAACCAAACATCTTAGCACTTCGAGCTGGGAACACATATTGCGAAGCAACTGAACAATTTGCTATCTCTTACGAAGTGAAGCCAGCAGAATTCACACCAGGTAAATATAGAAATATTGCTGGGAATACATCAACAGTTTTAGGGCTCGTAGCCGCATCCCATCAATCTGGATTACAATTGGTTTACGGTAGCTATCCGATTACACCTGCAAGTGACATCCTTCACGGTTTGGCTAATTATCGTAACTTTGGGATTGTGACAATGCAGATGGAGGATGAAATTGCGGCAGTTGGGGTAGCTATCGGTGCTGCTTTTAGTGGTTCACTTGGTGTAACCGGTAGTAGCGGTCCTGGTCTCGCACTAAAATCTGAGGCAATTAATCTCGCTATGATTGCCGAATTACCCCTCGTTGTATGCAATATCCAAAGAGCAGGACCCTCTACTGGTATGCCAACAAAAACTGAGCAAGCAGACCTATTACAGATGTTTTACGGTAGGAATGGAGAATCTCCTGTTCCAATCTTAGCCGCATGTCGTCCCACCGATTGTTTTGATACTGTTTATGAAGCATGCAGAATTGCAGTGAAATATCGGACTCCAGTCATATTCCTTTCCGAACTTTATATTGCACTCGGTGCAGAACCTTGGTTGATTCCAGATGTGGATACTCTTCCAAAAATTGAACCGAATTTCCAAACAGAGATAAACGGCTTTGAACCTTACCTAAGAGATGCAGATACTCTCGCAAGACCTTGGGCAAAACCCGGTACTCCCGGTCTTGAACACCGTATCGGTGGTTTAGAGAAATCGGATATTACAGGTAACGTGAGTTACGATGCAGAAAACCACGAGAAAATGGTAAATATCAGAGCAGAAAAAGTTCAACGTATAGCAAATGAAATTCCTCCAACCGAAGTGTATGGTGCACAAGAAGGAGATCTACTTGTGCTTGGATGGGGTGGAACTTTCGGTGTCATTCGAACTGTTGTTGAAACTAAATTTGAAGAAGGTTGTGCTATCGGTCATGTCCATTTACGCTATCTCAATCCATTTCCAAGTGACTTAGGAGAAGTACTAAAACGATTCAAACAAGTCTTAATACCTGAATTAAACACAGGGCATCTTCTCCAATTAGTCCGTAGCGAATATCTTATTGAGGCAATTGGAGTCAACAAGGTACAAGGTCAACCATTCCATGTTTATGAACTGGAGTCTAAAATTAGTAAATACCTTTAGGATAGTAAAGGTATTGCTTAGATGATCAATTATTTCAAAATTCACCACATTTCTAATTATTGTGCAAAAAGGCAGGCACACTTATGAAAAATAAAAAGTCTTCAGGTATTCCGCTTGGAGTACCTACACTAACACAAAAAGATTTTATGTCCGATCAGGATGTACGGTGGTGTCCCGGTTGCGGTGATTACTCAATTCTTGCACAAACAAGACGTATCATGCCTGAATTAGGCATCCCTCAAGAGAACATCGTTTTTATATCTGGAATCGGATGTTCAAGTCGTTTCCCTTATTATATGAACACGTATGGATTTCATACGATTCATGGTAGAGCACCAACTATTGCATCCGGTTTGAAGATGGCAAATCCTGATCTATCTGTTTGGGTTATTACTGGTGATGGTGACGCACTATCCATTGGTGGTAATCACTTTATTCATCTTCTGCGACGGAACTTTGATATCAACGTGCTTCTCTTCAACAACCAAATCTATGGACTCACTAAAGGTCAATACTCCCCTACTTCAGAACAAGGGAAAAACACAAAATCAAGTCCATTCGGTTCACTTGAATCCCCTTTTAATCCAATAAGTCTTGCACTTGCTGCCGGTGCAACATTTGTAGCACGTTCACTTGACAGAGATCCTGAACACTTGCGATCAATTATTAAATACGCGTTTGAACATAAAGGTACATCTTTTATTGAAATATATCAAAACTGTAACATTTTCAATGATGGTGCCTTCTTTCAGTATACTGAAAAAGAGACAAAAGCTGATAACACAGTATTTCTTGAACATGGTGAACCTTTGGTCTTTGGAAAAGAAGATGAAAAAGGGATTAAATTGAATAACTTCCAACCTGAAGTCACAACTGTAACTAACGATTCTGATGAACTCATCGTCCACGATCAATATGCCGAGAACACCACTTTGGCAAACTTCCTTGCTCGTATGAGCGATATGCCTGAAATGCCTCACCCTATCGGTATTTTCAGAAGCGTTCAGCAAAATTGTTACGAGGATATGATGACTGACCAAATTGCGTTCGCTAAACAGCAGAGAGGAGAAGGTAACCTTGAAGAACTCCTTAATGCTGGCGATACATGGGTGGTGGAGTAACTAAAACTGTATTGCTTTCTTTAACGAAGGTGGAAACGATGAAGAAGAAGTGGATAATCCGTTTAATACAGATATGTGGTTGCGTTGCACTCTGTAGTATATTGGTATCGGCACAGAAAAACGATGATGGAATTAAAGAAGGAATCACATTATCTGATCTTGGTGTAACAAAGGAACAGAAAGTCCAAATTGATGCAATGTGGAAACTAAAACGTCAAAAACATTCACAAGCAATCAATGACTTGAAGACATTTAATCGGCTTGTTAAAGATTCGCTTATTGGAGATAATGAGATTCGGGAAAAGTTGAAGAAAAGTCGTTTGAAAAGGAAAGCAATACAGACTCAGATAGATAAAGCTGAAGAAGCATTAATACAGACGATATCTCCCCGAGCACAATTACATTTGACGGTTTTAGGTATTTTGGATAACGGTTTACCGCGGAGAATAGCAAAAACGCAGAATGACAAAGCAACTAAACAAAAGAAGAGCGACATCCCAATTCCTACTGAAGAACAATCGGATCGGACACCGCAATAAAAATGGTGGAGGATACCAGACTTGAACTGGTGACCTCTTGCATGCCATGCAAGCGCTCTCCCAACTGAGCTAATCCCCCACTTTCTTAATGATAACACATCTCTATTTTTTTTGCAAATATAATTCTAACTCCCCTTGTCACATGTATGTAAATTCTTATTATAGAAAAGTTGTGAACTTTTTCTACATAAGGAGTTTTCCTAAAAAATGTTAACCAAAACCGATATTGAACATGAAAAATTAAAACACAATTCTCCGTTTTTTAAGACTGCTCTTGCTCCGACTAACGAGGAACAACAGTTGCTGTTTACACTTAAAAACATCGGCAAATTACCGGATAATTTTGAAGGGAATTTGTTTGTCCCACTACTTAATCACTCCAATCCAAAAATTCGATGCCTCGCTATAAAAAACGTCGGAAAGTTAAAAGATGAACGTTATTTAAAGAAACTCATCAAATTTGCCGAAACTGAGAAAAATTCCCTTGCTCGCCGTGAAGCAGTTTCTGCAATCGGTAGACTCAAAACCGAAAATGCAATCTCAATTTTGACACGATTTACAACTGACACTGATCCAAAAGTTGTATTGCAGGCGGTGCGAGGTTTGCTTTATTTCAAAGAACACCGAGAAGTGAAAACAGCATTAGCATCGCTGGCAGAACATCCCAATGAATTGATTCAGGAACAAATAGCAAGAGAACTACAGCAACATAACCACACGGATACTTCTAAAACACTAAATCATCCAACTAGTCCTGACACACTTAAAAATGTAATGGTATGTGCAGATGTCCAAGATGTGTTAAAAGTTATTCCGGATGAATCCATACATTTGACTTTTACTTCACCACCTTATTACAATGCACGCGACTATACAATTTTCCCAAGCTATAAGGCATATCTTGACTTTCTAACAGATGTTTTCACAGAAACACACAGAATTACCAAAGAGGGAAGGTTCTTTGTACTAAATACGTCACCTGTTATCGTTCCGCGAATTAGTCGCGCGCATTCCAGCAAAAGGTATGCAATTCCTTACGATATTCATCCTCGCCTGACTAAAATTGGATGGGAGTTTATTGACGACATCGTTTGGATGAAACCAGAATACGCCGCGAAAAACAGAAATGGCGGTTTTTTCCAACATCGTAAACCCCTCGGATATAAAGCAAATTCAGTTACTGAAAGTGTAATGGTTTATCGTAAAAAATCAGACAAGTTGATCGATTGGAATCTTCGACAGTATGATAATGAAACTATTGCTGCAAGCAAAGTTCTGGGTGAGTACGAAAAAACTAATATTTGGCAAATCAATCCAGCAACAGACAAAGTGCATCCAGCGGTTTTTCCGCCTGAATTAGCTGCGCGCGTTATTCAATATTATTCTTTCATAGGTGACCTTGTTTTTGATCCGTTTGGTGGTAGCGGAACAGTCGGACACGTCGCTCTACTGCATGAGAGATACTTTTTCTTATGTGAAAAAGAAGCAGAATACGTCGAACGTGCAAGACAAATGCTCGATACTTCGCTATTTTCTGGTATAAACCCTCGGATCCTTTCGCTTTCTGAATTGAAGTCAAACATAGTGGAGGAGTCCCAAAAACTATGACTGTTACTGGTGCAGTTATAAAAAACATCATTCGTAAACTTTTTGCAGGAGAGGATTATCGTTCCGAAGTTCTGGCATTGATTAACGCTGAGTTCTTGCAATATGCCGTTGACTTTTTCAAACGTGTTGCTTGTGCAAAGTTGGATAATAAATCTGTAACGGTTGACTGGTACAAAAAGGAATTTCTCAATTCGGATTTATATAGACCTGAAGAAATTGCCATTCACTCAGGACTGAATAAGAAAACGATTACAAATACATACAATTCCGCAAGGAAGCAAATCGTATTGGAAGCCTCACTTGAACATTATAATACACTATATAATGCCATTAACGGTTTGACTGACCAAGACGATCTTGATGTAGCACTCACAATAAAATTTAGAGATGTCAGTGTTGCTTTAAATATCAATGAGAGTTTAATTGTCATCAATACCCTCGCTGTCAAACGATCTGCCCTCCGGGGAGCGTTATGGAGTACGTCTGGGAAACAAGTAGAAAAACCTTTGATGATAACGCTTTGTGCACTTTTTCAAGTACCGAAAAAGTGCTTTGATCAGAGGAATCTTCCGGAATCTGAACGTGAATCTGATTTTTATCTGTTTGACGAAACCGGCAAGGATTATCCTTGCGAAGTAAAATTGATGGGAAAGGGCAATCCTGAAAGTGCAGATGCAGTGTTTGCTCGTGGAAGTCGTGTTCTTGTTGCTAACAAACTTTCTGAAACTAACAAACAACAGATGGAAAAAGATGGTATCCTCTGGGTTGAATTACAAACTAAAGACGGATACAAGAGGTTTGAACATGTATTAAAGACATTATCAATTCCTTGTAAACCTTTTGCCGGTGACCTTGAAAAAACGTTAGAGAAAATATTATCAATCATTCTTTCTGATGATGTTCAAGATTCTGTAACCCCAGAGATAGTATTGCAAGAGACTATGTTTAATGACAAATCCGACTCAGAATTACTACTTGACCTTGAATGAAAATCTTAGGAATTGACACCTCAACTCCCATCGGTAGTGTAGCCCTGATAGATGGCGAGAACATTGTTGCAGAACATACCCTTAATATAGTCCAAGCACACTCCTCCAGACTCATGCCAGCAATTGACACCGTCCTAAAATGGGGTGATATTACACCTGATACCTTGGATGGATGTGCTATCGGAATCGGACCTGGGTCGTTCACGGGTATCCGTATAGGTATCGCAACAGCGAAGTCTCTGTGCTACGCAGTTGATAAACCAATCGTAGGCATTTCAACCTTAGAAGCGATCGCATATAATCTACGGTGGACAGATGGCATTGTCTGTCCTATCCTTGACGCGCGGCGTAGTGAAATTTATGGAAGTGTTTTCCATGGTGGTACTGAATGGCATCGTCTTACTGATGATCTCTGCTTACCTATTGACGCTTTCCTTAACGAACTCAATAAACATATATCTCAGAATCCAACAACCATCTTCGTTGGGGATGGTCTCGCGACCTACGGACATACAGTTCGTAACCAACTTGGTGAAACAGTCAACTTCGCGGATGCTATCTTCAATGTTCCGCGTGGTGCCTCAATTGCGAGACTCGGCGCGCAACGTATGAAACAAGGTGATACCGATAGTTATTGGAATTTAGTGCCGAACTATGTTAGAATTGGATTGTACTAACTTATGACATCTGGTCACACAAAACTGAATTCTATGACTTACCAACCTTCTATTTACCTTCCATGAAATGAACCGTATCTTTGAAAACACATCTACACTGTTTAGTGCACACCTTATTGGTCGCCTCGGTTCACTTGTAGTAACTCTCTGGCTAATGCCCAAGTTTTTTACGGAAAACGACTTAGGAGGTTATTTTGTTGCAATCGCTTTGACAAATCTCATTGCAAGTCTGACCGAACTTGGAATACAGAACCCGTTGATTCGGGAAATGACACTACAGTTGCAACAAACGCGCCACTATCTTGGCAATGCGCTTCTTGTCCGTCTGATTATGTCGGTTGTGGCTTACGCGCTCATGATTATGAGTGGAATATTCCTTGGATATACCGCAATAATCGTGACAATGATAGTGTATTTAGGATTATCAGAAATTGTCAATTCTATTGCACAACTATACAGATGTGTCTTCCGCGCACACGAAGATATGAAATATGAGGCATTGACGGTAGTAATAGAACGAGCAATATTTTGTATTGTCGGGGGAGTTGCAATTTTACATGGCTATGACCTTGTAAACGTATGTCAAGTGGCACTCATTGCAAGTGGGATAAACCTGTTGTTGAATATTGCATTCACTAAATTCCGTTTCACATCGCTTCGTTTTAAACCCAGTCGTGAAGTGATCAAAGTACTTATGCAACAGGCACTTCCGTTCGCAGTAGGCAACCTATTCCACCTCGTCTATTTTCGAGTTGATGCCATTATGTTGTCAAAACTTAGTCCGTATGGTGTCGTTGCAAATACGTGGTATGGTTTACCGTATACATTTGTCAATGCCTTCACGACATTACCCGGGGCATTTATGATGGGGGCAATGTTTCCAGTGCTTTCTCGTGCCTATGAAAATGAACGTGATAGATTATCCTCAACATATACATTTGGAATGAGATGGATGGTAATATGTTCGGTGCCCTTGACAGTTGGACTTGCGACCCTTTCCCACGAGATTACACACTTGTTGTTCTCTACTACATATACGTCAGATACCATTGAAAAGATTGCTGATGCAATGCAATGGTTGAGCGTATCAGGAGGTATGATTTTCTTAACTACCGTTGTCTTGACAATGCTACGTGCTGCAGATAAACGCCGTGTATTTACTATTCTAATGGGAACGACAATGCTTCTAAATATCGGTTTGAACCTGATCCTAATACCGCGCTTCAGTCATGTCGGAGCAGCCGTTGCAATGGCTATAAGTGAAGTGTTTCTATTAATCACTGGATTTGTCTATATATCAAAACACATAACCAAACTCACAGAAATAGCTTTTGTTTTCAAATCTATTCTACTGTCCACTGTAATGGGGATCGGTTTGGTATCGTTGAAAGGATTATTGACAATTTGGATTTTAATACCTCTGTCAATTCTATTTTATGTTGGTGGAATCGTTGTTTTAGGAGAATATCGGACAAATTTTGATTATGATTAGTTTATAGTTTGGGTATTGCGTTAGAGAAGTTGTTATAGAATCTATTTTGACTATAGAATTAAGGAGAAATGAATGCTAAGAAACTTATTTAAAAGTGGTGATAAAACACCAGTTACACCAGATGTAGAAAGTGAAAAAGATAGTTGGTTCAACCGACTAAAATCTGGTTTAGCTAAGACACGAAACCGTTTTATCTCAGAACTGTCAAGTTTGCTTCGGACGGGTAGAAAAATTGATGAAGATCTCATGGAGGAGATAGAAGAATTACTAATTCAAGCGGACGTAGGAGTTGACACAACCCTTACATTAATGGATAACGTCAGGGAAACCGTGAAAGAAAAAGGATTGGGTGATTCTTCAGAATTAGGAACAGTCATAAAAGATGAGATTCTGAATCTACTTGGTGAAGATGTTCCATTGAATTTGGAAGGTGAAACCCCTTATACCATATTAGTTCTCGGTGTGAACGGTGCTGGTAAAACTACCACAATCGGAAAACTCGCAAGCCGATTTAATTCTAATGGAAACCGAGTTCTTGTTGCTGCAGGAGATACATTTCGTGCGGCTGCAGAAGATCAATTGGCAATATGGTGTGAACGTGCGAAGGCAGAACTAATACGAGGTGGAGAAAGTGCGGAACCTGCATCTGTGGTATACGATGCAATTCAGGCAGCGAAGCATCGTGAAGCAGATGTGCTAATTGTGGATACAGCAGGAAGACTCCATACCAAAAAACCATTGATGGACGAGCTATCAAAAATAGGAAGGGTAATGGGACAGGCACAAACAGGTGCGCCACATGAAGTACTACTTGTAATTGACGGGACTGTGGGACAGAATGCATTGATGCAGGCAAAGATATTCAATGAAGCAGTGCCGATTACCGGAGTCGCCGTTACAAAACTGGATGGTACAGCTAAAGGTGGGATTGTGTTAGCAGTAAAGGCCGAACTTGGTGCCCCAGTCAAATTGATCGGAATTGGTGAGAAGCTTGAAGATTTACGGGATTTTAAAGGGGCAGATTTTGTTGAGGCACTTTTTGCAACAGAAGAACCTACCGCAGAGATGTAACCCACAGCATAGATTTGCCGTGGGTTACAACACGAAAACCACAGATTGAAATTAGTTGTAGAAAAGTAAATTACGATTGGAAAATTATATATATGCTATACATCCGACTCCTTCAAATAAGGTTGTAGATGTTTGCGTAGATTTCGATGTGCATGGAATAGGTGTGCCTTGACCGTTCCATCAGATCTACCGACCACAGCAGCGATATCTTTAAGTGATAATCCATCCCAATGTCGTAGGATGAAGATTTGTCGTTGCTTCGGTGGTAATTGACGTATCGCCTTCCGAATCTGAACTCTAAGTTCCTTATTTACAGCAGCTTTGGCGGGAGAATCTGAACGTAAATCAGGGAAATTTGCCATAGGTAACTCATCACCTTCTTCAGATTCATAAACCATCACTTCTGATCGCGATTTTTTTCTCAGGAAATCAATACATAGGTTGAATGTGATGCGGTATAGCCAACTATAAAACTGGCACTGCCCCTTGAAATCACCCAAACCTTGGTATGCCCGTATGAATGCGTCTTGAGTTATATCAAGGGCATCTTCATGGTTAGGAACAAAACGTTGAACTAACCGGTAGGTACGTTTCTGATAACGTGTAAATAGAGTATCAAACACTTCTGTGTCACCCTGCTGAAACTGTTCAATCAATTGTGCATCATCATAATTACAAGCAGGAGGAATACTTTCGTGGCTTTGGGACTGCATGTTCTCCTCTTTTGTGTCAATGGTTGGCAACTGAAACCAGTTAACCGTTGATAGAATAGAAGTCACCGATTCTTTTGTTTTTTGACATTACGAAACCAACGTTTATATCTGTCACTATCTTCAAGCATTTGTCGAAGTAGGGTTAATTCCTCATCCTCATCTTCACATGGTGCATTATCAAGTAATGCTAACAATTCTTCGTAGACTACTTTGTCTTCATCTATAAGGGATGAGAGTAGATTTTCAAAATGTTCTCCATGTCCGAGTAATGAGAATATCTGATTTGTATGTCGGATTTCCTCTGAGGCAGCTTGGTTAAGGTATGCGGCAAGTTCATGTTCATTACGGTCTTCGGCGATTTGTGCGAGAATAAGACGAATCCCAACGAGTTTCAGTTTTGCTTGTGCAAGTTCGTCAAGATCTGTTTCAAACTTTTCTCGTAAGCTATCGTCATCACGTGGATGTAACTGTGCATAACTTGGCCACACCGGCTTTGCCATTACCTGTTTCAACTTGTTCAAACTATCAATCAGATTCTCTTGTTCCACAGGAGAAAGTTGACCAAAAGTATGATCCCAAAAATCTACTGCATAATCAATTCGTTCCTTAAACAATGCAACGGATTGTGGAGTAAGTTGAATGCGTGCACGCCTCCGATCCTCTTCACATTTCCGACGGACAACCCAACCGTGCTTCTCAAGCCGATTGACCAAACCTGAGACAGTATTATGTGCAAGACCTAAATGCTCGCCTAATTCATTGACATACATGCCATTTTCACGACCGTACCAATGAAGATGTTGCAGTGCATTGAACTGAACAATTGTCAAACGATTGGGGACGACATCCTGAATAAACCTGGATTTGACTGCTGCCTGTGCATGTCGCATCACACGCATCACGATATCAATTTCCTGGTTAAATTCTCGGTTTTTCGACATTACAAATACGTCCTATATGAGAGATATATTCCGTCGTATACGACATAAATTATATATTAATAATTGGGAGTTGTCAAATTAAAATGTAGTAAGCGTGTATTTCTCCAACAATTTATTGTGTCTTTAATTACTTCCAACGAGACGTTGTGCCTTCATTTTCCGTTTTCTTTTCGATTTCGACTTAGTCGATTTTTGTGTTTTTTTAGTTTGAACAACTTCCTGTTGCTGTTGACTCTGCATTTCCTCAAAAACTTGTCTCTGCTGTTCTGCTTCGTATTCCGCATAAGTCCCATTAAAAAAGTGGGTATTTGTACCTTCTTTTGTAACTTCAAAGATCAACATTTTGGTTGCTAAACTGTTCAATAGGAATCTATCATGAGAAATAATAAATATCGTTGCGGGATACTGTTCAAGTGCTTTCTCAAGTGCCTCACGCGCTGGAATGTCAAGATGGTTCGTAGGTTCGTCAAGTAATAGGACATTAGCGTTTTCTAATAATAATTTCGCGAGTTGAACGCGACTCTGTTCTCCACCGCTTAAGTTTCCAATTTGTTTGAAAACATCATCACCAGAAAATAGAAACTTTGCTAAGTAACTTCTAATTTCCTGTTGTGTCTTCTGTGGACAAAGTTCCCATACCTCCTCAAGGACTTCATTATCTTGATTGAGACCTTCTAATTCCTGTGTATAATACCCGAATTTGAGCGTTGGACCCACCCAAAGTTCACCTTTTGTTGGTTGTTCCTGTCCTAATATCATTCTGAAGAGCGTGGTCTTACCCGTGCCATTTGCTCCCAGTATTCCGATAACATCTCCGCGGTCGACCTCAAAAGTAAGATCTGTAAATAAGACTTTTTCGTCAAATTGTTTGCTAACCTTATGACATCGTAATATGTCATTTCCACCACGCGTCTCTTGTGTGAAGTTGAGTTTGACAGTCGGGGCATCTTGTTTCGGTTTTTCAACAATCTCCATTCGTTCCAGTTTTTTTCGTCTTCCTTGTGCCTCGCGAGTACGTTGTCCAGCTATATTCCGTTCTATGAACTCCTTTTCCTGTTCAACGAATGCTTGCTGCATTTTGAATGCGCGCTGGTCAACGATACGTTCAATGTTCTTGGTCTCTAAGTATTTTGAATAGTTCCCACGATAGATGTTTATCTTACTTGATTCGAGTTCCCATATTTTATGGACGACTTTATCTAAGAAATACCTATCATGAGATACGACAAGAACACCACCTTTGAATTCGGTATTGAGATAATTCTCTAACCACTCTATCCCGTTAATGTCAAGATGGTTCGTCGGTTCATCAAAGAGTAATAAATCAGGTTCTTCTAAGAGTAACTTTGCCAAAGTTGCTCGACTCTTTTGTCCTCCACTGAGAACGTTGATAGGTAAGTTGAAATCCGGTTCGCTAAAACCTAATCCACCGAGGACTCGATTGATCTTGTGCTCATAATCGTACCCACCGAGTCTATCATGCTGTTCCTGTATACGCGCATATTCTTGTAATAACTGAGGAGTTTCATCGGTTTCCATCTCCTCAGCAAGCATGAGCATTTTGTCTTCAAGTGCAGACTGTTCATGAAATACCTTTAGCATTTCCTGACGTAATGTACAATCGCGTTCTAAGTCAGGTTCTTGGCTTAGGTATCCGATCCGTTTGCCTTTAGCTAATGCTACATTCCCTTTAATATCGGTGAGGATACAACTTATCACTTTTAATAACGTAGTTTTTCCACATCCGTTACGACCAATTAACCCAATTCTATCTCCAGGGGCAATTGCAACAGATATATCATCAAGAATTACATCGGGATCATATCGTTTTGTAATGTTTGTTAATGTGACTAAAGACATAGTATTAATGTGAGTGAGTAGTGAACAAATTATTGGGACTTACGTACGTACTTTTCACGATTCTTCAATAATGTATGACTAAAACGGTGTGTTTCTAAACAGAATTCTGATTTTCCAGCGCGCTTACAAAGCGCCTACCACTTTTGCGTAAGTCCTGACTAAATTGATTGCCAATTTGCGCTGCGGGTAATCATCTCTTGGTAAATATCCGCAAGCTGTACATTAGGATGACGTATATTATATTGTCTAAATCGCCAAAATGCAATTGACAAACCAGCAAAATGAACAAAACAATCTAAACTGTCCCATTCCTCGTCGGTTAGGGGACGCGATGCATTATATGAATTTAAGAAACTTTGTAAAGAAGCAATATCCAACTGATGCTGATTTGTATAACAGCACCCTATGATAGTCATCGCAACATCAATTAGTAATGTATCGTGACATGCTTCCTCAAAATCCAAGATTGCCACCATTTTACCACCGTCAAATAGGGTGTTATCCAAAAAAAGGTCTCCGTGTAAAAGTCCTTTAGGTAACGTTTTATTCAACCCATGTCTAATCCATTCAAGTTCTGATTTTAGCCATGTGATAAATGGATGTGAGTGGAATTTTGTCTCTTTCACTTCTTCCAGAAAAGGTGTTATTTGTGCCAACCCCATAGGAAAACGTGGCAGCCCTGTCAGTGGTGAAATACTGTGCAACCTCGCTAACTTATCACCAATTTGTTCAAGCACACTTTGCGACGGGTTTGGCGTTTTACCCTCTAAAAACGGATAAATCATCACATTGTAGTCTGGGGTGACGTGGAGTACATCGCCACTTTTCTGTGAGATTGGATAAACGGTTGGGTATGAATGCTGCTGAAGATGTTTCAACAGTTTAATCTGTGTTCGGAGTTCTTCTATATTTTTCTCATCACATATTTTTAGTAGATACACACCCTCTGTTGTAGTCAGTTTGAAGTTGCTGTTTCCAAATCCACCTGGAATATCTTCTAATAATAGTGCGTTACCAATTGCATAATGTGACACAATATCTGAAAGTTCATCTGGTGAGAGTGTAGTGTATCGTGCCATATAGTATTTGGGATTATATCACTTGTTTGGTTCAGTAGATTGGATCAACGATTTATATTCAGGTAGTTCTCGTATATTGTCAAACGCTTCTTCCATTTTTGCTGCGTTTTGTGCTGATTTGTCAGAACGAATTGCTTCTCGGAGATGGGTTAAAGTTTTTTTGATATAAGTCATTTTTGAGGGGAATATATTTACTTCATCTGCCTTCACAGCATAAGCAACTGCGAGGTTATAATGTGCTTTTGCAAAATTCGTGTCAAGTTGAGTTGCTCGTTCCCAAGCAAGAATTGCCTCATTCAGTTCCCCCATATTCCCATAAACTGATCCAAGATTGTAATAGGGAATTGCCCATCTCGGCTCAAGGAGAATTGCCATATTGAATTCTGTTACAGCTCTGTGAAGATCACCATTCTTGGCATAATCTATTCCCCATTGATAATGTGCTCTTGCTGCTTCACTGGGTTCAGAAACATTAGTTTTTTGTGAATAAGGAATACTCTTCGGTCCGCACCCTATAAAAAGTATAACGAAACAAGGTAACAAAATATATCTCATATTACACCTCATATTTATTGATGCACCATATCACAGAATCTTAGTGCGACCATTCTCTATTTTGTGGGGACATCCCATAGCATGATAGTTCCATCATACAATCCCGTACTGGCGAGAAGTTTATTATTTTGTGCAAATGCCAAAACGTTTATATTCCTTTTATGTCCTTTGTAGGTTGTGATATGTTTACCTGTAGTAGTTTCCCATAAGTTAATTTCTCCCCATGTATCTCCACTGGCAAGTATGGATCCATCTGGTGAAAAAGCCAATTTACAGATTGCATACTCATGCTTGGTTTTGAGGATTCTCACTTGTTTTTTTGTAGTAGCGTTCCACAATTGGATTTCTTCTTTTTCAGTGCCAACTGCCAACATTTTTCCATCATTGTCAAATTCCAGAGCGTTAATATTAGGTTGTGTTAATCGACTTATCAGATTATCGAAATAATTCTTAGATAGATCAAGTGCAGCAATTCGTTTGTCTGTGTCCGTGTCCCATAATAACACTTCATACTTTCGACCGAATACATCACTTGTTGCAAGAATATCACCTTTAGGTGTGAGTGCCATTGCTCCTTTTGCTAAATGGGGTGCTTTACCTGTTAGCACCCCAATTTTCTTTCTGGTTTCTGTATTCCATATCTCAATCTTATTTTCTTTTTTATCAATCGAAGCCAATGTCCTGTATTTTGGTGAATATGTTAATCCAGAAAAGATGATTGTTGTTCCATCATCAAAACCAACTGACGGTCCTCCTAATGAACCGAAGTTAATTGGATTTGCGTTTGCAGCAATTTGTTGACCAGTAGTGACATCGTACTGAACAGTGGAAATTGGATTCACAGCAGTTAGGATATTATTATTGTCAAAAGTTATTCTGTCAATGCCCTCTTTCCTTTTTATATTGTTTTCTCGTTTAGCAAGATTGTCTGTATCCCAAAGATGTATATTACCTGCACCTCCACTGGCTAATATCTTACCGTCAGGTGTGAATGCTAACGCAGTGAACTCCCAAATATATCCTGTCTTGAATTCATTAGATTGTGTTTCCTTGCTTGTATCCCATACATATACAGAGCCATTAACTGTCATAGATACAAGAACCTTCCCATTATGTGAAATCATTTGGTGTTGTGCCGGAACTTGCATCTCACCTTCGCTCGGAATATGTGAGGCAACTTCACTATGAGAGACAGTATCCCATATCGTATAATTCCCCTTTTCTTTTACCTTACCGGTGCGATCATAGCTTCCACCTTTTCTAACAAACAGTTTCTTGCCATCTCCAGAATATTTTACTGTCGATATTGATTCGAAACTTGCGATTTGATGTCTATCAACCAAATCCCAAATATGGCATTTACCTTTGTCGAATCCGCGATCTGATATAACTGTAAGTGTTTTGCTATCACTGGAAAACTCTACATCTGTCCACCAAGGTAGTGCAGCGAGTTGTTCACCTGTTTCAATATCCCATAACTCAGTTGGACCACCTGTACCACTTGTTCCATCCCATCTTGGAGTCTTGTAACTACATTTACTGACAAGGAATTTACCATCCGGTGAAAATTTCAGATTTGTCACCCATTTTATAGGGTCTTTAGATAATTGTTCTGGAGAAAATCTCATTTGGTCCATCTTATACTGAATAGGAAACGGTGTTCCATCATCTCTAATGTTAAGAAGATGTGGTTTTTCAACTAATTTTACTTTGGCATCAGGAGGAAATTGGACTATTTCTACTTTTCCTCTTACAAGTTCCTTCTTACCCACTTTATAGAAAAGGGCATTATTTGTTTTGGGAACAAGTGTCCGAATGTGTTGATTGGTCTTTCCATTTTGTATGCTAATTGTACCGTCATGATTTCCAATCACATAAATTAAAGAATTGTTGTTAGTTACAACTCCATCTACAGCACGAGACCAAACCCTACCTTTTATTTTTATTTGGGATGCCTTCGGACTAAACGTATCTAATAGTTCACCGGTTGTGATGTCCCAGTACGAAAATGTGTTTTCCCAATTACGGCTCACCAAGGTTTTTCCATCTGATAGAAACAATATGGACTTGTATGATGTCTCGCTTGTATTGAATGTAAAGAGGAGTTTACTGTTTTCAACGTTCCAGATATAACATTTCTTCTCTCCACTGGTATAAGCAAGCTTAGATCCATCTTGGGAAATTGCAAGCAGTCCCACCAAATCTGTGTCTTTTGTTAGCAGTACAGTTTCTTCCCCAGTGTTAATATCGTAAATATTGACACCAATTGTACTTGCTACGGCTAACCGACTCCCATCAGGTGATAGTTGCATATTGATTATTTTACCTTTACCCAAACGAGCTTTCGCTCCATCAGGAAGACTCCATCGGTTATTGTCTTGTGCAAAGGAAATCGGAAACAATTGCACTGAAAGAAGTAGTGTCAATAATACCGTACAAAGTTTAGTCCGCATTTTTATTTCCTCCACCAACTCCTTTTCTCTTGATACGACGTAAGGAGTTTTGAAATTGTTTTGTCTTTATTGTCAAAACGCAACACGGCTTCACATGCATCAATAACCTTCTGTTTGTCTTCATCAAGTCCAGTTTCTTGGTATGTGTGATGGTAACTATTTGCAATCGCGGTATAATATGCAATTCCATCAATATCTGTTGGAAGATCAGTAGGGAGTTCTTTTATAGTTTGGATTGCA
This sequence comes from Candidatus Poribacteria bacterium, assembly GCA_022824265.1. Classification (GTDB taxonomy): domain Bacteria; phylum Poribacteria; class WGA-4E; order WGA-4E; family WGA-3G; genus MSPOR6. The sequence goes on along the minus strand of JAJEAG010000014.1, from coordinate 74,672 downwards.
TTATGCCAAGTCCCAAGTTCAGCATAACAGATTACCTTCTGAAATAACGGTGTCAACTGCGTATTATTAAGCCAATATGCTTGTTCATAACAAGAAATGGCATCTGAGTGCACATCGTTATCAATATGCAGTTGTGCTAATGCTATATAAAATGTGTATAACCCGCCATCTGAAATGGAGTAAAGTTCAGCACTGTTGTTAATCAACCAGTCTCTTTCAATTAGATAATCTATTGCCGAATTCCGTTCCTCTTCTGTAATGCTGATGTCGGTCAGCAGATGTTTTGCTACAGCAGCATTTGGAAATATCTTAGTTCGGCTTGCCATTAACGGATATGCTTGCACAGATTTATCCATCGCAATCAGTTTGATACCAGTTGCTATGCGAAAGAGTGATACGATTTGGTCGCTGTTTTGACGTGACATTTGGTCTGCAATCTCTTCTCTATTTTGAGAAAAGTGTTGATTTAGATTATCAACTGCTTGTCGTATCTCCGAATGTTCCGGATCAAGTTGGTGTGCTTGTGATAAGAATCGTTGTGCAGCAAAGAGTTCACTCCAATCCAGATAAATTTTACCAAGACGATAGTGTGCATAACCAAGTGATTTTGAATCGTTTCCAGATCGGATCACATCTTCGTATGCTTGAATAGCTGCGGCTATATTTTTATCACTTTCCAGTTTTTGTGCGCGTTCAAGAAGGTTCATTACTCTCATCACCTGCCTTGGATCAACTTTAGGCACATTACTTCAAGTGCTAACATTTTGGGAACATTCGTCTTTTGTATTAACATCTTAGTTTGAAATATATTCTTGATTGCTCGTTCCAGTCGGTTATCGGAATAACGTGGTACAAGCGTTTGGAGTTGTTCTATTGCATCTGTATGTGTAATATATTCTTTAGGTGCATCCTGTTGTAGCAACATTAAATCACGATACCACGTAATTAAGTCATCTAAACTTTCTTGTTCATTTTCAAATTCCTCTGCTAAACGGAATGCAGCTAATAGGTCTGTTTCCATCATAATTGCTGGGACTGTACCACTTTCGGTGATACCTTTCTCAATAAGTGTAATTGCTTTTCCTATGACACCTCGTGAAAGTATTGCGGCTGCAGAGGCTGCTTCCGTATCAATGGAAAGGGAATCCATTAATGCTTTAGATAACTCATCTGTCGGCATTGGATAAAATGTGAGAATCTGACAACGTGACCGAATCGTAGGAAGCATGGTTTTAAGATTTTCTGTCAAAAGGATTATCGTTGACGCAGCAGGGGGTTCTTCAAGAGTTTTGAGTAAAGAATTTGCGGCGGAGTCGTTCATCTTCTCGGTGTTTGCAATTATAAATATTTTTCTTTCACCTTCAAGCGGTTGATATACGATTTGCTGTTGAAGTTCACGCATTTGGTCAATCTTTATCTGTGCACCATCTGGACGTATAATGCGTAGGTCTGGATGGTTACCGTTTTTTATCTTTCGGCAAGCGCGGCATTCACCACAAGGGGAAACTTTATCAGTAGTATTCTCACATAAAATAAGATTAGCAAAGTATAACGCGACAGTCTCTTTACCAATCCCTTGTTCACCGGAGAAAAGGTATGCACCTGCAACACGTTCAGATGTGACAGCATTTTGGAGTTGTGTGATTATGTTTTGATGACCAATTATTTTCTTCTGCATTTTATAAGTATAAATTACAGCATGTTACTATGTCAGCGTAAATTCGTTAACTGCATTCTTTTTTTGGTTTCGGACACGAGTAGTTGATGAATAGTGTCTTCGTCAAGCATTGCGTCAATTAATACCACTCTATCTGGTTCAGCATTTGCGACTGCTAAATAACCTTCCCGGACTTTTTGATGTAAGGTTAGTTTTTCATGTTCAAGACGGGTTAACGGTTCACCTGAATTCCGTTTACGTTGAATTCCTATTTCCGGAGGCAGATCAAGAAGAAATGTTACATCAGGAACTAATCCTCCTGTTGCAATGTGATTTACCTTTTCAATTTGCTGCAGGTCAATTCCTTTTCGATATCCTTGATACGCTATGGTTGCATCGCTAAACCTATCACAGATAACAATTTGTCCGGCATTTAATGCGGGTAATATACGTTGGGTGACGTGTTGTGCACGTGCGGCGGCAATCAACAACAATTCGGTTGATGGAGACATATCAGCGTCAGCTAAAAATATGTTACGTATCTGTTCTGAAATCGGCGTGCCACCCGGCTCTCGTGTAACAAGTACATTTTCACCGATTGCATCTGCTAAACGTTGGACTTGTATTGTTTTACCAGCACCTTCAACGCCTTCAAGTGTGATGAATAAACCTTTGTGTTTCATTGGTTAAATGATACCACGTAGAGAGTAGTGTATCAAGTGGAATTTGATAACATGTCAGAGGTCTTCAATTGTCGATTTTCTGTCTGAATATCGGAAAACGCGAGATAGTCTGAATCATAGAAAGCGCGGAACATGCCGCAGATGCTGAAGAAAGTGGGTTTTGGTGTGTTTATGTTTCTTTGTAGTGTCTGAACCCAACTGCGTTAAGCTGCGATTCTGACAGATTGCGCTGATTTTTGTGTATGGCGTTCTGTGAATCAGATAGACATGTCGGAGGTTGCTACACTCGCACCGACGAGGACTCTATGTGAGAATGTGGTGAGGAAACCCAACACGTATAAGCCTTGTCGGGTTTCGCAAACGTTTTACACGACATATAAAGTATCTATTGAATTGTGAAAAATATATCAGAAAAACCGAAAACTAAATAACCCTGATAACAATTTGACATTATAGCAACGGTATGATACAATAATATATCAGGAGGAGTAGTTGCTATGGCTTATTTTATAACAGAAGAATGCATCGGATGTATGGCATGTTTAACCAACTGTCCCGTGAATGCGATTACTGGTGACCGCAATATGCTACACATCATTGACCCAAATATCTGTATTGATTGTACTGCGTGCGGTATGGTGTGTCCGGTGGAAGCAATACGAGACCAGTTTGGTAAGGTGTGTAAATTCATTCGTCGTCCAACACATAGACCTATTGCAGTTATATATGAAGAGTTGTGTTCAGGCTGCGATTTCTGCGTCCATATATGTCCATGGGATTGTTTGGAACTATTAGACCCCGAAACGGGCGAACACGCTGAAAGTTTCTTCGGTATCTGTGAATTGGTCAAACCTAAGGATTGTGTCGGCTGCAAATTGTGTGAAGAGGTATGCATCAAGGATGCTATCCGAGTTGAATCCCCTGTGTTATTAGAACTCGCTGAAGCCGCTGATTAATTTATATTCTTTACAAAAATGGTTTCCACTCCGTTCAATAACCACAATTTAGTCGTTGTCATATCCGGTCCATCCGGATGTGGAAAAAGCACTGTTGTAAAAACATTGTGTAAGTTAGATGAAACGCTGCGACTCTCAATATCAGCAACTACACGCACACCGCGTCCTGGTGAAGTAGATGGGAAAAACTACCATTTTATGACACACACGCAATTTGAGGATCAGATTGATGGGAATGTATTCTTAGAATGGGCAAAATACCGTGATAATTACTATGGGACTCTTAAATCTGAAATCGATACATCGCAACAAGAAGGCAAAGACACTATTTTGGAAATTGAGGTGAATGGTGCGTTACAGATAAAAAAGCAAGACCTTACTCCCGCCAGATGCATATTGATTTTCTTGATTCCAGCATCGTTCGCAATATTAGAAAAAAGATTACGCAGCAGAAAAACCGAGTCAGAGATAGAACTCACAAATAGATTAGAAATCGCTAAAACAGAATTGAAACAGATAAAACATTACGATTACTGTGTCATCAATCCACAAAATCAACATAAGAAAGCTGCTCATCAGATTCTGTCAATAATCACTGCGGAACGCGCCCGTATCAATCCTGAGCTGACTCCAGCTTTTGTGAAATCCTTTGGTATCCACAATTAATAGGGTTTTACTTTTATACAATGGAACTCAAGAACCGAACCATTCTATTAGGTGTTACTGGCGGAATTGCCATACATAAATCTTTGGATTATGTTAGCCAACTTGTTAAATTAGGTGTGTCTGTTCATGTCATTATGACAAAAAACGCCACTCGGTTGATTAATCCGTTGCAATTTCAAGTCCTATCACGGAATCCCGTGCTTCTTGACCTGTTTGAGACAGGAGGACATTGGAAACCTCCACATATTGATTTGGCTGATCAAGCCGACCTTCTAAGCATTGTTCCTGCCACCGCTAACATACTTGGAAAGATAGCAAACGGTATTGCCGATGACGCACTTTCTACAGTCGCAGTTTCCGTTCATTGTCCCATTCTCGTAGCACCCGCGATGAATGGACACATGTATAAAAACCCTTTTGTTCAACAGAATATAGCAAAACTCAGTAAGGCTGGAATTGGATTCGTTGAACCTGCAAGTGGTGATCTGGCATGTGGATATGAAGGTATAGGTCGGTTGAGTCCGGTTGAGACTATCCTTCAACGCACCAGACAGATCCTTTCAAATAACCAAGACTTGCAAGGAAAACGGATACTCGTTACTGCAGGAGCAACACGAGAATACATTGATCCAGTCAGGTTCATTACAAACGGTTCAAGCGGGAAGATGGGTTATGCGATTGCAGAAGCAGCTGCACGTAGAGGAGCCACTGTCCATTTAATCAGTGGTCATACATCTGTTCCTTCCCCACAAGGTATTGATATATATCATGTTGACACAACACAGGAAATGCATGAGATGGTATTAGGTAAGTTCAAGGATACCGACATCGCTGTGATGGCTGCTGCACCAACCGATTTTCGCCCTGCTGAATATACACATCATAAAATCAAGAAGCAAAAAGATAAGTTGACACTCGCTTTAGAAAAGACCCCGGACACAGCACAAATACTTGGTGAAACAAAAACGGATCAGATAACTGTTTGTTTCGCTGCAGAAACAAACGATGTGCTTGAAAACGCTAAAGAGAAACTAATTCGGAAAAACTGTGACCTAATAGTTGCAAATGACCTACTTGCTGAAGGTGCTGGATTTTCGGAAGATACAAATATTGTTACAATATTAGATAAAGCCGGAAATTGTCAGCAACTCCCTCTCTTATCCAAGTATGAAGTAGCAAATGCAATCTTCGACCAGGTTGTGAAGTTAATCAAGAAATAGTACCTACCTAAAACACAGTATATAGCCGATCCAATTCACCTACGGGTATCTGTTTGATAGTTTGTCATCCTATGTAGAGTTATATGAACAATATAAGCCGTGAACGAATGACACTTCTGCAACAAGCAAAAACATTCCTTAGAGAAAACCGCATACATCCCAAAAAACAGTTAGGTCAACACTTCCTCGTCAATCCTGATGTATTGAATTTGATTGTTGAAGCAGGAGAAGTAACAAAAAGTGATACAGTCATTGAAATCGGTGCTGGTCTCGGTTGCCTTACAGATGCACTTGCTGAACATGCTAACACAACCATAGCCGTGGAAGTGGATCAAATTTTATATAAAGAGTTGGAAAACATTTTTGGTAATAATGATAATATAGAGATTCTTCATGCTGATATTCTTGAATTGGAATTCTCTTCTCTCATTCCGCACGGGACAACTCCAAAGGTAATTGCGAATCTTCCTTACGGTATTACAACTCCAATATTGTGGAAACTACTAAAATGCAGTGGTCAACTTAGTCAATGTATATTAATGATGCAGTGGGAGGTAGCGGAACGTATTGTGGCTGAACCTGGTGGGAAGGAATACGGAGCATTGACAATAGGTATATCTTACTATGCGGATTCAAGTCTAATAGCGAGACTATCTCCAGAGAACTTTTATCCATCTCCAAAAGTTGATTCCGCTATACTGAAGTTAACGATACGAGATCATCCAAAGGTTGAAGTAAACGATGAAGACCACTTTTTCAGAGTTGTTAAGGAAGCGTTTCGGGGTAGGCGGAAAATGCTAAAAAATTCGTTAAGTAGATTTGCATCATCAGATATACTTTCTGATGCACTCAGTGAATTGAATATTGCACCACAAAGACGTGCAGAAACTTTAGATATTGAAGAATTTGCTGCCTTAGCAAACCTATTACAAACGGATGTCTAAATGCAACAGCTGCCAGTAGACAATTTTCCAGTCGGTTTCTTCACGACGAAATTCAAAAATACACTTTGCTTCAATTTGTCTCAAGGCTTTGTCATCTACCCTTTCTGAGTCTACATCCAGTAGTAACTCAATTGATGCTTTTCTGGCATGTGTGATGTCCCAATTTCTATCCTTAAAGGCGAACTGTAACCAGGAATAAGTCTCAAATACATTTGTAAATGTTGGGAGTATTTCATCATAGTTTAGGGGTACGTCTCCTGATAGAATACCGAGTAATGTAACGGGATCGTTTGATGCAGCATAGGTTTCAGAAAAGAGTGATTGAATTGCAGGTAGGTTCTCAAAATCTAATGACTCAATAAGATCAGAAAAGTTCTCAAGAAGCGAGTTGAGTTCTTCCTCAGAATCATTAAGCGGTATTATTTCTATATTTAAAACCAACCTTTCTTTATCAAGTGTGAAAGTATCTGTATAGGTTTGATACAAAGAATCTTCAACTGTGAGTTCATGTTCTTCAACATAAGGTATATCTAAGAATGTGAAGATACCATCCACTTCTGTTTTGACTTCAGTCCCTAATAGACTTACCACAGCACCAGGAATTGGTTTATTCGTATTTGCATCAGTAACGGAACCTGAAACGGTCCCGGTAAGTGGGGACAAAGATACATTAACGATCACTTCGTCTTTGTTTAGTAAAAATGTATTAGAATAATTTTCATATCGCGGGTCTTCAACAGTAATTGTATGTGATTCTGCATACGGAACATTGGTAAAAGTGTAAGTTCCATCCGCTCCTGTTGTGTATTCCATATCCAATAAGGTAACTACGGCATCAGGAATTGGTTTATTTGAAATAGAATCTATAAGCGTACCTGACACTGTACCAGATTGGTCGGACCCTGGCATAACAGGTTGTGAAGGGTCTTTATCGTCAAGTTCGTCACCTGCTCCACAACCAATCAATACTACTAATCCGACAACTAAACAAAGGAAACGGTAATTAGATAGAAATATTTGCATTTGCATTCCAAATGTAGTATTATTTAAATAATAAGTTAAGACTGAACATCCAAATCTATTCGTATTTGAGGAGGTGTTAATTATGGCTCGTATGTGTACCCTATGTGGTAAGAAACCGAGAACAGGTAATCAAATAAGTCCATCATTCCGTCATACAAAACGTCGTTGGCTACCAAATCTTCAACGTGTTAGAGCAATGACAGAAGAAGGTCCAAGACGAATTCGTGTTTGCACATCGTGTATCCGTAGCGGAAAAGTTAATAAAGTCATTTCAGGTATGTCGTCCGTGGTGTAAAACTTACATTTTTCGGACGACTCTCTCAACCCCTTTCAATTCTCTGATAGCCTCCATTACTTCTCTCAATTGTTCTATCCCCGTCACATCCAATGTGAAATAATCAGCAGCAGTATCGTCAATTCTTGTAACTGTTGAAGCCTTGAAATTTCCCTCTCGAATATTGACTTGGAATTTTGCGATTGCAGTTGTTATTTCCCCAAGCATCCCAGGTTTGTCATGGCATTCAACAAATATTTGTGCAGGATAGATAACACTTTCTTCTGCAACCATATTCAATGAAACGAATCTTTCCGGTTCATCAAGTAATCGTACACAACCAGTTCTATGTACAGAAACACCACGTCCCCGTGTCAAATATCCCACAATGTCATCGCCAGGTATAGGATTACAACATTTCATAACCCGCACTATACCTAAGTCAATTCCATTTTCAAGTTGTATTGCAGAATCTGTGCGTTCAGGTTTTGGCTTTTCCTCCTCAACTTTGACTTTTTCTGGTTTCAATCGGTTTACGATCTGTGTAGCAGATTCGTTCCCATTCCCAATTCTAATAAAAAGTTCGTCAACACTGTCAAGACCGAGTTGTTTAGCTATATCAAGAAGTTTCGGTGATTTCAAATAATCGCTTGCATTCAAATAGGAAAGCTGTAGTTCTGCCTTGAGGAATGTTTTACCCAGTTCAAGTGCATCCGCTCTGTCTTTATCCCGGAACCAGTGTCGTATTTTGCTCCGTGCGTTGGCAGTTTTCACTATACGCAACCATCCTCTACTTGGTGTGCTTTTAGGGTTGGTTAAAATACGCACACGGTCACCGTTCTGGAGGGGTTCTCGTATAGGTGTAAGAGCATTGTTAACTTCTGCACCACAACATGTATTACCAATGTCGGTATGGATTTTGTATGCAAAGTCAATCGCAGTTGAACCTACAGGTAGGGCATGTATATCACCTTTCGGGGTAAATACGTAGACTTCATCCTGAAATAGTTCCAATTTCATAGATTCAATGAATCTACCTGGAACATCAGGTGTATCCTGAATGTCGTTAAGCATCTCTTTGTAATTTGCATAGATGGATAGTGCTTCTTTAGTTGTTGGAATGCCTTCCTTATAGCTCCAATGTGCTGCAATACCGTTTTCGGCAACCTGATGCATCTCATTGCTTCTAATCTGAATCTCAATCGGTTTACCGTCATCTAAAATAGTAGTATGGAGAGATTGATATCCATTCTTTTTTGGTTGTCCAATCCAATCGCGTACACGGTCAGGTAGATAACTCCATCGTAGATGTAATACCCCAAGTGCATTGTAGCAACTCCAATCATCTTCAACAAGCACACGTAGTCCAACTAAATCACATATATCTTTGAATGGAGTTCCTTTCTGATGCATTTTCTGGTAGATACTATAAATATGTTTGGTTCTACCTCTAACGACTGCTCTGATACCATGCTTTTTAAACTCAGCCTGTATGATAGCTTCCATTTTTTTGCAGTATGCTTGTCGTTCTTCAAGTTTTTCGTTGAGTAGGTCAGCGATTTCTCTATATGCTTCAGGAAAGAGGTATTTGAAGGACAAGTCTTCTAAACGACTCATCATTGACCATATACCAAGTCGGTGAGCGATAGGAGCGTAAATTTCCAGAGTTTCTTTGGATATCCGTTGTTGCTGTTCAGTGGATAAATAATCAAGAGTCTCCATATTATGTAAACGGTCTGCAAGTTTAATCAGGATGACACGCATATCTTCAGCGGTGGCTAATAACAACTTTCTGTATGTTTCAGCTTGTCGTTTACGATGACCGCCGCTAAATTTATATCTCCCAATTTTTGTCACACCTTCAACTAAGTAAGCGATGTTATCACCGAACTTTTGCTGCATCTCATCGCGTGTAATTCCAGTATCTTCTAATACATCGTGCATCAACCCCGCACAGATCGTATCCATATCTAAACGCAGTTGTGCAAGTATTTCTGCTGTCCTTACACAATGCATGAAATAGGGGTCACCGGATTTCCGCAGCTGTTTCCTATGTGCGTTCTCAGCAAAACTGTAACAGGTTCTGAGAAAATCAAAATCGGTTTCTTCCTCAGGAATATTCTTCTGAATTTTATTGATTAGGGATTCCACACTCATTTATTATGCGCTCCCAGATTTGTTTGCTGTTACTTACAAGTTGAAAATTCATAAACTCCTGACTTTCCAGTTTTAACCATTCACATCTCTGATAGGTTTTTGACATTTTTAAATCTTGTTTTTCGGGCTGTATCAGCTTTATATGTTGACCTTCATTGTCTGATTTTCTTTGGATAAAACCTAATTCTTCAAATATGGTTAGTCGTGTGTCTATCTCTTCAACGGAATAATCCTTAAGCCTATCATTTAATCTGTCAAGATTTATAAAATTGTTGTTTTTGTTTTCATTCAGTTTTTTGTAAAACAATGCGAGTGAATCTCTATCAGGATACATATTATCTATACATTCTCGCAACAGCTGCACATCAGATTCTGTGTTGTATAAAAGATGAATTAAAGTAGAATTTTGTGTATAAGCTATTGGTTTACATCGGGTAAAAAATATATCTGATTGAACCGAGAGGTGGCAAAATACAACATGATTGATTACTGGAACAGATTCTAATGCAGTCTCAGAAAACTTGTCGGAAGAAACAATTCCTATGTATTCACCATTCTTAACTTTCTTTAATAACTCAATCTCCTCTGCTTGTGTTGTTGTATCATCATGCCTACCGAAAAGGGATACTTTATCAGCAATTACACTTGTTAGCAATTGGTTTATCTTCTGAGTGTTCTGTACATATATTATACAACCTTTGTTTTTGTTGAGCAAACCTAAAAGGATGTCTTTTTTATTTTGATTACGATAATCTACAACTTTACCAATAGATGGTGTATCAATTGGTGGAAATACAAAGAGATTTGGTTCTCGGTCATTTACACGAAATTCTTCAAGAGTCAACTGAACTGATTTCCTACCCTGAAAATCATTGATAGCTGGTGAGAACGCTATGTCTAACGAGATGTTTTGCCGCTTAAATGTTGTAATGTGTTGTGCTTTCCGCCATCCAACTGTGCGTAGCGATGTAGTTCCATCACCGATTGACATTGATATGTGTTGCTGATCTTTTCCCATCAAAGTCGGGGGTGTATTAATGGTCAAATTTTTACTAACAAAACAAGGTGGTGGATTTGACATTCCATAAGGTTCAAGTAGTTTGAACTGTTCTAAAGTTTCTAACGTTAGGGATGATAAATTTGTTTCAAAATCAAAGTCAAGTTTAGGTATCAAGTCAGTTTCAGTAAGGTGTTCGCAAGCAAATTTATTGAAGGCGTTCTTAAATTTAGTGAGATTCTCAGTCTTTAGCGTGACTCCTGCTGCAGCCTTATGTCCGCCATGTTTGATAAGAAGATTGGAACAACTGTTTAAACTATCAGCAAGATTCATTCCATCAATACTTCTACCCGAACCTGATGCTTCGTCACCATCAATTGTTAGCACAAAAACCGGACGGTAAAACTGCTCCTTCAAACGTGAAGCAACAATCCCAACAATACCTTTAGCGTGTTCACCCCAAGAACTACTTGCTACCACCAATCCCTTAGTTTGTTCAAAGTTATCATCTTTGTTGAGAAGTTCTATCGCTTTTTCTTGTATTTTATTCTCAATGTCTTTTCGTTCTTGATTAAATGCATCTAAATTCTGTGCAAGTTTCATTGCAAAATCAGATGAGTCAGTTGTTAGGAGTTCAACAACTATTTTTGCGGTGTCCATACGTCCAGCTGCATTTAAACGAGGTCCCAAAACGAATGATAAAGTATGTCCCATCAATGGCTTACCATTGTAACCTGCCACTTCACACAATTTCTGTATGCCGATACGTTGTTTTTTGTTGATTTCTGCCAGACCAAGTCTGCTTAACGTTCGATTTTCACCAGTAAGTGGTGCAATGTCTACAACTGTACCTAACACGACGAGATCAAGCAGCGATGTCAAAAATGTCTTATCGTCAATCAAACCCTGTGCTAATTTGAATGCTAATCCTACACCTGCCAATTCAGGATACGGATATTCATTCCCAGCAACTTTAGGAGAAATGATAGCATAAGCAGGAGGCGGATCAGTTTCTGGAGGTTGATGGTGATCGGTAAGGATTACATCCATACTCAAGTCATTTGCCAGTTTAACCTCATTGATGGAAGTAATACCACAATCAACAGTGATCATCAAAGTACATCCATTGGATGCAATCTCTTTTATTGCATCCATATTGAGACCATAACCTTCATCATAGCGATGCGGAATGTAGTATTCTACAGGATAATCAATATGACGAAATGCATTTACCAATAGTGCTGTAGATGTTGTACCGTCAGCATCATAATCCCCATAAATGCATATTTTCTCACCTATTCTTATTGCTTGTTGAATGCGTTCAACTGCTTTCTCCATATCTGCCATTTTAAATGGAGAATGAAGGTCAGCGTACGTCGGATATAAATAAGTTTTCGCCTCATCAACGGATTTTATGCCGCGATTTACAATAAGACGCGCAATTAGGGATGGGATATTGAGTTCAGCCGCGAAGGTAAGACTCAATTCTATATCTGGGTCTTGATATTGCCATATCTTGGATGGTAGGTTATTCATTATATCCAAATCTCTATAATTTGCAATTTGTAACATACATACGGATAATGTTTGTCAGTTTATATTGCAAACGCATACTTTCATATAAATATAACATGAAATTGTTCATGTGTCAATACCTTATAAAATGTAAACAGGGTTAACCCTACTATTCCCTTGCCAATTTCACATATATATGCTATGCTTTTTGCCAATCATTGAAATAAGGAGTAATACTAATGTATCGTGTCGGTATAATCGGTTTAGGCAGCATCGCTTCCAGATATTCAACACCAGATGATGCTTATCCCTACTGCCATGCAGGTGGTATTCGTCTATGTGACACCACCCAATTGGTCGCTGTAGCAGATATGTCACCAGAACGGCAAGCAGACTTTAAAAGCACTTGGGGACCTGGATTCCCAGATAATTCCATCAATTACTACGAATCTGATACACAAATGCTTGAAAGTGAAAAGTTGGATATAGTCGCAGTCTGTGTGCGTGGTCCTCATCATTTTCAGGTAATGCAAAATGTCTTGCGAGCAGACATCAAAGCAATCTTTCTTGAAAAACCTGCTGGATGTTCACTTGAAGAAGTAGACACTATGACCGCAGGTGCAGATGCCAAAGGTATTCCAATTGTTGTAGACTATACGAGACATTGGGGACCGCATCTTATCAGACTTCAAAAGTTAATAAAGGATGGACTAATCGGTGAGGTACAGAGTGTCATTGGGTATTGTGGTGGAGGTATCCTTTCATTTTCAATACACACTACAGATATGATTTGCCAATTCGCTGGATACGATCCTATTTCAGTTACAGGATTTGTTGAGGGTAGTGGTGATGTCCCAGAACCTTACGAATATGAACCAGCAATCGTAGGTTCAACAATCCACTTTGAAAGCGGTGTTATCGGATTTCATGTTGGAAAACATGGTGTTAGAGGTGGATTTTCCGTAGACATTCTTGGCAGCGATGGAATTGTTCAGACAGGATTCTATAGCAGTACAACTGTTCATAAAGGTGGTAAGTTGGTTGATAATGCTACACTTGATCTTCCTGAAAACGCGAGTCCGTTTAAGGTTGCGTATAAACAGATAACCGACTATCTTGATGGGGGATCTCCTCCCGATTGTTCAAGGGATGATTATACAGCAGTCAATGAAATCGGTTTTGCTACAATTGAAAGTAGTATAACTGGACAGACGATCAATCTTCCGTGTCAAAACAGAAAAAGACTGATCTTTGCTAACGGGTAATCTGATATGGGTATGCCATTTTTGCGCGAACTTAACCCTTTAATCAGATTCTTTATGAGGTTTTATCCCGGAAAGCAATACAATACGACACCGCACACCCCGCTACGTATACCGTTGAATGAATGCAAAGTTGCTCTAATCACGACAGCAGGTTTTTTTCTTGATGGACAGAATCCTTTTGAACTGAATGATTGTTCATACCGAGAGATCCCAAATTCAATTCAAACAGATAAACTAAAAGGTGGACATAAAAGTTCGGCTTATGATGAACAGGGTATTGAAACTGATCCGAATCTTGCGTTTCCACTTGATAGATTCAGGGAGTTGGAAGCAGAAGGTAAAATCGGTTCCCTAAACCATAGACACTTTAGTTTTATGGGTTCAATTACAAAACCGATGGCACTCATAAAAAATACTGCACCAGAAGTTGCACAGATACTCAAAGCGGATAGTGTTGATGTTGTCTTCTTAACCCCTGTCTGACCAATGTGTAATCAGTCTGTAGGATTGATACAACGTGCTATTGAAGAAGTTGGAATATCAACAGTTTCAATAACATTATTAGAAGACATTACGAAGAAAGTGAAACCACCACGTGCTTTACTTGTGCCATATAATTTGGGGTACCCTCTTGGTGAACCGAACAATCCAGTATTACAACACGCGATTATCGCAGAGACATTAGCACTCTTTGAGTGTGATGATGAACCACCAATTTTAAAAGTAAGCCAACAGAGAGAAGAAAAATGATCCGAACTATTAAACATGCAATTGTCCTTTTAATTCTAATTGTTCAATCAAGTTGTTATGTGTTGCTTATACAAAATCCGAGGAAAACTCTATTTTCACAGTTACAACAAAAGTATTCTGTAAATGTAGAAACTACTTGGACTGAAGAACAAGCAAAGATGCTGTTAAACACTTATGAATCAATATATCAACAATCTTCTGATATAACACAAACGATACCGGCTTCTATATGGAAGATAAGTAAAGAAGCTAATCAAAATGATATAATGATAGAAACTGTGGAAAACATAAAACATATTACTATCAGTAGTGACGTGTTTTCAAATGGAGAATCATTAACAAATAATACTCAAGATGAATTCCTATACAACAAACAACTTTTCCGAGCTGTCGCGCAAGTCATAACTGAAAATTGGACAAAGATTGACGCAGTGAAACTTATACTCAAAGATGGGACAGACAGATATGCAATAGAACTTGTTTTGAAAGAAATGTATGGTCTCAGTTTGGTTCTTACGGATACACCAGAAACCGAAAAAATTAGACAGAAATTACGGAAGTATATAGGAGAAGTGAAAATATCACAATTTACAAATCAAGAACTGATGATGCTAATGTCAATTTATGAAAAATTCCCTATAGGAATGCACAAAATACCGAAATTAAAATATCTGCTTTGTAGCCAGAAAGCACCTTATGCAGGTTCAGCATGGATCGTTGCAGATTGCGTTGAATATACCAAACGGACTTTCAAAATAAAGAATCAAAAGGAATTTCAACGTGTTATTCTGCATGAAAAAGCACATTTCTTATGGGAGTATGCACTAAATGGGAAACTCAGAAAGGAATGGTCTGAATTTGGAGGATGGCGTAAAGACCGAAATAATAGGTTTGGGTGGACAAAGACAAAAGAACGAAAAGAATTTGTTACAGATTATGCATACGCAAAAAACCCAAATGAGGATTGGGCGGAAAGCGTCGCATATTATATTATCTATCCGAACAAACTTCGTTTATCTTCAAATGTAAAATACGAATTTATTGATCAGGTTATGCTGTTGTATAGCGACGGTAGTATTCCTTTCAAAAGATTGCAAGACCTAAATACGCGCTGATATTTACTCTTGGTAGTTTATATTTGGAGTAGTTAATCCTTACATTTACCAACAATAAGCAGAAAGGAACAGAATGGATAGAATTAGAGTCGGTATTATCGGATGTGGTGGCATCTTTCGTAATCTCCACTCCCCATACTACCAAGAACCGACAAGACGCGCAGACATTGTCGCAATCGCTGACATAAACGAGGCATCAGCAAACGAACAAGCAGAACGTTTTGGTGCAGATGCTTACACAGACTATCACGCACTTTTGGATAGGAATGACATAGATGCAGTTGATGTTTGTGTACATCCACGTCCACATCTTGAAATAACCCTTGCAGCTGCAGATGCTGGGAAACATATTCTCATGGAAAAACCGATGTGTTGTAACGTTGCAGAGGGTGACGAAATGGTTGCCGCAGCAGAAGATGCTGGTGTTCTCTTGATGGTCGCCTATATGATGCGGTTTGATCCGGGATATATGAAATTGAAATCGTTGTTGGATGATGGTACTCTCGGTACTCTGCAGATGGCATATAATAATCAGATCGGATACTTTTCACCCGAACGTCACCCATGGCTGTTTGTCAAGGAGGAATCGGGTGGTATGTTGGTAGAGCAAGCAATCCATCATTTGGACTTGTGGTTGTGGTTATTTGGACCCGCTACTTCAGTCTACGGTTATGCGAGTCATGTTCCACTTGGTGGCACATACCCTCCTGCTGAGGAAGCAGTGGAGAACAATGCAGTGTTGACCGTTCATTTCAAAAATGGGGGCATTGGTATGATGATAAAGAGTTGGGCAGCACAAGTCGGACATAGTGGCAGCGGTCTTGTCACAAGTAATGGCTCAGCAACTTTAGGAAGACACGGTTTGCGTTGGAAAACACACGATATGGAATCAGCAGAGGAATTTACTGCACCTATACCTGATGATAACTCCTATCGCAATATACCAGAAGCACAACGGAATCAACGCTATTGGGGAATAGCAGCAAAAGGGGCAAGCATTGATCATTGGCTACAATGTATTGCTGGTGAAGCAGAACCAACCACACATGGACAGATAGGCAGAGATGGCATAGAATTGGCAGAGGCTACCTATCGTTCATCTGAATCTGGAATTCCAATATCGCTGCCTTTGTAGGTATTGTAGGTTGAGATATATAGACGAACCCAACCTACATCATATCAATTGATTTTCTAATCTATTATACCAATATCAATGTCACGTTCTTCCAATGATCTTCTCCGTCGAGGAAGGTCACCAAAGAGAGGACGGAAATAACCTGCCCCTTCTGGTGATAGATGGTATCTATCTGCATCATAAAATCGAGGGTCGAGACTGCGTCTTATGACGTGTCCGGTATCATCTCGTTTCAATACTTGTTCAATTGGTAACATTATAGGCTCAATGCCTGCATCCGTCCGCGTGATTGTTGCTACCCCATTTACCATTCCATCTGCAAGTGAGCGGACAGCAAGGGATCCTGCACTGATAGCAGTATCTCTATCCAATTCTATCGGACTACCACATCTTTGCATATATCCAAGAATCAAAGCCCGTAAGGCTGAACTGGGTATATCAGTGAGTCGTTTCTTCATCGCTTCCACGATAATTTCAGAACACCCACCTGGCTTCGTGTGTCCAAAGGCATCAAGTTCAGCCTGTGAAGTAATCATTAATTCTCCATCGTCATTCCGTATTCCCTCAGAAACAACGACGATAACATTGCCTTGTAGTGCATGTTTTTCTCGTATTGCTTCAGCCAACCTATCGGGTTGATACGGCACTTCTGGTACGACGATAAGGTCTGCCAATCCGTAGGCAGCGGAGAGTGTGAGCCATCCAGCATCTCTCCCCATTGCTTCTACAACGATTATGCGGTCGTGAGAATATGTCGTTGTTCGTAAGTCACTGACAGCATTAATTACTCTACTTGCAGCAGTTGGGAAACCGGGACAGAAATAGTTGACCATTTTTGAATAATCAACGGCATCGCCTTCAGGAGGATTCATTCCCACATCGTTGTCAATCGTTTTTGTAACGAATACTGTCGTAAATTGCTCTGAAAGTGTTGATCCAACCGTAAGGGTATCATCACCTCCGATAGGTATAAGTCCGCTGATATTCAATTTTTTTAGGTTCTCAATTGCTTCGTCTAACTTGTCCATAGCGATGAGGTTTGTCCGAGAACTCTTCAGTATGGTACCACCATGATTCTCATCAATCATATCTGGTGTCAGGGTTAGGTATCGTCCACCTTCCAAGACTCCTCTCCACCCTTCCATGAAACCGATAAGTTCAAAACCGAGTTCTTCGGACTTTAAGGCAATACCTTTGAGCGTAGCATTGAGCGCACTTGTATCGCCCCCGCCAGTGAGAACACCTATCTTTTTTCTCATTAAAATCTCCTATCTAACATAATAAAAAATAATATTCCAAATATGATGAACAGAACTATGCTGTTTTATAGTAGAATCCATAATTATTTACATGCTACGGTAGGTTCGGTTTTCTAACCGAACCTACCGTAGCGTGTGCACTGATATTTGGTATCACTATAATATCTCTATTTAATTACTTCTAATACTACTGTCTTGTCCAAAGCAAGTGCCTTCTCCAACATTGGTCTAAAATCATCCATATCTTCTACACGTAAACCGATTGCTCCAAATGACTCTGCAAACTGAACAAAATCTGGATTCACTAATTCTACACCGATACGTTTACCAAAACGTCGTAACTGTCCACGTTCAATTGAGGTATACTGATTATCATTCATAACAAGCGTAACAACAGGCAGATCATACATCACGGCAGTTGCAAGATCAGGACTTGTCATTAAAAATCCACCATCCCCACTGAGTGCAACAACCTTTCGATCTGGATACGCAACTTGCGCGCCGATAGCTGCTGTCAACCCAATTCCCATCGCAACTGATATACCAGAAAAAATATAACTTCCTGCGGAATATGTTGGGAAATGGGAAAGTGCACCATATCCTGTAACGTTTACATCAACTGAAAGAATAGCATCCCGCGGCAGGACATCACGCATCTCTTTCAGGATTCGTGGCGGTTCAATTGATATAAATTGACTCCTGAGTTGTTGTAATCCTTCACCCCAAGAACTTTTGAGTTGTTCACTACTAATAGCATCATTCAACTGTTGTAGAACTAATTTCGGATTTGCACCAATTCCAACGGTAGCAGGATATTCTTTGTGAATTTCATCAACATCTGCTTCAATATGTAATAAAGGTTGTGGTATCTGCAATGACCAACTCCCAGTGTCACGATAAGTAAATCGTGTGCCGATAGCAATTATCAGGTCCGAGGCTTTCATCGCTGCTTGTGCTACTCCATCTCGGAATAAGCCGATAGAATATGGTGAATCTTCTGGTACTGAACCTTTACCCATACCTGTCATCACGATTGGTGCATCAAGTATTTGTGCAAATTGCATTATTTCTTCAGATGCACGTGTATGATTAATTCCTCCTCCAGAAATAATCAACGGACGTTCTGATTCGCTTATTAAGGCAACTGCTGCATCTATATCCTCAGAACATGCCATCGTTTGAACTCCGTTATTTTTCGGTGGAATCGGTAGATCCATTTCAGCTTGCAAAGCATCGGTTGCTAATTCCATCAGTACTGGTCCTGGACGCCCAGACCGAAGTGACCTGAAAGCACGATTAACTGCACCTGGAATCTGATCAACTCTGTGCACAATTTCAATATGTTTTGTCATCGGGGCAAATGCTGCTTTTTGGTCCAACCCGTGAAAACTCTTCTTTGGGTCTTTCTGCGCCATGTATGACGGGTTTTGTCCTGTAATCCAAAGCACTGGTGAACACGCTGTATATGCCTCACAAATCCCAATGGAAGCATTATTAGCACCCGGTCCTGGCACTGTCATACAGACACCGACATCACCGGTTGCACGCGCATACCCATCCGCCATAAAAGCAGTTCCACCTTCATGCCGAGTTACATAGTGCCGAATATTTTCCCGGTTGTTATACAATCCCTCATAAACTGTATCAAGGTGATTACCCGGTAGACCAAATATCACCTCAACATCTTGTGCTTTCAAACATTCGACAAAATAATTCCCGCCAGTCATTCTATTCCTCTCAGTAATTCAGTCTAATACGATGAAATTTGCTAAGACATCAGTAAATTATCAACCATTCCATAATATATATGTTTACCAATACCTTAGACCATTACAAAGATTTGTCCAATTTGCATATTTTGTTCAATTTATTTTTATATATATAACATGGATATGAAAATTCTATAATGAAAGTTACTTTATATTCAAGATTCTGTCAAGCATTATTCTCTGAATTCATCGTTGTGAGTTGTTTATAGATTCGGTTGTAAAGGATGAAATGTTACCTTTTGAAAAGTAACATTTGTATACAAATCTGTTTTCCTGTAATCCAGTGTATCTTGGTTCAGCGAACAAGCGATTCTGACAAAAGATCGGGTGAGGAGACCTCGCACATACAGAGTATTGTCAGAATCGCGGAAGTCGCTGAAGGCGCGGAAGAGGTTATCCCTCGTATGTGCGGGGTTTCCCCGCCCGTTTTGTCATAAATATGCGGACGAGGAAACCTCGCACATACGGATGGAATGGAGGAATTTCTGAATCGCGTAATTTGTGATTCAGGCAGTAAGTAATCAGAATAGGAACCCCCTGCAAGATAACTACGCGACAATTGCAGGTCTTTGGTCATCACACACAAAGGCATCAGGATTATTTAGTTTTCGGTTTTTCTGATGCATTTTATCACAAACGTTAATGTAGGTAAGGTAATACTTAGGAACTCAACATGGTAGTAGACATTGACAAGAGGGTTGGGAACGTGCTAAAATTATGTATTGTCATGCGGTGTTTACACGTAGATATATATGTTAGAAACAACTATGTATCATCTTTAATTAACCAGAAATTACAGAATCTTCAAGGAGGCAACAATGTTCAGTAATAACCCTTTTCGTCAATCAGGAAAATGGTATCGAGGTAATACACATAGCCACAGTACAGAATCCGATGGAAAACTCCCTATCGCTGATCGTTTCTCAGCCTATCAAGATGCGGGATACGATTTCCTTGTGCTAACAGATCACCGAAAGGTTAACGATGTGAGTGCATATAGTTCATCTGACTTTCTGGCGATATCGGGAAGCGAAGTACACCCATCAAATCCTTATGGAGGACCGGTATACCACTTTGTAGCTATAAATATTCATACGCCCGTGAATTGTTCGAAGATGCATCCGAATGCAGTTCTTGATGACATCAAAGAACAAGGTGGTGAAGCGGTTTTATGTCACCCCTATTGGTGTGGACATACGATTACTGATTACCTACCATTGCGCAATTATTTCGCAATTGAAGTCTATAACGATACCTGTATGGGAATTGGCAAAGGA
This sequence comes from Candidatus Poribacteria bacterium, assembly GCA_022824265.1. GTDB lineage: Bacteria > Poribacteria > WGA-4E > WGA-4E > WGA-3G > MSPOR6. The sequence continues at coordinate 54,010 of JAJEAG010000014.1, read as the reverse complement.
TTTTCGGAACAATCGTGGGATGATCTGTTGGATAAAGGTGGACCTGTACTCGGTATTGCTTCCGATGATTCACACGGTACGGAACATGACTGTTTCCACGGGTGGATAATGGTAAAAGCTGAAGAATTGACTCTTGATAACATCATGGAATCTCTCCGAACCGGTGCGTTTTATTCAACTCTTGGACCAGAAATCATTGACATAGACCTTCAAGACAACCAGATTTCTGTCAAGTGTTCAGAAGCACAATCAATCGTATTTAAAGCAGAACGTAGTCGTGGTAGACGTTTCGTAGCATCAAATGGAACACTCCTGACTGAAGCATCTTATTCTGTCCCCGCACATACAAAATATGTTCGTATTGAAGTAACCGATGTAACTGGTAAGAAAGCCTGGTCGAATCCTTTCTTTTTTTGATGACTAAGATTCTCGTGTGTCATACAGGGGCATGGATCGGTGACATGGTCCTTCTCACGCCAGCACTGCGCGCGCTAAAGCAGGCATACCCAAATTCAAGCCTGACTTTTCTTCTGCGACCACTTGTTGCCGATCTGATGAAATCAAACCCGTATGTTGACAACTATATTCTTGATAGAAAAACGGATGACACTAACCGTTCTTTTATGGAATTATACCGTCGCATACGAGAAAATCAATTTGACATTGCTGTTATACTACATCCTTCCTCATTCAGGAACGTTCTATTGCCATTCATTGCCCGGATACCGATTCGTGTTGGTTCAAACTATAAAGGACGCAAACTATTTCTTACCTCTTCGTCCAAAGATAATATCAATATACACGAAGTAGATAGATATCTACAAGTGATACAACTTCTAAAAAAATATATTGATCCTAAGACAAAAACTAATACCGATAAGCAATACAAAACAACATCATATTTAGAATATTGGCATACAGATGAGAACCGAGAATCACTCTTTGACTTACTAAAAAAAGAAGGTGTATCTACAGAAGATCGGTTGATCGTTGTGAATTTGGGGACAACATGGCGTTCAAAACAGTGGAATGTTAAGAATATGGCAGATGTAATCAAATATATATCAGATTCTACACCAGAAATCAAAATTGTTTTAATAGGTTCAACTGATGAACTTAATTTTGTAGAACAATTGGAATTATCAGATTCAACCATTAATCTTGTCGGGAAAACAGATCTGATGCAACTTGGCGCATTATTGGAACGTTGTGATGTATGTCTAACCTGTGATAGTGGTCCTATGCATATTGCTGCATCTGTTGGAACTCCCACGGTCGCACTTTTCGGTCCAACAGATCCAGTACGACACAAACCTTACGGTAAAGGACATACCGTCATTGAAAAAACTGTGTCGTGTAGACCTTGTTACAAACGTACCTGCCACCGACAGGATCAACCGTATTTGTGTATGCAGGAAATAAAAGTAGACGAAGTCGTGAAATCAATAATGACAATATTAAGTCAGAAAACAGGTGGATTGGATTTAAGCGAGGAAATCTAAAGATGGTAATTGATTGATCAGATACAATCTTATTAGGTTTCTGTGTTGAATCCAATCGACACACTGATTTAACAACAAGAATCATAATACAAGATACCATATAGTAAAATATTTTAAAGGAAGTAAGAATCAACATGATTCAAGCATTAATCTTTGATTTTGGTGGAACTTTAGATGGAAACGGAATACATTGGTTAGAACGCACATATCAGTTTATAAATAAACACCATCCTGCAATCACTCGCGAGGCTTTTGACGTTGCGGATAAAGCAACAATCTCAGAATTTGCATTTGGTGATACCGCAGTTGATTGGTCATATCAAGAAGGCTCAATGTTGCCTATCGGAGCAGTAGCAAATAGTGCTGCAGCAGAATGCACACTAAGAGAAACTGTAGATGCTATCGGAACAGGAGTATTTGCCAGACTTGATTTAAGTGAAGAATTGAAAGATGAATATGTTGAGTGGTTTTGCAAAGGAGTGTCCGAGAGTCTCTCAAAGAACTCCGAATGGCTCAAAACACTTCACGGAACATATAAACTCGGTGTAATCAGCAATAATTTCGGCAATACAAGCGGATGGTGTGATGAATACCAACTTACACCATTAATGGATGTTATCATAGATTCCACTGCTTTTGGTGTAGCAAAACCTGATCCAAAAATATTTGAAGCAGCTTTGTCGGAATTGGATGTAGCACCAGCAGAAGCAATCTATGTCGGTGATAGCTATAAAGCAGACATGGTAGGCGCAAAGAATGTTGGAATGTGGACCGCATGGATGGTAGGAAATCAGACGAAAGAATGTCCAGACCTGTCCTTTGTAGATGTCCAACTTAACCATCTGCATGAACTGACCGATTTTCTTTCATCCAACATAACCTCAGTATAAGTTTCTATTGAGTCCAACTGCATTATAAACGAAATTTAGTTTGAATCGTTTTAACATAAAGGAGTGACATAAATGAGGAAATTATTCATACATGGAATTGTTATTTTCCTATGTTCCTTTTTTGTAGTTGTCGCAGAGCAGAAGACAGAAGAATCAGTCAAGATTGATGAAAAAGTCAAAGAGTGGAGTTTAAAAGACACAGATGACAAAAGTCGTTCTCTGAAGAAACTTAAAGAAGAAAAAAAGGTTATTGTTCTGATATTTCTTGCAACAAAATGTCCAGTGGTTGATGATTATATTGAACGCATTAATACATTATTCAAGGATTACAAAGAGAAAGATGTTCAGTTAGTTGGAATCCATTCTAACAAACATGAAACACTTGAAGAAATCAAACAGTATAGGGAGAAACATAAACTTGAATTCCCTATTCTGTTAGACCCAAAAAACAATATCGCAGACTATTTTAATGCACGTAGAACACCTGAAGTATTTGTATTAAATAACGAAAACATACTCCTCTATAGAGGAGCAATTGACGATAGTCGTGAGAAACCTAAAAAACAGTATCTTAGACCAGTTTTGGATCTGGTATTAGATGGAAAAATTATACCAGAAAAACAGAAAAAGACCCGCGCAATAGGATGCACTATAAAACGGGTCAGAAAAGCGGAATTAGATCGAACACCATAATATTCACATCACAATGAATAACGTTTAATATACTTCATTAGGATAAAACATGCTACGTTTCCTTTCACATACCTTACAAGTCATCATCAGTCTCATCCTTGTTGCTTGCATCATGCTCTTTTTTGTCATCTGTTTTGGTATAGGTGTTGCAGGTGGATTTATGTTTGGGTGTTGGGAAGATGTTGCCTCCCTCGATCTTCAAAAATTAGAATACAAACAGGATACACAGACTTGGCGACAAAATCTTGAGGTATACTCGTCAATTTGTGAAGTGCAACTACAGGATACAACAGTCTTTTTAATTGATAAATTGGAACGACTGGAATACGAAAAAGTCTTACCCGGAAACAAAGGCATAAACGATCCTGGTCAATACTTGGTGCAATTGAGAGGAGAAACAGGAAAACAAAATGGTTCTATTGAACTGTTTACAAGACATTTTGATTATCCATATACGGAAGATGAGTCCTTAGTAAAACGGATTTATCTTACAGTAAATAGTGGAAAGATAATACTCATGCACGACGATTCTGGTAATACTATCCGCAGTTTTTATCTTGAACCGGAATTAATCGCTGAACCTACCGAAGATGACACACGGACTAAACGTAAAATAATCCGACTTGTAGATATGCCAACTAAATTAAAGGACGCTTTTATTGCAATTGAAGATAGACGGTTTTATCAACATTCTGGGATAGATGTTGTGAGACTGGTAGGGGCAATTAAAGACTTTGTTGGAACTGGAAATGAAATTGGGGCAACAAGCACATTAACACAACAACTCACACGGAACGTCTACTTAGGCAAAGAACGAAATCTACAAAGAAAAGTTCGTGAAATGTTACTCGCCTTCAGGATTGAAAAACAACTATCCAAGGATCAAATATTGGAAGGATATCTCAATTATATTGATTTCGGACGATTCAACCACCAGCAACTATTTGGTGTTCAAAAAGCTGCTATGGAGTTCTTTGGAAAAGAAGTATCAGAACTCGATTACCATGAATGTGCTTTACTCGCTGCAATTCCAAAGGGAACTACCATGTATTCTCCTGCTAAGAATCCTGAAAATGCACGGAGACGACGTAATACCGTCCTTAGGGTAATGTTTGACCAAAGATTCATTACAGAGAAAGAGTATAATGAAAATCGGAATCAACCCATAACGGTACAACATTCATCTGAATCTTCTGTCAAAGCAAAAGAGTATACCGCAGGACACTTTATACGTCACATCAAGTCAGAACTTGAAAAAATACCGGATTTAAAAGAAAGTTTATATAAAGAAGGTTTGAAGGTCTACACCACTATTGATATGTCAATGCAAACAGTAGGCGTAAATGCAATTGGTGACCACTTGCGATATATGGATAGAATATGGGGAAAGCACTTACCAAATTACGATACCAATAAAGAAAATATAAACGGTATACACCCTATAACTAATTATCTACAGGCTGCTCTTATCGCATTTGAACCGCAAACCGGACAAGTAAAAGCAATGGTTGGTGGTAGAGATTTCTTTATTACTGACAAGGATTTTAAAGATAAGCCAAATAAAAACGAATTTAATCGAACATTGGGAACGAAACGTGATCCTGCCCGAAGACAACCAGGTTCGGCATTTAAACCGATCGTTTTTGCCGCACTGATGGAGGAACCTGCCATTGTTACGCCATCAACAATTCTCGTAGATGAAAGCTGGGGAATGATACCTGCACCCGGGCAACCAATGTGGTATCCAGACAACTACAGTAACACTTTTAAAGGTCCACTTACTATTCGAGATGTCATAAAACGATCAATAAACGTTCCAACTGTCCGAGCCGCACTTGAAACATCTAAAAATGAAGATGGACTATGGGAAGGTATCAATCGTATTGTAAAATTAACAAAACGAATGGGGATTGATAGTCCTATGATACCCGTTCCAGCACTTACATTAGGGGCATCTGGTTTGAAGGTAGCTGAACTAACTGCTGCTTATGGTGTGTTTGCCAATCGAGGTATTCGGGTTGAACCGAGTTATGTTGAATATGTCGTAGATTCTGATGGGAAACCTCTTTATCATAAACAACCTGAACGTACCCGTGTATTAGACGAAAAGGTGGCATACCAAATTACTTCATTTTTACAGAGTGTAATAACGGAAGGAACAGGAATACGCGCAACAAGAAATCCTGCTTTTAATGGATGGGAGGTAGCTGGAAAAACTGGAACTACGAATGACAACGTAGATGCTTGGTTCGTTGGTTATTCAACTGATCTTGTTGTTGGTGTTTGGGTTGGACTTGATAGACAACGTTCCAATCGCAAAAACTACAATCAAGAAGGCGCAAAAGCTGCATTACCTATTTGGATACGCTTCATGGCTGAAGCAGCGAGAGGTCCTAAAAAGACATTTCCTGTACCTGAAGGAATAGAATTCTGGGAAATTGATAAAACCACAGGTCTACTTAAAAATAAAGATACATGCCCACCAGAAAACATAAGCAATGAACCTTTCATCAAAGGACAAGAACCTACCAAAATCTGTGACCAACATTAACTATAATTGCAATTATTATGAGATAGGTATGATATAGGTTTTGGAACGTGAATTCGCAATAAATTGCATTTGAAATTGGTTGAATCCACATCCTAAAATTCGTTATCACTGTGTTTGGTAAAATAATCCGAATTTTCAGAGTCATTCTTGACTAAATAAGTCATAAATACCCTTCTAACCCATATAGAATATAGGTTTATAGCACATGACAAATTTGTGCAATTTTCCCTCTGACTCTGAAAACTCTGAATCTTTCGGAATGAAAGCATGGTGAATTATAGAATTAATTGGACACTATTCTGTCTAATTATTTCAATTATATATCATAATCACATTTGCCCCACATCATACTAATACTTTACCTATACATTCTCCTCAAAACATGCTATACTACTCATACAATACCATTAGCATTTAGATCATTTACCAACCACTGAAAACTCTATAAATTTATATATAAGGTAGAATATGAGAGAGCAACTTGATGTACGTCCATCAATCTCGCCTATTAATGTAAATCCTGAGATACCATCAGAACCATTTGAATTAGTCTCCGATTTTGATCCACAAGGCGACCAACCGCAAGCAATTGAAAAGTTGACAAATGGTATCCTACGCGGTGATAAAGCTCAAACACTTCTGGGTGTCACTGGTTCTGGTAAAACATACACTATGGCAAATTTGATCCAGAATGTTCAACGTCCAACCCTCGTCATTTCCCCAAACAAAACCCTTTCAGCACAACTTTACAATGAGTTCAAAACCTTTTTCCCTCACAACGCTGTTCACTATTTTGTCAGTGATTATGAATATTACCAACCAGAGGCATATATCCCATCAACTGATACCTTCATTGAAAAGGATGTCCGTATTAACGAAGAAATTACTCGGATGCGGCTTGCATCAACAGCATCCTTAATGTCTCGGCGCGATGTTATTATTGTTGCAAGTGTTTCATGTATATACGGACTCGGTTCACCACGCGAATTTGAAGGACAAAAAATTGACTTAGAAATAGGTAAAATCATCAGAAGAGATGAATTCCTCAGGGAATTGGTAGATATACAATACGTCCGAAACGATGTTGATTTTTGGCAAGGCACGTTCCGTGTACGAGGGGATGTGATTGAGGTGTTTCCAGCCTACAGCGAAAGTGCATTTCGTATTGAGTTGTTTGGTGACGAAGTGGATAGAATATGTGAAATTGACACTACTACTGGTGAGATATTAGGAAAACAGGATACACTTGAAATATTCCCCGCAAAACACTTTATGACGGATGCAGATATTTTTGAAGAAGCACTCATAAACATTGAACTTGAACTACATGAACAAATAGCTACTTTTGAAAAAGAAAATAAACTGTTAGAAGCACAACGAATTGAACAACGAACACGTTTTGATTTAGAGATGCTCCGAGAGGTAGGGTACTGTTCAGGTATTGAAAATTATTCACGCCACCTTTCTGGTTTGCAACCCGGCGAACCACCTTACTGTCTACTAAACTATTTTCCTGAGGACTTTCTATTATTCATTGACGAATCACACGTGACAGTTCCACAACTGAAAGGAATGTATCGTGGTGACCGTTCAAGAAAACTGACATTGGTAGAATACGGATTCCGTTTACCTTCAGCATTAGATAATCGACCACTACAGTTTGAAGAAGTAGCAGCGTACATTGATCAAGTCATCTTTGTTTCCGCTACTCCTGGTAAGTATGAGATAGAAGAAAAAGGTGGCGGACAAATTGTTGAGCAGATTATACGTCCTACAGGATTGATTGACCCACAAATATCTGTCCATCCCGTCCGCGGGCAAATTGACCACCTTATAGGAAAAATACGCGAACGAGTAAAACAGAAACAGCGCGTACTCGTGACAACACTTACAAAACGGATGGCAGAGGACTTAAGCGAGTATTTTATAGAGGCAGGTATCCGAGCAAACTATATGCATTCTGAAATAGATATATTTGACCGTGCAAGAATCTTGCGGCAACTTCGAGAGGGGGAATTTGATGTACTCATCGGTATCAATCTACTTCGTGAAGGACTTGATCTACCTGAAGTTTCACTCGTTGCTATCCTTGACGCAGACCGTCCAGGTTTCCTTCGATCAGTAACCTCGTTAGTGCAAACATCCGGACGTGCAGCTCGAAATGTTGACGGTGAAGTCCTGCTATACGGTGACACAATCACAGATGCAATGGCAGACGCAATCGCTGAGACTCAACGAAGACGTGATATACAATTAAAATACAATGAGGAAAACAATATTACACCCGCAACGATTCAGAAAGCAATTGAACAACTTATTTCTGAATCTAATGAGGAATATGTTACCAAGAAACCAGAAGATATAAAGCCAGTACCAATGATTGAAGAAGCAAACGAACAATATATAGTAGCAACAATTGATGATTTAACGCGTCAGATGCATAAAGCTGCAATAGACTTGGAGTTTGAGCTTGCTGCTTCATTACGCGACCAAATTGCGGAACTAAAAGAAAAGACCACTGAACAGAAGTAAAAATTCACAATGAAAATCAAGTTGTCTTTGAATTTTGTTATCTTATTCACGATAATTGGATTTTTACCATCCAGTTTGGCTCAATCCCCACTCCTACCTTTACCCGAAGGGGCGGTAATGCGTCTTGGCAATGGTTGGAGTACTGAGATAGATTATTCTCCCGATGGTACACACCTTGCTGTTGGCAGTAGTAAAGGGATTTGGATATATGATGTCAATACCGGCAAAGCACTAAAACTGCTGACTGGACATTCAGATGCTGTCTTGAGTGTCAGTTATAGTCCAAATGGTAAGTTCTTAGCAAGTAGTAGTTTTGACAAGACTATCTGTCTATGGGAGGTAGATAGTGGCGAACTACTTCATACTTTAACTGGACATAATAGTTCCATTTATAGTGTGGCATTCAGTCCAGATGGCAAATTACTTGCAAGTGGAAGTGAGGATAAATCTGTCCGGGTATGGGATACAAAGACAGGTAAACAATATCAGATTTTTACTGGACATACTGATGTGGTCAATAGTGTGGCGTTCAGTCCAGATGGCAAATTACTTGCAAGTGGAAGTGAGGATGAAACCATACGTTTATGGACAATAAAATCAGGTACTAATTATATCAATTTCACTCTCATTAACCGCACAAGTGCTCCGGTCAATGACGTAGTATTCAGTCCAGATGGAAAAACTCTCGCAAGTGGTGGACAAGATATGAATGTTACTCTGTGGAATTCAAACACACAAGAATCTGTAAACACTTTCTCTAGTCACACGGATTGGGTTCGTAGTATAGCATTCAGTCCAAATGGAAAGATGATTGTCAGTGGTAGTGATGATAATAACATCAATATATGGGAAACAAATTCAGGTAAGCTGCTTCATACCCTCATCGGTCATACAGATAATGTAGAAAATGTTATGTTCAGTCCTAATGGACAGATGATCGTCAGTGAGGGATTGGATGGGACCATACGTCTTTGGGATGCGAAAACAGGAAAACCATTGCGTTTCCTTGCTGAGCATCCAGACGTGGTGTATAGTGTGGTATTCAGTCCTGATGGTAAAATATTAGCAAGTAGCAGTAAAGACAACACCGTCCGCCTATGGGATACAAGTACAGGACAACAACTGCACTCTCTCATTGGTTATACACATTATGTAGGCACAGTAGCGTTTAGTCCTGACGGTAAAATACTTGCCAGTGGTGGTCGTGATAATGCTATAATTCTGTGGGATTTTAATGAAACCAAAATTCTTGATACTCTTATTGGACATTCCAATTGGATTAATTGCATTGCATACAGTCCAGATGGACAAATCCTCGCAAGTGGCAGTGGTGACAACACTATAATTCTGTGGGATACTGAGGACGGTGAAATGCTCAAATCTCTTTTAGGACATACCGATTGGGTCAATGCTGTTGCCTTCAGTCCAGATGGAAAAACATTGGCAAGTGGCAGTGGTAGAAATGAAAGGTCCATCCATATTTGGAATACGGAAACTGGAATTCAACTACACACTCTTATAGGGCATTCAGCGGATATATTGACTGTAACATTCAATCCGGATGGTCGCATATTAGCAAGTGGTAGTGCCGATGGAACGATACGACTGTGGCATCCGCAGACAGGAGAATACCTTCATACGTTCACAGGACATACCGGATGGGTACGCAGCATTGCATTCAGTCCTGATGGTCAAACTCTTGCAAGTGGAAGTGATGATAATACTATACGTCTCTGGGAGGTATTCACAGATAATCCACCTCAAATCCTTACTGGTCATTATCGTAATGTATACAGTATTACGTTTAGTCCTGATGGCAAGATACTCGCGAGCGGAAGTAATGATGGCACGGTGCTATTGTGGGATTTAGTCGCTCTGGATAAAGAAAGCAATACACAATGAATGAAGAAATACGCGAACAAGCCAGTATAGGATTATCTCATCTAAAAGAAGCAATATTAGAGGTGTTGTATCAAGCCAGACTCAACAATGACGAATGTCTTAAACGAGCTACTGTTTACAAAAGACTTGAACTTCCAGGAACACCTGAAAGAAGAACAAGTGTAAGGTATGATTGGGGAAGTATAATGACTCATATATTTCTCTCAGTGCTACTTGAGGAAGGAAAAGTTGAACAATGTCCACTAAATGAAGACGTAAAAGGGTGGCGACTCACCGATACAGAATTCCAAAAACGACACAAGTTAGGTAATGAAGAAATACGCGAACAAGCCAGTATAGGATTATCTCATCTAAAAGAAGCAATATTAGAGGTGTTGTATCAAGTCCGACTCAAAAATGACGAATGTATTAAACACGTCACTATTTATAAAAGTCTTGAACTGCCAGGACCACCTGAAAGAAGAGTAAGTGCAAATTCTAAGTTAAGGTATGATTGGAGAAGTCCAACGACTCGTATACTTCTCTCTTTGTTAGTTAAAGAAGGAAAAGTTGAAAAATGTCCACTGAATAAAGATATAATGGGGTGGCGACTCACCGACACAGAATTCCAAAAACGACATAAAAAATAGATGAGGAATATCATGATGAAAATCCAAAACAGAAGTAAAAGAAATAGTAAAAACTGCAATAATCTCAATAAATTAAATATTTCATCTCTCTTTTTAGTCATCTTAATGTTATGCACTGTAGTTGCTTTTGTTGTAGGACTTGATGCCCAAGAGAATAACAATGAAGCAAAACAAGAAGTAGCACAAGAATTCATTAAAATGGCACAAGAATTCGAAAAGAAAGACCAAATTGATGAAGCAATTGATATCTACAAACGAATTACAATTGCCTTCCCTGAAGACATAAATTCCCAAAAAAAACTTGCAGAACTTTACACCCGTTCGAAATTACACGAAAAAGCGTCTGAAATCTGGATCAAACTGCTTGATACCGAACCAGAGAATAGAAGCTATCAAGATGAACTTTTTAAATGTTTTCAAAATGCAGGTAAAATCGACGAAGCGTTGGAACTTGCTCAAACATATATTCAAACTGACCCAGAAGTTGGTGTTCATTATGCACGTCTTGCAAAACTTCAGACCGCACAAGGTAGAGACGATGTTGCGATCACAAACTATAAAAAAGCGGTTGAATATGGACATGCTGATAGAGAGACATATCTCAAACTCGCAGAACTTTATTTCATTGATGATGACATAGATGCAACTGAAAACGCATTGAAGAAGGCTATTATTCATACTCAATCAGAATGGGAAAGAGAAAAAATTGAAAGGCAATTAATAAACCTATATCGTTATCAAGAGAATTTAGCACAGAGACTGCAGCAGGCGGATGAAGATGGTACAATAACATTTGAGTTGCAAAAAGCACTTGCAAGACACTTTCTCAATAATAATGAATTTGAAAAAGCAGCAAATTCATTTAAGAAAGCACTCGAAATGACCAATAGCAGTTATAATCGTAATAGTGTCGTTGAGGAATTGCTCAAGGTATACCTAAAACAAGACAGAACAGACCTTGCGTTAGAATTCTACGAAACCGATGCATCTAAACAGCCAAGGTTAAGAACGATTGTTACATCTTATGGTTCATCTGGAATTAATATCACACTTAGTGGGGATAATGCACGCAAAACATTGATAAACGCACACAAAAATCAAGGTGAACTTAATGCATTGAAAACACTTTTTGAAAGTAAACAAGAAAAGGATGACGACAATCCTAATGTCATTGAAATGCTTGCAAAGATTTATTGGGAAAATAACGACTATAAAAGAGCTGCAGAATCCTATCACCTTCTTAGTAAAGTAGAACCGAACAATGTTCGCAGCTTTTACTTCGCTGCAGCAGCCTTCCACAAAAGTAACCAACCTGATATGGTGAAAGTTGTATTAAACCAAGCCAACAACGCGCTTAGATCCAACAACAAAAATAGGGACGAGTCATTTCTCGGTGCCCTTGCCACTATTTGTCTCAATAATGAAATGTATGAACCAGCAAAAAAACTCGCTGATGACGCTGTCACCGAAGCTGTGAAATCTGACAACAGTTGGGAACTGGAGTATCTGTATCAGATTCTTGGGAAAAGCTATCTCGGTACGAAACGATATGAAGATGCGTATCAAACATATCAGAAAATGGCAGATGCTTCTGATAGTAGCTATATGCGTGATCAAGCAGAATCTGAAATGGATAAAATAGCAAAAACAGCAAATCTATATGAAAAATGGATACCTGAACAACTGAAAAAAGTTGAGCAAAATCCCAACGATACCCAGTTTATCTTAAAACTTGCTAAAAGTTACGAAAACACAAACAAATTTACGAAGGCTGTTGAGCAATACGAAAAACTATCAACACTGGAACCAGAAAACGCGCAGTGGCACAAAAAACTTGGAAATCTATATAAAAATCTACCTGTAGTGATACGAGAAACGGGTGAGTCTATTGAAGGTACTGCCCTTACACTTAGTGGAAATGGGAGTTACGTTGAAATGGCAGACAGCGAGTCTTTAGATAACATTACGGATCAGGTGACAGTGTCTGCATGGATAAAACCTACCGAATTCCCAAACAATTATATACGTATTATCTTCAGAAGTGATGAGCAAAAACAGAATTATAGACAACGAAGTTACATCCTTGCTATCAGATCGGATGGAAAACTCAAAATCGCTTCCTCACCTAAAGATGAAGGGTATGCATCCCTTTATTCTCCACCAGGTCTCATAAAATTAAATACATGGACTCACATTGCAGGTGTCATTGATGCCAAGAAAGATTACATGAAACTATTCGTGAATGGACATGAATCTGGTCATAGACACTTTAATGGAGAAGACCGATTTGTTAAATGCAATCTACCGCTACGCATAGGAGTCACACATATCAAAGATCAGGTTCAAAACACCTCTTTTATCGGACAAATAGATGAGGTGCGTGTATGGAACATCCCCCGTACTGAAGCAGAAATTCAGGCTGATATGAATAAACAATTGAATGGAGATGAATTCGGTTTAGTCGGATATTGGAATTTTGATGCAGAGATTGATGGAAATATCTTTGATTCTTCACCTAATAAAAACGATGGAATACTAATCGGAAACGCAAAACTTGAAAGTTATACACGAAAAATATTCAATAGTTCTAAGTCAGAACATTTAGATAAATCAATTACTGCTTATCAAACTGCAATTGAATTTGATCCTATCTCATTCCAAAATTATGATCAATTAGCAAAACTATACATAAGAAAAGGAATGACTTCGGATGCTGAAGCGATATATCGACGTGCATTAGATGCACCTATGACACAAAGTAACTACGATTCTGCTATTCGTGAGATTTCAAAACTTTATGCTGACAAAGGACAAGACCACAAATTTATCGCTGTACTTGAAGAAATAAAACCCTTTATGGAAAATAGTGCTGTCCTTCATGAACTCTTAGGTGACCTCTACAATAAGATAGGTGATGTGAACAAATCAAAAATCGCATACAATGAGTGGCTGCAAATTCGGCAGAAAGCACTAAACAATACAGAAAATGCAAGGTCTTATCGATATTTTGCAGAGGCATTGCTTAAAAAAGGACTTTTTCCAGAAACTGCACTTAAATACGCAAAACGTGCATTTCAGAGGAATACTGCTTCTAATTCTGACTATTCCGCATTGCTTGGTCATACATATATTGCCAATGGACAATTCGATGATGCATTAAATTATTACTTACACGGTATCAGTATCATATCAAGCAAGTCTTCATTGGATAATTTTTGGGATGGAATCAGAGACGCAATCAAATATACAGAAGATAAAGATAGTTATTACCAAATGCTGGAAACTTTGATGAATTCAATCCCATCAAAAAATATAAGTAATCGCGCTTTAGCATACAGATTACTGACGCAATATTATAGTAAGAATGATAAAGCTAAGAACGTTGAAAACTACCTATTTTCAAAAACAGGTTTTGTCCCAGAAACGCGTTGGCTAACTCTTGGTCCATTTAACAACATTGACACTATGGGTCATCGAAACGCTTTTATCCCAGAGGAGACAACACAGATTGACACTACAGCAAAATACTATGGAAAGCATGGACTCATCAATTGGAAAAAATCAGAGTATGTACAATTGGACGGACATTACAATTTCGGTGACAATAAGGATTGGAGCACAGCCTATGTATGGGCAATTGTTATTTCCCCTGATGAACGAGACATAACATTCCGGTTTGATAGCGATGACCAAGGGACAATCTGGTTAAATGGCAAACAGGCGTTTAGGCATGATAGGACCGGTAGAATATCGTTTGACCGCTATACTATACCTGTCACACTAAAGCAGGGAGAAAACACTATCCTTATCAAGATATGCAATGCAAAAGAGACGTGGGGATTTTATTTACGTCTTACAGACTCTATCGGTAATCCTATTAAGGACCTGAAATTTAAAACTTCTGATGAGTTGCTAAATGCTCCGCCACCTAAACCAACATTCAACGTAATGTCTCTTCTTGGTATGGCTGAATACTATAGCAAAAACAACGATCCTAATAAAGCAATGGAGCAGATGCGACAAACTGGTATCATACATGAAAATGCATGGATGACTCTTGGTCCTTTTGATAATACTGCGGGAATCGGATATAACACTGCTTACATCTCTGAAGATACTATACCAATTGACATTACAGCAAAATATGAAAGTGCAAATGGACAGATTGGTTGGAAACAGTTTACTGATGATGCCTTCAACGGATATATTGATCTTGGTAGAAACCTAAATTGGCAAGTTTCTTATGCATGGACAACAGTCACTTCACCTGATGAACGTGAAGTACAACTACGATTTGGTAGTGATGATCAAGCGAAGGTATGGTTAAATGGAAAAGAGGTCTATGCGAATCCACAATTTAGGTGGGCAATAATTGACGATAACATTATTCCTGTTACACTCAATGCAGGCAAAAACACCATTCTTGTTAAAGTATGCAACGAGGAATTGGGTTGGGGTTTCTATCTTAGGATTACAGATGTTGACGGAAAACCGTTAGATGATCTGAAAATTGGTAACGCATATAACCAATAATTCAATTTGATTTAAATCGTTGCATTACCAAACAATATTTGCTAAAATGCCAACATTGATGGTTTATTTCTTATAGATTGTTAACACTCATTGCGTATAATAAAAGAAAGGATAATACTATGTTTGTATGTATAGCTTGCGGTTATTTGTGGAAAGAAGCAGATGAACCACCCGATGAATGTCCAGCATGCACCGCACCTAAAGAAAAATACATCCCTTATGATGATCGTGCAGAACGGTGGGTAAAACGTGCAGTTGCAGCACACGTAATGTATCCTGATGAAGAAGGAGCAGACCTTAGAGCAGAAAATTCTGCACTTTCATCACACATCAGATTTGCATTGGTTGGTTTACTCGGTGACCTACAGAAAGAATAGAGAATTACAAGCTCCGATTGAAATTGTCGGGGCTTCTTCTTGTTCATTCACACTATCCAAATATCACATGATACAATCAAAAACAACAATAGAAAGGAACCGGCATTATTGATCTCATTCCCTTATACAGAAAATGCCGAAATGAGAACATGAAAAAAATCCGTTATATGCTGATCCTGTTCCTTGTAGTTTTACACGGATTAGCATCAGCCCAAAACCTCGCAGACCGAGTGGTTGAACACACATACCCTAACGGTTTAAAACTCTTGATGATAGAACGTCATACTTCTCCCACTGTTGCTCCATACATTCTTTTTAAAGCGGGTTCTGTGGATGAATCTGATGATTCACGCGGAATCGCACACATGCTTGAACACATGCTGTTCAAAGGCACAAAAACTATTGGAACAACTGACTATGGTAAAGAGAAGACTGTACTTGAAGAAATTGATAAAATTGGTGATATGCTTGACATGGAGCGTGCAAAAGGCACAAAAGCAGACGCTGAAAAAATCACGGAATTAGAAGAACAACTCAAGGTGAAACAGGAAGCAGCTAAAGAATGGGTAGTCTCTGGTGAATATACTGAAATTTACACACAACACGGTAGCACCGGATTTAACGCTGGTACATCAGTTGACTATACAATATATACCGTGGAATTACCATCTAACAAATTAGAACTATGGGCAATGCTGGAATCTGATAGGCTCAAGAATGCAGTTCTTAGACAATTTTATGTTGAACGCGAAGCGGTCAAAGAGGAACGTCGGATGGCGGTTGATTCACGTCCTGGTGGGAAACTATACGAACAGTTTATGGCTGCTGCATTCACCGCACACCCTTATGGAATGCCAATAATCGGATGGCCCTCGGACATTGCAATGCTTAACCGCGAAAAAGCTGAAGAATTTTTTAAGATACACTATGCCCCAAATAATTCTGTGATGGTTATTGTCGGTGATATTAATCCTGATAAGACGATTAAATTGATTGAAAAGTACTTTGGAGATATACCGTCACAGCCACTTCCAGCAGAGGTTACTGTTCGTGAACCTGAACAAGAAGGTGAACGAAGAATTGAAGTCGAATTTGACGCTGAACCACAGATGATGATCGGATTCCACAAACCTACTATTCCACATTTTGACGACTATGTACTTGATATGATAAGTGCTATCCTTTCGGATGGACGTACATCACGTTTTTACAAGAACATCGTTGAAACAGGTATTGCTGTATCAGTTGATTCAATAAACGGTTACCCAGGAGCACGATACAATAATCTCTTTGTAGTCACTGCTACACCTCGTTCTCCGAATACAACTGCAGATGTTGAAGATGCTATTTATACACAACTGGAAAAACTAAAAACAGAACCTGTTGAAGACAAGGAGTTTAAACGTATCTTAAAACAGATTGATGCAGGATTTATTCGTGCTCTTAGTTCAAATTCCGGTATGGCAAATCAACTTGCATTCTATGAAGGAATCGCAGGGGACTGGCGATACATACTCGATTGGCGTGAAAAAATGTATGAAATTACTACTGACGACATCATGAGAGTAGCTAACACTTATTTTACAAAGAGTAATCGCACAGTTGCAACGCTGATAAAGAAAGAAGAGCCACCTGAGGAAATAGTTGACGAGGAGGAAGCTGAATAATGCACAGACAATTCACACACCTACTGATTATATCTACCCTAATTTTTTGTTTTCTTTTTACATCCGCTTTGTTCACTTATGCTAAACCACATGAAGATTTGGTATTTGAACCAATTAAATTCAAACCGCCTGTTCCACAAAAACACACATTGTCAAATGGAATGGTCTTGTATTTAATTGAAGATCACGAGTTACCAGTATTCAACATTAGCGGACTCGTCAAAACAGGAACTATTTACGATCCTATAGACAAGATCGGTTTGGCATCTATATTCGCAAGTGTCATGCGAACAGGTGGAACTGAATCAAGAGTGCCAGATGCATTAAACGAAGAGCTTGAATCTATGGCTGCATCCGTGGAAGTCGGGATGTCTCCCGAATACGGTTCGGTCAGTCTATCAACGATGGCTGAAGATATAGAGAAAGGATTGGAAATCTTTGCCGATGTTTTACGCAATCCTGCCTTCCGTGAAGATAAATTGGAACTGAGAAAACAGCAAGCAGTTGAATCAATTCGCAGAAGAAACGACAACCCCATTCAACTGGCATGGCGTAACTTCTCTGCTATTTTATACGGTACTGATCACCCATTCGGATGGTACTCAGAAATAGAAGACGTTGAGAGCATAACGGTTGATGATCTTAAGGCATTCCATACAAAATACTATCATCCGAACAACATTATGCTTTCCATTACAGGTGATTTTGATACTGAAACTTTGATTACTCAACTTGAGAATGTGTTTGATGGGTGGGTAAAGGCTGAAATTGAATTTCCAAATATAGCTGCTATTGAAAACACTCCAATTCCTTCTGTCAACCATATTCACAAGGAACTACCACAGACAACAATGTTGATTGGACATTACGGTATCAAAAGGTCTCCCGATTTCCCTGATATATACGCCTTACGCGTTATGAATGATATTCTCGGTGAAGGAGGCTTTACATCCCGTTTAATGTCAGAGGTACGTGAAAAACATGGTCTTGCCTACATGGTGGGAAGCCTGATGCAGACAAGTTTATATACGAATCCAGGTGAATGGTTTGCATATTCGCAAACCCGCACTGAGAAAACCGCAGAAGCAATTTCACTTATTATAGATATTGTACGTGATCTACGAGAAAATCCTGTACCATCAGATGAACTACAACGCACCAAAGATTCACTTATCAATTCCTTTGTATTCGGTTTTGAAAGCAGTTCACAAATTGCTTTTCAGCAGATGATGCTTGATTTCCGCGGATATGCCCCCGGTTACCTTGAAACCTTCACAGACAATATCGCTAAGGTCACTGCAGAAGATGTCCAAAATGTCGCACAGAAATACCTACATCCTGACGCACTCACTATCGTCACTGTCGGTAATCAGGAGAACTTTGACAGACCATTGAGCGAATTCGGTGATGTGAATGAGATTGAGATAAAACAATCCGAACCCACACCTGCTGAACCGATACCTGAAGCAAGTGAGAGTAACATCGCTAAGGCAAAGGAAATCCTTGCCGCTGCGGTTGATGCACACGGTGGATTAGATAATTTGACTGCTGTGAAAAATGCTGTTTCAGAATCAAACTCTACAGTTAATACACCTGCTGGCAAAGCAGATTTGCAGGTAAAATTCCTTCATCTCTTTCCAGACAAATTACGACAAGATGTCGAGACACCTCAGGGTAAAATGAGTTATGTATTTGATGGAAAAACGGTTTATGTGGTTTCAAGTATGGGAACTCAGCCATTGCCTCCTGAAATATCAAAGTCATTTAATAATTCTGTCTTCAGAGAAACAATCCCACTCCTAATTAACCTTGCACAGAATATAATCCCTGTCCAATATTCTGGAACAGAAGAGGTACAAGGTAATCCTGCAGCAATTCTACTTGTGCAACAACCTTCTGGAGAAATGCTAAAAATCTTTATCAGTGAAGAGACACATCTTATCGTAAAATATGCCTTTCGTGAAACTGAACAAGGCGTCACTCTCAATAAAGAACAAAACTTCTCCGACTATCGTGATGTAAACGGTGTAAAAATGCCATATCACATCGTGCAGACAGTGAATGGAAACCCATACATTGAAAATCGCATCAGTAGTATAGAGTTTAACGCTGAACTTGATGAAACACTATTTGAGATAGAAAAATGAACACATTAAATTTACAAGTCCGTTACTTTCAAGATAGTACACCTGCAGATGTGCCGTGTCGTGAGACTGAGTTTATCCGACGCGAGTTTGAAATGCCGTTGCCAATTGATGAAACTGCATTGATTCTCGTGGATTTGTGGAACGTGCATTTCATAGAAACTTGGATTGAACGCGCTAAACAGGTAACAGAGGATTGCGTTGTGCCGGTTATAGATACGGCGCGAAAGGCAGGCATGACAGTTGTTCATGCCCCTTCTCCATCTGTAGCAGCACAATATCCTCAACTCAAACGGCACAAACCACCTCAACCCTCCACGGCTTCATCTTGGCCCCCTTCAGAATTCCGAGGAAGACAGGGAGAATATGCAGTTTACCGTGGACCACGCAGTCAACCCCCAGGTATCGGAATACACTGGGACAAACTTGCATCCCAACTTTCTATGTCACCAGCAATTGATGTACAAGAGGATGAATATGTTATTGCAACTGGACAGCAATTGCATGAATTGTGTGAGGAAAAGGGCATTCTACACCTGATATTTGCAGGCTTTGCTACGAACTGGTGTGTTTTGGGGAGAGATTACGGTATACGTTCAATGTCAAGATATGGATATAACATTATCCTACTTCGTGATGCAACAACAGGTGTTGAGTTCCCAGATACTTATGACAATCTTTTCACAACAGAAATCGCTATTCGTGAGGTAGAACAGCAATACGGTTTCAGTGCATCAAATCCTGATTTCTTTGCTGCAGTTGATGCCTCTTGATGTTGGCTCTAACACCTTTAATGTAGGAAGGTTTCTGTGCCTTGCTATTTCCGCAAAGTGAAGTACATTCAACTAAAATAGGTTTCTAACTTCGTCCGCGCATTCAAGACACCATCAATAATCGGTTGTGGAGAATCTGTTTTCAATCCTAAATAGATTAACATAATTTCCTCATTATAACCGATACGGTCTATTTCCTTGCAGATACCGTAAAAATCCATTTCTGGTGCCCAAAACGGTTCACTTTCTGTCGTTGAATCAACGCCACAGTTGAAATACGCACTGAATAACCGTTCTGACAAAGTTCGTAAAGCCATAACAGGATTATCTCCTGCACGGTGAAAATGATATGCACTATAATAAAAGCCAAAGTTATCGTAGGAGATCGCGTCAAAAAGTTGTTGCGTGCGTTCAAGATTGTAGGCAAGACTCCCTTCGTGGGCATATAGCGCAAGATCAAGATTTCGAGATAGGGCTTCTACACAAACCGTTTTGAGAAGGCTAATTATCTTGTCAACTTCACGAGTGGTAGCGGTTTCATTTCCACCACTCGCGATACTGACTGTTGAAATAGAAAGCTTTTGTGCAGTATCAAGGATTGAGATAAGTGCATCAAGTCCATCAGGTGCGTCAACTTGCACAGTGCTGAGTAAAGATTTGAAATGGATACCGATCTCATCTTGAAGTGTAACGATAGTTTCCGCTTCCACATGCGAAAAATGACTTTGAGCAAGTTCTAAGGCAGAGATTCCTGCTTGAGAGATCAAGTCCACAAACTCTGTCAATTGAAATTGAGAAAATGGAAGGGTACTTACACAGTAGGCTTTCATATATATATACCAACTACAATCCTATTATTTACCCATTGCTTGTAATGCTTTCAGGCAGTGTTCAACCGCTTCCAATGGTGGAAAAGCATCACTTTCATATTCAACGATATACCATTTTGTGCCACCAGTCGTTTCACAGACACGGAATATATCTGACCAAGGAACGCTATCTTCGCCAATGATGGGTCGAAAACCGGCATGTCTTTCGGACTCGTCATCTGAAATGGTATAAGGTTTGAGATGTACTGTTCCTGAACGTCCAGGATATTTCTCCAATATTGCAACAAGATCTGCCCCACCACTGAGAGCATTCCCCATATCCAGTTGCATCACAACACCCTCGTTAGTATTTCCGAAGAATGTGTCCCACTGTATTTCTCCATCCATTGGTGAAAATTCTACGTGGTGGTTATGATAGCCAGTTACCATGCCGTGTGGTGCAAGTTTATCTGCAAGGTCATTAAAATAATCAGCTAATTTCAACCAATCTGTGCGTGATTGACGCAGTTCACCTGGGATACCGGGAACAATGATATATTTGTTCTCAAGGATTTTGTTAAACTCAATTGTTTCCGCGAGTTTTTCTTCCTGAACAAGATTAAACGGTGTATGCCATCCACAACAGACAATTCCAAATTCGTCAAGGTAACCTTTTAATTCCTTTGCAGAATGTTGTGGGGGACCAGCAAATTCCACACCTTCATATCCCATCTCCGCAACAGCTTTTATAGTGCCACGTGCATCTTCTGCTAACTCGTTACGTACTGAAAATAACTCTAAACCAATTGGTACTCGTGCCATAATTTTCCTTTCATTTTCTGTTGAATCCATAGACTCAAATAATAAATGGTAAAGTGATTAAATGTTAAAAATAAGTATTCGTCTTGACTAAATTAACGATAAGTGTAATTTGGGGCAAGAATATAGTTTCTATTAAGTTTCATGAGTGCAATCCGTGCTAAACCGTGGATTAGAAATGCAGGTTTTGCCTGATTATGACAGGTCTCTCATTTCTCATCTTGGACATACGCGTAATCTCGGTTATCCTCAGATTCTTCTAATGGGTGTTCTTCACTTTGTGTACCAAGGTGCGTCTAATGCAAAAGGCACACCTACGATAAGCGACGTAAGACAAAATATAATCACACATAACGCAGTATTTCTAACAAACATCAAAAACCCTCCAAATTAATAATCCCACGTACCCGCCTGTTTCGCGAATGCTCGCACTTCTGGGTCACCAAAATATTCCGATGGATTGGCATCTACGGTGCCGTCGCTGTAGCTAACACTAACCGTATCACTCAATGAGGGCCATGTGAGTTTCATTAAATCATATTTACGTGCACCATACGGATATGACATAATAGTATCAAACATTTGTTTAGAAATAGCGAGAGCCTTATAGAATGCCTTTGTCTCCTTTCCATATTCAGGAGTTTCTAACAGGTCGCCATAGGTCTGAATATAGTATTTCCGCAGATACACCACCCTTGCGAATTCTTGCGCTTCTGTATCATCGGGCGGAAACGGCGGAATCCATGCCGCGCTCCAATGTCCACGTTCCTCTTGTTGCAAACGAAGGGCTTTCACAGGATTCGTTTTCAGCAATTCCTCGTGAAACGTCAAAGGACCGGTATACAACTTTTTCAGTTTCGGCTTGCGTGCCTCTTCTTTCGACACGGGATCGGGGTTTATCTTCGGCACATAACCTGATTTTGCTATTTTTGCAGGACGGACATCATCATTAGACACATCAGTAGATGACTCGTCTTCGTCAGACGGTCCGTGGTGTAAAGTACCATCCGCATGGGAATGTCCCTGTTCGCCTTCAGCTAACTGTCTTTTCAATTCCCTGATTTCTGCTTGGTTTTTGATGACCAGGAATATAGCTCCACCAACGATGAGTATAATGAGGACGCTCAACCCCCAGAAGATTCTTTTTGACATGTCATTTCTCCTATTGCACGATGGTGAAATTAAAGGTTATGTTTAATGCGGTATGTGTGCATAAAGACTGAAGTTTAGCCGTAAGTTGTGTAACCCACACAACTTACCTTGATAATGTCCGTGAACCCTTTCTTGTCGTTGTGCAGTTTATCTTTTTCGATGCGGTATCTTTTAACATCCACAATCGCATGTTCAACTTGTGTGCGTATGGACGAAATGTTAGCGTGACATATCTTAGTTACAATAACATCTGGGGTCATCACATGCTGTCCTTCTGCAATTATGCATATAGAATAGTATCATCAATACAATATCAGGTCAAGCATGAAGGTTGGGTTATTGCTACAAGCAGTTTGTTTAGATTTAAGAATCTTCTGTTGATAAATGCAAAATATGAAGCCAAATATAATGCATCCGACTCATACGATTTCAACTATGTCACCGTTTTAATCGCATCAAAACGTTAGTCATTTTCCTTGTCAGTATAATAACTGTTGACATGTTCATGGATTGTTTGTCGTTCAAGGTTAGCATGAGGATCCGCGCGACGAGTAATACCCGTTATGGCATCAACTGACTCGTCCGCTTTAAACCGTAAGTAAAGTTTCCGTGATTTAGCAGCCATAGCTGGATTTTTTAGTCCGCTATAACACAGCATCATATTGTAATGTGCATCCAAATCTTCCGGATCCACTTGAAGCGTGTTCTGGAAATGCCCCAAAGCCGTCTCATATTCCCGTTTCAGATAATGAACACGTCCTAATTCATTGAGAACACGAGTATCACGCGGGAATTGGGAAATTGCATGTTGAAGATGTTGTATTGCTATATCATAGTTGCCGTAAGACTCTTGAACTAATGCATAAAAGTAGTGAACTTTTGCGCGATGCGGGTTATCATGTGGTAACGTTTCCTGAATTTTAAACGCCTTAACAAGCATTTTTTCCGCATTCTGCATATCACCTTCTTTGATGTGACATCGTGCTATATTCACCCACCCATCTAAGTATTCCGGTTCTATATTTGTTACTTCTTTAAATGCACTTATTGCTTTTCTGAGATCTCCTTGTAATAGCTGCCCTATGCCGTAATCGTTCCAACGTTCACGGTCATTTACTTCATCTGTATTTTGTATATTGATATTCTGTGAAGCAGGTACGACACGGAGTGTTGCATTGGTATCTGCCATAACAGTAATTGGTAGGTTTGGAATTTCCTTTATTTTTCCTGCCACATCCGATGTGTTTCCAGTCCATACCCACTTTCCATCATCATAACCTTTATCGACTTTATAGTCAGTATCCTCTGGATCGCGAACGCCAGCATAAGCCCACTGTGTATGCCACCAGTTGAATTTCCGGTAGTTAAGTTTCACTTCTAAATTGAGTGTATCTCCACAATCTTCAGGAATTTCTAACCTATACCGAACAGTATCGGCTGCACCGGGTGGAATGGTGCGTGAATATAAGACAGTACGCATCGCCCAAGCATTACGTTTGTTAATCAGGTTTCCGTGTTCATCCAACATATAAGCACGATAGAAATGAGCACTTGGATCAACTGGACCATTTCCATCCGGTGCAACGATTCTTCCATTCCAAAACACAATCTTTCCGTTCTCATCTGTAGCTTTCACCTCAAGCCAGATGTCAAAGGCATCAATTGTTCCAGCAGGAAATTGATGACCGACACCGCGTGTGCGAACCACGACCTCAATTAGTGGGTCATCTCCACGGTTGATTTCAACGCCATCTTTTGGGATTGGAACACCATTGGCAAATAGATCTAATGTGATAACATCATTTTGTAGAAAGTCTATAACGGTTTGAAGTTGTTCAGGATGTTGATTAACAAAGGGCAAGGCGGTGTTTGCTGCAGGAAAACGGTGACTATGTACTTTACCGTTTATGTTTCCAGCATCCTTAGAGTCAACTAAGGGCATGTGGCAATCAACACATTTCTTAGGTTTATCGGGATAGTAGAAGGAGAGTGCACCTTGATGTGAAACTCCGCTTTTTTGCCATTGATCATAGTCGTTGAAACCGCGCACCCATTTGAAATTATTTACAGGAAAATCTAAATGAACTTTATGGCAAGTTGAACAGAATTCAGCAGTGTTCTCGCGATGAAATGGTTTTAGGAAACTTTTGCGATGTGGTTCAGGATCAAGACGAATGAGATAGTTGTGCAAACTGCGGATGATACGATTGTCGCTTGATGCTATATCATGGAGAGGAGGGTATTTTATTACATATCCACTGTTACCCATCGTATCCTTGACGCGTTCTATTGAGTGGCATGCTGTACAAGCCAATCCTGCTTGTGCTGCAGGGGTATGAAGGTTTTCTCGAATCGGCTTATCCATAACACCGTTGAGTAGTATAGCGGGATCATGGCATCCTCCACACCATTTTGACGGCTGAATACCGTTAACTTCCTGCATATAGACGATAGACTTACGATACCATTGGTTATTGAATGAAGAGAAATGATGTGCTGATTCATTCCACTGCTTGTAGATGTCAGGATGGCATCCCTTAGATGCGCAGGTTTCTGATGTGAGAAAGAAGTCAGTTGGAATGAGGTTGCCTGTTTCCGTTTCAACGGATGCAGGAAAAAAATGACCAGTTGTACCACCTCCTTCGTCATACATACTCGCAGGTGGTAATGCTGGGTTTACGACGAGATAGTCTTTGTTCGGAAAAAAATGTTGGGATAGTTTTGCTCCAATCGGGAAAAACAAAACACCGATCAGAATAACAAGAATAGTGCTCTTGAATCTGGGTGATAGATTGGTAATGTCTCTCAACAGGTAAAGGCAAAAGAGAATACTACCAATGCTAATGGTGACGATGTGTGTTATTAATAGCCAACGATATGGAGTGGTTGCCCCGACTACCATGAGATAACCACCACTAACTATTCCAATTGTTAAATTAACAATGCTAACCCATCCAAGATATGATATGTTTCTGAATTTTTGGTAGATATAGATACTGAATGGGATTATTAGGATTATACCGAGTGCTAAATGGAATAAAACGTTTGATATGTAAAATAATGTCGGTTCACCAAAGCTGAAAAGATAGGCACTGTTGATGAGCAATAATAGGAAGATGTAAATAGAAATTTTGCGCATAGGTTATATGAAATGTTGAATGTAGTGTGTCATCACTTATGCTGAATTTGTTCTTATCCTGCTGTATAACCACCATCAATCGGCAAGGCAATCCCTGTAACGAAGGCAGATTCATCAGATGCGAGGTACAATGCTCCATAGGCTATTTCTTTAGGTTGTCCCAATCTACGCAGCGGGTGTTTGTCAGCAAGTTTCTGATATTCTTCAGGTGTTTTGACAACTCCAGCGACTAATGGTGTTTCTACAAAACCTGGACAGATGCAGTTAACACGTATATTGTCTGATGCATAATCAAGTGCCATACCTCGTGTCAGGTTGGTAACAGCACCTTTAGAAGCGACATAGGCAGCCCGGACATCAGCCCCGACAATTCCGTAGATAGAGGACAGATTGATGATTGAACCACAACCATTATTCTGCATTGCTGGTATAGCTGCCTTTGAACACAGAAAAACACCTGTCAGGTTAACATCTAAACAACGATGCCAATCCTCTTCTGAAAGTTCTGCTACAGGCAAACGCATCGCAATCCCAGCGTTATTTAAGAGAATATCCAGTTTTCCATAAGAAGCGATAGTCTGTTCAACCATCTGTTCTGTGTCTGATTTGACTGTCACATCAGTATTCACAAAAATTGCATCATTTCCTACATCTTGAATATCTGCAACAGTCTTCTTTCCACCATCCTTATCTATATCAGCAACAACGATTTTCGCGCCCTGTTCTGCAAAGAGAATAGCAGTGGCTTTACCAATTCCTGAGGCTGCACCAGTGATGATTGCTACTTTACCATTGAGTCGCACAATTATACTTTTTCCTTCCAAGCAGCTGGATTATCTTCTGGTTCGCCAATCTTATTTCTCAAAACACCTATGTTTTCGATCTCAAGTTCTATGACATCTCCAGGTTGAATCCATCTGTCAAGTTCCCAACCACATCCTCTTCCTACAGTTCCTGATCCCAAAAATTCACCTGGAAATAGCGTTTCTGACTGTGAAACGAAAGAAATCATTTCAGCGAAGGAATAATACATATCGGAAGTATTCCCCTCTGACCATGTCTCACCATTGACTCGTGCTGTCATTTTCAAATTATATGGATCTCCAATTTCATCTGGTGTAACAAGACATGGACCCATGATATTACTGTTGTCAAAATCTTTGCCTTTTGCAGGACCGAGTGAGAGGGTCATGTGACGGAATTGAATATCACGCGCGCTGATGTCGTTATAAATAGTGTATCCTGCTATGTAATTAGGTGCTTCTTCTATAGGTATATTCTTACCAGTTTTGCCTATATAAACACCCCATTCAAGCTCAAAATCAAGTTTTTCGGTATAGTTTGGCCACGTAACAACCGCTTCGTGTCCTGCTATGGATGCAGGACTTGTGCTACCCCGATAATAGTTTGGTAATTTGTACCATTCAGGTGATATTTCCTTGCCTGTAATTCGTGAAGCAGCATCCATGTGGATTTTAAATACACCGAAATCACGCAAACTTGCTGGACGCGGAAATGGTGCTAAAAGTTCAACATCAGATAGTGAGAACACTTCATTAGAAATGTCTTCACCGTTATTGAGTTGTTGTTGAATTGTATCTAAAGTAGTTTGTGCTTGCTGAATACAATCTTGTTCAAAAAACTGAATCATATCAGAAACAGGTAATGTAAATTCAATGATTCTATCATTACTGATTAACGCACCTAATTTGACATCTTCATTATTAGGATTTTTGAAAGAAACAAGTTTCACAATATTCCTCCTGATTGCAATGGTTATTTTATACTACAAACCCATTCCAAAGTCAACCCTTTTGAACCATATCCGAAAAGAATCTGATTGATTTTTTTTGATAATTCAGATATTATCTAACATATAAGGCTTACCGTTATATTTACAGTAAAAAGCATATATAAGGATACTCGGATGCGAAATAGTCTAATCATCTTGCTAATACTTCTTCTGTGTTTATCAATATCTCAACTTTCTGCAGAAAATGATGATCATGCCGAATATGTGAAGCAAGTAGAACAAGGATTTCTATATCTTTTTCAAGGTGATAATCAAGCAACTATAAAAGCATTTGAGTCTGCCCTTGCTATTGATCCAAATCGTTATGAAATCTTGCACTATTTAGGGATGTCGTATGCATCGGATTCGTCTTGGAATAAGGCGGTTGAAGTATATAACCGTTCTTTAGCTTTAAAACCAGATAATATTGAGTTATTGTATTCTTTGGCAATCGTGTATTTCAAGTTAAATCAGTGGGAGGATGCCGTTGAACCGCTCAAATCTGTCATTTCTTTATCTCCTCAACATGCACGAGCATATGAGGTGCTTGGAAAGGTCTATGTCAAACTTCGTCAGTATACAGATGCAGTTGATGTATTGAATAAAGCCATTGTATTAAAACCTAACGCAGCAGGAAATTATTATGAACTTGGAAATGCACACCTAAACTTAAAATCCTATCCAGGAGCTATAGACTATTTTAAAAAAGCAATACAGTATGGACCACCAGATTTTGCTGACCCTCACTTCGGACTTGGCACAGCCTACCAACGAATTGGCAATAGAGATAAAAGCAGAGAAGAGATGCAGATATATCAACGTCTCCAGAAAGAGGCTGCAGATTATGAACGTTTTACCCGTCTAACACGTGTTGATCCAAATAATCTTGATGGATGGACAGGATTAGCAGGTGTGATGATGCGTCAAAAAAAGTATAAAAGGGTGATACCGGTCTTTCAGAAATGTATTGAAATCGGCAACGCACAAAATGCACCTACGGGTGCAATAGCCAGTTATTATCATGGACTCAGTCAAGCGTTTATCAATATCAGATATCCGAAGTTAGCACTGGAACCTGCCCAGAAAGCTATTCAATTATTGCCAACACAAGACCGATTTTATAACACTCTCGGTAGTGTTTACGCAATGCTGGGAGATGTACAGAATGCAATTTCAGTTTTCCGTAAAGCAGTTGAATTGAATGAAGAACAGCCGTACTACCATCTGAACCTTTCCAAACTTTATAAAAGTATTGGTAATCACAAACTTGGTGATCAACATTATCAAGCTTATGAGCATTTCTTATTACAACAAAAAAAGGCTCAAAAATAGGTATTGAATTTAGCACAACAGGAACTAATTGTTTTGAATATTAGACGATTTTCGGTGATTATTTTCATGTTCTCTTTTTCTACGGGGATTTCAATCGATGTTTCCGCTGAAGAGAAAGAGAATATGATGATACTAATTCAAGCAGGAACATTTACCATGGGTAGTACAAGTCGTTCTGAGGATGAAAAACCTGCCCACAAAGTTTTTCTTGATGCATTCTATATTAGTAAGTATGAAGTAACAAATGCTGAATATTATGAATTTTGGATTGATTTACAAAAGAAAAATACTGAGAATGGAACTGAAGGAAATCTACACACTCCTGAAAACTTCTCACATCTTCCGCATATAGGTGACTGGCCTGAACGTGCAACAAAATTACCGGATCATCCGGTTGTCGGTGTCTCATGGCATGATGCGAAGGCTTATACTGAATGGAAAGGAATGCGTCTGCCAACAGAAGCGGAGTGGGAAAAAGCGGCACGCGGTTATTCAGATAGGATATGGCCCTGGGGTAATTCTATGCTTCCACATGCAAATACATCGGAGCAAAATGACGGTTATGATAACATGATCGCTCCCGTTGGTAGTTATCCAAAGGGTAAGAGTTTTTTTGGCGTAATGGATATGGCAGGTAACGTATGGGAATGGACAGCAGATTGGTACAGTGATGTATATTATACACACAGTCCAAATAGAAATCCAAAAGGTCCTGATGTCGGGAGTTGGCGTATCCTCAGAGGTGGTTCTTGGATCGACAAGATTGCACGGTGTAGTACGACTTTTCGTTTTTATTTATATCCTTCACTGAAAACATCCTTTGTCGGTTTCCGAGTAGCGAAATCAGTAGAAAAATCAGATAAATAATAATCCTTCCTTCAATGAAATCTTACAAGTCAATATCAGTACTTATATACCTAATTCTTTCTACACTGTTTGTCGCATTTGCTGCTGCCAAACAATTGCCTATATACGTTGATGTCACCAAAGAAGCAGGTATAGATTTCAAGCATAACAACGGTAAAACCGAACATAAGCATATTATTGAGACAATGGGTTCTGGGGCTGTCTTTTTTGA
The DNA here is from genome assembly GCA_022824265.1 of Candidatus Poribacteria bacterium. GTDB lineage: Bacteria > Poribacteria > WGA-4E > WGA-4E > WGA-3G > MSPOR6. The sequence continues at coordinate 23,696 of JAJEAG010000014.1, read as the reverse complement.
TTATAACGGTGACAGCAACGTTGACCTGTACCTTGTAAACAGCGGTGTTGTTCCTGTGGAAGGTGTCTCAAAGAAGATAATTCAAGAAACTGCAAAAAATGTGCTTTATCGTAATGAAGGAAACGGACGTTTTATTGATGTTACTGGTGTTGCAGGTTGTGGAGATACAGGTTACGGTATGGCTGCATCTGCTGGTGACATTGATAACGATGGTGATGCTGACCTGTATGTTGCTAACTTTGGTCAAGATAACTTATACCGAAACAACGGTGATGGGACATTTACCAACATCACAAAGATCGCAGGAATTGATAATGAGCTTTGGAGTATTGCAGCTGTATTCTTGGACTATGATATAGATGGAGATTTGGATATATTCGTAGTGAATTATCTCATCTATAATCTGTCAATGCCAGTGACGACTTATAAGGGGATTGTCGGGTATGGACATCCACGAAGTTATGAAGGAACACCGGATGTGCTTTACAGGAATAATGGAGATGGGACATTTACAAATGTTGCGGAGGAAGCAGGTTTGGTAAATCCGAGTGAAGGACGCGGTATGGCTGCTGTGGCTCTTGACTACGATAATGACAGATATCCAGACATCTACGTTGCTAACGATACCAGTCGCAATTTTCTATATCATAACAATGGTGACGGTACATTTACTGAAGAAAGCTTGTTTCTCGGTACTGGATATGATGAGAATGGGGTTGCAGAAGGGTCTATGGGAGTAGACTACGGGGATTACAACCATGATGGTATGTTTGACATCATTGTTGCTAATTCGGAGAAAGCAACACTCTATAAACTACAAAATTCTGGTGGATTCTACTTTTCTGATGCGACTGTGGAAAGTCAATTACAACAACCGACATTACCATTAGTCGGTTTTAGTCCACTTTTTATTGATTATGATAACGACGGTCATATTGATCTTTTCAGTGCAAATGGACATCCACAAGCAGTAATTGAGAAATTGACGGATTATGAAACTTATGCTCAAAGAGATCAACTTTTTCACAACAACGGTGATGGCACATTTGTAGAGGTGTCAAAAACCTCTGGCACTTACTTTTCCGAGGAACTTGTCGGTAGAGCAGCCGCATCAGCAGACTATGATAACGATGGTGATATCGACTTAGTTGTCATGAATTCAAACCAGCGTGCGGTATTCTTGAAAAATGAGGGAGGAAACCGAAATAACTGGTTAGGAATCAAACTTATTGGCAAGAAAAGCAATCGAGACGGTATTGGGTCAAAGGTGAAAATAATTGCTGGTGGAATAACACAGATTGCCGAAGTAAAGAGCGGATCAAGTTATGCGTCAGGAAGTGACATCAGGCTGTTATTCGGTGTGACGGATGTTGAAAAAGTAGAGAGTGTTACAGTTATATGGCAATCTGGTAATATACAAAAATTAGAAGATGTTGAGGTAAATCAGATTCTGAAGATTACAGAGACAGAATGATTCTAATTTGCGTGTCGTCCTTATAGTGAAATTGAAAAATATGTTCCCACTCCCTAGTAGGTGCGGTTTCTAACCGCACTATTTACACAGGTTCGGTTAGGATACTGAACCTGCCAAAGTGTATAAGTAATTACTAATTTTAGTATAAATAACGTGAGTTCGATTAATGATAGTATTGTGTGCCAGTGTAGGAAACCCATTGATATGCTGATATTTACATTACTTACGTTCTAAAGATTCAGAGTTTTCAGAGTCAAAGGGAAATTTTCACAATTTTATCATGTGCCACGAACTTATATTCAGTATGGTTTTATGGGGCTATTATGACCTATTTAGTCAAGAATGACTCTGAAAATTCGGATGCTTCTACATAAAACAATGCCAACGGAATTTAGGATGTGGATTCAGCCGATTCCGTAAGTTATACTAATTCTAATAAATAAAACAACATTTGAGACTCTAATAAATCCAAATCTAAGAGGCGCAATGAATTGCACGACTACGAACGCGTTTTTTGTTAATGAGAAGTTATTATTTAGAAATAGCATTATATGTGGGCGGGGAAACCCCGCCCCTACGATGTGCCTGAGGCGACAAATGCCATAAGAGCATGCTGCTTCTCCGAGACTTGATGTCCTTGTGGTAGGGTCGCGATTCGGAGATCGCTCCTACAGAATGTAATACCAATTCTATAAATTATTTTCCCATTTAGATTTGAATAAGAGGCGCGTGAATTGCACAACTACGAACGCGTTTTTTGTTAATGAGAAGTTATTATTTAGAAATGGTATAACTTATTCTGAACTCACGTTATAAATAACAAAACCCGTATCCTTTAGTGATACGGGTTTTGTGTTAGATACTCTATAATTTTTTATCTACGTTTAATATCAGCCCAAGTAGTTGTAACTTTACCTTGAGGTTCAACAGGTGTCAAAACATTCAGGAACTGACCATCAAGTGTAGGTGCAATCTGAAGGTCTTCATCAGCTTCATCAAGACGAAGATTGACATAATCTCCACCACCACCTTCACCGCATTTGAAGTGAAGGAAGTTTTCGCCTTGAATCAGGTCAATTTCGGTGGGTTGAGTTGCTACTTGAGCCCCACCAGTCCAGTTTGGATTGTTGTATACCTTTTCACCGTTGAGCCAAATCTCTGCATGGTCATCATGGGCGGGATACATCGTTGTTGTCCTATCATCAGGAGACAAGATGAGAATAATTCCGTGCCAAGTTATATTGTCCCTATACATACCGGGTGCATTATCTGCGATACCATGACTCTTATACATGTTGTTTGTACTATCTAACTGCAGTGAGACTACAGACCAACCAAGTACCCCACCATTATTTGGAGGAAGGTGTACAGCCATTTGTCCGGAGAGTCCAGCACCGTAGCGGGTAGAGGCATTCACATTTGTGAGTTCCCCATTAGTACCATCAGAAAGGTAGTCACGTTCGGCAGATGCCGCGAAACCACCTGTATTAATAACTAAATCAAGTGCCCACCATTTTTCAATCCATTGGTCACCAGCCGGTTGCCAGTCCTGTGCAAATGCAGTTGGTGCGATGATCAGACAAGCAATTGTAAGAAGAATTGCCAATTTTTTCATAGTTAAGAGATCTCCTTATTCAGTATGCTAAATTTGCTTATATTAGGTAAGAAGCGCGCTTCCTAAAATACCAAATTGAGCAACATAAAAACTAATATTTGAATATTTCGGCTTGCTAGCTATACCGAAATTGTGTTTTATTTTCGTGATTGCATGAAAAAATACATATCACAGTATTGAATTCTGAAGAATTATAACATTTTTGATTATTTAATGCAAGAAAATTGTAATAGTATCTAACAATAATTTTGTTTACATTCCACGATTGATTCCAAATTCTGCCTCAAATGCTTCCCATATTTCTTCCGATATTTCAGATGTAGCAGCTTCATATCCATCTTCAACTTGTGCTTTATCAGCGGGACCGAACATTACAACGCCATCAATCGGGGCAGCGAGACAAAATTGCATTGCTAAATGGCGGATATTTACATTATGTTCCTGACACCATTTCCACATTGCATGCGCTTTTGGTTCTGCATTCGGATTTCGCCTTCGCTCCTCTTCAACGTTTGGTTCTGTTCCTGTCAGACTCCCCATGCCTAACGGACTTGCAAGAATAATACCAACATCATGCTGACGCGTCAAAGGTAAAGTCGTTTCTGTTACAGATTGCGATAATAGTGTATAGTCCAAGAAAGTGAGTATTATATCAATATGACCAGTTTCAATCAATTGTTTGTGAAAATCATGGGAACGTACCCCCGCACCGATATTTCGGATCAGACCTTCATCCTTCATTTCAAGTAGCGTATCCAACGCCTGACCTTTATCTAAAATACTTTCCATGTCTAACGGGTCGTGTATCAACACTGAGTCCAAATAGTCTGTACGAAAATCTTTGAGACTATTAGTCACACTCCAACGTGTACCATCAGCGGTGAAATCCTTTCTGCGTTCAGGATGTGTTCCAACTTTTGCTTGTAGGTAGATCTTTTCTCTTAATCCTCCAGACAGTGCTTCACCCCATAGATGCTCAGAGTGACCTGGATAAGAGTCAATATAATTCATACCGAGTTCAATAGCGCGCCTGATTCCACTTATAACTTCATTATCTCCTTTACTCCAGATCCATGCAGCACCCAGTGCCAATGAATTTGGACGCATCTCAGTTCGTCCCATTCGTCGAGTTTCTAATTTTGTTTGTTCCATAAGTGTATTTTCTCAAAAGTGTATGTATAACAGAACAGAGTCTACATACTACTTGCGAGTTCCTTTCGCAACTTGTGTGCTGATGCTGCAAGTGATTCTTGCAAATACGGATATTGGAATCCACCCCACCTATCCGGTGGAGGTTCGTTTGCTTGTTCTGTTAGTAGATTCACAAAAGTAGGTCCAGGTTTTTTTAGGATACTTGGTAAATCAGTTTCCAGTGTTTCAATATCATCGTACTCGTGAACCTGTTGAAAACCAGTACCCATTGCAATTGTCGTCCATTTGAAATCAGGATTGCGCGGAACTGGTTGGTTGCCTGTAACTTCATACGTTCCGTTATCACATACAAATAGGAGGAAATTGGACGGTGGTTCACTTAAGCCAGTAATCGTTGCAAGTGTTCCTAAGCACATCAGCATACTTCCATCACCATTAAGAATTATTATTTTTTTATCTGGTTTTGCAAGTGCAATACCTAATGCTAAGTCTGCGGCGTGTCCCATTGCACTCCCGACAGACGCAAAGTCAAGTGGATGGGTCGATATTTCTGCCCATGGTACTGCCATTCCCATCGTGGTTATCACGACTTCATCTGTTCGCTGTGAAGATATGAGTTGTAGATATTCTTCCTTAATGAGCATCTTTTCTCCATCTATGTAAACAAGTAATACTTATTTCTTATCATCTTTCGGTAGAAACTTTATTATAGGTGGATTTGACATTTTCGTTGTCATTATATTAAGATGTTGTATGAATTCTGATTCCGTTTGTATCCCCTTAATGCCCCCTTCCCAAATGGCTAAGGTGCGATATTTTATCTGTCCTTCTTCATCGGGATGCAAGACAACTGACAACATATTCGGGTCTGTATCAATTTGACTGTCTGTCTGTGTTTCCGAATAAGTTAATGCCACGCCAAGAGGATATGCACCAGCTGGATCTGTTCCCCAACTCCACATCAGATTCTGTTCATCGTCAACATCATAAGAATCACCAATCTTTGGAATTCCTACAGCGATAGTGTAATCCTGTGGTAATTCCTTATCAGCATTGATATGCCGTTCAATCCATTGATTCCCACCATAAATATATGTAGTTGAGGTTAAATGATATGTATCACCGTTGATGTTCCAACTTGGTAGAATCCTTTGAACAATCGACCGTATAGCACCATTAGCAAGAATTCGCACATAATCACCTTCATTTGAAATCGGAATTAACTCCCTGTTCTCGTTATTCCATAGGGCATATCCGCCACAACCGATCAAGTCTTTATTAGAAGTTAATCTAATCATAGTAGTGTTTTCCGCATCAAGGAGATCATTCAGTGATATACCAATTGATTTGTAAAGATTAAGTTGTTCTTCTTCCTTTCGGATAAAGTAATTCTCCTGATTTTCCAGATCACTTATTATCCATCGGTTATCACTGTCCCCACTATCTATACCAAGTGCGTTTGGGTTTTGTGTTAGAGCAATTCCGTTACGATCAAAATGGAGTCTAAACTCTTGTGAAAGATGCTGTTCCATATCTAATTCACCCTGAAACATACTATTAACGCTGAATAACCCTTGTCGTTTTTTGCCATAGGCAATAACAGACCCATTTGGCTTTAGGAGATATGCGATCAAGTCTGATTCGATTGCAGCGAATGCATTGAGTTCAGGGAAAATTCCAGCCCGAGTAAGTTTGTTCACATCAAGTGTAAATGTTGCTTTTACATTCGGGTCATAAAGGATAGAGAACTCTTTTGTTTCTTCTTTTTCAAGGTCTATGAGGAAAACTAACTGGTCACGTACACCGTCATAGTCCAAATCATCTGCTTGTGCAGGAATCATCGCTTCTTGAGGAGATTTACCTGTAACAACGGAATATGCATTCAATGAAAAGTCTGCACTAACCTTTTGTAACTGGTCTAAAGTCAACACAATTGGGATATTTTTACGCTCAATCCTAAGTGTATTTTGGATGGTAAAACGGATACGGTTCGTATTCTGGTTACCACCTGGAAGTGAACAACTTGTGTAAAATAATAGAACAGTCAGAACAAAACAAAGAGCGCATTTCAATCTTATTAGTGTGTTGTGATCTTTTTTATGAATAGTCAATTATTTGTTCCTATGGGTAACTTGCTGTAATAATATAATCTGTTTATACATCAGGTAGAACATCAAGTAAACGGCTTATTTCGGCTTCAGTGTTGTAAAAATGGGGTGAGACTCTAAGACCACTCCCCCGTTCTGCAGTAATAATGTTATGGTCAAAAAGGAGTTCATATAGTTCAGTCGGAGAGTGTTTTTCACTTTCAAAAACCACAATTCCAGCACGATCAAAATCGTCGTTAGGTGTAATTACTTTATAACCTTTAGATTTCAAACCAGTAATTAAAGTTGCAGTAAGTGCAAGGACGCGGTTCTCTATCTTGGAAATACCAATTTTAAGTAACAACTCAATCGCAGCCTTAAGTCCGTATAGACCAACAGTATTATAGGAACCTTCTTCAAAACGTGTCGCATCCGGTTTTTGTGTTAAATCGTAACTAAGAAAATCGCGTGGGTTTACAACACTTGCCCATCCAATGTTTGTGTTTATAAGTTTATCTAGTTTTTCACGATTACAATAAAAAATCGCTGCTCCCTCAGGTGCCAGCAACCATTTGTGTCCGTCTGCTGCGAGAATATCAACATGACAAGACTGGACATCCACCTCTATCACGCCAAGACTCTGAATTGCATCAACAACAAACCAAATATCACGATCTTTACAAATCTCTCCAATCGCTTTAATGTCGTTTCTAAAACCTGACGCAAATTCTACATGACTAATTGTAACAACTCGTGTCCGTTCATTGATTGCATCAATTATATCATCAAGATTGATCCTACTAACCTTTTCGGTTACCATACGGGTTTCCACTCCATATCGTTGTTTCAGGCTCCACCATGGATAGACATTTGCAGGAAATTCAACAGAAGTAGTGACAACATTATCCCCTTTTTTCCAATCAATACCGTTCGCTGCGATCAGTATACCTTGCGTAGTGTTCTTCATGAATGCTATCTCGGTCGGATCAGAATTGATTAAGTTGGCTGCAAGTGACCGACAGATTTCTGCAGTTTCCACCCAAGATTCTACGTTTACAGCACCATTCATAGTAGCATCCTCTACGAAACTTTTCATTGCATCCATAACTCGACGAGACAGGGGCGCAACACCAGCATGGTTCATATAAACATAGGATTTAGAGACCGGAAATTCGGTTCTCCATTTTTCAGATAACATTTTCAAGTCGATTCCCATTGTTCTTTGATTCCAAAAAGATCTCAATCCTGTAATCAACAACCCTTTTAGCATTCGCGTAAGCAATAGTTTCACCGAATAAACCACTACAGAATATCAGAATACCCGTATTCATAAGTATAGGTCCGATGTGAGGGAATCCAACCATTAATACAGCCCCCAATATTGAAACAAACACTCCTATAGGACCAAAACTTCTTATAGGTCGCCTCGCACAGCGATATATAAAAAAAGATGAAAGTGGACTTAATTCGGCAACATCACGTTGTGCTATTGAAAGTGACCAAACAGTAATAAAACTGATTCCTATAAGCAAAATACCTAAGATTATACTACTTATAGCGACAATAATAGCAGCATTGATAAAAACACATCCAATTATGAAGAAAGGCAAACTTAAGTAGGCCGCGATGCGGTATACGTTGTATTTAGGAATTATTTGCTGACGAAATGGCTGTTCTGTTGATTGGTGGCGATTATGATTAGACTTTTGTGCAAAGACAGAAAGGATCAACTTAAACGCTAATATATCAAGAAATACTCGCCATATTCTACCAAGTCCATATTTGCTTGTTCCAAACCGTCGAGGATGATGTTTGACGACAATTTCAGCAATACGTGCACCTACAACAGTTGACATTGCAGGAATAAATCGATGCATTTCTCCATATAGTGGAACTTGTTTAATTACTTCAGCACGATATGCCTTCAATGAACATCCGTTGTCATGAATATCTACACCGGTCACCTTGCTAATGATCCAGTTTGCAACGACAGAAGGTAATCGTCTTGTAAAAAATTTGTCCTGCCGTTCTTTCCGCCATCCGCAGACAAGATCGTAATCCTCATCAAGCTTTTCAAGCAATTGCGGTATATCTGCTGGATCGTTCTGCAAGTCACCATCCATACTGATAATAAACTCACCTTGGGCGTATTCAAACCCGGCTGCCATCGCAGAAGTCTGACCTTCATTCTCTTGAAATCTAATTACAGATAAATTAGGCGAATATTCTCGTATTTCTGAAAGTACATCAAAGGTTTTATCTTGACTCCCATCATCAACAAACAGAACTTCGTATGATTTGCCTATTGATTCACATACAGAACGAATTTTCTCATACAGTGGGCGGACATTTTCCTCCTCATTATAAACTGGAACTATAATCGATAAATATGGTTTTTGTGTAGCGTTCAATGCTACTCCTTCCGATTTAGAATTATCCTGTGTGCTTCTGCAAGTGAATCAATAGTGCCAGCATCCACCCATTCACCTTGTAATATAGTATAACTAAGTTGCCCGCGCTCAATATATACATTATTGACAGATGTTATTTCATATTCACCGCGCTGTGAAGGTTCAATAGTTCTTATAATCTCAAATACTGATGAATCGTATATATAAACTCCGACTACAGCGAAATTACTCTTAGGGTGATCAGGTTTCTCTTCAATAGAAACGATTTTGTTGCCGTTAAAATTTGCTACACCGAACCGTTCAGGATCGTCAACCTGTTTAAGGAGTACACGTGCACCATTCTGTTGAGTTTTGAAATCCTGAACAACTTGTCTAATTGATGACTCAAAAATGTTATCTCCAAGCATAACAACGGTGGATCCACCTGCAGCGAAGCCTTCCGCTAATGCGAGTGCATGTGCAATTCCCTTTGCCTCTTCCTGAACCCGATATGTGAATTCACATCCAAATTCTTTACCACTACCTAACACATTGACAAAATCACCAACATGAATTGGATTTGTAACAATGAGAATATCGTTGATACCTGCTTCTGTAAGTAGTTGGATGGTGTGAAACACCATCGGTTCGTTTCCAACTGGCAATAAGTGTTTACTCGTTACCTTGGTAAGTGGGTATAATCGTGTTCCTAAACCACCTGCAAGAATTACCCCTTTGAGCGTTTCATTGTTTATGTTATCCGACATATATCAGTTTATGATGAGATTCATCATTTCAAGAATCTCATAAATACCCTCTTATTTCAACCTTAGGCGTTTTTGCCGCGTCCGGGGAAGGTCAATTCTGCTATTCCGGACTTGTCTAAATCTCCTAATCCTTGTTCAATCATACGGTCATATTGGTCTTTAGTAGCTTGTGCCAGTGGTAGAGAGATACCAGCATCATCTGCAAGGTCAAGAGCAATACCTGAATCTTTAGAAGCATGTGCAGCAGAAAAATAACATTCATGATCACGAATCTGCATGTCTTCACCATCTGTCTCTAAAACACGGGAATTTGCACCAGTTTGAGCGAATACCTCTTGCAGCATTTCCAAATCCAAACCAAGCGCAGCACCTAATCCCAAGCCTTCGGCAAGACCAGCTGTGTTGATATTCATCACCATATTAACAAGTGCTTTGACCTGAGCTGCTTTACCTGCTTCACCGATATAACGTAACGATACGCTCATTGAATCCAGAATAGTTTTTACTTTATCAAATGTTTCTTTCTTACCACCGCACATTAGATAAAGCGTGCCTTCTCGTGCTTGTGTAATGCTACTTGCCATACATCCTTCAAGACTTTCAGCACCATGTTTTTTCGCAAGACCTTCAATGTCTACATGAACCTGTGGACTTAACGTAGCACAATTGATAAAAACTTTTCCTGATGCTCCTTTAAGCAGACTATCTTCTGCATTATCGGAGTATATCTGACGCATTGCATTGTCATCTGTTACAACCGTGATGATGTAATCTGCAAGTTCGGTGACTTGTGATAACTTGTTAGCAGCCGTTGCGTTAAGTTCTGTTGCCAGTTCTTCTGCACGTTCACTTGCAACGTCATATACAACGACAACGTTAAATCCTTCATCATTGAGGTGTCTTGCGATATTTGCACCCATCCTCCCAACACCGACAACCCCTATTTTATAATCTGCGTTTGCCATATTCCCCTCCATATATTTATGTTCGCACATTCTGTGACTAATGTTATTGAATAAAATAATTCTATAGATTTTATACTGATTTGTCAATAAGTTTTATTGAAGCATTCAAAGATATGGAATTGTCGCGTAGTAATCATGTAGAAGGGTTTCTACCCATAGGCACTTCTACCTGAATCACGCATTACATGTTTTCCTCTTCCTACTGCGTTTTCCGTGGACTCCGCGTCTTCCGTGATTCAGACAGAAAAATCGATAATTGAATGAATCTGTTGAAGAAATAGTTTTATGCATATTATAACTTTATATCATTTGTATTTCTTTTCTCTTGACTATTTTCGCAAATTTGCTATACTAAAAGTAGAAATATAATATTATGGTAATTCATTTACTGACCGGAAGGTTTTCATTATTCATACCTTAGGAGGATTAACAACGATGACCCGTTTTATACCCAGTTTCGTTCTAAGAATAGATCGAAGCTACCTGATTATTCTACTGCTCGGTGTGCTGGTCATAGCAACAGTTGGATGCGGGACAGGCATTAATCTCGTCCCGTTAAGTGCGAAAATCCAGAATGCTGATAATGCCTTTGCTGATGCAGAAGCAATATCAATACATTCTGATGATCCTGAAAAGAGAGATAAAGCTATAGCCGAACAACGTAAACTATATGATAGGGCAAGGTCTATATATCTTGAAATAATTCAGCAAGATTCCGATGGTAAATATGCACAACGTGCACATCATCAAATCGCTAAAATCTACACGAAACATTATGAGTGGGATAAGGCTAACGAACATTACCAAGCAATCATTGAACTTGCCCCCACTGGTTATTATGCCAATGAAGCAAAAAGTGGGATTGCACGGATTCGTAGAAACCGACAACAAATTGATACTGAATTAGCAAATTATCAGAACTATAAAGCACTCTATGATACAGAGCAGTCTAAAGAAACGTATAGCATTGCTGCGGAATCCCTATATAAAGTTGCTAAAGCTTATGAATCTTTGGAAAATTACCCTCAAGCTATTGCAACTTATGAACGGATGGTTTCTGAGTTTCCAGAACATGAAAAAGCAGTACAAGCCCAACTTCAAGTTGGTAACTTATACTTCTACGAATTATTTGATTATACCAATGCTGGTGGTTGGGGTGCGTATGTAGCAGTTGCTCAAAAGTTTCCTGACACTTTTGAAGCTAAGCAGGTAATTATTGAATTAAATAAAACTGAAGCCCTATTGAAAGAAATCAAGGGACTTCAAGATGAAATTCAGCGGAATAAAAGCAAAAAAGCGATGGAGTACGAAAAACTTGGTCGTTATGTGCTTCCCTCTGAAAAATGGATACAGGGAAAGGCTGATCTAATCGTTCAAAATTACCAACAGATAGCGAATAACTGGGAAAAACTACGTAACTATCCAAATGCGATTGAAACAAATAAAGCTATAGTTCGCGATCTTTCTCACAAAAAATTTGCTGTTGCCGATTCTCTATACAAGATCGGTTCACTGTATCAACAAAGTGGTGAATATGAACGTGCTATTCAAGCATTTGAAGACCTTCTTCAAAATGCAGCTGAGTCCACTTGGCGGAATGAGTGTGTCTACCAACAAGCAGTCTGTTATCGAGCTATACGGGAATTCCGTGCTGCGTATGAAGGTTTCAAAGCATATATGAGCATAACAAAAGGCGATACACCACATTTCCGAGAAGCCGAACAGATCGTTCGCCAATATGAATTGGACCAAGATGAGGATGGCTATATGTTCTATGAGGAACAGGAGGTTGGCACATCTGACCAAGATCCAAATTCACACCCAGAATCAGGAAATTAGAGTAATTTGTTGGTATATGATTTTCAAGGAAAATAGTTGTAACTATATGGAAACTGTATTGAGTAGGTTGGGTTAAGCATAACAATCCAACCTACGAATAATTGTCGGGTTTTGTCAAATAAGGATGGAATACCGAATCTATCAATATATCCTTCAGACAGTGATATACTACAATAACAGTTTAACTCTTAAATGTTCAGAGGTAGGCAGCCTTTTATATATTTCGTGGCGGATGAATTCCGGAGTGTAACGCCGTGAAAAGTGATTTAGAACGATGTGTTCGCTCTCAAATTCTTCTAAGAGAATCGGTATCATATCCAGATGTAAATGTTTCGTTCTCTTTGCTCGTTCTCGATGTTCAGGTGTTATAAATGTACATTCACATATCAATAGTTTGCATTTCTTGAGCAATGGATGTGAATCAACAGAAATACCGCGGGTGTCTCCTAAATATGCGACTAAAGGTAATTGTACTTCATTCGTAATTTCAACACCTGATTGCTTGAGTGCCACGATTTCTCTTTCAGATAAATTTCGGTATTCAGGCTTCAATTTTTTGCGAATTTCACATATTAGGAAGGAAACCGCGGGTACACTGTGATTCCCAGGTAGGATATGAGCGACTAAATTCTGACGAAAATGGATAGTATCTCCAACCTCTACTGGTGTTAGTTGATAACCCCATTCCTTACCTCTATCTAATGAAGATATTTTGTTCAGAATGTTCCGCAATTGTTTATGTCCATTCTGCGGCACAAAGATATTACCGGGTGGCATACCAGCAAGCCAACGTTGACTAATATAAATCGGTAACCCAAAATAATGGTCAAGATGAAAATGTGATATAAATATATGGTTAGTTCCGATAAACCGCATTGGACATCTGCCCAAATCGAATATCAGATCTAATTCCTTTATCCGAATATAAGTTGCGACCGCTGAACTGGACTTACCTTCAAGAATCCAATTTCCACATTGTAACAATGTCATAGTAATTTAATTTCGCAATAGTTATTGCTTTCCTTTGGAGTATAGAAATAGATGCATGTCAAAATCGGCATAATAGGTGGCAGTGGTTTTTATCAGATTGAAGGCTTATCAGATATAAAAAATATAGAAATTGATACTCCTTTTGGTAAACCAAGTGATGCGTTTATTCAGGGAAATCTTGAAGGACACCAGGTTGTCTTTTTACCAAGACATGGGGTCGGTCATCCTCTTCTTCCTTCAGATATTAATGTCCGTGCAAATATATATGCATTAAAATCTCTTGGTGTAGAAACGATTATTTCTGTCAGTGCTGTAGGTAGCCTGAAACAGGAAATTGAACCACGTCATTTTGTTGTGCCTGATCAACTTTACGATCACACAAAGAACCGTATCTCTACCTTTTTTGGAGATGGTATCGCTGCACACATTAGCATGGCACACCCGTTTTGTTCACACCTAAGCAGTCAAATATATGATGCTGCAACTGAAGTCGGTGCACATGTTCATAATGGTGGCACATATATCTGTATGGAAGGTCCTGGTTTCTCCACGCAAGCAGAATCCAATGTCTATAGACACCTCGGTTTTGATATTATCGGCATGACAGCTGCACCGGAAGCAAAACTTGCCCGTGAAGCAGAAATGTGTTATGCAATCCTCGCTTGTTCAACTGATTATGATTGTTGGCATACTGAACATGATAACGTTACAACTGAGATGATATTGGATAATCTAAGGTCTAATGTAGAAGTATCAAAACAGATTGTAAAGAATATGGTTTCCAAAATGGCTGATGAGGAACGCAATTGTGCTTGTGCTAATGCATTACAATATGCGATCGCAACAAATCCTGACAAGATTCCAATTACCAAGAAACATCAACTAAAAATTATATTGGATAAGTACCTCGCTTAATGTGTTGAAAATTAACTCTGCTTCCGTTTCAGTCAGAATTAGAGGGGGTGCTATATAAATGATATTTTCTGGTTCATCAACAGCATGACCGATTTTCCCAACAATAAGCCCCTTTTCTCTCAACTGTCCGACAATTTTATTAGTATCTGATGTGCTGAGTTGTGTTTTATCTGTATTAATAAACTCAACTGCTAACATTAACCCCTTACCACGCACTTCTCCTACGTTTGGTAAAGTTTCTAAAGTCTTGAGTTTTTCAAGTAAATATGTTCCAATTTTCTCAGCGTTTTCCCAGAGTCGTTCTTCCTGTAGTATTTTCAGATTAGCAACACCTGCTGCACATGCAACTGGATGTCCACCATAAGTACAGACTTGAGCAAACTCTTTATTCTCATCCGGTTCACCTAAAAAGGTATTGAATACGGTTGAGGATGTAACGCACGCACCGAGTGGGATATAACCACTTGTTAACCCTTTAGCAAGCGTGATAATATCAGGTTGAATTTCCCAGTGTTCACAGGCAAACATTTTTCCTGTCCTACCGAAACCGGTAATGACTTCATCAAGGATAAGTAATAACCCGTATTTATCACAGATTTCCCGTAATTTTGGGAAATAATCGTCCGACGGTACGATTACACCGCCTCCCCCAATAATAGGTTCAGCAATAACGCCAATTACAGTTTCAACCCCTTCCGATAGAATGATACGTTCAATCTCATCTACACACGCCAAATTACACGATTTGTAATCCAAACCGAGTGGACACCTATAGCAGTATGGAGGACTCGCGTGATGGAAGCCTGGTACTAATGGTTCAAATGCTTTCTTTCTACGTACCTGTCCAGTTGCAGACATCGCTCCGTAAGTAAATCCGTGATATCCGCGATATCGACTGATTATCTTATACCGATTTTCACTTGGATAGGTCTGTCTACCATACTGTCTTGCAATCTTAATTGCAGTTTCATTCGCTTCAGATCCACTGTTGCAGAAATACACATGATTTAGATCACCCGGAAGACATTCCGCTAACTGTTCAGCTAATTCAGTAGCAGGGACATTAATCTGCGAGTGTGGATAATAAGGTAATTCTTGTATTTGTGCATATACAGCATCTGCAATTTCTTTCCTTCCGTATCCAACATTTACATTCCATAGGGCTGAATATGCATCTAAATATTCGCGTCCATCCTCATCTACAACTGTTGTTCCGTGCGCTGATTTAAAAACCATCAAGTCCGTTTCTTCCAATCGTTGGTGCTGGAACAGTGGATGCCAAACATAGGACTTATCTATTTCATTATAATTATTATCCATAGAAGGAAACCTCCAATACAGATTACATTGATTCAGGCACAGAGATACCTATCAGTCTCAAGCCATTTGCTAACACTGTTTGCACACTTTGGATAAGGATGAGTCTTGCTTGTGTTCTATCCATATTATCGGTATCTAAGACACGATGTTGATTGTAAAATGGATGGAACAGTCCTGATAATTCATGCAGATAATGTGGAATACGATGTGCTTCTCGTCCCTCCGCACTGGATAAGACAATTGATGGATATTCAGCCAATTTTCGAATAAGTTCATGTTCAGAAGGTTCAGTAAGATATTCCAGATCAATATCGTCAAGGGACCTTAACTTTATCTGTTGCTCTTTTGCTTGTTGAAAAATGCTACAGCAGCGCGCATGTGCGTACTGTATGTAGAATACTGGATTCTCATTTGCTTGTGTAATCGCCAATTCAACATTGAAATCCAAGTGTGTATTATTCGCACGCATGAGGAAGAAATAACGCGCTACATCGACAGCAAACTGTTCTCCGACTGCATCTGCCAGTTCGTCAATCAGTGAATCAAGTGTGAAGAATTGTCCACTCCTTTTTGACATATCCAATCGTGTGCCATCAGAGTCAACAAGGTTAACTTGCTGTATAATGTCAACTTCTAACCAATCATCCTCCAAACCGAGTGCTTTTACAAAGTTCTTGAGTCGGAAAACATGACCTTGATGGTCTGGACCAAAAAGATCAATAACCTTATGAAATCCACGGTCGTATTTATCGCGGTGATATGCTGCATCTGGAACGAAATAGGTATATTCGCCATTTGTTCTGATTACGACACAATCCTTGTCGTCACCAAAATCAGTCATCCGAAACCAGGTTGCCCCATCCGCTTCATATAGGTATTTCTTTTCACGAAACATCTCTATAATTTCATCGGGTTTCCCACTTTCACGAATTGCTTTTTCACTTGACCAGACATCAAAACAAACTCTAAAACGTTCCAATGAGACTTTTTGCTGTCCAAGTAGATATTCAATACCAATATCTCGAAAATATGCTATACGTTCATCTTGACTAAGTTTAAGGTGGTCATCTCCATTTTCATCAACAATGGCTTCAGCAAATTCCTGCACGTAGTCCCCTTGATACCCACCTTCTGGGATTTCTAACTTCTCTTCACCTAATGCTTGTCTATAGCGAATATCTATTGATTCTCCAAGTTTCTCAACTTGTCCACCTGCATCATTGACATAATATTCACGGATAGCATCATAACCGACAGCGTTAAACAGATTTACGAGGGTATCACCTACTGCCGCCGCACGTCCACTGACTATATTTAGCGGTCCAGTTGGATTTGCACTGACAAATTCAATCTGAATGCGTTCTCCCATGCCTTTATTACAAGTTCCGTAATTCTCCTCCAACTCATATATTGCCTGTAGAGTATCAAATAACCAATCGTTAGACAGGTAGACATTAAGAAAACCCGGTCCTGCAATTTCAATATTGCGAATGATCGGGTGTTCATCCAAATCGACATGTTTTTTTATAGTTTCTGCTATCTGTTTTGGTGGCAACTTCGCTTGTTTTGCTAAACCTAATGCAACGGGGGTTGCTAAGTCACCGTGTTCAGGAGTCTTAGTTGGTGAAAACGGGATTGTAGGCACTTCAGATATTTGAAGTTCACCTATCTCGATTGCTTTGCGTATCGCACCTTCTAAAATATTGTTTATTTCTTCTTTGATTCCATCCATATTTGAGTAACCAGATTTGTATTTTCTGTGAGTTATCTATAAATTGCAATGAAGGAATTATATCACATCTCCTATCTCAAGTCAACTTTGATTAATCCAGTTGAAACTTTATATAGTTTTCGGTTTTCATTTTTATTTTTTACATCTCAATATAGGTTCGGACTAACTTTTGTGCTATGTCAATTATTCCATGCATATATCGTAGGGGCAGGGTTTCCCCGCCCGATATTCGTAGCACAAACTTTCCAGTTTGTGCCATTCCGCACCCACGCCACAATATCTTATTATCCTATGAAACAGACTACAATACCCCAAACTCCAATCCTGAAAATCCTGAAATCTTGAAAATCTTGGTTCAGACAACAAAAAACCCCAAAAAAACCAAAAAATCCGAAACGGACATGAAACTTATTGGATATATATTGTTCCCATCCCCAGAACCCCTTCCATCCCTTCTTAACACCTGTTATAATACTACCACTATGAAAAACAGAAACCGTTTACACCTCATATGCACAACAAAAACCGGCACCCGTCACCCAAAAAATGTCCACCCAAAAACCGACCAAAACCAAGCAAATAAAAACGTACACAAAATGAAAATCTCAAATTTTTCAAAAACCCCTATAAATCCAGTTCCATACTGGTATAACCCCAAAAACCAAAACGTACACAGAAACGAAAAACGCCCGTTTTGTGTACGTTTTTAGAAGGAGCAAATAACCGATGTATTTACAAGAAAAGCACAAACAATTCGCCGTCAAATCTTACGCAAAATTCAGGACAAACAAACGAGTCGCGCAAGCATTCATAAAAGAATTCTCACACGACTTACCCAATCCCAACCAGTCCATGAACCAAAAACACCCAAGCCTTTCACCCCATTCCCATCATAGGAGCAAGACTTTCTCACCTGTCTTGTCTGCATTGTAGGGGACAGATTTCATTAAGTGCCTTTGTACGATGATGTTGTCAATAGTAATTTGACTATGGTATAATTAAAACACTAACTCAACACCATATACTTACCATAATTTAATTAAGAGGTCACCCCAATGAAAAAATCTCACATTACTCACTATTTTGTTCTCTTAGTAAGTTTAGTATTCCTATCTGCAATATCCTTTGAGACACAAGCATCAAAGATTACAGGAAAGATTGTAGACGAAAACGGAAACCCTGTGGAAGATGTCGTTGTCAACATAATGTCATATAAAGGGAAACTGCTACATGGTAGACGGCATATGCGTATGAATGAACAAATTTTCCCACCGCCACAACCGAGTAATACTGACGTAACAGGTGCTTTCACTATAGAAAACATCAACTCCCCCTCAATAAATCTATTAAAATTGTCTTTAGGTGGTGAGTCAGATTATGAAATTCGCTCAATTGAAATTCAAGGCATAAGATTCAATGTACATCGACATCAGTTTCATTGGTTAGATGGATTTCCATTCGGAATTGAAGAGGAAACAGAGGAAATAAAGGTTAAGTTTACCGTCCGACTTCGGATGAGAATACGTGGACAAGTGCTTGCTGCTGACGGCACACCTTTGAGCAACGCACGCGTGGACCTTATGGTAAGAAGGCGAAGCATAACTGGTTCAGGTAGAGGAAGTAGCGGTGGAACTCAAACGCTTGATGAAAAAGGCGGATTTACACGTTATGTTGATTCACCTGCAAATTATACCATTTCTGTAACATATCAAGGACAGACCGTAGAATCCAAAGAGATATTGCTTGAACAAGGTCAAAGAATGGATGGACTGACATTGACCTTTGACGAAAAAATACAACCTCAGAAACCTAATATCCAAAAACAACCGGCAAACATTCCACCTGATCCTGAACGTATGCAGGCTGTTTTTAAACGTCAAAAGGAAGGTGTATGGGCAATTAACCCTACTAACAGACATGCATATAGAAAAATCCAATGTCAATCTCCAGAAGATGCTATCGCTATCGCAAAAACTCATAATGCCCATCTCATTGCTATCAATGACAAAGAAGAACAAGAATGGATACTTGCTGTATTCGGGAAAGAAAACTATTGGATTGGATTAACATCAGACGGAAATGACGACAAAAATCAATGGGATAATGGAGATACAATCACTTACAAAAATTGGGATTCCAATAATCTAATTTCTGATACTAATAAACCAACTGAAAACGAAGAGAACATAGATAAATTATATACTGTACTCATCGGAGTAACTGGAAAATGGCAACGGATTCGTACCGAGAATCCTGTCGCAGGATTAACTGAACAAGCAATCCTTGAGAAAAAAGATCTTATTATCGGTTTACCACTACCAGAAGAAGATTCAGAATAACTCATATGACCGCTCCCCGCCCTTGAGGACGGGGTTTCTTTGAACCTCATCCGAACAATTAGGGGTTAGACGCACATCCACGTGATGTTTTTGTCTATGGGACCATCTTCAGACTTCTTTAGGTATGAACCGCTAACACGGAGTCCTCTTGAGTCTGTTTCCAGCCGAAACTGGACGACACAGGTGTAATCCTGCGGTGCGGGCCATATTGCACGCTACAGACAAAGTTGTTGTTCGCAACGATGACTGATACTTGACTGCCTTATGCAGTTTCAAAATATGAAAAATACAAGGGTCCGTCATCTTTCAGACTTGAAACAAGATTTTTCACTTTTTGGTGGTATGTGCCACAATCACTCTGCCCCATTGTAAAGGGGTGGTTGAGACATCCGCAAGGGTGCGGAAGTTACAACTCTCAACCAAGTGACTGGTAACAGAATACCATGACGCAGCGAAAAAGTTAAGGACTTTTTCAACAATAGAGACGTTAGCCGTGTCTACATCCCCGACCTAAAGGAACGGGGTTTTGACACGGAACGCTTGATAACAAGCAATACAAGGAGATACTCCAATGAAACTTGCCGATACGATTAAAATACATGCAACAATCCTATTCATATTGATTATGTTCTTATCGGAGAGTGTTGCTCAAGAAAATCCTGTTGAACCTGAAGTCAATAAGACTATTGGACTGACAGGAAAAGTTGTGGACGTAGAGGGTGAACCGATGCCTAACTTCACATTTACCATACGATCTACAGACAACCCAGAGATGGTGTTTCCTCAAGGCGTTATGATTCCTCCACATATAATGAACCATCAAGGAATGCCACATCAGATGGCACAGGTTAAAACTGATGCAAAAGGAGACTTCAGTACTTCCAATATCCGTCCCGGATATTTATATATCAATCCTGTTTCTGAGAAGAAGTTGAATGCCATACAAGGTATGGAACCCAACAATCAAAAACTTGCAGAACAAATTCGTATGGAAATGATTCAATTTGAAGGATTACAGTCAGAATATCAGATACTCTCCATAAGATTAAATAATGTGACTTTTTTCTATACACATGAAGGTCCTCCACATTTACGAGGTTTATCCTTTCAGCTTAAACCCGGAACAAACATTGAAAATGTAAAAATTACCGTTAAGAAACGTCTAAAGATACGGGCACAGATAGTCTATGCTGATGGCACACCTGTTGCAAATATCCAAGCAGACCTTACAATGCGTTTTAACGGTAGAGAATTTGGTGGCGGCGGCGGTACTCACGGAACAGACTGTTACACAGATGCAGAAGGTTATTTTACAGAATATAGGGAGGAACCTGGGTATTATACACTTACAGTAGAATTTAAGGGTTTCTCAGGTGGAGCAGGTCCTTTTCTACTTAAAAATGATGAACATCCTGAAAACATAGTAATAAAACTTGACGGAAACCCTGCTAAACCTAAGCGACCAACTGGTGATAATAAAGAGATCGATAATGAGAAAGCACGTGATATTGTAAATAAATTACTTAATCAAAAGAATCGTGTTAGAGTTGTTCGCACTGAAGTTGGTATCCCAAATATCCATCCGCAAGCAAAACCTAAAAAATTAGTTTGGATAATAAATCCTGCCAATGGACACGCCTATGCAAAAATATCTTGTCGGGATTGGCATGATGCCCAACAGAAGGCAATTAAGGAAGACGCGCATCTTGTATCAATAAACGATGAAGACGAACAGTTCTGGATTGACACAATCTTTGGTAGATCAGGCTACTGGATAGGACTCAACGATATTGAAAAAGAGGGTATATGGCAATGGGATAGCGGAGAACCTGTCACATATACAAACTGGTCAACACGCGAAATGTTTCCTGACAATTCTCCAGATACTGAAAAGGATTTTGTTGCAACAGTACCAATTTTTGAAGGAGGATGGCAGGCAACAAGTCCTAACGGACATCTCTGGCAATTTTCAAGAACTGCTATCATAGAGCAAGACGGATTAGTTTCAAAGATCCCTAAACCACAAGAAGAAACTGAAGAGGAATAAAATACATTTCTGTGAAATAGATAAATAATAGTCTATCTCATGCAACCAATTGACCACAATATGCACACGCATTCACGTCTTCATTCCCTCTGAATGTTTCTTGTTCGGATACCAGATAGGTTTCGTGATTGGTCACACAGTTTGGGTTTTTACATTGATGTGATGACTCTTCAATGTTTCGGATTGGAGGTTGTGTCAAGATAAGTTGTTCCAAACCTAATAAGCTTGCAATAAGTGCCATCCTTATCGGTACAGCATTTGCAGATTGTTCAAAATATGCCGCACGTGGGTCCTCATCTAACTCATACGCGAGTTCATTCACGCGAGGAAGTGGATGCATGATCATCGCATCGGGTTTGGCATTTTTCATCACCGCTGCGTTCAACAGATAACTTCCGCGAACAGTCTCAGCGTCCACACTTGGAGGCAGCCGTTCCTCTTGAAGACGATTAACATAAATGACATCAAGCGTTTCAATCACCTCTGTTACATTTTCTACTTCAACGGGTATCTGACCGTGGACTTGCGCTAATCGTTTGAGTATCCAAGGAGGCATTTGTAACCCTTTTGGGGCTATATGAACAAGGTTTCCACCAAAACGAGATACTGCTAAGGCAAACGAATGTGCTGCACGACCATACATCAGATCACCACAGACTCCAACTGTAAGTCCCTCTATTTGCGATTTTCGGCGGATAATTGTATAGAGATCTGTTAGTGCCTGGGTTGGA
Organism: Candidatus Poribacteria bacterium; assembly: GCA_022824265.1. Lineage (GTDB taxonomy): Bacteria > Poribacteria > WGA-4E > WGA-4E > WGA-3G > MSPOR6. The sequence continues at coordinate 1,333 of JAJEAG010000014.1, read as the reverse complement.
TGCGTATGGCTACCGTCCCCACCATTGATGACTGGGATGTTTGCATGACTTGCAATAACCCGTGCAGAACCTGCCCAACTATGTCGTACAGCAATCACATCAGCATAATTCGTGACCATCCGAGCCGTGTCGGCAAGGGTTTCCCCTTTTGTCACAGATGTAGAACTTGGATCAGAAAAGCCGAGTGTTCCACCATTCAATCGTTCCATTGCACTTTCAAAGGAGAGCCGTGTGCGAGTACTTGGTTCATAAAATAGGGTCGCAAGCAATTTGCTTCTACAGATACCTGCCCATGTGTCGTGTTGTGACTGCATCCCTGCAGCCAATCGAAAAATCTGTTCAATTTCAAAATTCGATAAATCGTCAAGTGTTACGAGGTGCCGCATCGTCTCCTCTATAAGTGTAGTGTTCCGTCATTCTCTGATTCAATAGCATTTCCGTTCGACAAAAACTGCATGAACCTTTCAAGACTTTCAACGCGTGGAGCTGCAATCAGTAATTCTCTAAGACGTTGCATGTCGTCTATACTCTGCAAAGTTGGTTCCAATACTTTCACAGCATCAGGTTTAAACTTTATCTCAAGTAGTGCTATAATACTTTGAATTGTTCCATTCTTTTCACCTTGTTCAATACCTTCTGCTTTGCCTTGTTCAATACCTTCTACATAAGCCTTTTGCTTATATTCTTCCGCATATAATTCAAGACAGTATTGTATAAAAGGAGATTCCCGCATGATACCCTCCGGTAAACGTTGTATAATCATTTGTGAGTCGTAAACTAAACTGCCAAAAACACCGAGTGCAGCGAATAATATTTCCTTTGTATTTTGATCTGTGCTTGCTAACGTTATTGCATCAATACATTTCTCCAACCAACGATTAGCATCTATTCCTTCTGGCGGTTTCATCAAAGGTGTAAAAGGCAGTAATCCTGGCATCTGCTTTTCCAAAATTGATTGTCCATTTATCTCAATCAGCCTAATCACCTTATAGCGAAGCACATATTCGTAGCCCATCCCTTTATATGCATAGAAACCTTCATCATTTCTACCTGCGTTGGGATGTAGGTAGAGAACATTACAATAGACAGGAATTTCATGCTGTTGGATTAAGTAACCGTGATACCCAGCAAGACAGGACCACATCGGTTTTCTACTATCGTCTGTTTGTACTTCTGTATGGAATATCGCTGTGTGATACTCACGACGGCTAAAGCCGTGTGCTTCTTTTAGCACACAACTCTCCTGTGTGATTCCTGCTTCCGTCTCTCGTGCCTCCGAATGAGGTCTTATTCAGACTCCACAGGCGTTTAGTCTCTCTGTCTATCCGACAGC
>JAJEAG010000007.1 GCA_022824265.1 Candidatus Poribacteria bacterium | reverse complement strand
CTGCATTACGAAATACCGCATTAGCAGTATTCCGCTTGGCAGGGGTTACGCGGATAGCTGATACGATGAAATACTATGCTTCAAAACCTAAACTCGCAGTTAACCTCATAAATTGAGAATCCTTAAAACTAAATAACCCTGCTTTATTGTTGCGGGGGTCTGGCACTTCTGCTAACATATCTACCAAGTGGCAAGATGATTTTCTTGTCATTTTTCACCTCAAAATGGTGTAAGTTTTTAAGGTGAAATATAGCAGATATAGCGCGAAAAATCACGCTATATCTGCATATTCACAAATATTAACGATTGTAATAAAAAATGACTAAAACACCTAAAACTAAATAACCCTGCCCTGAAATATGGTGATCTTGACAGTTTTTAAATTACGTGATAAATTAGTGTATCAGTTAATGTGTATTGAGAAAGGATTTGCATGTCTTACAAAGAACTTGCTACAAAGAAACCCTTTGTTGTCAACAAAAACCTCGGAAGTGCTGTTGAGATAGAACCCGAAGAATTAACAAGCACAAATGCAGACGGTCTACCCGTCATTATACCAACACAGAAACAAAAATACGACTTTGACCGTAAAGGATGGTTGTTAATTCCGAATATTTTATCTGAAGCAGAGATAGAGGAAATGCGTGATTTCTGCTATCAATTGAATAATGAACCAGACAGCCTGCCAGAACAAGAACGTTGTGGACTCGGTGGTCCTCTACAGAAACTCGTAGACCATCCTGTTGTTGTCGGATTATTAAACGAGTTTTTGGCATATCCACCTGCTGCAAGTGAGGATTGTTACGGGTTTCGTCTTGAAGAATCCGACATTATATTCAGAGCTGGACAGAATGATAATTGTTCGCAGTCATCTAATAACAAAGGTAACGGTTTATTTCGTCTACCCGGTGATTCTCATATTTATAGATGTGTTCCCGGACGTGCATGGAGTGGATTAACCCGTACTATATGGGAATTATCTGAAGTAAATCAAGATACAAATTGCTTTCGGTTTATATGGGGTAGTCACAAATCCTCCTATCAGACACCAAATACTCTTTACGATGACAATTCATCAATCTGGAAAACCTATGAATGTCCATCAGGCTCGCTCTTCTTTTTTACTGAATCAATGACCCAGATGACTATACAAGACACATCCGAATCACAAAACAAGAACAGAATTCAAATCTCAAATTTGTATAACACAGTTGCCAGTCGCTGGTCGAATTGGTTCCCTCATCCAAAATTAATAGAAGCGATGCCACCTAAACGACAGACACTCTTCAGAGATGTATACGCTGGAGGAAATGTTATCAATGGAGATTTTGGTAATCGTACTTCAGCTTATCCTATAGAAAAGTAACATTACATCTACAAAGTATAGAAAGAAAGAAACAACATGATGCAGACGTATTCAAACGTTCTACTACCGACAGAGCATTGTGAATTACCAACACACAACGCAGATGGAATAGTTGTTCCAGAATTGACTACAGAACAGAGATACGAATTTGATACTCATGGATGGTATCTGATTCCAGAAGTCTATACGGGTACAGAACTAAGTGAGATGCAGGATTTTGCTCATAGATTGCATCATGACCCCGATTCAATTCCCGAACATGAACGCAGTACTCTCGGTGGTCCGCTCCAAAAACTGATTGACTATCCGTTAGTCGTATCACTATTAAATGAGTTCACTGCACATCCATCCGTGTCAAGTTTAGAAAGTTACGGCTATACAGTTGAAAGCACAAATCTCTTTTATAGAGAACCAGGAATGGGTGGATTTGGTCCACACAACGGAAACGGGTTGCTCCGATTCCCAGGTGATGTACATTACTATAATGCCTTTCCCGGTAAAGGGTATAGTCCACACACTCGTATTGTATGGGAGTTGAATGAAGTGAAAAAAGGGCAAGGTGGAACGTTGTTGGTCACTGGAAGTCATAAATCCGTCTACACAGCACCCGCAGAAATTCAAAATCCAGATTCGGATATTTGGAGTACTTATGGATGCCCTCCAGGCTCACTTCTGTTCTTCACTGAAGCATTGACTCACAGTGCGAATCCTTGGTCAAATACAGACAACAACAGATTGGCAATTTTTAATCTTTATAGTCCTGTGGACAGCGGATATGCAAGGGTTTACAAACCACATCCCAAACTTCTTGAGGAGATGCCACCGTTGCGACAAACACTGTTCCGTAGTAGATTTGTGGTGGACAGACTCAATAATAATAAATAACGAAATACGATATTGAAAGGAGATAGTTTTGGCAACACAACCAAATGTTTTATGGATATACGGTGAAGACCTTTCGCCAGATTTAGCATGCTACGGTACACCGGCAGTCGCAACACCAAATATTGACCGTCTTGCTGGTGAAGGAACGCTTTTTAAGAATGCTTTTGTAACATGTCCTGTCTGTTCACCAAGTCGTTCTGCTCTCATCACAGGGACATATCAAACACATTTTGATGCACACAACCATCGCAGTAACCGTGATAAACCTTTGCGTTCAGATATGAAACTCATCACCGATAGCTTTCGTGAAGCGGGATATTTTACCTGTAACAGTCCCGGACCACCATATAACCGTCGGGGAAAAACCGACTTTAACTTTGATCGTAAGAATCCTTTTGATGGTATTGATTGGACAGAACGTGATGAGGGACAATCCTTTTATGCACAGATCAACATTCCTGATACACATCGAGTCTTTAAACCATTTCCGGATCGTCCGATTAATCCGGATGACGTTGAATTGCCATCTTACTATCCTGACCATCCACTTACACGAAAGGATTGGTCACTTTATTTAGAAAGCATCCAAATTTTAGATAGAAAGGTTGGTAAGATTCTCGATCGATTAGATGAAGAAGGTCTATCAGAAAACACCATTGTCTTTTTCATCAGTGATCATGGGCGTGCTCATATCCGGTGCAAACAATTCCTCTACGATGGCGGAATCCGCATACCACTGATTGTGCGTTATCCAGGAAATGTGGACGCAGGAGTTGTTAGCGATGAACTTGTTAGCGGCGTAGATTTTATGCCAACTTCACTATCTCTCACCGGAATTGATATACCAAATTATGTGCAGGGACAAATCTTCCTTGGATCAGAAGCAACATCACGAGATGCAATCTTTGCTGCACGTGATAGATGTGATGGAACAGATGATCGCATCCGTTGTATCCGCACAAAACAGTATAAACTTATCCGCAACTATCATCCTGAATTACCTTATATGCAGTTCAATGGATATAAGAAGCTACAATATCCTGTGTGGACATTAATCCGTATCTTATCTGAAAAAGGTGAACTGACTGAAGCACAGCAACATTTTCTGAAGCAGACACGTCCAGATGAAGAATTATATGATCTTCAGAATGACCCGTATGAAGTCAACAATCTTGCGAAAGACAGCAGTTTTAATGATGTACGAATTAATCTCAGCAACAAATTAGATGAATGGATCGCTGCGACAGGAGACATCGGAGAAACACCTGAAACGGAGGAAATCAAAAGTTACTGGGATAAAAACATGGATGAAAGTTTCAGTAATAAAATGGAGAGCCGAGGTCTTTCACCAGATATTAGTGACGAAGACTATCTTGATTGGTGGGAAAGCAAGCTTTTATAACGAAAATGCTTAGTATTGTAGGTCCTGTTTCACACGAGGTAGAGCCTACAATATCAACTTTTATGTGGAATTAGATTCAATAGTACATATTGTCTGGTCAAAGTGCGATTTGGTAACTAAACACTTATAGTTATCTGTAAAATGAATAAACAGAAATACCCCATATCAATCGCATTATTACCCATGCACCTCCAACAATAAATTCTCCAAGGATTAGCCCTAAAAATAACGGTAAAACACGATGATATAGTCGTATTCCTCCGAATCTTAAGATTAGATTCTTAGCTGTCCAACTAATAAACACTGAAAACCATAACCACCCAAAAGTCCACATACTACTTGCCACAGCATATCCTGTCGGATGAAAAGGAAATGCGGGGAAACGAGTGCGCAACCACCACAACAATCCGGTAAACAGAAAACCAATACCCATGAATGCTACTGCAGGTACGTTTGTTTCACTTGGATAATATAACCATGTTCTCAGTCTATTATACCCTCCGTTGCCCAACCCCGGATTTGCACCAATATCGTACGATACAACTAAATATGACCAAAATGATGCCAGAATCCCAAATACCACTGCACACATCATAGCAATAGTAATTTTCCAAGTTTTCATATTTCCTACTTCTGCAAGTTTAAACCCTTCCAATGTATGTGGCATCGGATGAGCACGATAACCGCGATTAAACGCGTAAAACAATGACATCATCGTGAGACTTGGTGGTGGGATATGGCGAGACCCAAGCGAATCCAAGATGAACTGCCGCGGATTAGCAACAAACATCTCGTGGGTCGGTGGTCCGACTTCTGCCCGAACTCGTGTAATGCCAAGTGCCAGGAGATAATAGATTAGAAAATACAATGCAATCATCCAAACAACCATCCCTCCATAACTTGAAAAGATGAATAAGAATAACACACCTGCAAAAAGTCCTACTAAAGGAAGTCGATAGTCTGTTGAATCTTTCATCTCAGAAGTAAGATTATGTGCTGACTGAGTAACAGAGCCTCTTATTTTAAATGAATTAATTACGCTTCTGAACATAGAGTAGAAGTGTTTTCTTCCACCATAGAGAGCAAAACAAGCAATAGCAAGATATGCTCCAACACCTTGTGGTCCATCATAAGGAAAACCGGGTAGCACTTGTAGACCCATAGCCCTACCCAAAATGCGTTCACCTTTCCAAAACAGGTAAAAAAACCAGAGCGAAAAAGACATTTCCAATGGCATTAAATAAGCAAGTCCCACTCCGAAAGAGAGTATATAAACGGGTGTCCACCCTATAGCATCCCACGGTTTTTCTGTGAAGTAGATACCTAAGTCTGCTTTACGAACCGGTATCTCTGGAAATACTGGAAAGAATGCATGTATACCGTTTATCAAATCAATTCCACCAGCAATTGCAAAACCTGCCCATAGGAACTTATTTTTAAAGAGTCTTCCATCCGAGTGTGTCATCTCTATTGGTAGCCTAACGATTGGATATGTCAATCTTTCACGTTCAATCCATTGCTTACGTATTAGTAGATCAATACAAATCATGACCCATATCACAACAGACAGAAACAGTGTCCACCATAGAATTGGCTCCCACCATGCAGTCATATACTTTTTGGTATAAAAGGTTGTATCCCCATCATAGAAATCTTGTAATACTGATAGGTCGTTCAGTGTCATCCAACTGGGTAAAAATCTCCAAAAGAGCGGTTGCCATTCATTTTCAGGTGTTGCAAACCAAAATCCGTTTGGAATAACTGGTACAACGGTTTGCATCATATCGTGTCCAGCAATCGCTGATGATAATGACAGCATAACAAATATCGTAAGTAACTCTCCCTGTCGAAGCGCGAAACGAGGTATTAGTAATTTTAACAGGAAATTTAGTGATACTAATACTGTCAATGTAATAACAACATTGTAGATAAGCGACATTGTTGTTGGTAAAGTACTCCAAAAACGGAGATGATTTGCCATAATGAAGTAGGTATTAGGTGGGATGAGAATGATACCTATCAGTATTGCACGAAATGTAACACCTGTCTGTTTGTTTTCCAGTGGCTGTATGTTTAGGTTCTGAAATATTGATGCTTTTTTCATAGGATAGGTTACGGTATAGTGTGATACAACTAAGTATATTACATTTCAATAGGTGTTTATGTGTAATACTTAAGAAATCTACCGGCAAATTCTGATCAGTAATGAAGACATAAGGAGAGATAAACCACATAGAAAGCATGTGTTCCAAATCCACAACTGAGATATGTCGGATTGAAGTATTGTTAATAACGCAGAGAATGGGTTCAATACTTCAAATAATGGGATTGAATTAAAAGGTGTAATCGGTAACAACGGTAGAAATATAAAGGCAAGTATAATAATATAACTGATGCCTTTTGCACGAATAGGAGGTAACCATGCTGCAAATACAAAACCAATTAATGCGAAGAAAATACAACTAAAAAATAATACAGTTCCACTTTTGACCAATTGCATCAAAGGTAATCCTCCGATGTAAATAGAAAGAACAAATAATGGAATGGTTAAACATATACCAGACAATGCCCAGATCACAACAGCAGCTATTTTTCCACATAAGATTTTCCAGTTTGCCATAGGTGTCAACTTTAACATGATAGAGTTAATGCAGTTTTCATATTGCCTATATCCTATTTTTGAACATTCCATCTCAACCGATTCTACAGCATGTTTTGGAATTAGAAATAGTGTAAGGAAAATACAAATGTTTATTACGGAATAAGTTTGGCTGCCAACATCAAGTGGAATTCTGTTCTGTTGTGTGTCAATTGCTTGTGCATAGAACTCAATTGTAGCAATAAAGAACAGAAACACAAGAATCGTGAATACAACGAATTGTATAATCAGATATTTACTGTTATTAGAAAAGGAACGAAGGTCTTTGAGGATAAGTGTTAACATAATACATAATTAATCAATATCATCTATAGTGAAATTCAATATGATATTCACAATATTATCAAGAAACGATAATCTTGTCCAATCATTCAGGATTATTTAGTTCTCAGTGAATTTCATTGACGCAATCATAAATTGATGTTATTTTTTGTATCAAGTTGAGATGATTCCAAACCTAAGGTAACCTGTATTTTAATCAAGGAGTAACCTATGTCCAAACTCAATATAGCTTTAGTCGGTGCTGGCAGACGCGGTGGCGGTTCACATCTACCGGTAATTGCCAAACTCAAAGATGTATACAATCTTGTCGCAATTTGCGATATAGACGAAGAAACGGCAACCAAGTATGCCAAGCAATATGATGCCAATCCATATACCAATGTCCGTGATCTGGTAGCACATGAAGAAATTGATGTCGTTGATATCACGGTTCCGGGAGTAGCACACCATGCGATTGCATGTTTTATGGCAGATGCTGGTGTACATATTCTGTGTGAGACACCAATAGCAGTAACACTTCCAACTGCGGACCTAATGATTAAAAGTGCCAAAGCAAACAATGTCAAACTTGAAGTGGCAGAAAATTACTACAGAGCACCACGCGAACGATTTCTGTCAAAAGTAATTGAAGCAGATGTTATCGGTGATGTGGCACGGATATACCGAATTTTCTATGAAGGTGGTTACCACGGTATGAGTATGCTCCGTCTACGTGCAGGTGGAAACCCAAAATCTGCTCTTGGAATCACACAAACAAGTCCAGTCATACCGATAATTGATCGAATGAAACGCAATCATACAAGCGAAAGATGGAGTCTTGGATTTATTGAATTTGATAACAGTGCCACTGCGTTGATGGTGTACTCAAATGTGATACATGCTCGATCTCTTGGGAGAGGACAAACAGGAATCTCACAAATTGACGGTAGTAAAGGAACAATTGTCGGGGAAGATATATATGTGACACCTGAGGCAGATTTACAATCAGGTGCGAAAGGCATACCCCACCGTGCCAAACGTACAACAATTGACGTTGATGGTGTTGACGTAATAGAAAAGATAGAGTTAGAACTTCCTGAGCAAACAGTGACATGGGATAACCCTCTAAAGCACTATCCCTTGTCTGAGGGACAAATTGCTGTTGCAGATGAACTCCTCAGCATAGCAACCGCAGTACTTAATGATACTGAACCAGAATACGGTGCTGACCTTGCAAGACAAGATCAAGAGATGAACATTGCAATGAATGAATCTGGTAAACGTAGTCGTGAGACATTACTATTCCCAATAACGGAACTAACCGAAACAGAAAGTAGTACGAATGCAAGCTATCAAAAACAACATGGACATCCCATTGAGGATATTGAAGCAGGGATAGACACCTTCTTTCCGAGACGTTGACAAGATAGCACTGTAATTGCACATATTCAGCAAATAATACAGAGCTAATTTGTCTAAAATTGTTTGTCAATAATCCTTGTATGTGATATACTATCAATAGCATCGGTCTGCTACATCTAATCATAGGAGGAAATAGGAACATGGGGTTTGGTAGTATGGAGATATTTATAATTCTCCTGGTTGCGTTGGTAGTATTTGGACCGCAGAAATTACCAGAGATGGGACGATCATTAGGAAAAGCTATCCGTGAATTTAAAAGTGCTGGTGATGAAATCAAAGATGAAATTACAAAAGCTGCAGATGAATTGGAAAAGGACACGGATGATAAAAACGACCCACCCAAATCTGTTTGACTCCGTGAGTATGCAATGAGATGAAATCTAACGATGTGGCAATGACCTTCTGGGAGCATCTTGAGGAACTACGACGACGCATAATAAAATGTCTTATCGCTTTAGGTGTTTTTTCTGTCCTTGGTTTTGCCTTTTTAAATCCGATCTTATATGTGCTTAAACTACCAATGCAGAGTCCTATTTCGAACTTTGTTGTTAATGCAGTTGAAGCAAGTGCGGGTGATGATGGCTCAACACTCGGTTTTCTGGCACTTTCACTGCGTTCAGGCACATCAAACGTAGAAGCAGAACTGATTTTAACTGGTCCTTTTCAAGCTATAATGGCTTACCTGACAATCGGAATAACTGCTGGAGTTTTGCTTTCGTTACCAATCATTTTATATCAAATCTGGATGTTTGTTTTTCCTGCATTGAATCAAAAGGAACAGCGATATGCGTTACCACTTTTCATGACAATAATTTTCTTTTTTCTTCTTGGAGCAGTCTTTGCATACTTAATTGTAGTTCCAGTTGTGTTACAATTCGCTGCTGGACTATTTCAAGAGTTGAATAATCTCTGGGATTTGAAAGGATATCTCAAATTTGTAACTGGTTTAATTTTAGGGTTTGGTGTTGCTTTTGAGTTACCTGTAGTAATGGCATTTCTTGCACGTATTGGAATAATTGATTCACGAGGATTTCGTGGAAAACAACGTATCGCATTATTAGGTATCTGTGTAATATCTGCTTTGTTAACTCCTGCAGACCCAGGTTCAATGCTACTGATGGCAATTCCACTCTTTTTCTTATATCAACTTGGTATATTTTTTGCGTTTCTCGTTGAAAAGGAGGCTGAAATATAATGGCTAACGAATCATTAAGACAACAACTTAGTCTGCTCTATCAACTTCAGGAGCATGACAGAGAGTTGTTGTCAATTCATGAACGTTTTAATTCAATCCCTCAACATATAAAACAGTTAGAAGCAAGTGCCACAAAATCAAAAACAGATATTACAACTAAATCAGACGAACTCGCAGAAGTAGAAAAATCCCTGCGATCAAAGAACGCTGATTTAGAAATGAATGAGGTGCAGCGCGAAAAATATAGGACAGAACAACGTGAAGTTACATCAAATGATGCATATATTGCACTGGAAAACCAGATTGAATTTCTTGATCAGAAGGATGACCAAACAGAGGGTGAAATCTTAGAACTAATGGAAACTGTTGATCAGTTGAAGGATGAATTGGAAAATCTTGAAGCAGAGGTAGCACGTGAGGATGAGAATACTGATAAGAAAACTGCTGAATATCAAGAGGAACGCAAAAACCTAAAGGCTCTTATTGATGAAAAGATGAAACAACGCACACAATATTTACCGAAAATTGACAAGAAACTCAGCACACTTTATCATCAATGGATTGAACGGAGAAAGGGTGATTTTGTTGCTTTAGGTAAGAACGGTACTTGTGGTTGTTGTCGGCTAACGATCCAACCGCAGAACCTTAAGGAAGCTCAAAAATATGAGAAGCTTGTATTTTGTGCAAGTTGCAAGCGAGTCCTCTATGTAGAACCACCGTCGTCAACGGACATACCTTATCCGTAGTGAAGCCAATTAACACGTTCTCACGTTAATATAATCAGTGGAGCAGGACTTATGCCTTTTTTGGATATCAAAAACCAACCAGAAATACAGGTATTTGACGGTGTTACAATTCGGACAATTCACGGTGAAAAACTGATGATATCCTATGTCCAACTGCAACCCAATAGTACAGTTGCTGAACATAGTCACCCCCATGAACAGATGGGAATGGTACTGGAAGGCACCTTTGAATTGACTATTAATGGAGAATCCCGTTCCCTCAAAAAAGGTGATACATACCTGATTCCTTCTCATGTAAAACACAGCGCAAAAGCATTCGACACAGCAGCAATAGCACTTGACATATTTAGCCCACCCCGGGAAGATTATATATCTTGACAACAAAGTTGTATCATTCCATTCATGAGTTAACACAAACAAGTTTGGTCAAGGCAGGAATCAGTCTCCGTTCTGGAGGAGTAAGTACAACTCCATTTACATCATTAAACTTGGCATTACACGTCGGTGACGATCCAGCAGCTGTTTTACGAAATCAACAATGCTTTTCAGATTCTACTGGAATCAAAACTCTTAAATATTGCAATCAAATCCATAGTGATACAGTCATTAATGCAGATAAAATTCCACATTCTGGATGGTTGGCTGATCAACAGAGTACATCTGAAATCATTGGAGATGCGCTGATTTCGACACAACCAGATGTAACATTGGGAGTGTTTACTGCAGATTGTGTGCCAATTTTTATCTTGGATATAGCAACACCAGTAATCGGAATTGCACACGCTGGATGGAGAGGAACATACACCAGAATTGCAGTTAAGACCATATTAGAAATGAAAACCAATTTTGGAACTGATACAGAAAATTGTATTATTCATTTAGGACCTTCTATCCAAAAGTGTTGTTATGAAGTAAGTCCTGAACTATTGAAACAGTTTATAGACCGATTCGGAAAAGACGTACACAATGGACAATGTCTATGTCTACAATCTGCCAATCTCTGTCAGTTAGTAGATGCTGGTGTTCCACACGATTCCATTTCAATTTCTCCAAATTGCACTGCATGCAATACCGATGATTTTTATTCATATCGGGTTGAAGGAGGACAAACAGGCAGGATGCTATCCTTTATACAACTCATATAGATAAACAACACAATAAGCATTTTGCAAGTTCACACTGTATTGGTATTCATTCTAATGAAATTAGCATTTCACAGCGAATCTCTATCACATATTGACACTCAAACAAATTTGCATTGCCACTAAAAAAATGGTATCATTAAGTGATAATGCAATCACTCAGTCTCAGACTAAAGTGAGGATTGAAATGCGGTCCTTTTTTGCATTGTTATCAATCTTAACATGTATTCTCGGTCTCATAATTATTATTCGAGGTTGTGTCCATCCAAATAAATATCAAAAGGAATTGTCAAAAGAAATTACCACTGCAGTTAGGGTTACACAAATATATGCTGAGGCAACACATATTGTTGTGGTTGGAATCGGGATTATATGTCTGGGAATATTGACAGCATCCATTGGTAGACTGATACACACAGACGAAATAAAAAACTTTTATATAAGTATCATCAAAATCTTCAAAAAGAATACAATAGATTCAGATCAATAAATGAATTGTGTGAGGAGAATAGCAATTGAAGCAAATTGCTGAAAACCTTGCCAGAGTTAAGGAACAAATCAACGCAGCAGCAGGACGTAGTGGACGGACAGCAGGTGCAATTAAACTTGTTGCTATAACGAAAGGTCGTTCAATAGAAGAGATACAGACTTTACTTGATGTTGGACAGAACTTACTCGGTGAAAACCGTGTACAAGAGGCAAAGCAAAAATACGACCAAATACATTCTATTTCACCAACACCTTTGGACAAACATGTTTATGAATGGCATCTTGTTGGACATCTTCAACGAAATAAGGTTAAGTCTGCATTAGAAATGTTCACATTAATACATTCTGTTGATAGTATGCGACTTTTAGTGGAGATAGCAAAAAGAGCAGAAATTAGAAAGCAAACAGCAAATATTTTAATCCAAATAAATACAACTGATGAAGAAGGTAAATTCGGTTTAGAATCAAACAGTGTGATTGATTTTATTGAAAGTTCTTTGTCCTATCCACATGCACGCATTGTTGGGTTGATGACGATGGGAAAGTTTACTGCATCTGCAGATGAGAACCGGAGGGCATTTGCCTTACTTAGATCTATATCAGAGACAATTACTAACAAGAAGTTTCCCGGCATAACGATGCAATACTTATCAATGGGTATGACAAACGATTTTGACATTGCAATTGAAGAAGGAGCAAACATCGTAAGAATTGGGAGAGCTATCTTTGATGGAGCAAATTAACTTTTTAGATCATCTAAGATTGTTATAATATAGAAATCGCAGTTATTTTAAGAATTTGTTAAAATAAAGCACGATTGGTTATTAGTGGGGTTGTGTTAGGAGTAACATGGTGATAGAAAACAAAAACTTGGGAGTGATAGGTGTTGGAAAAATGGGCGGTATCATTGTTAGGAGTATCGTTGACCGTTTATTGCCAGCAAAACAGATCTGGATTACAGACCTTGATAAGGAACTTGTTGCACAAATCTGTCAGGAAAAAGGAGTAGAATCTACACCAGACATTGAAAGTTTAATTGATAAATCTGATGTTGTATTATGTGCAGTTCCTCCTGTGGCAGTGCCGCATATCCTCCCTAAAGTTGCTTCCTCTCTTTCTTCACCACAATGGGTAATTAGCATTGCCGCAGGTGTGACAACAGAATCACTTGAATCCTATTTTAATAATCCTCCTCCTATTGTTCGTGTGATGCCAAATATAGCAGCTTCTGTTCAAGCAGCAATTTCTGTATTAACCCCTGGCAGTGCGGCAAATGACAATCATATCACTATTGCACAGCAGATATTTAATACTTGTGGTACGACATTAGTAATGGAAGAGCGACATCTGAATGCGGTAACAGGTGTTAGTGGTAGCGGACCTGCCTATGTTGCCCTTTTCATAGAGGCAATAGCAGATGCAGGAGTACAAGTCGGTTTGCCTCGTCAGGACGCACAAACTCTCGCAATCCATACTGTTTTGGGTGCAGCATCAATGTTGGCAGAATCGCAGGAACATCCAGCAATTTTAAAAAACCGTGTCACAACACCGGGCGGCACAACAGCCGCAGGACTCCACGCGCTTGAGGGTGGTGGTATCCGCGCGACAATCGCTGAAGCTATTATAGCTGCAACGGAACGTGCAAAACAACTTGATACAAATAAATAGATAGGGATAATAATTATATGCCGTATCTCGCACTTCTTCTGAGTCGTTTGCTTGAAATTTACACATTGATTATTTTTGTAAATGTTTTCCTTTCGTGGATAGTTTTTAGCACACAGAACGAAACTGTTCGGCGAATTTATTATTTTACTGGTCAACTTGTAGACCCAGTTCTTCAACCAATTCGCAATGTACTGCAACCGATGAGTCGTAATATAGGCATTGATTTTTCACCGATTGTCTTGATCTTTTTGATTTTACTTCTCAAAAGGATGTTAGTCCCATAAGTCCACTTATATCTGCTTTACGCAACTGAGATGCTCAATAAATAGTGAACATAATCCTAAAATGGTAGTCAATTTATGAAAAAGGCAAATCCTAAACCCAAGAATTCAACTACTAAACGAACAAGTGCCAACAAATCAAAGAAGAACGACCAAACATCTGCACACAAAGAAAACATCATACAGAATTCAAGCGAAGAAAAAATAATCAATTTGTGGGAAAAGCGAAATGTATACAATGTAGATGATAAGACAACTGAGCTGCCAAATTATGTGATACGTGAAATGCCCACTCCTGTTAATAGACTCAGTATTGATACCCTTTGTAGAAAAATCCACCAAGATATATTTTTAAAATGCGAAATGATGCAGGGGAATACCGTTTCCTATTCTCCTCATTGGGAAACATTTCCTTTTAGCATTGAAGCGAGTGTTATAAAAGAAAATATCGCTACTACTTCAGGAAATATCATTAATTTCAGAAAAAAGTGTCGACAATTATTTAGTGAAAATTTGAAATCTCAACAGAAAAAACTACAAAATCTCGGTATATTTGCAGACTGGTCTTCATCAGACAAGACGTTGGAAGCACGACACGAAACAAAATTATTTGGTTTCTTTGATAGACTAAGAGATTCTAAATATTTACGGGATGAACTAAAACTCAGTCATTGGTGTCCACAATGTGTTGTTCCATTGGAAATAGGGAAAACAGTTAATCCTACATCAAAAGTAATAAACCATTCATTTGTAAAATTTCCATTCAACAAAGGTTTTGAAGAGTTTGGTAAAAATGTCTTTTTCGCAGTGCGTTTGCCAATGACAAATATATGGGAAATTGCAGGAACAATTGGATTAGGTATTTATGAAGGCACTGACTTTTATCTAACAGAATTTAAAAATCAGTATATTATCTTTTCCGAACTGCAATTGAAAAAACTTGTTGATCCAAAGGCAAAACGTAAGAAATACCCAGAACCGATAGCAAAATTAGATTCAAGTCAACTAACTGAATCTTTTATTTCACACCCACTATTTTCTTTATCTGAACTGCCTTTTGTAACAATTCCTACCGAAATCATTGATACCATAACGGATCCATCTGAAAGAAATGAACTAATTGATGGTATCATTCCAATTAATCCAGCACATCATTCACTTAGTTATCAGATCTATAATCTTTTACCGGAGATACGGAATTCTGTAAATACGAAGCATCTATCATCAACATCAATAACCCCTATCTTTGATGAAACTGGTAGGTTTACTGAAGATGCTGAAACGTTATGCGGATTAAATCTAATAAATGCTGGACAGTTAATTACTGATGAATTAGAAAGTCTCGGATTCTTAATGACAGCTGGAAAACACAAAACTGAACAACTTGAATGTCAGCATTGCAATGGTTTATCGGTATTACGTCCATATAGACATTGGGCATTTTCATCTACTTCTGAGGGAATAACAGATGAAATCTCAACATCACCTGAATACTGGGAACATTACGACGATTCCATACGGGAAGACATTCAAAATGTAATGATGCAAGTATCAGATATGCAAATTTCTTCACAGAGACAATGGGGTATTCCTCTTCCTGTGTTAAGATGCGATAATTGTAACAACCTTATTAGTGACAAAAAAATCATGCGTGCTGTTCGAGGTTCTATTCGACGGGGTTCTGAACATTGGTTCCGTTTGAGTGTTGAAGAATTATTACCCACTGATGCTATTTGTATGAATTGTCATTCTAAGGACTTCAGGAAAGAATCAACTTATATTGAAAGTTATTTTGCAAACTTACTGCAAACACTTGATACATCGGATTTCAAAAAGTCGACAGTGGAAACTACAGTAAATGTTGCATTTGCCCCGAGAAATGCCTTTTTGAAATGGTTAGGTGAATTGAGTGTGTTGTCAGTCTGCCTTCAACTCAGTAGACCTTCAAAAGAAAGCCACCCATTTAAACATTTGAAACTACATGGAATTGAAGAAGCCGTTTGGGAAACTGAGCTGCAAGATGATATCCTCCAAAAATATCCCGCGGATGTGATCAGACTTATTTCAATATCACCCGATTTATATCAAGTACGACTTGATAAAGACGGAGTACAACAACTTGATAATTTAATAGAACAACTTAATAAAAAATATACACAACTCAAAGAGATATTTTATAAGGCATACCAATTATTGAATGAAATCAATACGAAGAAAAACTCCAATAAACAAAATCTTTTCTCAATTAATCCGAAGAAACAATTTTATGAAAAACTACCAGAACAAGATTCGTATGCAATTTCTATCACAAACCAACTTCTTAAAAATTATGAAGTGGCATACGAAAAGGGAAAGTTTTTCAATATGTGGCAACTACTTTACGATTATTGTAAAAAGGATCTAAACCATTATATTGGATTATGTCAATCAGATATTACAGATTCAGCAATAATTACATTATCTGTAATATTCAAAATACTCATTCAACGTACTGCTCCATTTTTTCCCTACTTAGCAGAAGAGATATATACTGAAGAATTATCTTCTGATAGAAGTATATTTGAAGAAAATTGGAGTTTTTTACCACAAATTGTTGGCGATAACGACACGAATGACAAGTGGAATCGTTGAATGTACAAGTTATAAACTATACTTCTATAGGAATACATAAGAAGTGATTTTACCGATCCAATACATTAAGAATGCATTGTTTTTAATAGTAATCGCATTTCCAATTGTGTTGCTTGATATCTACACGAAATGGCTTGTGCGTATGAATATACCACAAGGACGCGGTTATTCAATAATTCCAGGCTTCTTTAATATACGGCATGATAGGAACACCGGTGCAGCATTTGGTATTTTATCTGATCAGCGGACACTGTTAATTATTGTGACAATCGCAGCACTTATCTTTATAATCGTCTATTCTTTTAGATTCAAGCATAGTCGGTGGATGCAAATTTCACTCGGGTTTCTACTCGGGGGTGCTGTTGGTAACTTTATTGACCGTATTCTATTAGGTGAAGTTGTTGATTTTCTACAGTTTGGAATTGAAAGCAAAAGACTGTATTGGCCTACATTCAATGTAGCAGATGTTTCTGTGT
Organism: Candidatus Poribacteria bacterium; assembly: GCA_022824265.1. Taxonomy (GTDB): domain Bacteria; phylum Poribacteria; class WGA-4E; order WGA-4E; family WGA-3G; genus MSPOR6. The sequence continues at coordinate 8,184 of JAJEAG010000007.1, read as the reverse complement.
GTATCGGTGCGGGGATGCTCATTGTCTTCCTCTTTCGAATTCAACAGAGTAATGATTGACACAGAATCCGCAGCTACTGTATAATCCGAGTTTCACTAAATTCGTGTTAGTGCCATAAGATATATTACACAATATAAGTAGGTTAGTAACTATGTTCAAGTTTAGAAAGAGTTTATTTATTTTTTCTCTATTGATTTTTCTCGTTGTTGTACCCTACGCACAAACACAGGAACAAGAAACACAACATGAAGAGTATAGTGAAAGTGCTTTACGTCGGTTTGAGATTATAACGTTGAGTTCTCTTCCATTTACTGCAATTCATAGTTATCTGGGAGTTCGCGGTGTAAAGATGATACAAACGAATAAAATTGCACCGGAATTGTCCTCACAGAATTATCGTGTGATTGGAATTTGTGCAGTTTCATTTTCTCTATTCATAGGTATCTGGGATTGGTTTCACACTCGTAATGTTGATAGGTCAGCACCAAGTGTGCCAGGACGTAAACCTCCATCCCCTCCTGAGGAGGAAGTGCCTACTGATGGAAGTTTTGCTCGTATCAAGGGAAATGGACCGTATGCAAATAGATATGCTGTTTCGACATACATTGGACAACCTTTCCAATATGCGGCAAATACCCAATTGAATATGTGGTCAACACAACAATCTAATAGTTTTGTTATCCCACTGTTTTTATTACGATTCTAACTTCTCTATTTGATCTGTTGCATTCATAGAATACATTAGGTAGACAACATAATATGCGCGTTCTTTTCATGGGTACCAGTGAATTTGCAAATCCGGCATTGAAGTTACTAATTAACCAAAACTTTGATATAATCGGTGTTGTAACGCAACCTGACCGACCAAGTGGTAGAGGCAAAAAACTAAACCCACCACCTATAAAAAAGACGGCAATAGAAAATAATTTACACGTCCTTCAACCTGAAAAAGCCAGAAAACCTGAGTTTATTTCGAAACTTGTTAAGCTTGCACCAGATGTGATAATTGTGGCTGCTTTCGGACAAATATTACCTCAAACAGTTTTGGACATTCCTCCATGTGGGGTTATCAACATACACCCCTCGTTGTTACCCAAATATAGAGGGGCTGCTCCTATTCAATGGGCATTAATAAACGGTGAAGTCGAGACAGGTGTATCAATAATGCTTTTGGATGTGGGTGAAGACACAGGTGATATAATCTGTAGGGAGAAAATATCTATACAACTTGAAGATACATCGGAAACATTAGATCAGAAGTTAGCAAACATTGGAGCAAGGCTATTAGTAGATGTGTTGCAAAATCTTAAAAACGGACATCCGCCACCAGCAAGTCCTCAGCAGCATGAACAAGCAACACATGCACCACGTTTATCAAAGGAAATCGGACAAATAAATTGGAACGAATCTGCAGAAACTATACATAACCTTATTAGAGGAACAGCGGGATGGCCAGGGGCATATACATATTTTAATAATGGAACACTTCTAAAGATAATTCGGTCTCTACCACATAAAGAAAAATGTGTAGAAATAGATAACATTGTACAGCAGCCACCGGGAACAATAGATATTACTTCAGAAAAAAACATGTTTGTGAAAACTGGAAATGGAGTAATACAATTGATAAGAGTTCAACCAGCTACAAAAAAAATTATGGTTGCCAATGATTTTGTCAATGGATATCAATTGAAAACTGGGGATTGTTTTTCAAACTCGTGATGTCAACACCGATAATCTGTTGCGGAAATAGATGTGATGAATAAACTTAATAAGACCTTATGGGGTATGGTAAAAACCGCACTCTATTGTATTATCGTAATGGGAATTGTTGGTGGACTAACGCTCTTTATTGTTCTTCCCCAATGGGTCAAGTCAACGGAGGTACTTGTTCCCAACATTGTTGGTAGACATTTTTTTCAAGCAATTCAAGAACTTAACAATGTAGGTTTGGAAGCAGAAAAACCTATTCAAGCAGCAAGCAGTAACAAAGCGAAAGGCATTGTCATAGAACAAGAACCCTCCGCAAATTCCAGTATCAAACCACACCACACTGTTAGGATTACAGTTAGTATTGGATCTGAATTAATACCTGTCCCTTCTGTAATCGGAAAATCAGAGGATACTGCTTATGAAACACTTAAATCTGCTGATTTTCGTCCAAACTCAATTGCTTATGCACATTCTACAACATACTTAAAAGATACAGTTATTGCTCAAAATCCTCCTGAAGGCAGTGCCAAACAACGTAATCATCCTGTGAACCTATTAGTTAGTATGGGAAGAAAGCCTGAATATATAAAACTTCCAGAACTAAAAAATCAACCTGTCAATGAAATATTACCAGCACTTGAAGAAATGGGATTAAATGTGGAAATAAAAAATAGTCCACATCCAACAATAGAACCTGGAAGGATAACCAGACACGATCAACTTGTACAAATCGGGGATTTGATATTACTTGAAGTCAGTGGAAAAAGAGGGCAAACTGAGAACATCGGTAGATGGTTAAAGCATAAACATACAATAAGTGATAAGGGAACAAAAGCACTAAAAGTCAGAATCAAGGTAATTGATGAATACCGTGAACGTGAAGTTGTTAATGGAGATTATTCACCTGGAACTGTGATTGACTTAGAACAAAGAAGGGTTAAGGTCTTCGGTTCTACACAGGTGATTGTGTTCGAAAATGGCATACAAGTGGATGAACGATCATATCAATAACCCTGTAGATTCAAATATAATTGAAACAAATTACATATAAACGTGATGACAACTAAAAACAACACTGCACCTAAAATCTCCCCATCTCTATTAGCCGCAGACTTTACCAAATTCGGTGAAGAGGTAGACCGCGTTGTTGCAGCAGGTGCAGACATGCTACATTTTGATGTAATGGACGGTGAATTTGTCCCAAATTTTGGGATCAGCCCTTTATCAATTGCTGCAGTACGGGACAGAACTGAAATAATGTTCGATGTTCACATTATGGTGACACACCCTTTGCAATATATTGATGCATTAGTAGGTGTCGGTTCAGATATGATAACTTTTCATATTGAGAGTGACGATGAACCCTATGCTGTTATTTCGGCGATAAAGGCACATAACATTAAAGCAGGTATAGCATTTTCTCCAAATACAAATTGTGATGAAATTTTACCCTTTCTGTCCGATATAGATTTAGTGTTACCAATGAGTGTTGAACCCGGTTTAGGTGGACAAGTATTTATACCAGATACATTCAACAAAATTGAACAATTACAACAATTCATTCATAAAATTGATAATACACCGGACATTTCTGTGGATGGGGGTGTCACAACCGAAATAGGTCCTGTTGCAGTAGAAAAAGGTGCGACTATACTTGTCGCAGGCACTGCCATTTTTAAAAGCAATCATCCAAAAGAAGTTATTGATGTACTAAGATCCCCTGAATAACCTACATATTAGGCAAAATATAGATATGAATGATGTATTCGTTTTATGTGCCGAAAACTCAATGCAATGAAGATTTGATAACGATTAAGAATTCGGAACATCATCATCTACGAAATGTACTACGGTTGGAAAACGGTGAAACCGTACGGATTATCGACGGTGAAGGAAGTGTTTATATAGCAGAGACAAGTGACATTAAGACTGGTTCGACCATTGTACGAATCCTGAATCGCGAGTTTTATACAAAATCTTCTCCATCTATAACACTTTTTCAAGGAGTGCCAAAACATAATAAAATGGAGTTGATTCTGCAAAAGGCAACTGAGTTAGGTGTATCACATGTTGTTCCTATTTTAACAGAGCGGTCATTACAGAATCCGAGTGAAAACCGTTGTGAACGTTGGCATCGCATTATACTATCAGCAACTAAACAATGTGGTCGAGTGTGGAAACCGAAGTTATGTAATGTGATAAATATTCAAGAATGTCTTAACGAAATACATACCTATTCGCTTGGTCTAATCCTATGGGAGCATGAAGAACGACAGCATATCAAATCAGTATTGAGAGGATCTTCGGATGTTGATTCTATCGCTCTTGTTGTAGGACCAGAGGGTGGTTTCACTGAAAGTGAAGTTGACGTGGCAATTGATTACGGTTGTATCCCTGTAAGGATTGGAACAAATGTCTTGAGAACAGAAACTGCGGCAATTATAGGAATTGCAATTACTGCTTATGAATACGAAATATAAATTATAATGAAAACTGCAAAACTCATTACAATGGGATGTAAGGTCAATCAGTATGATACGCAGTCCATGTCTGAAATACTTGAACGTAACGGGTATGTGATTGTTGATGAAACACGACCTGCAGACCTATACCTAATAAATACATGCACAGTTACAAATGCTGCTGATCAGAAAGCAAGACAGGCGATACGTAGGGCGATCAGACAAAATCCGGATGCAGACGTTTTCGTTACTGGTTGCTATGCCGAAAGTGACAGAGAAGCGATTGAAGAGATACCTGGAGTGACACATGTCTTTGGCAACCGAGAAAAAGCAGATATACAGAACTACATTAATAAACTAAACTCAGATATACCTCTTCAGATTCAACCAGTTCAACATGATGCAATTCGTGAACATGCACGTTTTAGTAGTGGTGTTAGTAGTTCTGGAAAACGCACACGCGCATTGATTAAAGTCCAAGATGGGTGCAGCGCATTTTGCACCTACTGTATCATTCCGTATGTCCGTGGTAGGATGACAAGTCGTCCACTTTCAGATATTGTAGATGAAGCAATCCGTATTGCTGATAGTGGGATAAAAGAGATAGTGATTACAGGTGTGCATCTTGGTGCTTATGGACAGGATACTGGAAGAGACAAGAATATCGCAGATATATTAGAGTGTATTCATGGTATTGATGGTATTGAACGGATCCGATTTAGTTCAATAGAACCGATGTATTTTCCTGAAATACTCACAGAACGAATGTCGACTCTCCCAAAGTGTATGCCACACTTTCACCTTCCTATTCAATCTGGGTCTGATAAAGTGTTACGAGATATGCGTAGACGTTATTCCTCATCTCAGTTCGTACGTCTTGTTGAAAGTCTACGTAACCAATTTACCGATGATGTTGGTATTACTACCGATATTATGGTTGGTTTTCCAGGTGAAACTAATGCTGATTTCAAAGATTCTCTCAAGTTCGTTGAAGAAATTGGGTTCAGTCAGTTGCATGTATTCCGCTATTCTCCTCGAAAAGGAACACCTGCAGCCACCTACCCAAATCAAGTCCCATCACACATCTCCTCAACACGTAGTCGTGAAATGATTAGTTTAGGTGATGAATTAAGCACATCATTTAGAAAACGTATGCACGGAAAATCTAAAAATGTGCTAATTGAAGGAAGCAGAGAAGGAAAAGATAATCTACTTGCAGGATTCACTGATAACTATCTCAGAGTACTTGTGGATGTTCCTGATTCTGCTATAAATCAAATACTACCTGTAAAGTTAACAACTTCAGATGATGAACACATCTACGGTATATATTAGATATAAGTGCTATAAAGTTAATCACATAAATTTCTAAATCAGTTTCTTGGAGGAAACATGTTGTCAAAACTAAAATTCATTCTCTTGTTTTTTCTTATTCTTTTGTCAGTATCCGGATGTGAACGAATTACAGATACAGTGCTACAGACACCAGAAATACTAGACACACAACCACTTACAGTGATGACCTATAATGTATACGTTGGTAGTAGCGCAGAACCACTCCTGAACGTGACAGATTTAGGACAGGTCCCTGGCGAAGTTGCAACCATGTATAACAACGTAATTCAATCTGATTTCCCAAGTCGCGCTGTGGCAATTGCTAAATCCATAAAAACATATCAACCACATCTTATAGGATTACAGGAAATATCGTTAATCCGTACACAGAGCCCTGGAGATGTTCTTCTTGGTAATCCGGTTTCGGCTGAAGAAATAACCTTGGATTATTTGCAAATCCTGATGGATGCGCTTGCAGCAGAAGGTTTAGGTTACCAAGTTGCTGCCAAAGTTGAAAATATTGACGTTGAAATGCCGATGGTTATGGGGGCAGATCTTATTGATGTCCGATTAACTGATTACGATGTGATATTGTCCCGAGATGATGTTGAAATATCACGACCAACGAGTGAAAACTATTCTTCAACCCTTACAATTGAGATGCTTTTTCTTGAAGTTAAAAGAGGATATACAGCTGTAGACGCTACTGTTTCTGGGGTCACATACCGATTTGTCAATACACACCTTGAGGCATTCGCAGAACCGTTTCGGATTGCACAAACACAAGAACTTCTGGATATTCTTGCTGACGAGACATTACCTGTTATAATGTTAGGTGATTTCAATACACGTGCACCTAATGGAACTGCTTATCAGATGATACTTGATGGTGGATATGTTGACCTTTGGCAGATGGACTCCGAAGGTAGTGGCAATACATGTTGTCAAGATGATGATTTGTTAAACGAGGTAACCGATAAGACAGTGCGGATTGACCATATCTATGTCCGTAACTTTGGGCAACCAACATCTGTGGTAACCCATACTGTTGGTGATAAAGCTGAAGATCGATTAAGCTCAGGATTGTGGCCATCTGATCATGCAGGGGTTGTTGCAGAAATAACTTTTGAATAGTAGAAGTCGGATGGTGATTTAAAAAACGAGCGTTCTCATCTGATGAGAACGCTTGTCTAATTTAATCAAGGTTGTGTTTGACAGATGAGTGATTATTCAGGTACTGCCTCAATTATGTCATCCTGTGGTACGCCATCAACAATTTGACGAACACCCACACTTTTCACTGGATTGCGATTCATATCAAAACTGGAAATACTTGTTGCCCCTTGGTAGTCAGTAATCGCTGCAATGGCATCTCGAATCGCAGTAGCATCATCAGTTGAACCCACTGACTCAATTGCCATTTTCAGTAAATATAACGCATCATATCCCGCTGCGGCAATTCCATCTACAGAACCATATTCCTCTGTATATGCAGAAATAAAATCCAATGCAGCAGGATCCAAGTTCGTGCAATAGTATCCATCAACATTAGTATTATCATCCAAAGTCGTAGATATCAGCGGATCGTCCCAACCATCACTCCCGATAAAGGTAGATGTAATTCCCATGTCCCGTGCCTGTTGCATTATCCGTGGTACTGCACCGGGAAAGCTTGCGAGAAGAAGGACATCAGGATTTGCTTCTTTAACTGCAGTCAGTTGCATATCAAACATTGTAACATCATTCCCTGCATAAGTTTCTTCAACAACTACGTTTCCACCCAGTGTTTCAAAACTTGTCTTAAATGATTGGACAAATCCCTCAGAATAAACATCCATGTCCTGCCATATCATTGCAGCGGTTTTTGCTTCTAATTCTTCTACGACAACCTTCGCAAGGAGTTTTGCCTGTAAGACATTAGAACCCGCAACGAGAAACATTAGATCGTTAGGATCAGTTTCTTCTGCTGTCACCTCTGATCTTGTTGCTCCCAAAAGCACTGGAACTGTTGAAACTGGTCCAACTTTTACTGCATGACTTGAAAAGAGTGGACCTAATATAGCGACAACTTTCTCCTCTTCAATTAAAGCTGTTGCAGAATCAACGACCGTATCGGTTTCTTCCTGTTTATAGATCAACTCAACTTTCATGCCCAAGACACCATCTGCACCATTGATTTCAACTTGTGCAAGTGTAGCACCCTTTCCAAAACTGGTATAATTTGGATACGGATGAATCAAACCTACTTTAAGTGTTTCGGGCATTCCATCATCTGGAGGAACGGTCGTCAATGTATCAATGACATTTTCACATCCAGATAACCAAACAATTGAGAGTATAAGCATTACACTCAGAATTAAACCAAAAGTTTTCCTAATCATATACATCCTCTATTTTGTATTATATATTTAGCAAAAAATGATCACTCTTGTATCAATATATGGTGTAAACAATTACATTATAACACAATCTTTTACATTATAACACAATCTTTCTATAAAACACTACAAATCACTATGTAAAAATTACATAACGAAGTCATATTGAGTAAAACCTATAAATGTGGTAAAATATAGATATATAAACAATAATGTAGGTGCTATTTTTTTCTTAGAGGTTCTCTTATGGCTGACACAACTGAAAAACAACACAACTTCAATTGTCTTCCGAAACA
>JAJEAG010000053.1 GCA_022824265.1 Candidatus Poribacteria bacterium | reverse complement strand
AAAACGCTAAACCAACGTTATGAATGCCAGTTTCTGAATCACGGAAAACACTGAAGACGGTAAACACACTGAAGGATTTTGGTATACCAATGTCTCTTTGTAACGTCTGAAACCCCACATCTTTCCTCATTATAGAGCATTTCCTGTTGGATTTCGTCCCTCAGTCCAACCTACAGCGGTAATTGGATTAATTATGGAACTCACGTTAATATATCAACATCAGTTTTTTCTATGTTGATGATATACCTCTGTTTCGTGTGACTTTTTGAAAGTCACAGTGACGTGTTCATGCTAAGCGGTACAAGGAATGTAACGCGTTTTCGCGTTTTTTATTTTCTCCTTTTTGGTTTGGCTCAGTACTTCTCATGTCGTTAAAAATATAGCAATAATTATTATGTGAATCTAATTATAACATTACAATTATTGTTTGTCAAGTAAAGTTTAAAATATTTACTTTATTCACGAATTTTCGGTAGATTTTCTTAATTATAACATATTTTGAAGTGATTGAATCTTCTGGAATGGCGAGGTTAGGAAACCTCACCTACCGTTAAATGTAAGAGGCACGATGAATTGCGCGACTACAAACGCATCACTTCCTTAAGTTAACACCTATGGGTTTCGTCCCTCAGTCCAACCTATAGTGGTAATTGGATTTAATTATGGAACTCACGTTATTATATAAATTCTATCTACACAAAAGTTTATTACACTCTTTATAAACATTTTTATTTAAGTCCAAAACGACTAATTCCGAAACTAAATAACCCTGATTCACAGACCAGAGCTATTCAATTGTCGCACTGTAATCTGTGCATTCAGCGATTCAGACTGTCTTCTATCTGAAACACTGAAAACCCGTATCTAACAAACACCCTCACTCCTTGAAAAAACCGACATACCACCAAACCTCTTTCCGCGTCTTCAGCGTATTCCGTGCCTTCAGTGATTCTAACAGCAAACGATTCCGACCACTAATAACTGAAAACTACCCCAAACACACATGAAACATATTGTTCCAATCCCCACAAACCTTTTCATCCCACCTCAACACCTGTTATAATACTATCACTATGAAAAACAAAAAACGCACACACCTCACATTCACAACAAAAACCGACACTCGTCCCCGAAAAAACAGCCACCCAAAAACCGACCATAACCAAGCAAATAAAAAACGCACAAAAATGAAAATCTCAAAATTTTAGAAATACCCTATAAACCCAGTTCCAGACTGGCATAACTCCCAATATCAAAACGCACCAATGTGCAAAAAACACCCGTTTTTTGTGCGTTTTTAGAAGGAGCAAAAAACCGATGTATTTACATCAAAAACACAAACATTGTACGTATGTCGGAGTGAACGGAGCAACCTACAATATGAAACCATAACCTCGTAGGGGCGAGGTCACCTCGCCCGCATTCTCATATATGTGAAAAAATGTTTCAGAATTCTCAAAACTAAATACCTCTGACTAAACAAAGATTTAGTTGAAAATGCCAATTGAATCTGTTAAACTGTATATACCGTATAATAATATCCGTTACAGTTCAAAAATAGGAGAGAACATGCAGCAACTTTATGATACACAACCACCCAAACCACCGTCGCGGGCAATACTTGTTGGCATAAAACTCCGAGATAATCTGCTACATGAAACAGAGGAATCTCTGCAAGAACTGCGACAACTCACAGAGACAGCAGGTATTGATGTCGTTTGTGAAACCATTCAACACCGTAATGTGCCAAATCCTACATATTTTATTGGTGAGGGGAAAGTTGAAGAACTAAAAGGAGTCGCTGAAGAACTGGAAGCGGATGCTATAATCTTTGATGAAGAACTATCACCTGCGCAAACGCGAAATATTGAAAATACACTTGATATTGCCACCGTTGACAGAACTGGACTGATCCTACAAGTGTTTGCTCAACGCGCATTAACAAGTGAAGCACGTTTACAAGTCGCTTTAGCACAATTAGAATATGCATTACCACGACTCACACGTATGTGGACACACCTTTCACGAATCGCAACCAGTGGGGGCAGCGGTAGTGGTGCACTTCGTGGACCCGGTGAAACACAACTTGAAATGGACCGAAGGTGGGTACGAAGACAAATCGCACAAGTCAAAAAATCATTAGTTACAGTTGAAAAACGTAGACAAGTTCAACGACAAAACCGTTCTGATAAAATCAAAGTTTCTCTCGTAGGATATACAAACGCAGGAAAATCAACGCTCTTTAATACGCTCACAGGTGAAAACGTCCTCGCTGAAGATAAACTGTTTGCCACCTTAGATTCAACAACCCGAAGGGTAAAGTTACCTGAAAATCAAACCATTCTGTTAAGCGATACTGTTGGCTTCATTAAAAAATTACCCCACCAACTTGTTGCAGCATTCAAAGCAACATTAGAAGAGGTAACAGAAGCAGATTTGTTATTGCATGTAGTAGATATAAGCCATCCAGAAGCTGAAGCACAAATCGCTGCTGTAGATAATGTCCTTACCGAATTAGACGCAGATGATATTCCAATGGTAATGGTTTTCAATAAGATTGACCAACTTGAATCGGAAGACCTGTTACACATTCTTCAAACACGTTACAAAGAAGCAATCCCAATATCAGCACAACGGGGAGATGGTATCTCTGACTTAATGCAGACTTTAGCAGAACAGTTCGCTTCACACGGAGCAATGCTGAACCTACAGATACCATATAAAGATGGAAAAGTCTTAGATATGCTCTATAAGCACGGAACAGTAATTGGAACAGAATACGCAGAAGATGCCGTTCACGTCAAAGCACGTATACCGAGTCGCTATCTAAAATCTGTTTCACAATATGCAATGCCTCCTGAAAATGGATAAAAATCACTCCCTTAGTACCAACATTTAGGATACAGATAACAATGGGATGGTTAGACAAAATTGACATTGGGAAAGATATACAAATATGTCCGGATTGTGATCGCAAATATGAAGTACTACAGCAATTCTTAGGAAACACGCAAAACAGACTTACTGACTGGATAGACGATATATTTAACGAAACGTTTTATGTGGAACTACGATGTCCACAGTGTCTTGAAACGCGTTATCTTTGTATACAAACATTGACACCGACACAGTTCCACACTGAAAAGGAGAAACTGAACTAATATGAAAATAGGCGTTACCCAAATCATTCTTGGAAATATGTCACTGGATGATACACTCAAACTCTGTCAAGATGCGGGTTATGATGCAGTTGAACTTACCTTTGGAGAAGGTAAAGACACCGACATAAACATGAGCGATACAGAACTACAAGGTATCGCTGCAAAATGCGATTCCGCTGGTATAGAGATTGCAAGTATCACAGCAGGATATGCAAATCGTGGTAATCTTCTCAGTCCGGATGCAGAACAACGTAACAACGGCACAAAATCGTTGGCGCGCGGTTTAGAAGTAGCAGGTTCACTCGGAGTCGGTGGGATATTATTACACCCAGGTCAGCTCAGTGTTGAGGGGACATATCAGCAGGTGTGGGATAATCTTGTTGGTATTTTAAAAGACCTTGCACCTTCAGCAGAAAAACATAAAGTCGCAATTGGTTTGGAAAACGTCTGGAATAAATTCCTACTTAGTCCGAAGGAGATGCGAGAAATCGTAGATGAAATCGGCAGTGATTGGGTAGGCACTTATCTGGATACTGCTAACATGATGGCTTACGGATATCCTGAACATTGGATTCGTGAACTGGCACATCGCATCAAACGTGTGCATTTCAAGGATTTCTCACGAGGACAACATCGCTTCACAAATCTGTTAGATGGTGATACAGATTGGGCAGCTGTCATGGAAGCGTTCCGAGCAGTTGGATATGACGGCTATGTCGTTCACGAAGTCGGTGGAGATAGAGAAGCACAAATAGATCTCGCAAAACGTATGCGGAAAATTATCGCAATGTAGTTTCATAATGCACACGCCTTGGTAGATGCGGTTTCCTAACCGCATTTATGAGACTGAAGAAACACCGGTTCGGTTAGGAAACCGAACCTACTACAGTGTGTAAATTATTATAGTTTTACTATAAATGGAAAAAGCGATGGCTATAGAAACCATCGCAGTATGCCGGAGGTCGGACTCGAACCGACATGGACCTAGGGTCCGCTGGATTTTGAGTCCAGTGCGTCTACCGATTTCACCACTCCGGCTAAATCATCAGTAATTGAATAAATCTCATAGTATCCCGTTAAATATAACATATTTGGGGAGAAATGTCAAAAAATTATGGCTCAACAAAAAAAAGGTCTTGCATCTGAAAGTATCTTTCGACGAATTACAAACGCTGTGTTGGGGTTTCTGTCTTTATTACGCGAGAAAGAAACATGGCAGGCTCTCACACGATGGTGTCTATGGCGGGTTATACCAAAACGCAGACGTATCCTAAAATTGATGCGCGAACTGAATCCTCTTATTGAGAATGCACCACCCGAAATGCATTCACTAAGAGATGAAGTGTTTTCAAAATGTTGTCTTGAACTCAAACAACAAGACCAACAAACCCTCTTAGATATACTCAACCATGTTGAACATCCAATTGGCTACGAACAAATCTTTTTCACTGCGCTATATCCAATTTTAGTCAAACGTGATCTTGAGGCAATTCCAATCCATACCGAAGAACATCATCAACTCCATGTGGAAATCGGATATCTTGGACACAACGAAGATTACTTTTTCTTTGTATTTGAGATAGACAGTGAAAGACGTATGTCACTAAAAACTCCACTTAATGTCAGGGAAGATCAGCGCGATGACAAACGTTTTACCATCTATACACTCGGATGCGCTGGACTCGTTGAAACAGACTTCGCTGCTTATGCGGAACAGTGGCTGCTAAACACACCACGTTTATCAATTGCACTGCCACTACTCGCAACCGCCTATGCGGAACAGTGGATACTCAATACACGAATTTACTTCTCGCACATATTAAATGATTTGAAGAAAAGAAATTATAAAGTCACAGCAGAGGCAATACCTGATTTTGAACGGGCGAGGTTGTCAATTTTACGCCATCTCTCCCAGCTCCGGTTAGAAAGACGTCAATTTCAGTCCTCACGCCGAAATCGCTAAGATAGATACCCGGTTCAATAGAAAAACAGATACCCTCAATCAGTACACGTTCATCTTGAGTCTCAAGATTATCTAAATTAACACCGTTGCCATGAATTACGGTGCCGATGTTGTGTCCTGTACGATGTATAAAATAATCTCCATAGCCTTTATCGGTTATATATCCACGTACACAATCATCAACAGCATAACCGGGGATCGGTTCATTCGCGTCCCATTTCTCACGGATGAACGCAACTGCTCTATCACGTGCCTCTTTGACAATATCAAATATTTCAACGTAACGGTCAGGAACTGTATTGCCAGCATAAGCAACCCAAGTGGTATCAGCGAAAACCGCATCAGGTTCTATCTGCTTTGCCCAGAGATCAATTAGAATAAAGTCACCTGTTTTTATTTCTGATGAATCGGAAACAGATGGCGCGTAATGTGGATTACCGCTGTTAGCATTAACAGCAACAATTGGAGGATGATCTGTAATTAAACCATTTACATCAAACTGGTTGAGAATCTGTTGTTGAACATCATATTCGGTGATTGTTCTACCTGACTTTAGTTGGTCGCCAATCCAAGCGAAAGCATAGTCTTTTGCTTGCAGCACTTGTTGTGCAGACTTTAGGTGTCCCTCATACTGTGTTTCGGTCAACCGTGCTTCCACATATTGTGCAAGCTCACCAGATGAACTGATTTCTACACCGAAACTACGCACCCACTCTAATGTCCCTGCATCAACGCGTGAGATATAAGGAATTGATCCATTAGGCGAATACTCCATCGCAACCGACTTCACACCAGCAAGGATTTTAGGCATCTCTTCGTTGAGTTCCTGCCAACCCGCATATAGTGACACACTCCCAGGAACATCGGTGAAGTTTGATGTTTCTATCCGATGAATTAGCCAACTCGGTTCTCCTTGTACAGGTATCAAGCAGAACCAACGTCTTGTAATATGTGCATCTGATAACCCTGCAACTTTTTGAGAAATCGGGTTGATACCCCGAAAATCATAGAGCAACCAAGCATCAAGATTTAATGTTGATAAAACACTTTGGATTTCTGATAAATTCATAACAATCATAGTAACAAAAACAACTTACATTGTCAAAGGATATTTGTAACACGAATTGAAACCTGAAATACACACTGTAAACTAAATCAATTATTAAATGAGGACATGATTATGAACATTAATTTTGGCGGATTAAATATTCCAGGTCTTATGAATATTGGAATGATCTGGATAATCTCTTTCTGGATTCTGACCGCAATAGTACATCTTACCTTCGCAAGTGCAGTATTCCGAGATGCACAACGTATTAGAAATCGACTTTTTGTTTTACCGGGAGTATGGTATATAGCAACACTTCTTGGTGGTGTATTTGTCGCAGCAGTATATTGGGTTATGCATCACTCAAGCCTAAATCCATCAAATACAAATACTACTACAGAAACGGATAATAATACGATTTTGTAAGATGCAAACTACTGTCTATCTCATAAATCTCTTAAAGAAAAACATAACATGTCATAATGATATACATCAAAAATAAGCAAAACCCGTAACATAGTAAAGTTACGGGTTTGAGATTTATCTGTAATGAATATTACTTTACTTTGACTTCAAATTTCCCCAAGTAGTTGCCAATTTCCCGTTCGGATCCACAGCGAAGAATGCAGAATTCTCACCAAGATAATTCAGAACATTCATCGTGAGTTTTCTCAGATTATCGCTTTCTGGGGACTTTGTATCAGTGTAGACGCCATTATGATGTCCAAGGGTGATGATTTTACCGTCTTCCACCTCATATTCAACAAATGGACGTTCACCGCCACCTGCACCACCTCCTCGAGTTTTTGTGCCAAGTATGTTACCTGCTGGAGGATTCGCTTTAAAATTAATGAAATCTGCAGTAAAACCTGCTTGATCCATGCTGGTGAGGAAGATCGGTTTGCCGGAATCAAGTCCTTTATAAACAGGATGGTTTTTGAAATCATCTGTTGGTTTTATACCAATTTCAGGAGGACCTTTACCAAGTGGTTGAAAGACTCTTACATTTCCTTCATCAACACCTATGTCTACAACATAACGAAGACCAAGTGCTGAAAGAAATATAGCACCCCCTGCTTCCAAATAGTTAAGAATAGACTTTTTGGTTGCATCCGTAAGAAATGGTGCTGGTAACTGATTCGTTTCTGTATAAAAAAGCCATAACACAGCATATTCATCTAATTTCTTAGTGGTACCTCCATCAGTTTTGAAAGTGCCATTATCGTTTGCTATAAGTATTGTTGACTGATAATTATCCTCTGCCCAGTTGTAGGCAGCTTCCTCAACCACACCAAGTTTGTTATCTCCTGCCAACAATCCCACGGTTACGTCTATTGAGTACGCTGGCAATATAGCAACCACCGAGAAAAGCAGGATTAGGTATAAACATTGAAATGTTAACGACCGTTTCATGGAACTTTATCTCCTTCATCAGTTTTTTATATAGTAACATAAAGTAAGTGCCTCTGTCCATATAAACGGTTATGTCCAAAATACAACATTGAAAAACGAAAATAGGATATAATCAAATAAGAGTAAATTTTTTACCTGCATTTTCACATGAGGAGAACATTTATGTATAACGCAGATAAACATTTTGAAACCCTATATTCAACCGTACCAAGAAAGTATGAATTCAAAGCAACTACACGTGAAGGTTTCATATCTTGGCAAGCCAACTTTCGTCCTGAATTACGGGATATACTCGGTTTAGACAATATGGAATCTGACCTTGCTGGATATGTCCCAAAGGCAGAACAATTAGATACATTAGATATGGATGATCATATTCGAGAGAGTTGGTATCTATGGGTAGAACCGACAGTGCCGTTGCCGTTCTATTTGTTGAAACCAAAGACGATTGAAGAAAAACTACCTTTGATACTTACACCGCATGGACATAATCATCCGCATATATACGCTGGTATTGCGCACTCAGAAAAAGAGGAGCAGGAAATGTTGGAAGGTGAACGCGATATCGCACGTCAGGCTGTCGTTGAGGAAGGATATATCGCAATTGCTCCAACAACGCGCGCCTTCGGTGAAACACGCACAGATGCAGATAGAAATAACAATAACACACATTCATGTCGACATCAGTTGGTGCATGACATCCTTGTTGGACGCACCCCGATCGGGGAGAGAGTCTGGGATATGTCCCGCCTTATTGATTGGGCAATAGACACGCTTTCAATTGATGCAGATCGGATTGCAATCACCGGTAATTCTGGAGGAGGAACTGTTTCTCTATTTGCTGCAGCGTGTGAAACGCGTATTGCTGTTGCAGTACCCAGTTGTTACTTCTGCACATTTGAAGGTAGTATCGGTACAATCCGTCATTGTGATTGCAACTATGTTCCAGGTGTAATGCGATTAGGTGAAATGTATGACGTTGCTGGATTGATCGCACCACGTCCATTTTGTGCTATTTCTGGTAGAGATGATTCAATCTTCCCGATAAACCATGTGGAATTTGCTTATGAACGATTAAAGGAAATCTACACAGTAGCAGGCGTTGCGGATAGATGTGAGTTATTTATCGGGGACGGGGGACATCGGTATTACAAGGCGGGTGCATGGAAATTTGTAAAGCGGTTTTTTGCTGAATAAATAGATACAATCTTATCCTTTTATGATTGCCCATATAGTAATCAAGATGATCTTTATGTCTAAAGCAATTGACCAGTTTTCAATATAATAGCGGTCAAAATCCACACGATCTTCAAGGGATGTATTCCCACGAAAACCGTTGACTTGTGCCCAACCTGTCATACCTGATTTGACACGTTGTCGAGTAAGATAGTTTGGTATTGATTCTTGGAATGTCTCAATTAGACCTGACATCTCTGGACGCGGTCCTACAAGACTCATATCTCCTTTAAGGACATTGAGAAATTGTGGGAGTTCATCCAGACTCCAACGTCGTAAAAACTTACCGAGGTTAGTCTGTCGTGGATCATCATTCTTTGCCCACACATGTCCTACATTTTCTTCTGCATCAACACGCATAGAACGAAATTTATAGATGTTGAAACGTTTTCCTGCTCTACCAACACGTTCTTGGCGGAATATCGCTTTTCCAGGGGAAGTTAGTCGGATAGCTGCTGCAATTACTAACATGAGAGGACTTAACACAATCAATGCTACTAAACTAAAAACGATGTCTAACAGACGTTTAATGATTCCACTCACACCTTGCATCGGTGTCTCACGGAGTTGTAATACAGGATGTCCTTGAAAAAAAGTTACTGCAGTTCCTCCAATGATAAATTCGGAGAGTTCGTGTAACACATTGATCTGAACAGGAATACCTTCACATGTCTGTAGTATCTGTAATATTACCTCATTTGACACCCTTGGAGAAACGATAAACAACGTGTCAATACGGTATTCTTGTATAATATCAAGTATCTGTTCACTCTTACCGAGATATTGAACATGAGAATCTTCTCCAAGATAAATTTCATTATCTGTTGTTTCATCAATCAGACCTACGAATTTATATCCACTATTTGGACTTTCATTTATGTCATCAATAAACGTAGTACTACGTTCATCATAACCTACAAGTGCTACACGACTCATGCCAACTCCGTGTTCATGTATAGCTTGACGAAAACGTTGAAGCACAAGCCTAACAAAGAACAGAAAAACAAGACTGATACCTGTGGCAAGTAACATTACCCAACGCGAATAAGCAACATGATGATAGATGAAAAAGAGAACTGCTAACGTCCCAATCAACGCAATACAAGCAGTTTTACAAAGATTCCAAAACGACGATAACGAATTATTGTTTTCCTGACTATAAAGTTTAAATCCATTCAATGTCACCAACCAGATAATTGCTGTCACAGGTATTAATCGGATATAGTTATCAAAAGGTGGCGTTCCGCCTTTATGTAACGCTAACGCATCAAGCCAACCAGATTCAAACCGCATCCAATATGCAATAACAATCGAAGTGGCAATGAAACAAATGTCAGATAATACTGTGAATAATATTAGCAGATGATCGAGTGTCTTTTTACTCATCAATGAATTTCTAAGGTTTTATAATTTGTTTGCCAATACCGGACTTTTAGCACGTAGTTAGTAGATTATTTATTATACCTTGTTTAATTGTAGATTTCAACATAACTGCTATACCAACAAACACCTTCTAATATGTCAAGATTGGCATGAAACTTTACTGAATAATTGCTGATAATATGTTATTCTAATCCTATATTTTAGGAGGAGAAAACACATGACAGATAAACTGAAGGTAGGGATAGTTGGTGCACACAGAGGAAGTTCATATTTTCAACCGTTGAGTACAATCACTGAAACTGAAGTAATAGCAGTATGCGACATAAATCAAGCAACACTTGAGAACGTGGCAGAACGTTTCAATGTTCCGCAGCGTTTCACCAATTACACTGATATGTTAGATTCTGTAGACATTGTTGTGCTTGCAACACCTGAAAATCTTCACGTCCCTCAGTCAATAGAAGCATTGGAAGCAGGAAAACATGTCATAAGTGAAGTTACTGCTGCAGTCAAATTAGAAGAATGCTACGACTTAGTTCGTGCAGTAAGGAAATCATCAGCAAAATATACGATGGCAGAAAATACATGCTATTCTAAGCACAATGTATTGATTCGCAGTATCGTAGCAGAAGGACTGTTTGGTGATGTATATTTCGGGGAAGGAGAGTATCTCCACAACATAAAATCGCTACATCACGATGCAAGTGGAAATCCAACGTGGCGTTATTATTGGCAGGTAGGAATTAACCGATGTAATTATGCGACACATAGTCTCGGTCCAGTACTTCAATGGTTCGGTGAACGCGTGGTAAGTGTCTGCTGCCTTGGAACAGGGACTCACACTGATCCTGAACATGCGATGGAGGATACCGTTATGATGCTTTGCAAGACTGAGGGTGGAGGCTTAATCAAGATTCGTATAGATATGTTGTCTAACCGTCCTGCAAATTCTTACTTTAGTCTTCAAGGTACAAAGGGGTGTTATGAGAGTTCTCGCGGATTCGGTGGTCAATCAAAGATATGGCTGAGCGAGTTTGAAGGAGGCGAACAGTGGAAACAACTTACAGAAGTTGAGGGTGATTTTTTACCGGAACGGTGGAAAAATCCACCTGCTGAGGCTGTGAATGTAGGTGATCTTGGCGAGTATTTCAAAGTAAGGGATTTTATTGATAGTATCATTAATGATACTACACCACCAATTGATGTATATACTGCAATGGATTTCACAGTACCAGGTTTGGTTTCAGAGGAATCTATAACTAATGGAGGCACTCCGGTAGAAGTTCCAGATTTTCGTGAAATTGAGTAATTATTGTCTATTGTTCCACAATATTAACTTCTGTCTGAACAAACAAGACTCTTGATAATGTTAGGTCTTATCTTCTTTTAATCTTACTCCATGTTGTTGCAAGTTTACTGTGTGGTTCTACTGGATACGTTCCTCCATTTGGAATATTCTTTCCCTGAATTCTAATATCATCAAATACTGCTGCCGCGTTAGCCACATAAAATCCTGTTAATCCACCACTTCTTATCGGTTTAAGAACTTCTATACTAAACTCTCCGTTGTTTTCGCGATCAGACAAATTTCTTATTTTGAATTCAAGTTTGTCATTGCTAAGAACCGATGCAGAAAGTAGATACCAAGTATCAAATTTTAACTTAAAATCATAAACTTTCTTAGTCCATCCTATAAATGGTTCCCCTTCTTCTTGAAGTTTTCCTGCTGTTGCCACAATCGATGCTTTTTGATCAAAATAATTAATCATGAACATATATCGTTTATTTTCCTCAATTCTCGCGTGTAGAATCAACCCTAACGAAGCAGTTTTTTTCTCATTTCCAACAAACTTTGCTTTACAAGATACAGAGTAATATTTCCAATTTAACTCTCCTGTTAGGAACATGCTTTCCATAAAAAGTGCAAGAATTGATCCACGTACTTCCCCATCAACAACATTCCATTTCGCTATGTCAACATCCAGGTCATGCTGCCAAGCTGCAAGGTTATAGACTTCCCAATTAGTGGTATCCTTATTGGAGAAATCGTCTGCCCATGTTCCTGCTAAACTTTGAGAAGAAAAAGATAGGACCAATAATGTAAGAATTACAGACTTGTAAAAATAGGACATAGTACCTGTCCTCATTATATTTTATAGGTAAAATCAATGAATCTAAAGTCTATTGAGATTTATCACCTTCAACGGGTTTGAAGACGAGACCGCAGCTGCTGCAACGGTATCCACTTTCTGGTTTGGACTCCACAACAGGAAAAAGCATACCGCAACAGGTTGGACAAGGTTCGTCAATTTCCATTTCTGCTTGTTCCATTTCACCGGAACGATTTTCAAATTCTACGAGCATGTTTTAGTATCTCCTTAATGTTGTGTCAATTTCTGCTGCCCACTGGTCAATACCACCAGTTAGATTTGTTGTGTTGGTAAATCCATTCTGATGTAGGTATGCTGTAGCGTATAAACTACGTTGACCATGATGGCAATAGACAACTATTTCTTCGTCTGATGGAAGGTTGTCAATATGCTGCGGTAGTGTGTTGAGCGGTATCAACTGTGCACCTTCAAGATGTACAATGTCATATTCAGTTTCTTCACGTACATCAAGCAAGAAAATCGATTCGTTTTCGTCAAGTTTCTTTTTTAACTCTTGCGGTGAGATTTCAGGGAGTGTATGTCTATTCTGCATTATTCAATTTTTCATCAGTTTGTATTGTTTATACGGGTACGCATTTCGGACACGGACATGTTTCCCGCAATACCTCAAACGGATAGATGCCGGTATTATGTCCATCATTCCAACTGAATTGAAGGGCATAACGACCAACCAATTGAATATCAATAGGTTGAATATCATCCGAAACTTCAATCAGTGTAATATCTCCATCACCTTGTGGAGAGAAAAGAGAATGGACATCTTTTCCATCGTGTCGTATGATGGCACATTCAGCACATGGACACATTTGTCTTAAGTAACTGTATGGATACCAACTATCATGACCATCCTTCCATTCTACCTGAAAGGCGTTATCATGCTTTTTAAGAAGTTTGGGACTTTTACTATCTGAAGTCATTCTCTCATTGTCCAACGACTGATTCAGTGGTTTCAAGCGTCTTGAAAATCCTTCACAAAATCTTAAAAAATACCGAGTTCGTCCTTTGCGTCTTCACTCATCATCTCCGGTGTCCAACGCGGTGTCCAAACGACACTAACGTTTACCTCTTCAACACCCTCCATTTGTTGCGTAACGTGCTGTGTCCCGTTTATAATCTGTCCACCAGCAGGACATCCAGGGCTTGTTAAGGTCATTGTAATGTCAACAGTTGTGTTATCAATCTCAACTTCGTAGATAAGTCCCATATCAACGATATTAATACCGATTTCAGGATCTATTATTTCTTTGATAGCTTCAAATACAGATTCTTCTGTTACCATTTATATTTCCTCCTACAGTAGACTATAGTTATAGTGTTCTAATAAAGTAGTGTGGCTAATCTATGCTAACAAATATTTCGTCATCTTCAATTTTGACAGGGAAACATTCGATGTCTTCAACAGCAGGCATACAGAGTGCTTTTCCGGTTTTAACACAAAATCTTGCTCCGTGCCGTGGACACTCTATCTCGTCTCCATCTAAAAAACCTTCTCCTAAAGGACCGCCATCATGTGTGCAAACATCTTCCATAGCGTAAATCTCACCTTCTATATTAAAGAGTAGCACAGGAACAAAATCTACTTCAACAAGTTTTTTTGTACCAGACGGTACTTCACTAATAGTTGCAACTTTATAGTATTCTGCCATTATAATCCTTTCCTATTCATCTTCTTCACCGGGCCATCCTTTGATACCGTAAGCACCAGCCTTGAGCACCTTGAGAGCCAATAAAGCACATTTTACGCGTACTGGACCTAACGGAATGCCGACCATATCCAAAATATCATCTCTTGTGAGTTGTTTAACTTCCTCAAGAGACTTGCCTTGTATTTTCTCTGTCAACATGGAGGCAGCAGCTAAACTGATAGTGCAACCATGTCCACAGAAACGCACTTCTTTGATAGTATCATCCTCCACAAGTAGGTCCATCCGAATCTTATCCCCACATAATGGATTATCTTCTTCATGGGAAATATCAGGTTCAGGTAATGTGCCATAATTGCACGGATTTTCGTAATGGTCAAGAAGTTCTTCTTGATATATGTTCATTTATTTCTCCGAATCATAATTGTCTGTGCTTTTCGTAATCCATCACATAACCGATCTATATCTTCTATCGTGTTGTACAAGTAAAAACTTGCACGAGCAGTTGCGATAACATCAAACTTTTTCATTAGTGGCTGTGCGCAGTGGTGCCCTGCACGGATTGCCACATCATGTGTATCCAAAATACCGGCTACATCATGCGGATGGATACCCTCAATATTAAATGAGATAACACCCGCTTTCTGATGTGGTTCCGGTCCATAAATCGTAATACCTTCAATATCTTGTAGCTGCTGATGTGCGTATTTTAGCAGTTCCTGTTCGTGAACATGAATTGAGGCTAATCCTGCTTGTGTAATATAATCTACTGCACTACCAAGTCCGATAGCCTCAGCAATGCTTGGGGTACCTGCCTCAAACTTTGCGGGAACATCTGCATAAGTTGAAATGTCGCGATCAACAGAACGAATCATTGATCCACCACCGAGAAACGGGGGCATTTCCTCAAGCAGTTCTAACTTACCGTATAGTACACCGACTCCCGTAGGTCCACACATCTTATGTCCAGAAAATGCAAGAAAATCACAATCCAACTGCTGCACGTCAACATGAAAATGCGGTACAGATTGTGCTGCGTCTACCATTACCTTTGCACCAGCAGCATGTGCAGCATCAATAACAGACTGTATTGGATTGATTGTACCGAGAACATTTGAAACATGCGTAATTGCGATCAACTTCGTCTTTTCAGACAATATATCATGCAGTTGTGTAAAATCAAGCAATCCCTGATCGGTTATCTCAAGAAATCGAAGTGTTGCACCAGTGCGTTGTGCAAGCATCTGCCACGGAACAAGATTGCTATGGTGTTCAAGTACGGTAAGAATAATCTCATCACCTTGATGGATATTCATACTTCCCCAACTGTATGCCACCAAATTAATAGATTCAGTCGTATTCCGAGTAAATACAACTTGGCTTGAACGAGGGGCATTGATCAGTTGTGCAACCTTCTGTCGTGCCTTCTCATATTGATCTGTTGCTTCTTCAGATATCCGATAGATACCACGATGGATATTTGAACGATATGTATCATAATATACATCCATAGCCTCAACAACAGGACGCGGTGTTTGCGTTGACGCAGCACTGTCAAGGAATGCAAATGAGTTGTCTGTAAAGATTGGGAAATCCTTACGAATTGCTTGGACATCAAGTGGACGATAGTCGGAGGTGTTCATTGTTATACCATTCCTAATAAATAAAGTGTCATTTGCGAGGAATACTCATAGGATCTACCTCAAATCAACTTTAATTAAGCTTCATTTAGTTGTTTTTAGTTGTTTTTTAGTTGTTTTTTTCTAAATTTTGCTTAGGTGTTCTCGATCCTGTAGTAGTAAGGGTTTAAGTCGGTTTTGTTTGTTGACAGAAATTAAAAAAAACAACTAAAAGCATACCGTTTAGTTGTTTTTTTTCGGTTTTTGTGTTTTGGTATGTTGTCATCGCATTGTAGAAGTTTTGTGTGATTTATTTGAGGATTTCGTTTTTGAATTTGGTTGATTGTCATTGGGCTACTCCATTTTGTCCGTTATGTATTGAATGTTAGATTTTATTATACTTGATGGTCGTTTAGTTTTGTAGTGTTATTGAGTTTGATAACAATATATATCCAATATATTTGATATATGTTTCAGTTTTCAGTGGTCAGACAACAACAATGGTTGAATCCAGTAATGGGATAATAATTATTAGAATTGGCATTATTTGTGTCATATTTTATTAAGCATACATAGTTTTCCATTAACGGTTCGCAAGTTGAGTTTTGAGTTTTTCTATTTCTGCTTCTAATTCCTGTCGTCGTTGTACCTCTTCTTCTACACGTTCCTCTGCTGCTTCTTTAAGATGCTGTTCTTCCAAAGAAGTTGTAATCGGAGTGCCATCAGGTAGGTAAGGTCGTAATAATCTGACG
The DNA here is from genome assembly GCA_022824265.1 of Candidatus Poribacteria bacterium. Taxonomy (GTDB): domain Bacteria; phylum Poribacteria; class WGA-4E; order WGA-4E; family WGA-3G; genus MSPOR6. Next base: position 69,020 of record JAJEAG010000053.1, on the reverse strand, counting down.
TGGCTATGTTGTTGATCCTCCCATTGAAGCCAGAGGTTTAAGGCTTCACTGAATAAACCACCTTCCGTATCCGGTTCCATCTCAATAATGTTTCCTGTTTGTGTGCGTTTCCATCCACGAAATTCTAATGGTTTCTTTAATTGAGGTTGATGTATAAAGTATTCTTGAACACCTATATCCTTGAGATATAATTCAATCTTATTATACCGATCCTGATTTGCAGTCGAATCAGAAAGGAATTCGAAAACAACAACAGGTGCAGTACCCTCCGCCCATGTATAGAAACTGCGGCGTAGTGGGTATTTATCAACACCGAACACGATGTAGATATCAGGTGCGACACATTTTTTGATGTCCCCTTCTTGATAATAGATGAAACTGTCAACAGCAATGTGAACCAGTTCGTTGATTGCGAAATATCTTTTAAGTTGGTCGGATAGGGTAATTATTTGTTCAGCATGAAAATCAGTTTCAGCCATAGGTTCGTCGTCTTCGCATGGATACCCTTCAATATAGACAGTTGTCTTGCCGTTTGCTTTTGGGAAGACTGGCATATATTTACGTTGTTTAATTTGAAAGTCATTTATAGTATCCATGATCTTCTCCGTTTGTGTATTGATTGTTTCAATTATATGTTTTATGTAAGTTGTTTCTTATTTATTGGTTTGCTTTAATTCTGTGTAGATGAAATGGTTCTGTCGCTACAGTTTGAGGACGAACACGCATTACTTCTTCCAATCCTAACTTTTCAATAACCTCAATAAAGGTTTTTTTCCGTGATGATGGTCAATTATCTTCCCATCAGGCATAGTAACGATTAGTTTCTTAATTACAATTTTCTTGTTATTTTGTTTAAGTTTCTTAGAAACAACATTGGTAACAAATGTTGGTTTAACAGATGGCACAGATAAATTTTTCAGAAAAACTACCACTTGTTCTACTGTAGGTTCGTGTCCGACCTTATTTTTCGCTTTTTCCATCACTGCAAGTAGCAAATACTCGTTTTTTTCTTGGAGTAATTCATTCCAAAATTCTGGTAGGCGTGCCTCAATCTCACGCTGTTTAGAAACATTCTGATAATCTATTTTAATAGTGTTAACAGCATCACCATTTTGTATTGCACTATAATTTAAGTATCTATCAAGACGTTCCTTACCTTCCTCTATATCACCTTCGATCAGATCTAATTCATACACTTTACGGTCTCTGTATCTGCCCTCACCTGTAGAATGAAAAAAACGCCATTTTTGACCGTCGGTAAGGATAGCTATTGGAACCCCTTCACGAAAAGCGTATCCAAATAACTGATCTTCTGCTCCATCAAGATTTCCAACTTGTTTAACTTCAATGAAAACAAGTGGTTTCCCAGGTGGATGGCACAGTGCAAAGTCCACTCTTTGACCACCCACTCCATATTCAGGGATGATTACTTGAGGAGTGTATTTTGGCCATCCTAACACTTCAAGTATTCGATGTATGATACCAAAAGAGACTGCAGCCTCATTAGCAAACGCACCTTGCTTTAACTGATTGCTTATATCCTCAATATGTTCCTTAAGTGTCATTCTTATACTTTTTACCTCCTACTCTATCCTATTTCCCTCCTTCAAAATATGAAAAACAGGAATAGCGCGCTCAGAAAGCGCGCATTCCAGAATATTATAATTGTCTACCTGCTTGGGAAGCCAATATTAACAGGAGATGGACCGTGGTCTTCACATGCCTGATCAGTCGGCACATCCGTTTCTGCTTCGTTAGGAGCTATAATGCCTTCCTCAAGCAGATATGCTTCCACTTCATCCCCACTCACATCGGCAAGAATGATGTCATCAATTTGGACACAGGGCTGGAATTGTTGCCGTGTCTTCTGAACCATTTCAATATAGTTATCTTGGTTATTGATAATATCTCTGTCTTCGTATTCTAAATTATATTTGTCGAATATGGCACGGACACCGTTGCTCCAGCCACAGACAGGTTTCATGTATGCAATAATTTTGGGTTGATCCATTGTTGTTAATCTCCTTTTTAGTATGGCACTATCACAAGACGTGCTTACATTACTTATGTTTTTAACTTGCGTGAAACAAATTCTTGCATTTCATCTCGTACAGACTGCGTAGGAATACGTTCCATGACAGGTTCAAAAAACCCATCAACAATTAGTTTTTCTGCTAAAACATACGGAATACCACGACTCATTAGGTAGAAAACTTGTTCAGCATCAATCTGTCCTGCTGTTGCACCGTGCGTGCATCGGACTTCATGTGCTTCAATTTCTAATCCCGGTAATGTATCCGCATGTGCGCGTTCACTCAACAATAGATTGTCATTTTTCTGGTATGCATCAGTATAATTTGCACCGGGATACACGTAGATATTTCCACCCCAAGCAGTTTGTGATCTATCCTTCAGGACAGTCCTATACAGTAAATCGCTGGAGGTATAAGGGGAAACGTGTTCCTGTGCTGTGCTAACATCTAAGTGTTGACGTGCATCGGTGAAAGCCAAACCTAACAATTGTGCGTTACTGCCAGTACCATCTAAGACAATCGCTTGATTCAGTTTATTTAATTTCCCACCGAAAGTTGCGGAAACCCAGTGAAGCTGCGCATCTTTACTTACAACAGAACGTTGTGAAGTAAAATTCCATACCTGACGATTCCAATGTTGCACCTGTACATAAGTAACATTGGAATTCTGTCCAGCGAAAATCTCAACTGCACCACAGTGTAATCCTCCTGAATCTGGATCATCAGATGCATTATCTTCTATAATAACAACTTGACTATCTTCTTCAGCAATGAGGAGGACATGTGACAAATCTGCGTGTTGATCCTTGGAATGACGGATGAAAACCCGTAACGGATCTTCTATTCTGACACTTTTCGGCACATGGATAACATATCCACCACGCCAAAAAGCCCCATGGAGTGCGTCAAACGCATTACAACTGGCGAAGTTACCGCTTTTTAAATTCGTTTCTAAAGTGACTGCCTTTGTCATAAAGTAGTCACGGATGAGATCACCGCGTTCTTTTAGAGCCGTATGTAAGTCAGCGAAGTAGACATCCTTTTTTTCTAATTCAGAAGATAAGTATGTGTGCTGAGGATTCCCATCAACTTGAACATAAACCCCCGCACCTTCATCTACTTCAGTTGACACACTACCATTTGTTTCGGCAACAGGCTGATAATTTTCAACTGCAAACCCACGCAGATTTCGACGAGTTCTACGCCAATAATCCTGGGTACGCATATCAACAGTACGCCGCCAAACATCATCTTCAGTCGTATGCGGCATCGGCAACGTTTCGTAAAGAGAGTATGCTTCCAAACGTCTGTCGCGCATCCACTGCGGTTCATCTCGTGCTATTTTCTCAACATAGTCTTTTGTAAAATTACCTGTTTGCAATGCAGCACCTTCTCCTAACCAATTGAACCTTCCATCTGAAGTTGGATGAGACGGTTCATCTCAACAGCATATTCCATCGGTAATTCTTTCACAAGCGGCTCGATAAACCCGTTAACAATCATAGTGGATGCTTCCTCTTCTGAAAGTCCACGACTCATCAAGTAGAACAGCTGCTCTTCACCTATTTTGCTGACACGTGCTTCATGTTCTATGTTCGTATCGTTCTCATTTATTTCTATGACAGGATAGGTGTCTGAACGTGACTCCTTGTCAAGTAGAAGTGCATCACAAACCACATGAGATTTGCATCCTTTCGCACCTTTCGCAACATCAACCCAACCACGATAACTGGAACGTCCCCCATCCTTACTGATGGATTTTGACGTAATCTGTGAGGTGGTATGCGGTGCGCAATGATAGACTTTTGCACCAGCATCTTGATGTTGTCCTTTACTTGCGAATGCTATGGAAAGGATTTCTCCGCGCGCGCCGGGTTCCATCATATAGACACTCGGATACTTCATCGTCAACTTACTACCGAGATTGCCATCAACCCATTCCATCTGTGCGTCTTCATAAGCAAGTGCACGTTTGGTAACAAGGTTATAGACATTCCCCGCCCAGTTCTGGATAGTCGTATACCGCACACGAGAACCTTTCATACAGATGATTTCAACAACTGCACTATGCAAGGATTCGCTGCTGAATGTAGGTGCTGTGCATCCTTCAACATAATGCACCTGTGAACCTTCGTCAGCAATGATGAGTGTACGTTCAAATTGCCCCATGTTTTCGCTATTGATGCGGAAATATGCCTGCAACGGATACTCAACTTTGACACCGGGTGGAACGTATATAAAACTCCCACCACTCCAAACAGCACTATTCAACGCTGCAAATTGATTGTCTGCAGATGGAATAATAGTTCCAAAGTATTTCTTAACAAGGTCTGGATATTCTTTGACTGCAGTATCCGTATCAACGAATATCACACCGATTTTATCCAATTCTTCAACCAAGTTGTGATAGACCACTTCAGAGTCGTATTGTGCGCCGACACCAGCAAGGAATTTCCGTTCAGCTTCAGGTATCCCAAGTCGGTCAAATGTTTTCTTGATATCCTCTGGCACATCATCCCAACTCCGTTCACTTCGGTCAGAGGCTTTGACGTAATAGTAGATGTCGTCAAAATCGAGTTGCGAAAGATCGCCACCCCATTTTGTCATCGGTTTCTGTTTAAAGATTTCATAAGCTTTAAGTCGATATTCGCGCATCCAATCAGGTTCCTCTTTGATCTCACACATCTGATTGATGACTTCCTCGTCCAATCCTTTTCGGGATTTGAACGTTGGCTTAACATCATCGTGGAACCCGTATTGATAGTCTTTGCTTATTCCCATTTCGTCAAGATGTTGCGTTTCTGGGGTTGCCATTTTGCATTCCTCCTCTTACATTAATTTTGTTGAACGGTTTCTTCAATACCATGTTTCTCACGTATAGGATCGTAACCTTCTGCTTCTAATACCTGTGTAAGTTCAAACCCTCCAGATTCGACGATTCTACCATCAAGCAGTATATGCACAAACTGTGGACGAATGTAGTCTAACAATCGAGGATAGTGTGTGATAATCAGTACTCCGAGTTCAGGTCCAACCAAACTATTCACGCTTTCGCCGACAATGCGAACAGCGTCAATATCAAGTCCGGAGTCAGTTTCGTCAAGAACCGCAATTTTCGGTTCAAGCATCGCAAGTTGTAGGATTTCAGCACGTTTTTTCTCTCCACCAGAGAAACCATCGTTGAGATACCGTCTGGCAAAAGAATCGTCCATACCGAGTTGTTCCATTTTTTCTCGAAGTTCTTTACGGAATTCACGCATCGGAATCAGTTCGGGTGTTTCGGAACCGTTTGTTTCCGTAGAACGTACTGCACTAACAGCACTCCGAAGGAAATTTGCCATACTGACTCCAGGGATAGCTGTCGGATATTGAAAAGCGAGGAAAAGTCCCAATTTTGCACGTTCATTCGGTTCCAATTCCTGAATGTCAATACCGTTAAATATCACTTCACCTGAATCCACATCGTACAACGGGTGTCCCATTAAACCATTCGCGAGCGTGCTTTTTCCAGATCCATTCGGTCCCATGAGGGCATGCACTTCACCTTGTTTGACTGTTAAATTTAAGCCTTTAATTATCTCATTGCCTTGTACGCTGATGTGTAAATCATTAATTATCAACTCATTGCTCATCTCTTGTCTTCGGACTCCTTAATTTGCTATATATATGTTTAGTGTCAACTATTTTACCCACCAATTCTTGACATGTTTCGCTCAGGTTTGATAAAGTCAGCAGCATTAATTTTATGTCCTGCCTCTTTTTGCGCAACTGCATCAATTATAAGACTTTCAATCATTTCATCTGACGCACCTTCGCGTAATGGTGTGAGTAGATCGGTCTCTGTTAGTGAAAATAGACACGTTCGGAACTTGCCATCAGCAGTGAGACGGATGCGGTTACAGTTTTCACAAAACGGTTCACTAACGGAAGGTATCACGCCAAGTTCAGAACCGTTATCTGCGAAACGAAAACGTTGGGCAGTATCGCTCTTTGAATCTCCATTTAACGAAAGTCTTTCCAACGGATAAACACTGCTAATCTTATCAATAATCTCCTTACCGGGGATGAACATATTCCGTCCCCAAATATCATCTGCATCCAATGGCATGAACTCTATGAATCGCAATTGATAGCTGTTATTTCGGGCAAATGTGGCTAAATCCACGATTTCATCATCCGTAAACCCGCGCATCGCAACAGCGTTGACTTTAATGGGATTGAACCCGCATTCGTGTGCAGCTTTTAGTCCTGCAAGAACACGTGATAGAACTTTTCTCCGTGTCATCTGCTCAAACTTTTCTTCATTGAGCGTATCCAAACTCACATTGATACGTCTTAGTCCTGCATCATATAGTGCCTGTGCTTGGGTTATTAACCCAATACCATTGGTGGTTAAACTGATGTCTTTCAGTGCCTGCATCTCACCAAATTGTTCAATGAGATACGGAACACTGGGACGTACAAGCGGTTCTCCTCCTGTTATCCGAATCTTGTTAACGCCTAACCCAACAAAGATACGGGTGAGATGTAGTATCTCGTCGTCCGTCATAAGAGCAGCATCTGGCATAAATACCATGTCCTCTGGCATACAGTAGATGCACCGAAAATTACATACATCTGTGACGGAGATTCTAAGGTTTGTATGGACACGTCCAAAACTATCAATCAGTTGCTGTTTCATTATAAAATTGACCAATTTTATTTATTTTAAAGTATAGCATATTCAAATGTAGTTTGCAAGTATTTTTTAAAGTAAATACTATAAAAAAGATTTGACCTGATTATACTGATTATATTCTCTATACGGTAAGTCCCATTTCAGTTGACATGAACAGATATATAATGTATAATTTCATCATAACTCTATAAACTGGGAGAATAACATGGACGAAAAGGTATTCAGTGCTGGTGGTGTTGAATTCCACGTTGACAACCGCAATTTCGGCGAAGATGGAGGTCCATCCGTACGCGTTTTCGGTGAAGCAGATGGCAAAAATATCCAATTGCTTCGTTTTGACTGCTTCAGGAAGAATCCACACTATCATTACGATCCTTCAGGAAAGAACGACCATCGGAACCTTGACAAAGAAGAAGTACCGGATTCCGTAGCATGGACGATTGAACAACTTGGACAGAATCTCGCTGAGATGATAAATACCGCAGGTTATACCAATATAGCCAATGAAGTTGACCAAACAGCAGTAACGAAAATACTGCCTGAAATAGAAGCTCTCATGCGAGGAGACAGTTAATCATATTAAGAGTAATCATATTAAAAGCGTAGGTAAAACACGCAAGGGAGTTTATTACGTGAATAGACTTATTTTAATAGTCATTATCCTTATGACTGTGTTGGTAGGATTCAGCACCTTTGCACGTACCCCACAAGAATTAGGAAAATGGGAAATAGGTGAACTATTACTTGAGAACTTTAGTTTTGAAGATGGTTTGGCAGCCTGGGAATTAGAGGATGGTGCATGTTGTGATCGGGGTGGGTTATATACGATGGAGATTGACAATGACAACCCACAGCATGGAGACAAATGTCTTAAAATCGTTGGTCATATTGCAACAGGAACTGGATGGCATGCTAAGATTAAACAAAAAGATGTGTCTATGCGTGCAGATAAGAAATATACGATAATTTTTTGGGCACGATCTGAAAAAGCACGTCCGGCACAGTTTAATGTTCAGATACAACAAGATCCATGGGATTTCCTTCAAGGTGGAGATTTCACTATCGCGGGTCCTGAATGGGAAGAATATTCACTAACATTTACCGCATCACAAACTGTCAACAGACTTATGTGGGTGTCGCTTGCAATCGCTCAATCTGATATTGATTTTTGGATTGATAATTTCCGGTTTTTTGAAGGAGAGCCAGAAGATGAATTGGCACGTGAAGACACGTTTCCCGTTGATGCAAAAGAAAAACTAACAACACAATGGGCATCTGTCAAGACGGACCGTTTCTAAAATAAAGTTAGTCGAAAATATAAGCCGTCACAATCTGTTTCCATAGAAGTGACGGCTATAGTTTTACCTAAGGAATTAGGTATGCAGAATACAATTCCTGAAATTATATTAAAAAGAGTATAATGCCGTAACGGAAACCAGTGCACTCAATTTAAAGGCATCACTATCATCATCATACAAGGTTTCCTGATGTATCGGCAACATGAACAACACTGTAAGCGGTACATTATATGGTGTCGCAAAAGACGCACCCAAAGATGCCATGCTGAAGCGTAACCCCGTATTGATGTCCTTCTCACCTGCCCAATATGCATAAGATTGATAGAGACCTAAATAACTTGATTGAAGTGTAAGCCAATCATTCAAGCGATAATTCAACCCGCCTGTATAAGTTACATCCCATGATCCACGGTATGTTTTGCTGTTCTCATAAAATGGGAACTTACCACGGATACTTACATTCGCAGACAACCCACTATAGACATGAAACCTATACTGCATATCAGCAATAGGATTAAATGTCCCTGTGCCAAATTGGAGATGTAGGTGTTCTTTTCCCATATCTCCAAGAACCCAAGGGTCATCTTCAGTTTTTCCAAACGGTATCGTTGTCCCGATTTTCGTTGTGAGCATATCATGTTGACCAAGGATACCATGCTTAGTATAACCCAACAGAAGATCTGGATCCGATACACCACGGTAGGTTGCATTCCTGTGATGTATATCCTGATTTCGGAGCATTGCAGCCCTCTCCTCAGGATCTTCAAACCCATCTATATCAGGAATATTTGCATCTTGACTTTTTATATCATAAGGGAAAGTACCTTCCAATCGAAATTGGGGATTGAGTTGGTATTTTAGACCGAAATCAAACCGGACAACATTCATCTGCACTTCATGTTGATGTTGTGCTACCTGAATGACTTCTCCAGTTGCAGATAGTCCTTTCCTCTCATGATGTGCACCTTGTGCATTGAATCCACGTGTACCAAATGAAAACTGAAACCTATTTTGCTCTGAAGTTAAACTAACTTCACTACCACCACCTTGTGGGATGGTGGGATTACTTCACGCGCCTCAGCTCTCTTGGGCAAAACTAAGAGATATAAATATGAATTGAATGGCAAGTATTACCGAAACAAGTCTTTTCATAATATTTTTACCTCAGAATAATGTATATTGTAAAGTTTTTATTAATGTTTGATGCTAAATATGTGTGCATTTTTCAATGTTAATAATTGTAACAGAAAACAACTGATGTGTCAATGTATAATTATGTATAATCAGAGGCATTCAGTTTTCCAAATCCTATTATTTTCAATATTAAGCCTTCCTTTGTAGAAGCACTCTCCGAATCGCAACCTATTACCCTGAAAATCCTCGTTCAGACAACATCGTAGGGGCGAGGTATCCTCAACCGTCTTCACCCACATCCTCTTCTGTAGGAGCGATCTCCGAATCGCGACCATCCCTCTACCTCAGAAGCAACCTCTTATCCTGCAAATCCTGAAATCCTGTCCATCCTGGTTCAGACAATCCATCGCGCCTCTGACAGCCGACAGCCAATAGCTGACAACTAAGAATCTGAAAACCACATCAAACATACATGAAACATATTGTCCTAATATCCACATATCCTTCCATCCTTCTCCAACACCAGTTATAATACTACCACTATGAAAAACAAAAACCTTACACAACCAACAAACGTCATCTGTTATCCAAAAATATCCACCCAAGAACCGACCATAATCAAGCAAATAAAAAACGTACCAAAATGAAAATTTCAAAAAGTTTCGTACACACTGATAAACCCAGTCCCAGACAAGCATAACCCCAAAAAGCAAAACGTACACAGAAACGAAAAACGCCCTTTTTGTGTACGTTTTTAGAAAGAACAAAAATCGATGTATTTACAAGCGAAACATAAAAATTTCACCGTCATATCTTATGAAGAATTCATGGACACGCAACCAATCCACAACCTATGTCAACTTCGCAACAATCATACTAAAAATAATCATACAAAACAACAAACAATCCCATGAACAATAAACCCAATCCTTTACATATTTCCATCGTAGGGGCGGGGTTTCCCCGCCCCTATTCACGGTATAAACCTCGTAAGTTGGAGCAAGCACAGCGACCTCCGACATGTAAATTGTCAGAATCGTGCGTCCACAGCGATTTCTGACAGAAAAATCAACAATTGAATACCTCTGCTTATGACGCTATTCAAATTGAATTTGACATCTATAGATTGATACAATATACTTTTACAATAATCGGACATACTTGTGAGAATTAATATGAGAATATAATATCTATATTTGGTGAAATGATGAGTACTTTTGAAGTAATAGTTAACGCAAGAACACACTTAGTTGTTGATACCCATACAAATCGTTGTCTTGGCGGTATCGGAACTAATTTTTACCGACCCTTTGTCTTTCCATTCTATACGCCTGCTGGACACACAGTTATTCAAGAATTCGCATTTGATCATCCATTTCATAACGGAATCTTTGTGGGACAAGCCCCAATTAAAGTTGGAGATCGTGAAGCATGGTTTTGGGGTGCACCACCGCGCCGTTCATTTACAGATAGACTTTTCGAGAAATTGGGTCGGATGGAAACACAAAAAGAAATTGACATCACCCCGCATGCAAATGGAATCCAATTCGTACAAAATGTGACCTGGCGTGATAATCAAGAAGAACCATTACTTGACGAAATTCGCACAATAAATCTATACACATTGTCTGATGCCACAGTTTGTGATATGTCAAGTGAAAAGATTGCATCCTATGGTGACGTTGAATATCCACAGACTAAGTACGGAAGCATCGGTATGCGAGTCGAACCAAGACTATTACCTGTCATGGGCGGAATTGTAATTGGAGACAACAATCGCACAGGTAAAGTTGATGCTATTGATGATAATTTATCGGACTTTGTGACATACCAAAACAAATTACCAGGACATGGACATTACGGTGTTTTTATGACAATACTTGAAGATACAGTTCGTGGTCCGTGGTTCATTCGGGACTACGGTATGGCACTATATAACCCTACACAGACCGGTCCTATTTCAACACCAGAAAATGGATCATGGAAAATTTCACTTAGATTTGTTGCTTACGATGGAGAATTAACAGAAGCAAGGTCCAATGACTGGTGTAAGGTATAGATGGAATCAGAAAATATACTTGAACTACAGAACATTTCAAAAACATTTGGTGATCTTGTAGCAGTTGACAACGTCAATTTTGAACTACAAGTAGGTGAAATCCATGCCATTTTAGGGGAGAATGGCGCGGGTAAATCCACCCTAATGAACCTCATCTACGGTCTCTATCAACCTACTGATGGGAGTATCCATATATCTGGAATTCAAAAACAATTTAGATCCCCACGCGACGCTATTGCAAATGGTGTTGGTATGGTTCATCAACACTTTATGCTTGTAGAAAATCTAACCGTCGCTGAAAATATAGCATTAACCGTCGCAAAATTCAGTACAAGAGTCGAAAAGACATACCCTCATAATCACGAAATTATTTCTCAAAATGGAAACAGCAACAAACCAAAACTAAGCAAATTTCGCTATAAAACAGACGAAGCAATCAAAATTACTGAATCACTTTCACAACAATACGGCTTGGTGGTTGACCCAAATGCACTTATTCGCTCTCTATCTGTAGGATTAAAACAACGAGTCGAAATACTGAAGGCTCTTGCTGTAGATGCACGCATTCTTATACTGGATGAACCGACAGCAGTATTGAGTCCACAGGAGGTCACTGGATTTTTTAACATATTGCGCAAACTTAAAGATGATAACAGATCTATACTATTTATTAGCCACAAAATGAAAGAAGTATTAGAAATCAGTGATAGGATTACGGTATTGAGACACGGTAAGAAAGTCTACAACGGAATAACTGGTGAACTCTCAACACGTGAACTGGCAAGAGAGATGATCGGAGAAGATATAACAGAAATAGAACGAAAACAGAACAAACCTACCAATGACCTTGTACTTAATATATCTAATCTAACCGTACGAGGTAACCGTGACGAAATTGCAGTAAAAGATCTCAAATTGAAAACGTATCGGGGTGAAATTGTAGGTATTGCAGGTGTTGATGGCAACGGTCAACGTGAATTAGCTGAGGCAATAATGGGATTGCGAGCAACTTTATCTGGAACAGTCGAAATATTAGGACGTAAACCAATCGGAACAAAGAATATACGACAATGTAGTGTCGGTTACATACCCGAAGATAGACGTACAATGGGGGTTATTACATCCTTCTCAATTACTGAGAATCTTATTTTAAATGTTCCTCATTTAGAAAACATATCAAAATGGAGCATGATTGATCAAGCATCAATGTCACGAACTGCTATAAAGTTAATTGAAAATTACGATATCCGTCCACCAAAACCAACTATTCCTGCATCCGCTCTATCCGGTGGAAATCAACAGAAAATAGTACTGGCAAGGGAAATCTCTCCACAACCGGATCTACTTATCGCTGTAAATCCTACACGCGGATTAGACATTAATGCAGCACAATATGTACACAAAAACTTGTTCAAACAACGGGAAAATAGCAAATCTGTTCTTTTGATTTCAACAGAATTGGATGAAGTACTGAAGATGAGTGACAGACTTTATGTTATGTCCAAAGGAAAACTATTTGAAGCTACTGCACACCGTGACGATATTGAGGCATTGGGACTGCTTATGACTGGGGAAACGGATACGAATGTATAATATTCCTGCTTCATTTCGTAAAGCAAAAAACCTTTATCTTAGTCTATTGGAGAAATCTCCCCGATTTTTACATTGGATCATATCACCCTCACTCATTTTATTTGGAGCGTTTATCGTAAATGGAATCATAATACTGCTATGTGGTTACAACCCTTTTAAAGCTTACGTGGCTGCTTTTTTGGGTTCATTCGGTTCACCAAGAGCCATCGGAGAAACACTGGTAAAAAGCACTCCATATTTAATGACAGGACTATCAGTGGCAATTGCATTTCGTTGTGGGATTTGGAATATCGGTGCTGAGGGTCAATTCCTGTTGGGTGCTTTGGCAGCAACCTTCTTCGGCACAAAAGTAGCAACACTTCTACCGCATACTTCTTGGATTGCTGTGCCAATCTGCCTATTACTCGCAATTCTCGCAGGAGGATTATGGGGTGTGATCCCTGCCGTTCTTAAAGTAACACGCGGTGTTAATGAAGTTATCAGCACAATTATGCTGAACTACATTGCAATTCACTTTGTAAGTCTAATGATTGATGGAGGACCGCTTCAGGAAGCATCAAAAACTGGACCACAAAGCGATCCTATTGTACAATGGGTTACGCTTCCAAGACTGTTTGATTCTCACCGTGTACATCCAGGAATCGCTATCGCAGTCGTATTGGCAATTATTCTGACTTTTGTCCTATTTCGGACTACGTTTGGTTATCAAATCCGGGCTGTCGGTGAAGGGGCAGATGCAGCAAAAGCTGCAGGTTTTTCAGTAGCATATAATACTATCCGAGTCTTTATTCTCAGCGGTGCACTTGCTGCACTCGGAGGAGCAATTGAATTGATGGCACTCTCACCTCGACTTACAGAGAGTTTTTCTCCTGGATACGGGTACACTGCAATCGCTGTTGCACTACTTGCAAAGCTGCATCCATTGCTGACAATTGCAACTGCTCTACTATTTGGCGCACTTTCAAAAGGTGCATTTGCAATGGAAGCAGAGGTAGGAATATCAAAACAAGTAACTTGGATGATGCAAGCAATCATACTACTTTTTGTAATAGGTTTTGGTTCTTTATCATTATTCCAAAAACACAATCAAACAAATTAGTTACGGCTTTAATTCATGTTGGTATATTTGAAAAGTGAATTATATTGAGTTTTTTGAAGACATTATCTCAGCAACGATACGTGGTGCAACGCCACTACTAATCGCTGCATTAGGGGAAGTAGTCTCACAACGGGCGGGTATAATAAATATCGGCATAGAAGGCATGATGCTAATTGGTGCTTTATTTGGCATGATGGGATCATTTTATGCATCGGGTTTACCGTTTGTTGCACCTTGGATTGGACTGTTAGTTGCAGGAATCAGTGGTCTCGCAACTGCAGCAATTTTTGCATATTTTGCAATCAATCTACGTGGTGACCAAGTTGTTATCGGCACTGCAATCACACTATTTGCCTTGGGTTTAACTGAAGTGATATATAGACAACTATTCGGTGAAACTGGTAGTCCACAAAGTGTTGTCAATTTCAAAGAATTCGACGTACCTATCCTCTCTCAAATCCCATTACTTGGACAGGCTTTTTTTTCACACAATATAGTTGTCTTTTTGGCAGTGATACTTGTACCATGCGTTTATTTCTTCCTATACCATACACAACAAGGTTTAAGAATACGTGCCTGTGGAGAACATCCTAAAGCAATTGCAACAGTTGGATCCAATGTCTCACTCTTACGTACATTGTGTATCTTGTTTGCTGGTACTATGGCAGGTATCGGCGGAGGGTATCTCTCGCTTGCGGATGTTCCATACTTCATTCCTGAAATGACTGCCGGGCGCGGTTTTATTGCACTTGCAATAGTTATTTTTGGAAAGTGGCATCCGACTAAAGTATTTGGGGCAGCGTTACTGTTCGGTCTCGGTTTTGCACTGGACAACCGGTTTCAAGCTTCTGGATTAGGAATTCAATATCAATGGTTTTTGATGTTACCGTTTGTCTTATGTTTAGCAGTTTTGGCAGGTTTCGTCGGACGTGCTGAAGCACCTCTCGCATTAGGTAGACCTTATGATCCTTCAGAATAAATCTCAACAAATTAAAATGTACTACCAATACGAAAATAATATGGAACAGTAGGCACATCGCGTACTGTTATTAGAGGAACTGCGTAATCAACGCCAAGTCTTAATGGACCCAAGTTTAGTCTTAATCCAACACCAATTGAAGATGGCATCCAGTTATATTCAATATCTTCTATTGAATTCCATACATTACCTGTGTCATAGAACAAAACTCCTTGAAATAGATCAATAATTGGAAAACGTAATTGAGTCTTAAATATTAATTGGACGTTACCCCGATGTTTCCCTGTACTATCTTCAGGACCGAGTCCTCTCTCCTCATATCCTCTGACTGTTGTGCTTCCTCCTGCCCAAAATCTTTCAAATGAAATTAATTCTTCCTCATCATTATCATTTGTTTGTAATCCCGGCGTGTAACCCAATTGTAGTGCTGAGGATAATACATAACCAAATACATTTAATTGTCTGTGATATTCTGAATCTGAAACGAACTTAATGAAACCGCTTTCTCCACCCAAAACACCACCAGCATACTCAACTGTTACTTCGTTTAGCATACCTGATCTTGGGTTTAAAGAAGGAACTCTACTATCTTGTCTCCATAAAAAACGCAGACTACTGACTGTGGTTGATGGTTTTGGCAATGACGGTGTTCCTGATAATCCCGCTATAAATGTATCTTTTAAATAACGATAACTGTACTGTAGATTCAAGCGGTGTGAACGCGGCAACTTTCTACTCAATGTAAAACTACCTTGCAATGCACGAACTCCATCATCCTCTTCCAATTTCCGACCCAGAAACTGTAAACTCCCACTTGTTCTACCTATCAACCATGGTTCAGTAAGCGTTGTATCATATAAATATCCGCGTGTCCCCCACCTACCACGTAAGTGAAATCGGATATTACGTCTAAATAAGTTGAAATGACTAAATGCAATTGTCCCACGAGGACCGTCAGAGGTACCATAACCCACACTCGCGCCAGACGTTCTTGGTAGGCGATGTTGAAGTCTGATTTCAACATCGTTAACTTTCTGAATTGGTAAAGAACTAATAGGATTAATGTCGTTGTCTATGTTATTAATTTGATTAAAATTACTTTTCGATGGTATTAGTTTCCTTTGGATTCCTGGTTCAAAGATACGAGTATTGTATAAGTTTTGAATCACACGATCTAACTTATCTTTGGTAAGAAGAGTTCCTTGTAAGCCAGAAACTTCGCGATATAAAACAGAAGGAACAACACCTGGGTCCCCAACAAAATTAAACTTACCAAATAATATCCTATCCCCCTCAATAATATCAAATTGCAGAATACCATGCTGATAAACCGAAAGATGATTCTTTTCTTGTTCCAATGTATAACGCGCGTTACCATTTACATCTTGTATACTCCATTCCACTCCAATACTTGTTGCAATGAATACACCAGAAAGTGTTAGATTGTTTTCATGAAATGCATCTATCAATTTTGGAGGTATTCTACCAGCATTCAGATGTTGAGTAAAATCTCCTTTAATTTGAAACACTGGTACATCCGTTTTATGCTTATATTCTGTTTTTTCAACCCTTACATAATAATAACCTCTATCTTGATAGGCTTTAAGAATGGCATTTTCGTATTTTTTCTGAACAAGAGGTGCATTGGGTTCTGGAGGTTTACTTGGTAATGCATTATAAAGTGTTGCAGCATTAAGTAATTTGTTCCCTCTAAACAAACATCTGTTAATCACCTCTTTTGAAGGTTCGTAAATAGTGAAATTTATTGAGACTTCACCATCTCGCTGCTTATTATCGTTATGTTTATTTAATTTAGATATTATTTTCACATTGCGATATCCTGCCCTTTCATATAATATCTCTATTCTGTTCTTATCCCTATCAAGGGCAAAGTCAGAAAAATAACGTTTACGAAAGTGTCTTGAGAAAAAATTGACAGGTTTAGATTCCATTTCGCGAAGTAACTCCCTATCCAAAAACGCCTCATTACCAGTGAATTCTACTGAAGACACAAAATAACGAGTACCATGTTTAACAATAAACTCAATATGAAGTGGTGAATTTGTTAATGTTCTGGATGCTACTTCAGTTCCGTGGTATCCCTTTGCTTCAAAATAGTCTTTAACTTCATCTTCCCATCGAGATCTATCGCTGATTAACGGTTCTATTTTTTTCCTCAATTGTTCTCTTTCTGGTTCTTCGGTGTCAATATCTAATACTGACAATAACTTATAAAAAAAGGGTTCCTGTAATATAGGTTTCCCATTCTCATCCACAAAATCAAGTAATAATTGTTTACCTTCATTAATATAGTATGTCAATAAACCAACATCATGATTGAAAGTAGACTTAACATCACTACTTGGATAATATCTATTACTATATAGTTCTTGAATTGCCTTTATATCTTCATTAACATCAGATTGACGATATATCTGATTGAGGTGAGTATTACATACTTCTTTTATATGTTCTGTAAATATAGATGCATTTCCATCAATTTTGAATTCCGAAACATAAGTAGGATTACCTAATGTAATCTGAAATGTTATTGTTCCATTAGCAACGGTTGTAATGACATCTACACTGACATCAAAATAACCCCAATCAGCACACAATTCCTTGATAGTATTTACATCATCTTTAGCAATTATAGGAGCATATATTTTCTCTGGTTTTAGTTTTAGTTCTGAAGTAATTGCACTCAAGAGTTCATCAGAATCTATGCCAATTACCTTAACTTGTTTTAGTAACATCATCTTGACTAATTCGTATTTTAATATGATCCCATCTTGTGTATATTTTGTATATACATCAACTTGGGAATACTCTTTTAGCGCATAGATAGAAGTTACACTCCGTTGGACAGCATATCGAGAAAAGTTAGCCCCGATAGACAAATTGATCAGATCAATTAGATTGTTTTGTAACTCTGTATCAGTCACAGGATGTTCATCAATTACAAACTCAATCTTTATCACTTTATTCTGTTGTAAAGTTTCAATATGTGGTTGTTGTGATATTGTAGTGTCATCTGCAATGCATTCGGAGGGAATGGAGAAATAGTAAATGAGAAGGATAGTAAGAATAGCAATATAAATTCGTTGCGGAACATATAAAATTGAATTAGATTTCTGAGTAAAATTATTATCATTATTACACATTATCAAAAACGCCGCTCCAGTAGTTTAATGTCTACTCCAAAGTCACCTTTTTCATCACCTTCGACTTTAATTGACATATTATTTGGCAACGGATATTCAGCGATAATGTGTCGTTCCTCAGGATCAAAACCAGATGAAACTGTAATTGTTATTCCACCAATTGATCTTGAGATTGAATTACCCGGTAAAAGGAGAGCAAGCACATCTGCTTCTGTTAATGTTACTGATGTAGAAGAATTGAGTAACTCTGGTATATATGTAGGCTTATTATTATCTAACGTTCCTGTAATTGTTAACCTCACCATTACATCTGTTGTACTGCCATCTTCAAGTATTACTCCACGAATTGGGTTTGGAAGTTCTAAAATTATATTAATATCAGGATTAAACACACTCGTGTTTTGATTGCGGATATTTGAGCCTTCAACAATATCAAAAACTTGTGTAACGGTGCTGATCCTTCCTTCAAGAATATTTATATTACCGACATAAATCGGTTCTTGAATTAGTCCTGTCAGTCGACCGCTACCATTGATTTTTATGACGGTAGATCCACCAAGAGATGAAAGAAAACTTATTTCGTTTGGTATTTCAATACCAACATCTAACAGAAGATTGTTAAATATAGTATTACCAAAGGCAAGTTCGACCTGACTTACAGTTGCACCACTGAACCAATCTTGCACATTTTCCCAGTTCTGCTCATAATCTCCCGAATGGACTATTACATCACCACTCAATCTTAAATTTGACTTAACAGATTCTTCAATATTTCCATATAATCGTAGATCGTCTGCTCCAGTACTGAGTGTTGCTTTATATTGTCCAGGTTCAACAATACTGAAATTATCCATACTCAAACTAATATCCATATAATTCACGTTAAACCAATCTGAGTCGAGATTACCAGATATAAAATATATTCCATCATTTAATTCACCAAGTATGGACTCAATTTGTAGATTAGACTCGGAGAATACAAATTGAGCATCAGTGTTTTCGATAGAAATAGGGGAACCGTCAATCTTAAATGATACAGAATTGAAATCACCATCTCCTGTGAGTCTGGGTGAATCAGGTGTACCATAGACAGTTGCTGTAATTACTCCTGTGCCTTTAGCAGATGAAATAATCGGTTCAATATCTGACAATAATCCAAACTCATCCATTTTTAGAGTAAAGTTAACTTCCATCGGTTTGTTCATTGGCATCGCTTGAAAATTAGTGAAGGATGTAATAAATGGTATATAGCCAGAACAAGTGAGTTGATTTCTGCCAGATCTTAATATTGCTGGAGAACTTTCATCAATTGACCATTGTTTGTCTTTACTTTTGTAATTTATCGTTCCACTGAATAAGTCAACGATTGCCTGATTTAGAGTTATATCCTGTCCATCAAACCTAACGCTAATATCGGGTTCTGCATAAGTACCTGTGATGTTAATACCTGTTGATATCATTCCTCTAAGACTATAATTATCAAGATTTGCATCAATAAAGAATGGATCAAGAACAGAAAGATCGAAATTGGATAGTTTTAGGTTGATAAGCATCCCTCCATGCATATTCCATTTACCGAAACTACTGAAAACTAATGGCACCTGCGTTTCACTTGAAGATTCGGTTAATATATTCTGAAGTTTAAGTTCACTTAGTGTAAATTCACCCTTATCAAGTATTAACGGAATAGGAGACGGATTAATTAAACTGAAAGGTTGTCCTAAAACCGAAACATCTAAAGAGAAATCATCTATCCTTAAATCTACATAGGCATGTTGTGAAAGAGCATCAAAGGTTATCATATCACGAACTATTGGAACAGGCATTCTGTCTCCATTTTCAAAAAACATGTCAAATGGAATACTCAACTTCTCCAATGTTGCTGTAACTTTTCCCTCAAAATCTTGCAACATTTCAGTCGAAATCGAATGTTCAAAAAAAGAACCGATGGGGTACTCGTTTAATGTCAATCCATTTAACTCTAATCTCTTTGGTGTTATTCCTTCCAATAACAATATGCTATGTTTGTCATGTTGTAGTCTTACCTCACCACTCTCCAAGTCGAACTGGAACTTTTTCAACTCAATAACGTCATTTCCATCATAATGTTTACCTGCATGGAGTTGTATGTTCACATTCTCTATGCTATGAGGAAACCCATTGAATAGTAGGTGTGATGCCTGCACATAAATATCACCACGTAAATGAAGATTTGGGTATACACCTTGAAGGTTCAAATTAATATCTGATACACCATCAACTTCGGAAATGACATTATCTAATACATGGAAAAAAGTTAATGGTAGTTCATTTCCAATGAGTGTGATATTAATAGTTGTATCACTAAATCTTTCTGTTAGATTTTTATCTGATATAGTCAAATCAAATGGAATTATACCATTTAAACTTACATCATTATCAGTATCATTATCAGTAAGTTTGACTTCCAGTGTAATCTGTTTGTCAGTATATTCTATGTTTCCATTTAATTGTAAGGGTAATTCAGTTTCACTCCATTGTCTTTTGAGTATACCTTGTTGTTGAACCTTTATGATGGGTGAAGTTAGTGTTCCATCAATACGTGTGTCTACTGTAATTTCAATTATTGGAGAAGAAATTTGAATTGAGATTTGGGAAGTAACACTATTATTCTCTAATTTGAAGTCAATAAGAGAGTTATTGGATATATGGAAATCTTTAGAGTATAAATTTAGTTCATCTATTTTGCATGTCGCTGAAATAAGATCAGAATTAAAACCTTTACCTGATAATGTAAAACTACCACCCAATATACCTGATACAATTGATTCATCATGATGGATCAACCTGACAAAATCACCTACCTCTAATTTCTGAACAGATACATTTAAATCATATATAGTTTCATCTCTATTATTGATAGGAATTGATGTCTCACCGTTTAATTGGAAACTTCCTTGACTAATTTGCCCAAGTATATTTAAATCTTGAATATGAATTGCTTTCTCGCTAACAGTTGTAACTGCATGGAATTTATTCAATGAAATCGGTTTCTTGAATGCCCCCAACTTAATAGGATGGTTTCCAATTGTATGTAAATTAAGATTAATCTCAATTTCATTAATCCTACCCTCCAAGTTTGCTGAAACACCCAAAACTCCTTGTAGAAATGGGGTATCTTCCAATATTAGTCGCTTCAATACTTTATCTGATAGGCTGTTTTTCACGAAATCTGAATAACCTATTAAATCAAGATTATCACAACTAATATCAATGTTAAGAAGTGAGTGATTGAATTCATTCTGATTGACTGAAATAGTACCACCCACTTGTATGGAATTTCCCATTACCTCCAGTAGCATAGGCTTTATAGTAAGAATATGATCTTGATATGTAATTTCACCACCAATATTACTTGAACTAATATTCCCCAATTCTGTTTCCACAACTAACGACGGTATTCCCCATTTTAGTTCAACGAGTGGGTTATTTATCGTGCCATTCCATTTTAATTGGTAGAAACCACTACCCGATACTGGAACATCAAACGCTTTACCAAAATGTTCAAGAACAATATTATCATCTGAATTTGCTGAGATATCAACCTCCTCATTTTTCAAATTCAAACTGCCAGTAAGATTTACGAATGATGTTTTCTCTCCATCAACAGCCAGTGAACTATCAACAATCGTCAGTATGTCATCCTTTAATAACATCAGAATTGGTTTTGAATTTGTAAAATTGACTGAATTATACTGTAGTCGCGTATTATTGACTGTAATATCAACATCATAAGGATGAATACGTTTATCAATAGGATCTTCAGGTATTATGGTTAAATCTGTTAGTGTTCCTTCAACCTTAACGATGCCATCTGCAGTGCCAGTAATTGCTTCAAGTCTTTTATCAAAAATGCGAAGAATTGGTGTAGCAGCCATACCTTCACTTATTAAGGTGAATTGATATGGATTATCTATGATATTGATGATTCTTCCTTTGATACTAACTGTTCCTTCAAACGCTTCTCCCGTAAAGTTGAAATAATCCGGTTCGTCCAATTCCCTATTTCCCACTATAAGAGTAGCAAACAGTGTTGCATCACCAAGTGGATTGCCATCAAATGTCAAATCAGAAAAGTCAAAATCTACTTCAAATACAAAATCTTCATTCAATTTTTGATATGAATCAACGTTAATATTCAATTTTCCATCAAGTGGAAAATCAGCGATTTCCGCAGCAAGGGCAATTTCAGCTAATTGAATAGGGTTATCGTTTTGATTCTTGAGATTAAAGTTGAACTCACCGTCACTCGTAACATGTGCATTAAAAACCACTTGTTGCCCACGTGTTGTAATCTCAAAATTTGGAATAGTTAGAGAATAGTCGTCTATTTCCAATGACATAGTTACTGGATCAATATTGATATTCCATGCATTTCCGGATTCTATAGTGAAAAGACCCTTACCATCAAGATTATCAATAAGGTATCCGTATAAATGTAGTTCGCCTTTTATCTTGCCTTTGATTGGAAGTTCTTGCTGAAAAAAGAGTTTATTATAATCAGAGTCAAGAAACAATTGCTCTGCAATTACGTTAAAATTTGTAGGTAGTTTATTTTCTAATTTGACATCACCAGTAATTGATACTTTTGTTTCTCCGGTTTCACCTTCTTTTACAAGTTTTGCATTTTCAATATACACCGTTTCCTCAAAATATCGAAAATTTCCAGTTAATTTACCCAGTGAAATTGGTGGCATAAAATTACCATAGGAAGTTTCAGGTATCTCAATATATCCAGTAGCAGTACCATCTTTATTAATCTTTGTCGTAACACTTCCTATTCCTACAAAGGGAATAGTATTTCCTATTTTGCAGATCTTTCCAAAATCAAAATTGTCTATTCTTAAATCCATCTCCTCCAAAGAACCATTCAATTTAAAAGCGGCATCATCAAACATACCATTTGCATAGATTTTTGATGCATTGTTCTTTTCCGATGTAATTTCACATTTCAGATAAGACGCATTCAATAATATTGGTTCTGTTTTTCCATTTACAAGTAGATGTGTTTTGGATAAATCAACATTACTATCAAAGTGTAATAATCCTGCAGTATCACCGTTAATTTGTGCTGAACCGTTTAATGATCCAGACTCTACTTGCGGTGCCTCCTTCGGTATTTCTACGAACATTGCTAAGAGGGATTTTAGTTTTATATCTGAAATTTGTATATTACCATCGTACGAGATGTTCCGTTTAACATATTCCTGTAACCTATCCAACAGATTTCCTTTGATTGAACTATCTAATGTGACCTTTCCGTTACCAGACAATGTGCCACCAGCAATTTGTAAACTCAGTTTTTCTAATGTCACATTGGGTTCGCCATCTATATCCAATATGGTGTCTATTACTAAATCTGTTATATCTAATCTTCTCAATTTAGAATCGGAATTGCCTGTTGATGTGCCTATATTTTGCTGGATTGTCAACGCTTCTGAAGTAACCGTTAGTTTACCTTGCAAAATAGAATCTGTTCCGTTTATATCCAATACAATCCTACCTAATCCTGCAAGTTGAGTTTTACCATCAAGAAAATTCTGCACATCTGAAGCATCAATTGTCATTTCTAAACGCGTATCCCACAGACCATTATTCCAATGTCTGTTGAATTGCTTGATATCTATTATTGAGTTTCCCAATTTTAGTTGAAGAGGATTAAGTTCACCTCCATTTGTTGTAAGTGCAAACTTCACATCATCAATACGGTCAATCAACATCTCAGTTCCATTTATAATGAAATTACCCTTACCAATAGAGAAACTTCCCGAATGATTCCATTCATCTAACTGACCATCTAACTTAACCTCTATTTTAGGAAGACTTACTTTTATGTTCTCTTGTTTATCAACAAAGTTAATCTCACCACCATCGATTTTAAAACTTGATATAGCAAAGGTAAAATTACTATCAGACTCTGTTTCAGAATCCTGCGTTGATTTGCGAAATAATTGTGTTAGATTAACCTGTCCATCTGGCTGACGAACAACATCCACTTTCGGAGAATCTATCTCAAACTCAGTCACAAGGAACTTACGTCTAAGCAAACCAAGTATGTTGTATTTAAGGATTATCTTTTCTGTGGAGAGGATAGGTAGTTCAACGTTTTTTTCATCTATTATAGAAAAGTCATCAACCACAACACCAGTGAGGACATTTCCATGCAAATTGTCTATTATAACTTTATAGTCTTCATTTATCTGGTCTTGCAATGCTGAAATTAAACGATTCTTAATGTATTTATCAAGAAAGTAATCCGAACTAATAAAAAAATATCCACCAATTCCACAAAGTAGAATGAATAGAGACAAGTAAATTAATAGGATTCTGCGTCTTGTCATTGTATCTTATCCGTTATGTCTGTGTTATGTATAGAATTCATGATGTGCAGTTTTAACTAAATCGGTGATGAAATCAGTATCTATGATAGGTGGGATAGAACTTTTTTCAGATTGTGTATGATCAGTCTTTTGTAGCCAGAGTAAATATTCTATATTTCCAATGTCTCGATATACTGGTGAAAATGTTAGTCCGATAGGATATGTTGAAAAGTTTTCCTGAGCAAAGTCAATCAGATTAACCAATATATCCTTATGAACATCTGGATCATCAACAATACCACCTTTTTTTATATTAGCACGACCTGCCTCAAACTGAGGTTTTACTAAAGCGATTACATCGTTTACATCTAACTTTTCTAAAACCACTGGCAATACTTTGCATAAGGAGATGAAAGAAACATCAATGACTGCAATGTCAAGAGGATGTGATAATAACTGTTTGTCAATATATCGTATATTAGTTTTGTCAAGGACGGTCACACGTGCATCTTTACGAAGTTTCCATGCAATTTGTCCGTAACCAACATCTACAGCATAAACAAAGGCAGCACCATGTTGGAGTAAACAATCAGTAAAACCACCTGTCGATGCACCAATATCGATAGCGACTCTGTTCTCAGTAGTAATTTCAAAGGTGTTTATTGCCTTTTCCAGTTTCAAACCACCACGACTTACATATTTTGGTGATTGTTCGATCTCAATTTCAACGTCTGGAGATATGCGTTGTCCCGGCTTAAGCTGTGAATTATTGTTTACTTTTACAGCACCTGCTAAAATTAAACGTCTTGCTTGCTGACGACTCTCAACTAAACCTTGTTTAACAAGAACTATATCTAACCTTTCCATCTTTGTTTTTTATTAGAAGAAATCATACATACCTAAACTTACGTCCCTACAGTTAAGGCAACTCCAGCGCGGATAATCGCTTGTGTATCATATCCATAACGGTCATATAATGTTTTGACATCTCCATGTTCAATAAACCGGTCGGGAACCCCAAGTGTAGTTACACGTACATCTGAAACACCTTCATCAGCAAGTGCTTCTAATACTGCACTCCCAAATCCTCCCATTAAAACACTATCTTCTACAGTTATTACTTTCCCAATATCTTTTGCCATTTCTACTATCAATTCTGTATCTAAGGGTTTTACGAAACGTGCATTAATGACTGAGGTATTGATACCTGTTTCACGCAAAGTTTCTGTAGCCTCAATTGCTGGGTATACCCTATTTCCTATTGCAACAATTAAAAGATCTTCACCTTTACAGCAAATTTCAGCTTTTCCAATAGAAAGTGGTTTAGGATCAGAAGCTAATTTAACACCTATTCCAGTACCACGTGGGTAACGAAGTGCTATTGGTCCTTCCTCATAGGTCAATGCTGTTTTTAACATGTGTTGTAATTCATTTTCATCTTTAGGTGACATCATAACGATGTTTGGAATAGAACGAAGATAGGCAATATCAAATACTCCATGATGAGTTGGACCGTCCGCACCGACAAGTCCTGCACGGTCAATAGCAAAGACTACTGGTAGATTTTGTATACAGACATCATGTAGAACTTGATCATAACCACGTTGTAGAAAGGTTGAATAAATCGCAACCACAGGTTTTAAACCTTCAGTAGCTAAACCAGCGGCAAAAGTCACAGCACACTGTTCCGCTAATCCAACATCAAAGCATCTATCAGGAAACGCATCCGAAAACTTATCTAAACCTGTTCCTCCGGGCATTGCTGCTGTAACGCCAATAATCCGCTTGTCCTTTTTCGCTGCTTCAATTAATGTCCGACTGAAAACATCAGTATATTTTGGAATAGCAGAAGTAGGTTTGAGTGATTTACCAGTTTTCAGGTCAAACTGACCACTAACACTATAAAACCCAACCGGATCTTTTTCTGCTGGTGGATATCCTAATCCTTTCTTTGTTACCACGTGGACTAAAATCGGACCTGATAACTCCCTTATTCCTGTAAGTACAGGTATAAGCGATTCTAAATCATTCCCATCAAGTGGACCAAAATAACGAAAGCCAAATTCTTCAAATAGAGTCCCGGGCTTTAGTGAGGCTTCAATCTTTTGTGCAAGTGCCTTTGCATCAGATGAAATGAAATTCATCAATTCCTTTGCACCTGTGCGGAGCCTATTATAACCGCGCGAACTAATCAATCTATGAAAATGCTTTGAGATAGCCCCGATAGTTGGTGAAATTGACATCTGATTGTCATTAAGTATGACAAGCATATCCTTTCTAAAGTCACCCGCAGCATTCAATCCTTCAAGTGCCATTCCACCTGTCAATCCACCATCACCAATTATAGCAACAACATTGAAATCATCATTGTTTACATCACGTGCAGTGGCTATGCCTAATGCTGCTGAAATTGATGTACTTGAATGTCCTGCCCCAAAAACATCATACTTACTTTCTTCACGACTAAGAAACCCACTAATACCATCGGTCTGTCTCAACGTGTCAAATGTGTCTAAACGTCCTGTTAGTAGCTTATGTGGATAGGCTTGATGCCCGATATCCCATATTACTTTATCCCGTGGTGTGTCGAAAACAGTGTGAACTGCTATAGCAAGTTCCACCGTACCAAAGTTTGGTGCGAAATGTCCAGGATGTTTGGATAGAACCGTTAATAAATGACCGCGCATTTCCTCAGCAAGTGTTTCAAGTTCACTTATACTAAGGTTCTTCAAATCCAATGGGTCGTTAATTTTTTCCAATACCATCCTATTCTCCGTTTTCGTCTTCAATTGCAGATTCACCTTCGGTGTCACCATTTTCTTCTTTTGTTAGGTTTTGCACTCGGAGTTCTGCCTCTTCAAGGAGTTTCTTACACGAACGCACTAAACCCACGCCTTCCTCAAATAGCGTAAGAGATGCGTCTAATTCTAACATATCTGGTGATTCCAACTTCGCGACAATTTCTTTCAGTCTTTCAAGTTTCTCTTCAAATGTCAACAGTTTCTCCTTACCTATACACATTAGTTTTGCAAACCAACAAATCACAATAAACTAATCTAAAGATTAGTGTAAATATTAGGTTCTCTTTCATTCTAACCGTTCCTCAACAGTACATGCAAGTTCACCTTCTGCAAGTTTTACATCAAGACGTTCTCCAACATTGATCTGTTGAATTGAGGTAACAATCTGTCCTGCCGATGTCCTACAGATACTATATCCACGGCTTAAGGTGGCTAATGGACTAAGAGAATTTAATCGATCAACTAATGACTGTAATCGGATGTTCTCATCATCTAATTTTTCGTTAATTGTTCTATGATTTACAGCCTCAAGTCCGTCAACCATTTGGGACAACTGTAGAATGGTATCCATTCTTCGGAATGGTGAAAGTCCTTCCTCCAATGAATTAAGTTGAGTGTGTTGTGTTGCAAGTCTCTGTAAAATTAATTGGTTAAGACGGGAAATTGTGGAATCAAGGTTGTATAAAAGTTCCTGTTGATCTTGGACTATATGTTCAACAGCAGCAGACGGAGTAGGAGATCGGTGATCCGCAACCATATCAGATATAGTAAAATCTGTTTCATGACCAACTGCCGATACAATTGGTATTTTTGATTCAAAAATGGCTCTTGCAACAATTTCTTCATTAAATGCCCACAGGTCTTCAATTGAACCACCACCCCGACCAACAATCATCACATCTATGTCTGTTCTATTATTCAATGCACGAATGGCAGCTGCAATTTGTGCCGCAGCAAACTCACCTTGAACAAGAGTCGGATATAACAAAAGTTCTGCTAATGGATATCGTTTCTGAAGTTGTTGCTGAATATCCTGTATAGCTGCGCCTGTCTCAGATGTTATTACACCAATTTTTTGGGGAAATACAGGTAGGGTTTTTTTATAGCGATCATCGAATAAACCCTCTTCAGATAGTCTCTGTTTTAGATCTTCAAACGCTCTCTGCAGTGCTCCAATACCAAGTGGTTCAACTTCATTCACTGTTATTTGATAATTGCTACCTGCAGAGTAAATGCCGATCTGTCCTTGTGCCAATATCTCTTCACCGTCACTCGGCAAAAATTTTAATCGTGAAGCACTACTACGCCAGATTACACCTCTGATATTACTTTTCTCATCTTTTAGAGTAAAATATATATGACCAGACGCGGGACGACTTAGATTTGAAACTTGACCCTTAACCCATACATTTTGAAGTATAGGCTGTTGCTGGATAACACGCGATAGAGTATTAGTGATTTGCGTTACACTGAAAATAGTACGAGGAATCGGTATATCTAAAGGCATTTAGGATTATCCCATTCAATTAAGCACAGAATTAAACAATATCAGCAGTAGAGAATTGAAATAGATTATCAAATCTGATATTGAATTCTCTCAATATTCTCAGCTAAACCGGTTTCTTCATTCAATTCAATCTGGACAGCATTTAACCTGACATTGTCTTTTGCAACACCAAAACGGGAAGGCATCAATGTCAAAAAACTATCAATGACTTGTTCAATTTTACTACCAATAACTGAATCATGTGGACCTGTCATACCAACATCTGTGATATATGCAGTGCCTTGTGGAAGAATACGCTCATCTGCAGTCTGGACGTGTGTATGTGTTCCTACCACTGCCCCTACCCTTCCATCTGCATACCATCCCATGGCAATTTTCTCTGATGTTGCTTCAGCATGAAAATCCAAAATTATGTACGGTGTCTCATCTTTCAAATCAGTCAAGATTGAATCCAAGGCATGAAACGGATTGGTGTATCTATTCATGAAAATCTGACCCGCAAGGTTGATTACAGCAAGTTTCTTATTACCACCTGCAGAAGAAACAACAGTAAACCCTCGTCCAGGAACATCCACTGGGTAATTAGCAGGACGAATCAACTGCGGAGTTGTATCAACGAAGTCAAATATTTCTTTCTGTGCCCAAACATGGTTTCCACTTGTAATAACAGAAACACCTGATGCTAACAATTGATCTACAATATCAAATGTTAAACCTTTCCCTCCAGCAGCATTTTCACCATTTGCAATGATGAAGTCGTATGTATTAGTAGAAATGTTTTGTATTTCTTTTATATATTCGGTTACTGCCCTTCTCCCCGGATTTCCAACAATATCTCCAATAAATAGTATTTTCATTTTTTTATTTCACATTTCTCGTAAATATTACGGTTCACTTGTGCAAATTAATTATTGTGGAATTGCCTTTTATTTTATCTTTTCTTAATCCACTGCACAAGTTGATGATTTTTTGAAAAACTTGTTAGAATCTGTATTGTTAAATTAAAGTAAATTATGATGTCTATTCAGTTGCTAACTCGTCAAGCGAAAAAACGGATGTTAATGAACATCCGAGTGCATTTACTTTTTTCTCTCCCCCTGCTTGACGGTCAATGACTGCTACAACATGTTCAACTATATACCCAACGCCACGAATTTGTTCTATGGATGTGCATACTTGTCCCGCAGTCGTTATTACATCTTCAATTACAACAAGTTTACTATTCTCCTTAACACCTCCTTCAATTAGATTATTAGTGCCATAACTTTTTGCTTCTTTACGGACATAATAGCAGGGAATTCCGGTCTGTAAAGAGATCGCAGTTGCCAGTGGGATACCTCCTAATTCCAATCCTGCTAACCCATCAAAATCAGTTGGTAGTAATTTTACCATCTCACTTGCAATGGCTGCGAGTAAGTTAGGATTACTTTCAAAACGATATTTGTCCCAATAAAAGTTGCTGATATTGCCTGAACGGAGTTTGAATTCACCTGTAAGATATGAAACCGCACGTACCTGCTTTGCCAATTCGGATTTTGTCATATAAGCCACCGTTGATAATTTGACTAATGCACTTCAATGTGTGCTTCATCTCCTGCAACCACTTCACCAATTATAGCGGCTTCTGGACAATCAGCAGCATGTAGTTCCTTTATTGCTGCATCCGCATTTTCTGCTGGTAGGGCAAATAATAATCCCCCAGACGTTTCAGCCTCCATCATAATATGACGCATTTCTTCTGATACTGATGTGCGGAATGATACCTTATCGGCAAGAAACTTAGTATTAGACAGATAGGCTTGAGTATAGGTATTCTTTGCAACAAGTGCAGGTGCATCATTAAAATATGGTACATCACCGCTATTTATCTGCAAGCGAACATCATTCCCTTCTGCCATTTCCGATGCATGACCTAACAACCCATAACCAGTGACATCTGTACATGCTGATACACCGTATTTTAACATCACTTCAGATGCAGTAGCATTCAGTCTTGTCATCGATTCAACTAATGATGGTAGAATTTCATCACTGATTTTGTTGAATTTCAATCCAGTTGTGAGAATACCTATACCAAGCTTTTTCGTTAAAATTAGGACATCTCCCAACCGTGCACCGTGATTTTTGACATATTTTTCAGGATGAACAACTCCAGTCACAGCCAATCCATACATAAGTTCTGGAGATTCCACTGTGTGTCCACCTACAAGTGCTGTACCGGATTCAGCTGCTTTTTCTGCCCCTCCTCTCACAATGTCCCCCAGAATTGAGAGTTCAAGATCCTCTTTGGGCCAGCAGGTGATATTTAATGCAGTTTTGGGAACTCCTCCCATGCTATATACATCGCTGAGTGAATTCGTAGCTGCAATCGCACCAAAAGTATATGGGTCATCAACAATAGGTGTAAAGTAATCCACCGTATTGACAAGGGCAAGGTCATCTGAAATACGGTATATTCCTGCATCATCGGAGGTTTCAGTCCCGACGAGAAGGTTTGGGTCAGTACATTTGGGTAGGTTATCTAATATGTGTGAAAGCTCACCCGGAGCCAATTTTGATGCTCATCCCGCACATTTAACGGTTTCTGTAAGACGGATCTTTTTGTTTGTCATTATAATTGTGATGTAATTTTATTTGATTATCGAGTTTGATAATGTTGTTTTATCATTTTTAGTGTTAGTATAGTATGAGTCAAAATCGCAAGAAATTAAAAGTATCATTTAGAGAGGAATATAAGACTTTGCATTGACAGGCATATTTAATCTTTATTTAATTAACCGTCAAATAGATAATTTACAGCAAGATGTAGTTGCTCAAAAATAGTATTGAATTGTTTCTGTACAATTCCATTTACAGAACCTTTTTTCTTAGACTCTTTCTGTGTTCGTAGACTATCCAAAACACTTCTATAATACCACTCCTGTGCCTCTAATCCACCATGAAACCTTTCCCAAACTACATCACCAATGTCATCAAACTCAGAAATTACAGTCCGTAGGTTGTGTAATTTATCAGCGCATGTAACAATACATACCTCAGTAGTGGCAGTTTTTAATGCTTCAATACATTCCGACTTTCTCTCACGCCATCGTAAGGATTTGTTTTCCGAACAACCGTCAACAATTTCCGCTACATGATTCCCAAAGTTCTTGCGAATACACTCTAATGTCAAATCGGTATCCTCAACTGTATCATGTAGTATTCCCGCAATTACCAATGATTCAGAGCATCCTGCATCCATCAATAATAGACCAACAGCAAACGGATGTGTAATATATGGTGTTGATGTGCCTTTCCGAAATTGTCCATCGTGAGCCTGGGCAGCAATTTCTATTGCTTCTTCAATGCGATTTTTCCAAGTACATTCTTCTGTCATACGTTCTATTACTACCCTATCAGTGCCTGTGGATGTTATTATGTTATTAGCAATGGTAAAAAATCAGAGATTAAAACTGTCTTAAATGATACACTAATTTTGACACTCCGTCAAGAAATTTTTAAAATGGAGTTTATTTCAAGAACGACTTATCAAAAATTGAGTTTACACTTTGATACATACTGTAAAACATCAATGGTGTTTAAGGAGAAAATATGTATAGGATTGCGTTCGGTGGAATAATGCATGAATCAAACACATTCAATAACATTTCTACTGAATTTGATGCGTTTTCTTGCACTATCGGTGACGATATATTCTCAGTTTGGAAGGATTCACATCATGAAGTGGGTGGATTCATACAAGGTTTAGAAGAACAGGGGTACACACCATATTCAACGTTTATGGCTACTGCAACACCAGCTGGTCCTGTAACAGATGATGCCTTTGATAAACTTACTAATCTGTTGATACAAGAACTTAAGGCAATTCCAAATCTGGATGGATTGTTACTGGCTCTGCATGGAGCAATGGTTGTTGAGAGTTTTCCAGATGCTGATGGAGAAGTGTTGCGGAGACTACGTAAAATCTATGGTCAATCTTTTCCTATTGTAGTTACACTGGATCATCATGCAAATGTGTCTGAACAGATGGTTGATCAATCAACAGCACTGATAATTTACAAAACAAATCCACATATTGATCAAAGACAACGAGGTATACAAGCAACAGAATTGATTATCAGTATTCTCAGAGATGAAGTTACTCCGACCCAAGCACTTGCTAAACCACCGATGATTCTAAATATCCTACATCAAAACACGAGTGCAGAACCGATGTCATCTATAATAAATATGGCTAACCAAATGGAAAATGATGACAACGTACTTGTTGCTAATGTCGCAGCTGGGTATCCTTACGCAGATGTTTCTGAGATAGGACCGTCTTTTGTTATTGTGTCTGATAACAATCAAGAACTTGCCCAAACACATGCAGATCAATTATCAAATATGTTGTGGAATTCCCATGATCAATTAACCCTCAATTTACCTGATGCGTCCTGTGCTGCGTACCAAGCGATAGGAAGCGATAAACATCCAGTAATACTTGTTGAAATGGGAGATAACATTGGTGGTGGTTCACCGGGTGATAGTACAATTATTCTTGAAGAGTTAATCAAACAGAAAGCAGGTGGATTTGTTGTCGTTTTATATGATCCTGAATGCGTGGAGACCTGTATTAAGTCAGGTGTCGGCAATGAAATATCTTTGAAAGTAGGTGGTAAGACAGATCAACTTCACGGAAATCCTGTAGCAATTACAGGAAAAATTCGTATGATTCACGATGGACTTTTTGTAGAATCAGAACCACGTCACGGCGGACAAAAATATCACGATCAAGGTCTCACAGCAGTTATTGCTGTGGAAAACTCCATAGTTGTTTTGACAAGTAAGCGACAAACACCGTTTAGTCTACAGCAATTACTGAGTCTTGGAATCAATCCTCAGCAAATGCATATTATTGTTGTCAAAGCTGCAATCGCATACCGTGCTGCCTATGAACCAATTGCCGATAAGATAATTGAAGTTGATACCCCTGGATTGACTGCTGTGAATCCGCAACATTTTACGTATCAAAAAGTTCGAAGACCAATATTTCCGTTGGATTGAAATGTGCTAACCAATTGACAACCTTCAACCAAATTGCTAACCAAAAGTTCAATTGACATTTCTTAATGATAATGTTATAATCTTTCCAAATTTAGTCGAGAATACACCATATTCAGTTAGGAAAAGAATATGTCTACACAAGAAGAACTTTATGATGTCGCACTTACACATTTCGCTGATAATGACCTTGATGCAGCAGTTAACGCATTCAAGGAACTTATAGAGACATATCCGGACTATATCGAAGGCTATCTCGGTCTCGGACATGCGTATGAACGATTAAGCCAATACGACGATGCAATTGAAGCCGTTCAAAAAGCGATTGAAATCAATCCAAATGATCCACTGGTATATACCAGTTTATCTATCTGTTACCAAAGAAAAGGGATGATTCAGGAAGCAGAAGACGCTATGGCAAAGTCTCAACAGATACAAATCGAGAATACCGATAAATCATAATTGGAAAGAGATTTTATGGCAAATATTACATTACTTGATCCCACCTATGAGGGAGAACAAGTTGATAAAAAATTAGCACCACGATTTACTGATTTAAATGGTAAAGTCATGGGTATACTTGACATAACAAAAAAAGGTAGTGATATTTTCCTTGATCGTGTTGAGGAATTAATATGCAATCAATTTGAGATTGCTGATGTTGTCCGTGTCAAAAAACCTACATTTGCACGTCCAGCACCAACCGAACTTCTTAGAAACCTTGCTCAAAGCGTAGATTTCGTTATAGAAGGACTTGCTGACTGAGGTTCCTGTATTTCGTGCAGTATGCACGACGGATCAGTTTTAGAGGAACGCGGTGTTCCAAGTGTAGCAATATGTTCAGAAGTGTTTTTCTCTGCGGGAAAAGTTCAAGCACGTGTACTTGGATATAATGAGATGGAGCCATTGACCGTTGCCCATCCTATACAAAGTCTTACACAGGAACAGATACAAGAACGTGCTGATAGTGTTGTGGATAAAATTATAGAAAGACTAACGAAATAGAATACAGAAAGCAGACACATTGAAGTGCCATCGATTTTTTAGACCACAATTTAGTGATAGTTAAGACAAGTTTTTTGCTCAAATTCCATAGGTGTTTAAATACCCTAATGCCAAGTGAGGTCGTTTCTGGTTATATACTTGCTCTTGTGAGCATTATCTTCGCGATATCATGATAGTGATTCAGGTGAACTTTTCCTCCTTAAGAGTACGGATAAGTCTTCCGCATAACCGTTCTCCCAAGGACACCCTCTATCAGAGATTGAGTCAAATGTCGGCTCAGTTGCCAACCTCTTACCATTCCAGTAAATACATCCATAAGAACTGAAACATAGTTGGTGATCCGCTGTTGAGATGCATCGGTCTGTTTATCAATAGGTTCAAAGCGGGATGCCGTATTTTCAAGAAGTTGGCATTTCCACTTTGAAAGTTGAACCATCCTAATTAGATTGTAATTATATCACAATCTTGTTTTAGGGAATGGTCTAAATTTCCGATGGCAGTACAATCTGTTATATGCTCTACAGTCTGAAAAACCTGTGTATTAATGACATTATCATTAATACACAGCATGAAAAACACAGAAAATGTAAAAAACCTTGAATTAAAATTAATAATAATATATAATCCCATTAATTAATAATAATCATATAATATTTTATTTATATTTTATTTATATATATGTTTTAGATTAATTTATAAATACAGTTGTTCATCTATCTTTCATCTTATATTTTATTTTTATCAATTCTATGTATATGCTGTATTTTTAATATTTATTTTATTTTTCATACCCATATCTTTTTATTTATATATTCTTTTACATACATTTATTTTTCCAGATTATATCCTTAAAATTGTTAATATACTTGACTGAATAAGTTAACCAGGTATTCAAAATAGTATAACATGTGCCGTTATTATCTTTTGTATGATAATGTGTCATTTGAAGGTAAACTTAGGGGAGAATCGGAACGTGAAAAGAATATACCTACCAATAACGAAGTTTATATACTTCAACAGTATATGGTGTTCACACTACATAGGCAGATATTCCTGTGTGGATGTTATATCACAGCCATTACTATGAGTCGTTACTATAGGTATTCACTATTTTAGTGAAACGACTCACTCCATTTTCACAAAATCGGAAACTTAAACATACCCCTGTTTACTGATATGCTTACATATCATACTATATACGTATATGTAAGCGTTCTCTGTTAGAGATGCCATCAATTTACATTGCACAATTTTATTGGCATTTCAAATGACACGTTTCCATTACTCGCTCTGCTGAAATAACCTTACTATCTAAACGATACTATTTTGACATGATGTTAATATTCACTATTTATAGACAATATGAAGCCATTAAAAAATTAGGCAATATCTGATCAGAAGGAGTTTCATTTGATAAGACATTTATTATATGATCTTAATGTACCTTCCCATTAAATTAGGGTTTAGTCCTCTTATTAATAAAATATTCCCTAATATCTACTTTTAATTTCTTGTATTTTTAAGGAGATATTATGTTAGTTAGATTACTTTTGATTCTTATCATACTCATTGCATTGATTGGATGTGGAAAATTCGAAAATCAATTCATGCGAGTTGTCTCATCTGAGGAGGTATATATCACACATGTGTTTTGTACAACCCTATTAGGTATACCGATCTTTTGTGTAATTGATCAAGATCGCATTATCACAGTTGAAGTAGAGACAGTGGTAACAACGATAATTGAAACTATCGTTGAGGTAGAAGTTATTGAGGAAGTGATTATTGAGACAATTGTTACTGAAATTGAAATAGAGTATATCACTACTGAAACAAACATTGAGGAAATTGTCTCGGAAGTAATAGAAAAAGTGAAAGAACTTGTACCCGAAGATGAAATTAAGGACGTACCCCTTGAGGCAATAGTAGAAGAGGTTACAATGGAATTTATAGAACAATCTTGACGTACTCCTGAAAAATAACCATTATTAAAATATACAACACTCCAGGAGAAAATATGATAAACCGCTATCTTATGTTATTTCTTTTTTTAATCTCTATTGCAGGTTGTGGTCGTTTTGATTCACAATACACATCAGTTATCAGTACTGATGAAGTTAGCACTCTCACCGTTAGTTGTTATAATATACTGGGTGTGCCTTCAATGTGTATTGTAACAGACGCAACTACAAAGACAATCCGTATTGAGACTGTAGTTACAAATATTGTAGAACGAATTGTGAAAAAAGAGGTAATAATCCAAGTTCCTATAGAAAAGATTATAACACGAATAGAAAAACAATATATAGAAACAGGTCGAAAAGTTGATATTGATGAACTTGTTGAATTCATATTGGATCGTATCAAAGAATTCGTAAAACCAGGTGATATAATTGACATACCAATAGATGATATTATAGATGAAACGACTGACTATATAACGAATCCTCCACCACCAAATGAGGATAAAGATTCAACAACAATGGGAGATATACGCGACGATGATCTTGTTCCTATTCCACCTGAGGCTGATAAAAAGGATACCACAGATCCAAACTCCAAAGATGACGGAGTAAACGATGGGACAAATCAGGGAAGAGATGATGGTAATAATCCGGGAGGTAATACTGGAACTGAACCTGATGGTGGAACGAATAATGGCGGGAATAATCCGGGTTCTACACCGGGAAATAATATGGGGAATGAACCTGATGACACAACTAATGGTTCTACACCAGGGAATAATGACGGTTCTACGCCAGGAAATAATGACGGTTCTACACCAGGGAATAATATGGGGACTGAACCTGATGGTGGAACGAATAATGATGGAAATAATCCGGGGGGTAATACTGGAACTGAACCTGATGGTGGAACGAATAATGGCGGGAATAATCCGGGTTCTACACCGGGAAATAATATGGGAACTGAACCCGATGACACAAATACTGGTTCTACACCGGGGGGTAATACTGGAACTGAACCCGATGGTGGAACGAATAATGATGGAAATAATCCAGGAGGGAATACTGGAACTGAACCCGATGGTGGGACGAATGATGGAGGTCTAACACCGGGAAATATTACGGGGAATGAACCTGATGGTGGAACGAATAATAGGATTGGTGAAGCAGACCCTAACTCTTGGATTCCGCCAGCAGGTGTCCCTACTATAAAGCTTCGTGTAGCGATAGGACCGAAAAAAATGTTATATCAACCATACGTCGCACTGCCAGGTGTTAGTATTGATATTTCATGTAATATTGATGGCACCATAGTCCATCCAAGTTTTGACGGTTTCGGTGTATTTAGAGGTAATAAATGGAACTTATGGGGTGTCCAAGCCTGGTGTTTAGTACCAAGGGATTTAGACGACTCAGCTACCACTATCCATGTTGATGTTAGCGATTTTGAACGGTGGTGTGGACTTACCACCGGAGATGTGACAGTTGAAAAGTATACCCCTAATGGAGATGGCACAAGTTCTCTTATAGGTAGCATGGATGCCTTGATAGATTTGTCTCCAAATCCAGTGCCTGTGTGTAACGTTGCTCCTATGTTTGTAGATGAATCCGCAATACGTTCCGTGGAAGAAAATACTCCCACTGGACAAGTTTTCGGTGATCCTTTTTTAGCAACAGATGAAGATAATGATGTGCTTGAATACGGTCTTGCAGGTACAGATGGAACAGTATTCGACATAGAGAGTAGCACAAGTGTTCTAAAAACTAATGAACCACTTAACTATGAAGTAAAGAATTCATACTCCGTATCGGTTACTGTTTCTGATAATAAAGGTGGTACAGACACGATACCAGTAACAATTAATATCACCGATGCAAATGATGCTCCTGTATTTTCAGATACTTCTCCTACTAACAGATCTGTAGCAGAGAACTTGGCTGCAGGTGCAACTGTCGGAAATCCAGTATTAGCAACGGATGAAGATAATGATACACCTGAATACAGTCTTTCAGGAACGGATGCAGATTCCTTTAGTATTGATAGTAGTTCAGGTCAGATAAGGACGAGTGAACCATTTGATCATGAAGCCGACGATTCTTATTCGGTAATAGTTACTGCTGATGATAACAACGGTGGCACAACCAATATAACGGTGAATATCAGTATCACCGATGCGAATGATGCTCCTGTATTTTCAGATACTTCTCCCACTAACAGATCTGTAGCAGAGAACTTGGTATCTGCATCCGTAGGAGATCCCCTATCAGCAACGGATGAAGACGATGATACACTTGAATACAGTCTTTCAGGAACGGATGCAGATTCCTTTAGTGTTGATAGTAGTTCAGGTCAGATAAGGACAAGCAAGAAACTTAACTATGAAAGCCGAGACACTTATTCGGTGATAGTTACTGTTGACGATAACAATGGTGGTACAGCCAATATAACGGTGAATATCAGTGTAACCGATGCGAATGATAGTCCTGTTTTTACAGAAGGATTCTTTGTGAGACGTTCGGTAGCAGAGAATTTGGCAGCGGGAGCAACTATCGGAGATCCAGTCTTGGCAACGGATGAAGACGGTGATACACTTGAATACAGTATTGCCAGTTCCAATACAGATATTTTCGGTGTTGATAGCAATTCAGCACAACTAAGTACCAAGGCATTATTCAATCATGAAGAGCGATCGTCGTATTCTGTAACCCTTTCTGTAACTGACAACAAAGGTGGTACTAACGGAACTTTCGTCACAGTCAGTGTAACCGATGCAAATGATGCTCCTGTGTTTAAAGAGGGTGAAACAGCTCTGCGAGCAATTCTTGAATCGGCTGTATCTGGTACTAATGTCGGACATGCGGTTTCTGCTACTGATGAGGATGATGATACGCTTACTTACAGTATAAGCGGGACTGATGCGAGTTCATTCAGCCTTAATACCAGGACGGGACGGTTAAAGACAGACACGACTCTTGACTATGGCACTCAATCGTCCTACTCCGTTACAGTCTCTGTCACTGACAATAACGGTGGTACCGACGAAATATCGGTTGAGATTGATGTGCTTGAATTTTACGTGCCAAAACAGGAGTTCATAGAAGCCTATTATGCTGTCAAATTGGACGGAAATCATTTGACAGTGCAGTGTTATACCATACGTGGTTACGGTTACGATGGTGATAATCCAATTTATGTAGATAACTATTACAAGTTTGAAGATGGTTCTTCAGAACAGACCTCAACTGGATGGAGTTCAGTATTAGAAGAAAATGCTATTTCCGATTATTTAGATATTTGGAAGGCAGATTACTCTGAAGAAGATGGTTACACCCA
Source organism: Candidatus Poribacteria bacterium (assembly GCA_022824265.1). Taxonomy (GTDB): domain Bacteria; phylum Poribacteria; class WGA-4E; order WGA-4E; family WGA-3G; genus MSPOR6. The sequence goes on along the minus strand of JAJEAG010000053.1, from coordinate 28,970 downwards.
TGGTCATATAAAAGCCTCAGTGCATGATAGTACTACTGAGGCAGCTACTAAGACTCTATATCAGACAATTTGCAATGCTGCTGATGACTTAGGGACATGGAGTTTTACGACAAGAGGCATCACATATCCAGATATCGATAACAACACATCTAACGGTATTCTTGATGTTGCTACATTGTTATCGTATCTTGAGGATGATGATTGTGATCCGAACAACTAATAAGAACAAATGTAATAGATATATGTGTGTAATATGAGCGTGCATATATCTATACATTGACCTAATCATAAGTCAAAACGTAATATTGTGCTGCGTAAACAGATGCTTCTGTGCCAACACGGTTAGCAACACACCACGTACAATCAAAAGCAGTGTAAATGCACACCATAAACCATGGTTGCCATAGGGAAGCAGCAGATAGACAGCACATAAAAAGAGCAGCATGGATACAATCATGGTATTCCGTAACACTTTTGAGGAGGTGGCACCGAGGTATATTCCATCCCATATATAAGCGGCTACGTTTACAACCGGTGCGGCTATAATCCAGATAAGATAAGGTTTTGTTTGTTCAATCAGATTTAGTTTATCCGTGAAGAGAAACAACAACTGTTTCCCATATAGAGCAAAAATCACCATCGTTATGCCACCAAACACGTAAGACCATAGGAAAATATACCGTGTTGATCGCTTTAGATTATACATATCCTTCGCGCCTTTGTATTTACCGACCATGCTCTCTGCAGCAAAAGCAAATCCATCTATCGCATAAGACATGAGATTTATATACTGAAGCAGTATGGTGTTGATGGCTAAGAAGGTATCACTCAATGTAGCAGATTTTGCAGTAAAGTAGGTTAGACTAAAGACAAGACAGAGCGTGCGAATAAATATGTCGTTACTAATGATTAGAAACCGCTTGAGTTTAGAAAACGCAAGTATTTTACGTATGTCCCATGTAGTAAGGATATGTTGATAACGAAATAGAAAAAGAAGCACTGCAAGAATAAGACCTACATACTGTGCAATAACAGTGGCTAAAGCAACACCTTCCACCTTCATTCCTAACACACTCACAAATACCAAATTTAGCACGACGTTGACAAGGTTAACAATTATTGTCAGAAACATTGGATACGTGGCATTTTGTAGACCGAGAAAGACACCGTTGAATGCGTGTAGGCATAGAGTTGCTGGTGCAGCGTATATGCGTATATGAAAATAGGTTCGGGCAAGCTGCTCTACCTCAGGACTTGTTTCAATGAGTGCAAAGCATAGGTCTGCAAGAACCCACTGAAGGCATAATAACAATAGACTCCCAATAATACCAATGGACAAACTTTGCTGTAACAATAGTCCACATTCTGTGGTATCTTTCTCTCCGAATGCTTGTGCTGTCATACCCGTTGTAGCCATTCTGAGAAATCCAAATCCCCAATAGATAAAACTGAAGATGACACCACCAATGCCAACAGCACCGAGGTAATGAACTGTTTCCAACCTTCCCATCAACGCGGTATCCACTGCCCCAAGCAACGGTATAGAGAAGTTACTGATGATGTTAGGGAATGCAAGTTTGAATATCTGTTTGTTGATGTTATTGGATTTCGGTATGTAGGTTTCCATTATGTTCTTGAGTATAACTGATATTATATGTAGAATCAATTGATGTTAATGTGATAAATAGTTTTATTGGTGGGGTATAAATAATGAATAGTATTGTTTGATAGAATGAAAACACTTTTATATGATGATATTTACATTACTTTCGTTCTAAAGATTCAGAGTTTTCAGAGTCAAGAGGAAAATTGCACAATTTTTCCATGTGCCATGATTCTATATTATATATGGTTTTACAGGTCTATTATGACTTATTTAGTCAGGAATGACTCTGAAAATTCGGATTATTCTACGAATAACAAAAACAACGGAATTTAGGATGTGGATTCAACCGATTCCTAAAGTTACTTATTCCGAATTCATGTTATATTTAACAAAGAAAACTATCAAGTGATACAACAAACATTTATGTCCTATTTTTGAGAGATTAGATAGTCATGACTATTTAAATTTCTTTGTAATTGTGTAAGAAATTTGGTATACTATATTTCTAATGAAAGATTGGTGTTACGGATTTACTGCCAAACTTGCTGGATATTGTCTTTCTCGTCTACCACGTTCATTAGCATTGTTCATAGGTGGTAGGTTAGGAGTTCTTGTATATTGGTTTGCTCATGAACAGAGGCGTTTAGCCGTTGAACACATAAGACTGAGTTTGGAACTTACAGACAGACGTAATGTTAAAGCAATAGCAAAGGCATGTTTTAAAAATATAGGTAAAACATTGGTTGAATTCATGCGGTTTCCACGTTTGAATTCAAAGCAGATTGATCAGTATGTCCGTTTTGAAGGTATACAGCATGTGCACGATGCCTTATCAAAAGGAAATGGAGCAATTATACTAACCGGACATTTTGGGAATTGGGAACTATTAGCAGCAAGTATCAGTAATACAATTGCACCTTTATTTCCAATTGTACGAGAATTGCGTTCACCGCGTCTCAATGTCATTGTAAGTGGTTACAGAGAAAAAGCAGGATATTCAACTATAGATAGAGATACAGGTATTAGACAAGCCTTGAGATGTTTAAAAAGGAATGAACTTCTCGGTATTGTTGCTGATGTTGACACAACAGTGAACGGCGTTTTTGTTAACTTTTTTGGTCGACCTGCTTATACCCCATATAGTCCGGTAGCTTTCGCACTAAAAACGGGTGCAGCCATATTACCATCTTTTATTATACGCCAACCTGATGGCACACATCAGGCAATTATTGAGAAACCGTTAGAGTTAAAACGGTGTAATGATAAAGAGAAAGAACTTGTTAAGAATACACAGATATTTACAGAGATCATTGAATCCTACATCCGAAAACATCCTGAACAGTGGATTTGGATGCATAAACGGTGGAAAACACGACCATAACAGTGTAATCGTCCTGTTTAATGTTACTTTGTTGAAGAAAATAAACGCAATAATAGTGATGTTACTATGTTCCACATTCGTTTTAGGATGTGAACGTGAAGAAGAAAACCAATCTGCAGCTCCTCCGCCGATCCAGCAGTTACATTCCTTTTCTACTCAGCATACAGAGGAAGGGGTTTTGAAATGGACATTGGTGGGTGAAACATCAGAGCTGCGAGAAAGCAAGGCGATAGGTAATAGGATTATTGTACAGAATCCGAAAGTTCAAATCTTTGAAGAAGGAAAAGTTTCTATTACCTTGACAAGTAAAAAAGGAATACTTTTCAGCACTGGTAGTAAAAGAAATAATGTGTATTTAGAAGGTGAGGTAGTCGGTGTCAATAATAATGGGTCTCTTTACACAGAGGAACTTGAGTGGCGAAACAAAGAAGATACACTCTACTCACCCACAGAAGTCAAGGTAGTTCGTGGTGACTCCACATGGTATGGAATAGAAATGACTGCTAATCCTAATCTTGAAACAGTAAAGATGTCAAACAATAGATTTAGACTATATCCTAAAGACGAGGAAATAAATGAATAGCAAGAATGTTAACGCTAATAATACGAACATGTCATCAATACTACCCCGATTCGTAGCAAACTGGATGGTTTTTATCACGGTAGTTATCTGTTTGACAACAATACCCGTATGGTCAGATGACCCGCCTGAATCAGAAAAAAAAGATGCTGAAGTTGTCAAGGAAACGGAAAAGAAACCTGAAGTAGCAAAAAAAGAGACTGACAATAGTTCATCAAAAAATACGGATATAGCAAGTTCTGATACTGATGAAGAAGCGGTAATAGTTTCAAAAGAGGTGATAACCGGCACCTCAGATGAAATGGAGCGATATGAAAAGGCAGGGATTACAATTCTTATAGGGAATGCAAAAACAAAAAGGCATACAGAAGATGGTGTTGAAATCGGATTCCTCAACGCTGATAAAATTACACTCAAAAGTGACCCAGAAACAGGACAAACGATTGAAATAATTGCAGAAGGCAACGTTGAAATTCGGGATAATACGATCTTTGCTACCTGTGACCATGCTACAATGGATAACAAAACGCATATAATTGTGCTAAAAGAAAACGTTGTCGTTTTACAAAAGGAAGATCGTCTTGAAACAAAACTCTTTACCTTCAACCGTATAACTGGAAAACAGACCGGGGTAGGTGGCGTAAAGTTTAAAGTGGCAGTTACACAGACTACACCTGTGAGTACTGAAGAGGAATCTGAGGGAAACGGTACTGACAGTGAGGGGACGACTGATACGTCTGAGAATACTGAGAAAAAGGAGACATCTCCAGACACAGACACAAAGGTTGAGAAAGAGTCTGAAAGTGATTCTGACAAACCAGATGCCGAAGTAAAAACTGCTAAACCAGATACTGAAGACAAAGAGGAAGAATCTAAAGAAGATAAAGAGACTGAACCTGCTGAGTCAGAAGAGACTGAACCTGTAGAATCTGAGGAAACTGAACCTGCTGAGTCTGAAGAAACAGATGATGAAACATCACCAGAAGAAGAACAATAGATTTAGTAATATTTGTAATTACTTGGACACTTTGGTAGGTTCGGTTTCCTAACCGAACCTGTGTAAAGAGTGCGGTTAGAAACCGCACCTACCAGAGAGAGTGTATATAATTTGGATTTCACTATACATGCAATTGACTGTCAGCAATCGGTTTCCAGTTAATATTGTTCCAAAACTACTTGTTAGTAATACACAAACAGCATAACAAATGGAGAGTATAGGTAGCGATAAGGTGGCAACAGAACTACAAGCACACAATCTTGTAAAAAGGTATACCCGACGAGGTCCAATTGTCGTCAACGAAGTAAGTATATCAGTTCAGCAGGGAGAAATAGTAGGTTTATTAGGACCGAACGGTGCAGGAAAATCAACTACTTTCTATATGGTGGTCGGTTTAATCCGCCCAAATGCGGGTCGGATAACTTATGGAGATAGAGATATAACATTTTTGCCAATGTATAAACGTGCCCGCCTCGGTATAGGTTATCTTTCACAGGAGACATCTATTTTTCGTAAATTAACGGTAAAACAGAACATTGAGGCAATTTTAGAAGCGCGTGGTATGCCAAAGGATGAGAGAGCAGCACGTATTATTGAATTTACTGATGAACTTGGTATAACCAACCTTTTGGATCGTAAGGCTTATACACTTTCTGGTGGTGAATGTAGACGGGCGGAAATTGCGCGCGCGCTTGCAGCACAACCTGACTTTATACTGCTGGATGAACCACTTTCAGGTATTGATCCAATTGCTGTTGCGGACATAAAACAACTTATTTTGCATTTACGAAGTCGTAATCTTGGAATTCTCATTACTGACCATAATGCTGTTGAAACATTAAATATAGTAGATCGCGCGTATCTCATTGCAGAGGGAAAAATAACTTTGGATGGAACACCAGATGAACTTCTAAATAGCGAAGTCGCAAGAGAACTGTATTTCGGACATAATTTTCAATATGCGATACAGGAGAACAAACCTTAGTTAAAATACTGAAACGTTCCATTACATTTGAATTACGAAGTAGATGTTTGCAGGCACACATCAAACGTTCTAATAGGGTATAATGGAGTGCCGCGTGATGAAAATAACACCGAAACTTACCCAAACTCAAACTCAACAACAGAAAATAGTCATGACACCGAAGTTGCAGCAAGCAATTAAGGTGCTTATGATGCCGCAACTTGAGTTAAAGCAGTTTATTGAACAAGAGTTAAACCAAAATCCACTTTTAGAAATTGATGATGAGTATGACAATGCCCTTTCTATGGAGGATTATGACCCAACTCCTGAATGGAATAAGCCTGAAGAAAACATTGATCGTGAGGATACCTCAGTTGATATAGACTGGCAGTCAGTTTATGATGACATGCGAGTGCCTGGAACAACCGTCAGTGAACAACCAGATGACCGTGATGCCCCAGAACCTGATATCGCTGAAGCAATTTCGCTCCAGAATTATCTTTTACAACAGCTGCATTCAGTTCCTTTTACCGATATAGAACGCGAAATTGGTGAGTTGATTATTGGTAATTTAAATGATGACGGTCAACTACAACTGAAACTGTTTTCTCTATCTAATGAGTTCCTAATTGATTTTCAAAATGGACATTTATCAGATGAATTACATCAGACATTATCAAATAAACTCAGTATTCAAAAAAACAGTAGTAAATCATCAAAAAATGCAGAGAAAGAAAAGTTATTTGAAATCATACAAATAGATGAATCGCTGGATACTTACAATGGCGAGCAAGAAAGCAGTATCTGGAAAATCATTGACGCAACTGGTAATAAGACATATACGATTAAACATGAGCAAGATGAACTAAATCTATATGAACTCACTTTAGAAGATATTGCATCTGAAGTTAATTGCTCAGTGTCTATCGTGGAAAAAGTTCTACGTACCATACAGGAGACTTTCGAACCATCAGGTATTGCTTATCGTGATCTCAAAGAAACTTTGAGTATACAAATCCGACATCATGAAGTGCTACATTTTAAACAGAACGGACAAACCCCGTTTGATAACAATGTGCCATTTCATCTTGCCAGAGAGATCGTTGAAAATCACTTACAGGATTTATTAAACAGCCGAATCACCTCAATATCTCAAGCTCTGGATGTAGATAAAGCTGATATTCATAAGGTGTCTCAATGGATTAGCACGTTGTCTCCATATCCAGGAAGATACTTTTCTGATCCATCTGTAAAAGACTTGGTAAGATCACCTGAGACTGTTCAAGGGATCACACCGGATGTGCAAATTGTAATGATAGACGGTGATTATTATATATTCCCGTATGACAATTATATTCCACGTTTACGCATGAATCCATACTATATAAACCTAATGCGAGACGAGAGTAAAGCATTAGATTCTGAAGCAAAAAAATGGATACAAAAGAAATATAATGATGCGACAGATCTTCTCAGTAGTATAGCACAACGTGGACGCACTATTGAACGCGTAACAGAAGCAATTTTTGATGTTCAATCTGATTTTTTGACAGAAGGTCCTCATAGCATTAAACCTTTGACTTTGAAAACTATAGCTGATATGGCAGGAGTTCATGAATCAACCGTAAGTCGAGTAACAAGTAACAAATATGTACAAACACCTATCGGCACATACCCGTTGAAGTTCTTTTTTAGCAATCAATTGGCAACAACTGAAGGCAACTCGGTTTCTTCTGAACATGTCAAAGCAGAAATAAAAGAATTGATTAACAAGGAAAATCCAGAAAAACCTTTAAGTGACCAAGCCATCAGTGCTTCATTGAAAAAAAAAGGGATTGTCGTTGCAAGACGGACTGTTCAAAAATATCGTGAAGAACTTGGAATACTATCTTCCCGTCAAAGAAAGATTCTTGATAGGTGAATTTGGTAGCTCAATAAAAATAAAGATTACTTTGGCGGCTTACATCTCATATATATTTAATTTATACAAGGGAGGGATAGAATGAAAATTACTTATTCCAGTCATCAACTAAAAATAACTGACGATCTACATGATTATATACTAAAACGTGCTGAGAAAATTGAATCTCGATTCGGCGAGATACAAGAGTTCAATGTATTGCTTAAGGCAGAAAAGCATAGGTTTGAGGCAGAAGTTAAAGTTACTGCTCCACGTGTCTCCTTTTATGCAAAAAACGAGACACATGAACTTATGTCTGCTTTAGATGGTGCTGCTGATAAGGTAATAAGCCAGATTCGTCGGTATAAAGAACGTGTGAAGGACAGAAGACATAATGTTCCACATCGTGAGGTGGTAGAACAGTTGAACCCAGACACCACAGAGATGGCGACAGATACTGATTCAGCAGAGGAACCCATAATAGTACCAGCAGCAGAAAAGTTCGCTGCAAAGCCGCTGACTGTAAGTGAAGCTGCAACTGAACTTCATTCCTCTGGAGAATCGCTTTTGATGTTTCTAAATTCTGAAACTCGTCAGGTGAATCTACTTTATCAATCTGATAATGGGGCTTATGGTTGGGTAGAACCATCATTCATGTAACATAAAAACCTGTTGAATTCGATTTTAAACAGCACATATATTATTCTCATATAGATTTATGAATCTCATATATAGACGTGCAATTAATGGTATTATAGCATTTTCAGGATAGAATATGACAAGTCTTCCAAAAAGTTACGATCCTAAGGAAATTGAAAGTAAGTGGTACAAATTTTGGCAACAAAACGCTTTTTTTCACGCAGAAGCATCCTCTGACAAACCTCCCTATGCTATAGTAATCCCACCACCTAACATCACTGGCAGTCTACATATTGGTCATGCACTTGATAACACACTACAGGATTGCCTTATTCGTTGGAGACGCATGCAAGGTTATAATACACTTTGGATGCCAGGAACTGATCACGCTGGTATTGTAACCGAACTTATAATGGAACGAAAACTGGTGGAAGAAGGAACGAGCAGAAATGATCTGGGTCGTGAAAAGTTTATTGAACGAATGTGGCAATGGAAAGACGAATCCGCGGGTTATATCGTTTCACAACTTCAGAAACTTGGTTGTTCCTGTGACTGGGAACGCGAGCGGTTCACGCTTGATGAAGGATTGTCAGAGGCTGTCCGAACAGCATTTGTAAAACTCTATAATCAGGGACTTATTTATCGTGATACCTATATGGTAAATTGGTGCCCACAGTGCAATACCGCTGTAAGTAACCTTGAGGTGGAACCTGTTGAAATTGATGGCAACTTCTACCATATACGTTATCCAGTCAAAGATACGGATATAGTGCTTGAAATTGCGACTACACGACCTGAAACGATGTTAGGTGATACAGCTGTAGCAGTACACCCTGATGATAAACGATACCAACATCTAATTGGAAAAAAAGTTCTCTTGCCCCTATGTGATAGAGAAATACCAATAATTAGTGATGACTATGTAGATACTGAATTTGGAACTGGAGCACTAAAAGTCACCCCTGCCCACGATATGAATGATTATGAGATCGGTTTGAGGAATAATCTTGAACAACTAACCATCTTCACATCAGATGGATATATGAATCAAGAGGCAGGTGAAAACTACGTCGGTTTATCCCGTTGGGATTGTCGGAAAAAGGTGATTGAAGATTTAGAGAACGAGAATTATCTTGTGAAAATCGTTCCACATAGACATGCTGTTGGTCATCACGATAGATGTAATACAATAGTTGAACCGGCAATATCGTTGCAATGGTTTATGAATGTGCGTCCCCTTGCGGAACGCGCTATAGATGCCACCAAAAAGGGAGAAGTGAAGTTCATTCCTGAGCGCGAAACCAGCAGATTTTTTCATTGGATGGAGAATATTGAACCGTGGCCAATTTCACGACAAAGATGGTGGGGACACCGATTACCGATATGGTACTGTAATTCATGTGAAAAAGTTATTGCATCAATGGATACACCAGATAGGTGTGAGTGTGGATCAACAGATTTTCATCAGGATGAAGATGTATTAGATACTTGGTTCAGTTCAGGTTTGTGGCCCTTCTCAACAATGGGATGGCCCCAAGAAACTGACGAGTTGCAGACTTTTTATCCCACATCGGTGTTAGTCACCGGATGGGATATCCTCTTCTTCTGGGTAGCAAGGATGATAATGTTAGGACTGGCATGTATGGATGAAGTGCCGTTTCGTACTGTCTATTTACACGGTCTTGTTGCTGATGAGAAGGGGCAGAAGATGAGTAAATCAAAAGGTAATAGCATTGATCCTTTAGAAACAATTGAAACTTATGGAACAGATGCTTTTCGTTTCGCTCTTGCAAATACAAGTACGCCTATCCCTTATGTTCCATTACCAGAAGCACAAATTGAATCTGGTAGAAGGTTTGCAAACAAAGTGTGGAATGCTGCTCGGTTTATCATGATGAATTTGGAAAAACACCCAATTCCTACTGCCGATGAAAGAGGAGAACAACAGGAACCGTTAGAAGTCCAATGGATTAAAAGTCGTTTGAGTCACACAATACAAACGACAACTGACGCGATGGAAAACTTCCGCTTCTACGAGGTAGCGCAAACGTTATACGCGTTTCTCTGGCATGAGTTCTGTGACTGGTATTTGGAATTCGCTAAACAGAGTCTAACAAAAGACAAACCGTATCCATTATGGGTTGCTGCAGATGTCTTGGAACAGATGATGCGACTACTGCACCCGCTTATGCCATTTATTACTGAGGAGATTTGGCAGCAATTAACACACGGTGCTAATAGTTCTGCTTCTGATGTCAATGCATCTATCACTATTGCACCTTATCCAAAGCCGGCAACGCAGAATCCAGATGCCGAAGCGACAATGGCATCTGTCATGGAAGTCATAGATAATATAAGGAGCATACGGGGAGAATTAAACGTGCCGATTGGGGCTTCCGTGGAGGTACATATTCAAGCTCCAAATACTGAAGTTCGGAATCGTCTTGAAATATACCTTAAACAGTATTTACCTGCATTTACAAGGGTAGATGAGATAACAATTGCAGAATCATTACCAAAACCGTCCAATTCTGCGGAAGCGGTTATTGGAGACCTTGCTATCTATATTCCACTTGCAGGTGTGATTGATCTTGAGGCTGAACAGGCGCGATTAACAAAACGTCATCAGCAAGCAGTGAAAGATGTGACATCTGCTCAGAAAACTTTGGAAAATCCAAATTTTATTGAAAGAGCTCCAGAAAACGTCGTAGCTCAAAAACGTGAACTACTTGAAAGGTTGTTGATTGAACAGGAGAAGTTAGAACGTAGCCTGTCAATGCTCACTTCATCCTAACGAAACTGCACATTAACTGAAAACGATTTAAGGAAATACATGGCAATTGAGAACAACAACCGCTGTTTTGTTTGTGGTCAGGAAAACCCTTACGGCTTTAAAGTCAAACCGGAAGTTAGAGATGCTGGTGCAGAGGTTCACATCGAATGCACACCACCCGAACACATGCAAGGATGGGCAAACATCTTACACGGTGGTATAATTAGTACACTGTTAGATGAAGCAATAACTCATATAGGTATAGGAACTTTTGATGGTCCTGCTGTAACAGCACAACTTGAAGTCCGTTTTCGGAAACCTGCACCGACAGGTGTAAAACTTTTTGTGACTGCAGAACGGACTAAAGTTTCACGAAGATTAGTTGAAGCAATTGCCGAAGTAAAACTCAGTGATAGCACTACCATAGCAACCGGAACTGGTAAAGTTATGCCGGTTGATGAAAGTTTTGCACCCACACCTTCAACACAATAAATGTGGCTGTAGGTGGACATGCAAGAAATGTATGAACAACGAAACTGATAATTCAGATCAACGTTCAGAATGGTGGACAGATGTCCTAATCATTGGTAGTGGTGCTGCAGGTCTACGCGCTGCGCTTGCTGCAAGCGAAAAAACCAATGTTACGCTCATCACAAAAACAACTCTCAAGGAAAGCAATACGTTATACGCACAAGGCGGTATCGCTGTTGCAATGAATGTTGATGACACGGTAGCACTCCATGTGGAAGATACATGCAGCGCAGGATGTGGATTGTGTGACATCAGTGCAGTTGAGACTATGGTTTCAGAAGGCATTCCACGGGTGACAGAGTTGTTAGACTGGGGTGCAAATTTTGATTGGGAAGGCACACTACCCCGTTTTACACAGGAAGCAGCACATAGCCGAAAAAGGATTGTTCATAAAGGAGATGCAACTGGACGTGAAACAACAGACGTTCTCGTTCAGCGAGTGTTAAATACAGAACGTATTCGTGTTGTATCTAACGCTTTTGCTGTTGATCTACTAACAGATGAAACATCGGTTGCTAATGATGAGAAAATAACATGTTACGGTGTTACCGCAATTGTTGAAGGTAAGATAGTACACCTCTATGCAAAAGCTACAATTCTTGCTACTGGAGGACTTGGTCGTCTCTATCCGTGTACATCAAATCCAGAAGTGGCTACTGGTGATGGCTTTGCAGCTGCGTGGCGTGCAGGATGTGAAATGATAGATATGGAGTTCGTTCAGTTCCATCCGACAACACTTTACCTTGACGGGGCACCAAATTTTCTAATTTCTGAAGCTGTAAGGGGAGAAGGCGGAAAACTTGTTAACATTCGTGGTGAGCAATTTATGGATAAATACCACGAAAGAGGAGAACTTGCTCCCAGAGATGTGGTCAGTCGTGCTATCCAAAATGAGATGTTATTAACAGGATTCCCGTGCGTATATCTTGATATTACACATAAACCTGCCGACTTTATTATTGAACGATTTCCAACTATTTCTTCAACGACCAAACATTTCGGTCTGGATATTAGTATTGATCTTATCCCTGTGCGACCAGGGGCACATTTTATGATGGGTGGAATCCATACTAACTCTGACTCGGAAACTAACATACAAGGTCTATATGCGTGTGGTGAAGTTGCATGTACTGGTGTCCATGGAGCAAACCGTTTGGCAAGTAATTCTCTCTTAGAATGTCTCGTATTTGGAGTGCGTGCAGGGAATAACGCTGCCTCTTATGCAGCAACACAGACACTAAAATTACCACCAATATCGCAACTGTCATATCCCAAAATAACTGAAGATGATAAAAAGAACAACACGTTAGATAAGGATACTATGCTTTCAATAAAGGAAGCGATTTGCGAAACACTATGGGAGAATGTTGCTATTGAACGCGACTGTGAAGGTTTAGAATTAACCCTTTCCGATTTGGAAGAAATCGGGGATGAGATTAGTCTCTGTCAATCTTCACCTACCAGTATTCAAACTGCTAATGTAGAATTGTGTGAGACTATAAACATGCTTAATGTTGCGTGGATAATAACAAAAGCCGCTCTCACAAGAACAGAGAGCCGTGGGGCACACTACCGGGCAGATTTCCCCGAACAAGATGATACTGAATGGAAACGGCGTATCATCATTACAAGAGACAATGAACCGGAAATAATTGAATTACCGTGTAGCACAAACGATTAGAATGTATATCGTACATCCTTTTATCAAACGTTCCGTTCAAAACCCAATGCTTTAGCTTTGGGATGTCCAACGGCTAAAATGTTTTACTTGACAAAAAGCGTTTAGTCTGTTAGTATGTTCGTAGCAGTCGGCATTGGTTATAGTTGATGTTGTGGTAGACAGCTAAGCAGTGAAACAACTATGTCCAAGCCTTGCGATTCAATACTGCTAAAGTTCTTTGTAACATCTATTGCACGTTCAGGGAAAGCAGCGTAATAGCTCATCCCGTCTAAATCACGTGTACTAATCGTTTTTAAGACCTCCTTTGGAGGTGCAGTTGGGATGTCAACTGTTGGAGTAGGCTTTGTAAGACTACTTTGTAGCAAAGGTCATTGATCCTACGATTTCACAACTAATATAGGGATTGAAGAATCCCACTACTTTAGTTGTGGGAGTATGTCAAATAATAGTTTATGCTACGCTACACCTACCAAATATTCAACTATTTATCTAACTTACCCAAAATTGGAGTCTTTTGTTCTTTATCTTGAACTCCTAAAGCAGAATTTACTGCGGGAATTTCAGGTTGTCCGTAAATCTCAATATAGTTGTCATAACTGTTGATGACTTTTTTAATGTGGAGTCGAGTTTCACGGATGGTGATTTTTTCAACGAATTCGTCTATGTCCTTGATTTTTTTCGATTCCAACCACCGACTCATACGACCTGGACCACCATTATAAGCTCCAGAAACCAACATTGCATTACCCTCAAAAATTGAGTTGAGATATCCAATATATTTTGTTCCCATTCGGATATTGATCTCTGGGATTTTGAGCATTGAAGTGCGGAATCGGCTGATATTGAGTTGTCTTGCAAGTTCTCTACCTGTAGCAGGCATAATCTGCATCAGTCCAATTGCTCCTGCCCAACTTATTGCATCGGAACGGTATCTACTTTCCTCTAAAATCATTGCATAGATCAAAGCACTCTCTACATTATACTGTTTAGAATATTTCTCGACGTACTTTTCGTAATGTAGCGGGTAAAGGAGTTTACGGAGTCTGGCTAATTCGTCAGTTGATTTATTTGCAAATGATGGACTTAAAAGTGCTCTGTCTACTACTTCCCGTGCTTTGTCATACCTTTGCAGTTTTTCGTAGCATGTAACCAATGCATAATAACATTCTTTAGCAGCTGTCGCGGTATTGTCTATGAAATGTGATAACAGATAGATACCATCCTCGTACAGCCTTAGTTTCAATATAGTTGATAAGTGTTCAGGACATGCTACATATTGTATTAGTTCTACATCGGGTACTGCTCTTGGTTCCAATTCGGAGGTAGTGATTCTAAGAATTGCCTTTGCTCTTGCACTATAATACCAATAACGTGCCTTTGCTACTTCATTATATATTTTTTGTGCAAGCTCAGGTTTATTCTGTCGTTCTCGGATTTTTGCCATCCAAAAATGTGCACCCATCGCATATCGATTACCTGGAAAGTTGTCCTTTAAACCTTCAAAAGCCTTATAACTCTCTTCATATCGTTTTTCGTCAAATCTCTGCCAACCAATACGCCACGCTGCCCAATCTGCGTATGGACTCCCAGGTTGAACATCTATCAATCGTGAATACGTTTCTAATGCTGCTTCAGTCTTATTTCGTTTTTCCTGTATTTGTGCTATATCGTAAAGCGCGTTATCTACTAATTCACTCCAGGGATATGTTTTCACAAAACTCTCAAGACGATTTACCGCAGTTGTCAGACTCCCTTTACTCCTATAGCATTGTGCAATCTGATAGTGTGCCCGAGTTAAGTATTCGGTTTTTGAACCGAGTGCAACAACAGCATTGTAATTTTTCGTAGCGGTATTATACCATTTCCTTCCTTGATTAGCGAGTCCCAGATGGTAAAGTGCTCTTCCTTTTAGCCTTATATCTGAACTTTGCGTAAGAGGAGTAAATTCGTTTACTGCTGATTTCCAGTTTCCTTGATAATAATGAACTAAACCGCAATTCAATCTGTCTTCCACAGTTAACTTAAGCGATTTATAATTGCGTGCAAGCATTTTCAATTTCCCAACAGCATCATCAGCCACAGAATCGGACTGCTTATGACGAATCAGTTTTTGATGAATGTCAAATGCCTCAGCATAGTTTTCTAATCCTTCTTCACAACGTGCTAATCCGTATTTTGCTCTACGTGCGTAAGTCGGGTGGTCTATTAAATCCACTAAAATTGCTTTTGCTTTTGCATATTGTTTTAAATTAAGATGGAATTCAGTCAAATTCCATTTTGCTTCTGGTTGGTAGACACTCTTAGAATAATCATTCACAAGTTGAGTATACCATTTTATTGATTTCGGAACATTATTCATATCTTCGTAAAGCTTAGCCAGACGAAATGCTGCGATATCTGCAAGTGGATAATCGTTTGTTATAACTCTAACATAGTGTCCAACTGCTTTAGGACGATTCTTTAGTTTCTCATAGACATTACCAAGTGCATGGTGAATCTCAAGTTTTTCCATGTTTGACATATCTGTGAGTAGCAAACTTTCTAATTTTGCTGCCGCACGTTTATATTCACCATTATCTATGAGAGAAAATGCACTCTCTCGGATTGGGTTTCTATCCTCTTCGGCAGAAATAGGCATACACATTATGCAGCAAAAACTACTAAGAATAAATAAAACTATAAGGTAAGTTAGTATCCTTGAAGTTAGCGTTTTAGAAAAAAGACCCATTATTATTTAAAAGCAAGAATAAATGTCGCTTTTATCCTCCTAAGACGAAATCATATTATGTACAAATTATGTTGTAATTACTAATACAGTATTAAATATAAATAAAACATCGTTGATTTTTCTTTTCACTCAAAACAGTAATTATAACGTCAAATCATGTAGAATGACAACAAAATTTTGTGTTACAAGCTTAATTCGGCAACAAGTTACTCTTTAATGTTGTTCAACGTTTCCTTTGTAGAAGCGTTTACATGAAATACCGTAGTTCGGGTAGAACGCAAGCGACACCCGAACTGTCTATCTGATTCACAGAACATCATGCACAAAAATCAGCGCAATCTATCAGAATCGCAGCTTAATGCGGTTAGGTTTCAGACGTTACAAAGAGACATTGATATACCAAAATCCTTCAGTGTGTTCCGCGTCTTCAGTGCTTTCCGTGATTCAGACAACAAGCACTATCAAATACATTTCACACGAAGGCATAATCCTTAGGTTGACACCTATGGGTTGAGGAACAAAACCCGACATGACACTATAAAAAGCCGGGTTTCACTACCGCTTCTACCCGACCTACGAAATAATGTTATCATATAGAAATGGTATTATTTTGAGAGATTGAGGGACGAGCACCACTACATCCCAAAGTTAAAGCATTGGGCTTTGTGTCAAACGTTTGGTAAAAGCACCTGCATGAAATACCTTGTGTAATTTATTTTTTGTATTTCATTACGTTAAATTTCCATATCGGTTAAACGGTAATTCATAAAATATATTACAAATTTAACGATAAAACTGAAATAAATTCAAAAAAAACTTAAAAATGTAATTTTTAACTTGACATTAGTTATTATTATATGTTATAATATGTGTCACATATAATCTTTGATTATGGGTAACCCAATAATGTTAACATTTTACGATACCAACATTCATAAGAAATTAGAAAAAATATACGAAATAGTAGTCAAAAAACTGGTATTTTTCCAGAGGATGCAAAAGTTACCAAAATTTACTTTTTTCTCCTGAAAAAACCGATGCAAATAACCAATAAAACCAGACAGGCACTATACGCAGACCGATCACACCAAAAGTTACCGTCATGTAAAAAAGGTTACCGTACGGTAACCTTTTAAAGGCAAGACTTATGCACAAAACGGTAGGCGGGGAATGCTAAAAAGCATTCATACCGTTGATTTGGCACTTTGTAAGCGCGCTAGATACCCACAATCCTCTTACACACATAAACAGAATCATCACCTCCAATTTTCCATACAGAAAGGTAACACGATAAAAACAGACAATCATACAAAACCCAAACCGTACCAAAAATGCCAAATAAAAAAATGCAAAAACCTACATAAAAACCCCAATAAACTTAGACAGTGACTGGGAAAACACCACCGTACCAAAACCGTACCAAAAAACGAAAACTGGTACGGTTTGAAGGAAACAAAATCCACAGAATTTGAAGAAAAAACGAGGTATATACCAACATCTTACAGTGACAATTAAATGCCTCTATCTTATTAATGGATTAAGTTGTAAGAATACGAAAAAAATGATATACTTTCATCAGATATATTAATATATAGGAGAAAACCATGGAAATTGTATCACTTGGTAAAACTGGTTTAGATGTTTCACGACTTTCAATCGGTACTGGTTCAAATGGTTGGAATGGTCGTTCAAATCAGACAGATTTAGGTTTTGAAGCCTTACGCGACCTACTTTTATTTGCACACGAAAAAGGAGTAACATTTTGGGATTCTGCCGACCAGTATGGCAGCCATCCACATATTAAAGAAGCTCTTAAACATGTTCCCAGAAATAGTGTAACTATTACTACGAAAACTGTTTCTCGAACTGCTGAAGAGGTAGAAGCAGATGTTAAGCGATTTCTTAAAGAGATCGGTTCTGACTATGTAGATATCGTCCTGCTTCACTGCCTAACACAAGTTGACTGGCCAAGCCGTTATCCGGATGCTATGGAAGCACTTTCCCGTTGTAAAGAACAGGGATTAATTCGCGCCCACGGTGTTTCCTGCCACGACTTTGGAGCATTCCAAACATCCTCCATGACCGAGTGGGTTGAAGTTGTATTGGCACGAATAAATCATACTGGTGTTCAAATGGACGCTTCTCCCCCAGATGTTATCAGAACCATGGAGCACATGGCGTTTACCGGTAAAGGTATCTATGGAATGAAAGTTTTAGGTATGGGTAAATTAGCAAAAGATTCTGAAAGTCAACGAGATGCAATAGAATTTGTTATGGGGTTACCGTGTGTTCATGCGATGACAATCGGTATGACATCTCATGCTGAAGTAGAAGCAAACGTGGCAGTTGTAAATGAATTATCGGGGAATAGCATATAATATATTTTTATTTTAGTAGCGCGAGATGTCCCTTCAATTATTGAGATGGACACTCGCGCTGTTTATTATAGAAAAAAGTAAATGAGAGTAAGACGATGGACAAATATGAAATAGTTATCGGTTTAGAAATTCACGCAGAATTATGCACTGAGAGCAAGTTATTCTGCAATTGTGCTTATACCTTCGGTGCATCAGCAAATGACTGTACATGTCCAATTTGCTTAGGTATGCCCGGAACACTCCCAGTTATTAATAAACGTGCATTAGAATATGCTATCCGTGCTGGATTGGCAATGAATTGCGATATAACTACATACAGCAAGTTTGACAGGAAGAACTATTTCTATCCAGATCTCCCAAAAAACTATCAAATATCACAATATGACCTGCCATTGTGTAAAAATGGTGAAATAACATTTGAATTAGATGGTGAATTACGTACTGTCGCACTCCGCAGGATTCATCTTGAAGAGGATGCTGGAAAATCTATCCATGCTGAAGTAACTGGTGATCCGACACGAAGCTTTATGGATTTCAACCGAGCAGGTGTCCCTCTAATGGAAATCGTAAGTGAACCTGAAATTCACTCACCTGAAGAAGCAATTGCATACTGTCGTGCTGTGAAAGAAATATTAGAATACATTGAAGTTAGTGATTGTAATATGGAGGAAGGAAGTCTACGTTGTGAACCGAATATCTCTCTACGTCCGAAGGGGAGTAAAGAATTGGGGACACGCACTGAGATAAAAAACAAAAACTCTTTTCAAGAATTAATGGATGCAATGCAATACGAAGTAAAACGGCAAGCACGTATTCTTGATTCAGGTGGAGAGGTGGTCCAAGAAACGTTGTTGTTTGATGCAAATACAGGTAAAACTGTTGCGATGCGCGGAAAAGAAGAAGCGGACGACTACCGATATTTTCCCGAACCAGACCTTGTTCATGTTCAGATAGACGATGAATGGATTGATGAAATACAACCCTCACTTCCTGAACTTCCTGCTGAAAGACGCACAAGATTCATTCAAAACTATGACATTTCAAGTGAAAACGCTGAATTCCTAACCACTACACGACAGATAGCTGATTTCTTTGATGAAGCAGCACACCTTAGTAAGGAACCATCAATCTGTGCCAACTGGATTATGGGTGACCTAAGTCGCTTACTCAATACAGCTGAGATTGAGATCCAAGATTCTAAAGTTACACCAGCACATCTAAGTGAGCTCATTCAATTAATAAAAAACAACACTATCAGCGGAAAGATTGCCAAATCTGTGCTTGATGATGCTTTTGATACAGGTAAAATGCCGAAACAGATTGTTGAAGATAAAGGTTTGTCACAGATTACTGATACATCCGAGATTGAAGCAATCGTCCTTCAAGTGATTGAGGATAACCCAGGTCCTGCTCAGGATGTTCGTGATGGGACGAAAAAAGCAATCGGATTTCTGGTCGGTCAGGTAATGAAAGCAACTCAAGGAAAAGCAAACCCACAACTCGTAAACCAGATTTTGAACCGTGAGTTGTCAACGGAATAATATATCATGTAAACTCGTGATGTCCATAAAAGTGAACGGGTTAAATGGAGATAGGAAACAAGGATCATATATGAAAAAATTATACTTCAAGGAGGAACCGCCGACACTTTTTCCTGAAACAACAGATGGCGGTGCTAATTCAGTTTTTTCCTCTGAAAGGATAATACAAACCCCTGCTATAGATTTACCCGATTTTCTGATACCTAATACAAGGTTAAAAATGGATGGTCTGAAATTCCTTTGTCATCTACCTGAGGAATCTATACCAGTTGCGTTTCTTGACCCACAATATAGAGGTGTACTTGATAAAATGAAATATGGTAATGAGGGAAAGAGTAGAGAAAAACGTAGAAGTTCATTGATGCAAATGTCCGAGGAACTGATTGGAGAATTTATTCAAGGTATTGATAACGTACTTATTCCATCTGGACATCTATTTCTGTGGATGGATAAATTTCATCTTTGTCAAGGATTCAAAACATGGTTTGATGGCACACAGTTAGACGTTGTTGATTTGATCGTTTGGAATAAAGACAGACTTGGAATGGGTTATAGATCACGACGCGTGAGTGAATATTGCGTTGTTTTACAAAAACATCCGCGGAAGGCTAAAGGCGTATGGAAAATACACAATATTCGCGATGTTTGGCTTGAACGAACAAAAACAAAGGAACATCCCCATCAAAAACCTATCGGTTTACAAGCAGAACTTATAGCAGCTGTCAGTAATGAAGGGGACTATGTTATTGATCCTGCAGCAGGTTCTTTTTCTGTCATGGAAGCAGCACTCTCAAAAGGACGAAATTTTATCGGGTGTGATTTGTTGTTATAATGTTAGCAACCGAGGTACAGCTTTTAGAATTGATCCAAATTACTGGGATTCGTGCTTTAACAATCGGGAAAAACTAATTTGAGTGTATGGAATCTAAAATACAAAGATGAATCGTGGGACTTTCGAACAGCGGATACCAAAGAGTACACCCACTGCTTCCATACCTATCCTGCCATGATGATTCCTCAGATAGCAAGGGAACTACTAAATCAGTACGGCGTAGAAGGTGAATGGCTGCTTGATCCGTATTGCGGTACTGGCACATCGCTTGTTGAAGCATCACTGTTCGGTATGCACAGTGTCGGGTGTGATATCAATCCACTCGTACGTTTGATTGCAACAACAAAAACTACCCATATCTCTTTAAATACTCTTGATAGCGAAATCAATAGGATAAACGAAACTTTCTTTGAATTAGAATTTGGAACTGCAAAGATTACAGATACACCAATACCTGACATACCGAATTTAGATTATTGGTTTTCAGATGAAGTAAAAAAACATCTTGCTTGTTTACTGACTTTGATTAACAAGGTAGAAGATAAGGCAGTAAGGAATTTCATTATTGTAGCATTTTCTGAAACAGTGCGCGAGGTATCCTATACAAGAACAAGCACATTCAAATTACATCGGATTCCAGCAGAGAAACTTGAGAATTTTCAACCCGATGTATTTGGTATCTTTCGTAAAAAAATAAATAGGAATAAACAAGGTCTAATCACATATCTTGAAAAACGAAAAGATGTAGAAGCATCTATCTGTGATGTCAATACTGTTGCTGGAGAACTACCTATGCCAAAACCGATTGGTGGTTATAATCTGGTAATTACTTCCCCACCTTATGGCGATTCGCAAACTACAGTTGCGTATGGACAATTTTCTCGTTTATCCGCTGAATGGCTTGAGTTACCAAACGCACGGAAAATCGACAAACTTGCAATGGGTGGATCACCTAACAAAGAGATATTGAAGAATTCACCTATTTCCTCAGCAGTAGAAAAAATACAATCAATCGATGAGAAACGTGCTCATGAAGTTAATGCTTTCTACATTGATCTTGGACAAAGTATAGATTCAGTTGCTAATATACTTTCCCGACGTTCCACAATATGCTATGTTGTTGGCAACCGTCGTGTAAAGGACGTT
This sequence comes from Candidatus Poribacteria bacterium, assembly GCA_022824265.1. Classification (GTDB taxonomy): domain Bacteria; phylum Poribacteria; class WGA-4E; order WGA-4E; family WGA-3G; genus MSPOR6. Next base: position 7,293 of record JAJEAG010000053.1, on the reverse strand, counting down.
ATTCTACCAACAGACGAATTTGTTGCATATTCATTTGGCAAACACGGATTTACACATAAGGAAACCATTGTTAGAAATATCCCTAATAAACGGATGCCAAAAAAGAACAGTCCATCCAATATAGTAGGACAAACTTCGTCAACGATGAATGAAGAAAACATTGTGATATGTCAGAGAACGGATTAAACATGTCCGTAGGTCAGATAATACTCTCATCAGTAACAAAAAAGTTCGGTGATACAGTTGCAGTTGATGATGTATCATTGCAGATAGAAGGTGGTGAGTTTTTTTCTTTACTCGGTCCAAGTGGGTGTGGTAAAACGACTACTCTACGTATAATTGGTGGGTTTATCCATCCCACTTCAGGAGATGTCTATATCAACAACGAGCAGATGCTTGAAACACCACCCTATCGTCGTCCTGTCAACACAGTCTTTCAAAATTATGCGCTGTTCCCACATAAGAATGTCGCCCAAAACATTGCATTTGGACTACAGATGAAGAAACTTCCAAAAGCGGAAATAGCGAATGCAGTTGAACGTTCACTTGATCTAATCCAATTGTCTGGCTATGGTGAACGGAAACCTAAAGAGCTTTCTGGTGGGGAAAGACAGCGCGTTGCATTGGCGCGGGCGTTAATCAATGAACCGATAATCCTTCTCTTAGATGAACCCCTTTCAGCACTGGACCAAAAACTTCGTAAACAGATGCAGGTGGAACTGAAAGCACTTCAACGGAAAGTCGGTATTACTTTTGTTTATGTTACGCATGATCAGGGAGAAGCATTGGCATTGTCAGATCGGATAGCAGTGATGAATGAAGGGAGAATCCTACAGGTAGGGACACCATCCGAAATATATGATTTACCACAAAATCGTTTTGTTGCAGATTTCATCGGAACTACAAACTTCCTTAATGGAACGCTGATAAGGACAGATGGTGACGTTGCTGAAATAGAGTCGGATAGCGAACCGTCGTTTAAATTCGTCTGTATTAACAAGGATAATCTTCCGGTAGGTGCATCCGTAACAATTGCAGTGCGACCTGAACGGTTTGAAATATCAACAGAACTGAATCCAGATTTGCCAAATTGCTTGAAAGGGACAATTCAAGACGAAAGTTATCTCGGCACTACAGTTCAATACACAGTGAGAACCGATTACCCTTCGTCTATTGTCGTAAATCAGCAATGGCGAAAGATAGATACATCACCAAACAGTATTGAGGAACAGAATAAAAGCATGGGTGAGAAACATCGGTATCAACAGGGAGATATTGTATATCTACAATGGTTACCAGAGAATGCCATCCTCTTAAGAACAGATATAGATTAGGCACGCGGAAGTGGTAACCTGATTTTCCCATTGTCGTTCTGCTGTGATGTTAAGAAACCGATGATAATTTCAACAACTTTATGCCCTTCACTACCCGGTGATACCGGTTCTCCACCTTCAGCAACGAGTTTTACCGTCTCTTGAACACCAGCGGGAATGCCAACAACATCCCACGTTGGAGCTTCTATTTTTTCAACATCATCTCCTTGATGAATTGTCGCCCCTTTATCACTAATTAAAATATACCCATTTGTTCCAACAATCTCACATCTGAAACCGGATGGAGTATTTTTTGGTCCACCTGCATAGTAACCACGCACACCATTTTCAAAATGGATATAACCGTGTGCTGATGGTTCAGTTGACGGGTCGTGTCCACCGTCACCTTTATATTCATTGTAGTCTTCGTAGCCATCCTCCAATTCAGCGGAAACCCACTCTGGAGTTGAATCAGCGAAATAACAGATTGCATCAACACAATGTGTTCCGTTACGGAAAAGCATTGCACGTCCACCACTCAACGTGCCAATGACATAGCGAACATCACCGATACGTCCTCCACCAACGATTTCTTCTCTGGTGTGTCGCCATAAAGGTTGCCATCTGCGAGTGTGGTCAATAGATAGAATCGTCCCGTTTTTCTCAGCTGCTTCAAGCATTCTATCTGCGTCTTCAACGTTGGTAGCCATCGGTTTCTCACAAAAGATACCTTTGACACCTGCGTTTGCAGCATCAACGACAAGGTCAGCATGCCGATGGTCAGAAGTTGCGACCGTTACTACATCCAAATCTTCGTTTTCAAGCATCTGGTTATGGTTTGTATAAAGTGAGATGTTACCCCAATTTTCCTGATATTTTGCCTTGAAAGCATCCAGTGTGCTTTGCACAAAATCGCATCCAGCGGCTAATTCTACGTTTGGTAGACCAATCAACCCCGATGCGTGTGTTGTCCCGATACCACTACAACCTATTACACCTACACGTAACTTTGCCATGTTCTTGTCCTCCTCAATCCTAAAGTCTGATTCCAATAAGGTTATCACATTATCTCAGAAATGATTGTATGCTGCAGCGGTTTAGATGTCAAGTCTTTTATGGAGAATAAAACGATTTGATATAAACAGGAAACTTTGATAAAATATTTATGGGTAGATAAATTTTATGATGGAGGAAAATAATCATGGTAAGAATAATCGCTAATTCAGAAATCCTGGGCGGAAAACCTGTAATTGAAGGCACAAGAATAAGTGTGGAACAGGTCCTGGGACTGTTGGCAAACGGTATGACAAACGAGGAGATTATTGCGGATTATCCTGATCTAACTGAAGAAAGTATTCGGGCTGTACTTAGTTACGCAGCTCGCGCATTAAAGAACGACATCGTGATAGATATGCCTTTTCCGCGTGAGGGGACATCTTGACGATACTGCCTCCACTTATTGCAGATGCAAACATTGCTTTTTCGGTAGTTCGATTTCTGAGGTCTCAAGGTATTGATGTGCTATATACTCGTGAAGAGGGTTGGCAGTACTATGAGGACAAAGAGATTCTTGCAAACGCACACGCGATGCACCGCTTTGTTTTAACCCATGATTCTGATTTTGGACATCTCGCTGTTTATCTGAAACAACCAACTACCGGGATTATCCATCTGCAACCAGGTGCGCGTCCTTCATCTGAAGTAATCTCCGATTTGCAAGATTTACTTAGAATGGAAGTCGATTGGAAACCACCCATGATTGCAGTTTACAGGTCTGGACGTTTGCGGATCCGTCGACTATAAAGCGTGTATATCATGTAAACATCATATAAGATATGATAAACATGGTCTAAAAAATATATGTGCAAATTGTTCCCTTCTAAAATCCATCAGTATGCCAGAAGACATGATGGGATCTTATATCTTGCCTGATAGATTCTACTTGGTAATGCATGAGATCTGGGAATACATCAATCCGTTTTTTGGCAAAATCTGTTGGTAGGGCAGAAGGTTGGATAATACGATACATTGTGCTTCCGTATGTCTCAACTGATGGAGCGTTGAATCCGTCTGCAATCGGTGCTGGATACTCCACTTCAAGTTTCTCCTCATCCATCTCTACAATAACATGAGATAACATCACCTCAAAAAAGTCTTTGGCACTGTTATGTGCAAATAATTCCTCCGATACAATGAACTCTTTAACACCCAATTGTTGTTCCCGTTTTCTAACTGATACATATCCTCCAATAACACCGTCGCGTACAGCAACCCAAGCATGTGGAGATTCGGTTTTCACCCAATCTGTCCAGTATGCCATGTCATCTCTGACGAATGTGCCATTGAACTTGCGGGAATAGGAATCGTAAAGTGAAGCGAGTCGTTTTACCTCGTCTGCATCTTGAAAGTAGGCTGGACGGATATTCCATTCTTGTTGTGTTTTACCGAGGAGGGTTTTCTTGGCATAGTAACGTGGCACACTTTCCCATCCTTCAACCGAATATATGCGTTGGCTTCCGTGAAGCATTGAGAGAGCAATATGACGGTCTTCCATAAACTGTATGGAGTCTTTGAGAAGTTGTGTCGCGAGACCACGTTTTCGGTATTCTGGTCGTGTGCTGACCTCTCCAATACCGCCAACAGAAACAGGTTCACCATGGAAGTATATCTTACGGATAAATACTCTCACAGTGCTTACGATCTTTCCATTATCAACGGCAACGCGAATTCCCTCTACATCGCGCCACGGATCATTATGCCAGTGGTTAGAAAAATATTGTCGACCACCTGAAAAGACATGGGTAACGTGGTCTAACCATGCTTCCAATTCCTCAGGATAAAGCGCGCGAAATTCCATATCTAAATACTCCATTAGAACTTAATCGTCAACTCACCGAGAAACTGACTAGCTTCATTACGGCTGCCGAATACTTCATAGAGATCACCAGAGACATCGTAAAATCTACGAATAAAATTACGGCTTGTTTCAGAAGGATTGAGATTCGCATAGCGTAACCACAGATTTGTGCGTGACCATATATCCCAATTGAGTTCAAGAACCGTTGAACTTGCATCACCTGTGTCTAATCGACGTTGTTTATTTAGTTCTGGAAAAAGAGCATCCTGTGTGAGATCAGATGTACCGTCAACGCGACCAACAGACAAGTTTATTTCTTTATACCGGTAAGGATTTGGATTTGTAATATACTTCAGATTTGCTGCAAATGCATTTTCCAATGCCTGTGTCTCAAAATCAAAACTATCCTCAATTTTGGCTGGAGTGGTATATCGTTCATCTTGTTCGCTATATGTCAGTTCATCAAGAAAAGTGAGATGCCAACGTTCGGAAAGACTATAAGTCCACCCAAATAGATTTTTGAGTTCCAACTGGTTGAGTTTGTCCTCTACATCGGTTGAGAAGTCAATATCTTCGTAATCTTCCGTATATTTATTATTCAAATTTGCCACTCTGGAACTGTAAAAACCGTTCATGTGAGAAGGTTTCACGGTAAAACCGGTAATGGAATATTTCGCGATGGTGAAATCACTTGTATCTCGCAGGTATATGTATCCAGATGAGTCAAGATCAAGAAAAGTTAAGTCATGTTTCTCTTCACTCAGTTGATCAGTTTCATATATTATTCGTCCAATATACCTTCCATTGTTATCAAACTTCTGTACCCGTGAGATGACATTGTGAAATAGTGTCAATCTGATATCTGCTCGTTTTAGTTCTTCTGCAAGTTCTTTATCGTCTTCATCATATTCATTGTCTTCATAATAGCGAAGATATTCTGCTTCTTCAAGGAGACGTAAACGTCTGTTTAGATTTGCAGCATTAACTGTTGCGTTGGGATTATATGCAAATGGTCCATATTGTGGACGAGTTGCATTCGTTATCGTATCAGCAAGTTCTGCTTGACTGGGTGTACTTTCTGTAAGCTGCGTCAAAGTCGGTGAAAGAGCAATAACTTCCGGTAATCCTCCAACTTTTCTGCGGAATTTGCTGGCATCCTTGACTAACACTTCTCCTGTAGGTAGTGTCGTAAGTGCCATTGGTCTCACAAACTCACCGTTGTTACGTCCTTTTCTTCCGAAACTACTCATATACTTTCCATCACGATCAAATTTAACAACACGGTGATTACCTGCATCGGCTATGAAGATGTTTCCTCGCGCATCAATCGCGATATCAGCAGCATCTTTATCAAATTCGCCATCTCCTGCACCATACCTACCGAATGTCCGGACTTTTTCACCATCAGCCTTGAATTTATGAATTCGTCCCCGTTTTGCATCCAAAACATACAATTGACCATCATCGCTAACAGCAACACGGAGGGCGCGGTCGTGACCGGTTGGTTGTATGCCGAATGCGGTTTTACCATTTTCATCAATGATTAACTTTGCAGGTAATACTACACCCGGCTTCTCGTCAACAGGATCGACAAAGTATGTGTGTAACAACTCACCTGTTGGACTAAATTTACGTACGCACGGGGCGAACATATAGATTTTGGGATCTTTAGTTTCGGCAATATGATGTGCGGTTATATCTGCAACATAGATATTTCCTATGTTATCTACGGCAAGGTGTCCTGGTTTACGTAAGATGTTATCCGGGGATTCTGGGTCTTCGGGGATTTGGAATAGGAATTGTCCTGTCGGCGAGAGCTTTTGTATTAACCGATTTTCTGTATCACTGACATAGATGTTTTTATTAAATGCAATGTGAATATCTTTACCAAACGCCCCATCAGTTGATCCTTTACCAGAAAACTCATGTTCAAGTTTAATGAAATCCACTGCAAATGCATTACTTAAATATGTATTTTGAAATAGTATTGATAATGTAAATAAGAGTAAGACGAGAATATAATTAAATTTGGAGGGTGTAATTTTATCCATGATTAACCTTTGCTGTTTTTCTATATAATATCAGTAATATGTTGTGATGTCAAGTCGGAATTCTAAGTTGCAGATGATAGATATTATGTATTTAGCAATCGATTAAGTGTACCACCCATAATCTCTGCTTTATCATCATCTGATATGAATGTGCAGTGCGTACGGAACGCTTCAATAGAGTGTTGGTATGTCATAAAGTTGCGAACTACCGGATAGTCAGAACCCCAACAGAGCCGAGATGCACCAAAATGTTCATAAAGTGCACGGACAACTCTATGTGTATCCGTATAAGGGTATTCCCAAGAAACCTTTGAGACATAAGCGAATCCTGACATTTTCACGTAGATATTGGGTTCTTTTGCTGATGCGAGTACTTCTTCCAATTGTGGATATGGTGGAATTTCATCGGCACGTGCACCTGCCATGTGATGACAGACAAATGGAACCGTGGGGAACTGTGCAGCCAGTTTTCGGAGTGGAACGTGATGATGACTACCCATCGCAATACTTGCGATCAGTTCAAGATCTGCTGTCGTTTGAAAGAAACGTTGCCCTTCATCTGAAAAGAACCAACTTCCGTCGTCATCACCTCGTAGGTAATGTGTGTAACCTTTTAGATTATATGTTTCTGCAGCAGTTTTTAATCTGTCTGCCGCACCATCTGTATGGTATGTATCTGTCCATGAGCAATCAACATCAGCGAACTGAATGAGTCTATCTGGGTATCGTTTAACACAATCAGCAGCATAGTCGTTATTGTCAGGATTTTTATCAATACGCGCACAGATGAGTACTGCTTTATCAACATTGTGCAAATCCATTTCGTGTAAAAGTTGTTCAACATTACCACGACTTTCACCATCTGGAACGGGTGGTTGGTAGGGCCATCTTTGCCATGCATGAGTGTGAGAATCAATAATCATAGTAGTTTCCGATAATATTAACCTATACATTCCCAGAGAACGTTGGACGTATCTGTTTCTGCATGGTTTGCGACACTGCTAATAGATAGCAGTGCGGGGTTATCTCCCAAAGCGCGTAGGAATATCCCACGCGCGCCGTTTATATCTCT
>JAJEAG010000040.1 GCA_022824265.1 Candidatus Poribacteria bacterium | reverse complement strand
AGCATTGACTGGGGATACCGCAACCCCGCAAGCTGTATCTGGTGGGCAAAAGACAAGGATGAACGCATCTACGCTTACAAGGAGATTTATAAAACCAAACTCACACAACCCGACTTCATCAAGATGATCAAGGACAACCGCGAAGAGGGTGAACGTATTGATTATGCTGCGGTTGACAGTGCGGATCAAGATGCCGTAGAGCAGCTAAAACAAGCAGGTTTCCGCGTTCAAGAACCGAAAAAGTCTCGTGCAAAACAGATAGACGCAGTCAAACAAAGGCTAAAAGTTGACGAAACAGGGAAGCCCTCAATCTTCTTCTTCCGAAACAGACTTATACATCCACCCGACCCAGAGTTGAAAGAGGCATATCGTCCATTGGAAGTCACCGATGAGTTCCTAACCTGTGAATATCTTGAAAACACTGATGGCACCGACAAAGACGACGAGGCAATCACCCGCGATCATCACGGCATAGACGGCACAGCCTATTTTATCCTAAGTCTCCAACGTCCACGTACAACTGTCGGTAGTGGCAAAGTCATCTGCGGCGCAGTCACCATGGGCAGACGGTTCTAAATTGGTAGATTGATGGTTTGTCTGAACCAGGATGGACAAATCAACGGTATGAATGCCGTATGAAGATAAAAAATAGATTTGGTAATATTATACTATTTCTAATAAATACAGTCTCATTATGAGATTCCGGAATTCGCAAATAGGTGAAGAATGTAAGAGGCGCAATGAATTGCGCGACTACGAACGCGTTTTTTTGTTAATGAGAAGTTATTATTTAGAAATGGTATAACATAAATTTGATACAGAAAATATATGGTTAAATTATGGATATATGAAAGGGAGAAACGTAACATTTTCTGAACAAAATCAATACAAATTTGCCTAATCTATCAAATTAATGTGAAAAACTTATATTGAAAATTATCAAATTAACCGGTGAGGATACTATGAAAAAAATACATTGCCTAATCTTATCCATTATTATCCTTGTTATTACACTCAACATTGTCCAAACTGCTTGGACACAAGATTCCCTTTCTAAAGATGAGATGCGTTTCGACTTTGATAAGAACGGTGAACTTAATACTTCAGAAAAGGATTTCATGATAAGAATTATGAGGATTGAACAGGAAAGGGGAGCGCAACTCAGTGAAACTCAAATAACGGAATTACGCAACAGATTTCAAAACCAACCTCAGACAAGAGGAAGAACAGGTAGATCACGCGGATCCAGACAACCTACTGGTCCAAGACTTAATCCTGAACAGGTGCAATTTAAGGATGGAGCAGCTACCATACCTGACAGAGAAACATTCGAAAAACTTTCATACCAAGGTACTGATGTCAAAATTGACACACAACTAATCGGTATTGAGTATGTAAAGTTTCAGGTTGAAAATACCAACACACAGAACCCACAACTATATTTCATGAATACAAAGACACATCGTTCACACGGAAGCTTCATGCAAGCTGCAGGTTTAGGTAGAGGTGGTGGACAGATGCGCGGTGTGCTAAGTTTCCGTCCACTTGCTAATTCTCCAAACGGTGAACAGGGGGTGTATACCTTTGAATTTAATCCAAACGATGCATTCTCATTTACTGAAATTAAGCGAGTACATGACTTGCTCGTATCTAAGATGCCTATATTGAAAAACAGGTTAGGATATTGTCCATTGTGGGGTGCAGTTGGCATTTATAATCGAGAGAAGGCATTGTACGATGCAGCAGAATTCCCAGTTTATTTCGAAGACGATATTTATGCTAATATCGGTTATCTTCCTCTGAATGAAGAAGAATCGTTTGGTAGATTACGAATATTAGAATCAGGTGAACGTCCTTCCCCTCGTGATATAGTTATATGTAAAAACTTGCCTAACGAGATGTCACGTGTTGCAGGAATTATTACTGGCGTTCGTCAAACACCACTTTCACATGTAAACCTCCGTGCCATACAAGATAAGGTGCCAAACGCTTTCATTACAAACGCTTGGGAAAACAAAGATATAGCACAACTTATCGGAAAGTATGTAAATTTCAAAGTCAACCATGATGGATATGAAATTAGAGAAGCATCTCAAAAAGAGGTAGAAACACACTTTGCTGCTTTACGTCCAGAGAATATACAAAAACCTCACCGAGACCTGTCTATCCAAAAGATTTTGTCACTTGATTCTATCGACTTTACTGATTCCAAGAGTTTTGGAGTCAAAACAGCTAACGTTGCTACCTTAAGAACATTAGAACTCCCGAAGGGAACCATTCCTGATGGCTTTGGTGTGCCATTCTATTTTTATGACGAATTTATGAAGCATAACGACTTATATAAAAAAGTTGACAGGCTTCTTAAAAATAAAGAATTTCAGAATTCCTATGATGTCAAAATTGAGGAATTGAAGAAATTAAGAAAAGAAATAAAACAGGCAGATATGCCTGAATGGATGATGGTCGCTCTGTTAGATATACAGAAGTCTTACTCTGAAGGCACATCCCTACGTTGTAGGTCAAGCACTAACAACGAGGATTTACCCGGATTCAGTGGGGCAGGTTTATACGATTCCTTTACACACAATTCGGATGAAGGACATCTGTCAAAGTCAATAAAACAAGTTTATGCAAGCCTTTGGAATTACCGTGCTTTTGAGGCACGAGATTTCTACCGTATTGATCACCTTACGACAGCAATGGGAGTTCTTATCCATCCAAATTTTGATGGTGAGTTAGCAAACGGAGTGGCAGTAACTGATGATGTTGTATACCAAACAATTGGGAATTACTATCTTAATACACAAGTCGGAGAAGACCTTGTGACGAACCCTGATGAGCAATCAATTCCGGAGGAGATTTTGTTAGATTGGCGAGATAGTAATCTCTATAGAATCGTCTCAAAATCAAATCGCAAAACCGATGACAGCCAAATTTTGACCAACAACTACTTGCGAGAAATGAGCAATTATCTTAGCAAAATCCACAACAATTTCAGTCGGTTATATGATGCTTCATTAGATGGAGACTTTGCAATGGAGATAGAATTTAAGATAACTAAAGATGGTAATATCTCAATTAAACAAGCACGACCTTGGGTAAGATAAAGGAGAAGATGCGCGTTTGTAGTCACGCGTTTTATTGCGTCTCGGACATTCCGTAGGGCGAGGTCTCCTCGCCCGTATTTTCACATACATTCTCGTAGGTCGGAGCGAGCAAAGTAACCTCTGACCTATGAGAGTGTAATACCAATTCTAATAAATAAAACCACATTTTGAGACTTTAATAAATCCAAATGTCCGAGGCGACAAATGCCAAACGCGCATTTGGCGTTGATTTGGCAATGAAGTGAAGACGGGCGAGGTGACCTCGCCCCTACGATGTAGTCTGAACCAAGTTTTACAGGATAAGAGGTCGCGATTCGGAGAGTGCTTCTACAAAGGAAGGCTTAATATTGAAATGAAAAAGATTTGGAGAACTGAATGGCTCTGCACGCAAAGACAGTATCCTTGAAAATTCAACAAGTATATAGTATAATTGTTAGGACTTACGCACTTTTTACGATTTTTCAATAATTATGACTAAAATGGTGTGTTTTTTAGCAGAGTTCTAAGTTTCCAGCGCGCTTACAAAGCGCGCCTACCACTTTTGCGTAAGTCCTGAATTGTTTAAAAATACTTTCAATGAGTGCTATCTAATAGCGAAATGAATTATGATGGAATCGTTTGATTCTGATTTGGCTCAACGCGTTATCTTTGGTGAAAATAGTATAGAGAAACTTGCTGAAGCGACGATCACCCTCGGTGGTAGTCGTATTCTAATTGTATCAGACCCCGGAATTGAAGAAGCGGGTATTTTAAATCGCGCTTATACATCTCTAAATAGTGAAAATATTCCTTGTTACGTCTTTACAAATGTTGAACCAAATCCAATGACGAAACATGTGAATACTGCTGTTCAATACGCCAAAGCCAACGCTCCGATAGACCTAATAATTGGTCTTGGTGGTGGCAGTGCGATGGATTGTGCTAAAGGGGCAAATTTTCTACTGACGAACGGTGGTAAAATGGAGGACTATTGGGGGACAAACAAAGCAACCAAACCTATGCTGCCTTCAATAGGTATTCCTACAACAATCGGTACAGGGAGTGAGGCACAGTCTTATGCATTAATTGCCCAAGAAGATACACACATCAAAATGGCATGTGGAGACAATAAAGCCCAATTTCGCACTGTAATTTTAGACCCTACGTTAACTGAAACCCTACCGAGGTCAGTAGCAGCGGTTACGGGTATAGATGCAATCGCACATTCAATTGAGAGTTATGTTTCAACAAGACGTAACCAATTATCACAGATGTTCTCCCATCAAGCTTGGACATTGCTCAATACAAACTATAAGATGGCACTTGATGCGAAAAACATTGATGTACGTGGTAAAATGTTGTTTGGTGCATATCTCGCTGGACTCGCGATAGAAAACTCAATGTTAGGTGCAGCACATGCATGTGCAAATCCATTAACTTCCAGATACGGTATCACACACGGCATTGCAGTTGGACTTATGCTACCGCATGTTATCAGACTGAATAAAAATGTTTCAGAAAATTGCTATAATGACTTATACCCCGATGGAGACTTAGCCGATAGAATTGAAGATTTAATAAATGCAGGTGATTTGCCGGCAACACTACAGAAATGTCCTGTAGAAGTTTCTATCAAGTCAACAGATATTACGATATTGGCAAAAGAAGCAGCTACACAATGGACAGCCCAATTTAACCCGCGTTCTTTACAGATACATGATTTTATGAGGTTATATGAACAAGTATTCTAATAGATCATTTTTCAAGAATTTTTACTTTTTATGTCTCGGATTAATCATATCATTTACACTTCTGTATTCTGTATCATATATTGCTTTTGCAGATTGGGAGAGTTTTCGTGGAAATCCACAACTGACTGGTGTTTCCAATTCCACATTACCTGATAAACTTGATTTACTTTGGGCATTTCAAGCAGGAGATATGATTGAGTCAACTGTAGCAGTTGTTGATGGTACAGTTTATCTCGGTGTTTCTGATGGCAACTTATATGCGATTGATGCGAACACTGGTAAAAGCACTTGGAAGTATCAGACAGAAAGCGTAATCAAATCTTCGCCATCTGTAAAAGATGGTGTTATCTACTTTGGGGATGCGGATGGTACCTTTCATGCTGTAGATATTGCAACAAGAAAAAAGAAGTGGCAGTATACAACAGAAGGTGAAATTATTTCCTCAGCAAATTTTGCTGGTGATTATGTTTTATTCGGTTCGTATGATGGATTTCTCTACTGTCTGAAAATAAAAAATGGTGACCTTGCATGGAAATATGAAACAGAGGGATACGTTCACGCTACACCAGGTGTTTGGACTCATACCATAAATGATTCAGATGAAACCGCCAATTTTGTTATTGTTACTGGATGTGATAGTTATCTACGTGTAATAAATATTGACGATGGTACACAATCTAAACAAGTCAACTTGGGTGCTTATGTAGGCGCGAGTCCAGCGATATTACATAACCATATATTCTGTGGAACTTATGGTTCAGAAATTTTGAGCGTAGCCTTAGATACAGGTGATATTACTTGGCGTTATCAACATCCTGAACGTCAGTTTCCGTTTTTTGCGTCTGCAGCCCTCACGAAAGGACGGATCATAATTGGTGGACGTGATAAGTTGGTACATGCACTCTCTCCAGATAAAGGTGAACCGTTGTGGACTTATACAGCAAAATCTCGAATAGAATCATCTGCGGTTGTTGTTGGAGACCGTGCGTTTTTTGGAACAACACGCGGGATATTTTTAGCACTTGATATAAACACTGGCAAACTTGTATGGGACTTTGCAACGGGGTCATCAATCGTAGCATCCCCCAGTGTCTCAGATGGTAAAATATACATTGGAACAGAGGATGGAGTCCTCTACTGCTTTGGAAAAAAATAAAAGACAACTTAATCTTGAAGTACGATTGTAATTTATATCTATACAATCTAACAGAATACACAAAGGAGTACAAGACTATGCATAATTCAGCAACTATACAACAAATTGTGGAATGTTTAGAAATGCTAACCCCCATTCTTCAGAAACAAGTTTTAGATTTCACCTTAGAACTTTCAGATGAAATGCAAGAAGGGGCTTCTATTCACGAGTTTCTTAAATTCTCAGGTTCAATTCCATCAGAAGAACTTGATCAGATGAAAAAAGCGATTGAAGAGGGGTGTGAACAAGTCTATGCTTCAGAATGGTAAATACTTGTTAGACACAAACATTGTCATTGCAATGTTTGCCAATGAAGTGAACATTGAAAAAGAAAGACAGAATACGGGAAAAGTTTTCTTAGCATCTCCGGTGATTGGTGAACTTTATTATGGTGCGCGGAATTCTGATAGACCCATAGAAAATATTCAGAGAATTAACAGACTTACAGAACGGATTCCGTGCATATCCTGCAATTTGGAAACGGCACGATGGTACGGCATCATAAAAAATCAATTAAGACAAAATGGACATCTAATACCAGATAACGATATCTGGATTGCTGCAATTGCAATGCAGCGTGAATTAATCCTTGTTACACGGGATGCACATTTCAATGAAGTTGAGGCTTTACAATTGGCAAGATGGTAGATTCTGATATTATATTTTGTCTGATACTATGAGATTACACTAACTTGAAAGCTTTATAAAAAAGGAAACCAAAAGTGTCTAAAACAAAGCCAGAGCCTGCAACAGCAGGAATAGAATCAAAACAGACGACGGTTGGGAGTGTTTTTGTTTCCAACTATCCGCCTTATTCAACTTGGAATGATGCAGCAGTTCCTGATGTGCATCGCGCACTGGGTGAACAACCGCTTCCAGATGCCACGCTTGGACTATATTTACACATCCCTTTCTGTCGTAAGCGATGTAAATTCTGCTATTTTCGCGTCTATACCGATAAGAATAGTACAGAAATTGACACTTACCTGAACGCACTGGCAAAAGAGGTAGAACTCTATAGCAGACAACCGGCAATTGCGGGTAGACCTTTAAGGTTTGTCTATTTCGGTGGCGGTACACCTTCCTATATTAGTGTTAAACACCTAACCACATTGGTTGACAGAGTAAAAAATGTGATGTCTTGGGATGCTGCGGAAGAGGTAGCATTTGAATGTGAACCAGGTACGTTAACACAAAAGAAATTGATAGCAATAAAAGAAATTGGTGTAACTCGATTGAGTTTGGGTGTAGAGAACCTGAATGATGAAATACTTGCCGAAAACGGCAGAGCACACCTTTCAAAAGAGGTTTATCGCATTGCCCCTTGGATACAGGAGTTGGCATTTGATCAAGTTAACATTGACCTTATCTCAGGTATGATAGGTGAGACATGGGAAAGTTGGAGAGAGACAGTCCAGAAAACAATAGAACTTGATCCTGACAGTATTACGGTATATCAACTTGAACTCCCATTTAATACTGTGTATTCAAAAGATATTCTTGGTGGAGATTCACTGCCTGTTGCGGATTGGAAATTGAAACGAGAATGGCACCAATATGCTTTTGAGCAATTCGAGAAAGTTGGTTATGAAATATCAAGTGCATACACTGTGCTGAAAAATGATAAACCGTGTCAATTTGTATATCGTGATGCAGTTTGGCAAGGGAGCGATATGATTGGCACAGGTGTAGCATCTTTTTCACATCTCAGTGGCATACACTTTCAAAACGCACCGTCATGGGGAGACTATCTCGGAAATCTTGAAGATGATAAACTTCCAATCTATCGTGCATTGAGACCCACAGAAGCAGAACGGTTGACGCGAGAGATGATATTACAACTCAAACTGGGGGTAATCAAACCGTCATATTTCAAAGAAAAATTTGAAGCAGATATCCTTTCGCTATATGCAGATGCTTATGAAAAACTACAGAACGATGGCATGCTACGTGTAAACGCTGCATCAGATGAGATTGTTTTAACTCAACGTGGATTGCTTCAAGTTGATAGTCTACTTCCTGCGTTTTATGCGCCAGAATATCAGAATACGAGATATACTTAGAGCTATCATTTTAACATTACATAGGAAAAAGAGAGAAATTATGGATACTAAATTCATAGAAAGTAATCCATCAATTATGATGGGGAAACCTGTAATCGCGGGGACCCGTATACCTGTAGAATTAATATTAGAAAAATTCGCAGCGGGTGAGACAATTGAAGAATTGCTTGAATCATACCCTCGCTTGACTCGTGAGAGTGTGCTTGCTGCCTTTGCATTTGCAGCACAAGCTCTTCGTGCTGATGTTGTTTATCCAATTGATAAAGTTTCACCATGAATTTGTTAGTAGACGAAAGTGTTAACAAGTTGGTTGTGAATGAACTTAGAGATCAAGGGCATAATGTAATATACATTGCTGAATTTGCACCAAGTGTGGATGATGAGACAGTTCTTGACCATGCTAACCGCACTCGTTCTCTTCTACTTACTGAAGACAAAGACTTTGGTGAACTTGTTTTCCGACAAGGATTAATACACATGGGGGTAGTGCTTATAAGACTTTCTGGGTTATCACCGCAAACTAAAGTAAAAGTTATTTCGGCAGTCTTTGAAAATTACTCAATTGACTTGATCAATTCCTTTAGTGTTATTTCACCAGGTAGGATTAGAATTAGAAAGATTCTATAATATGCATAAATTACAACCTACTTTTCTTTAGTTTTGACAGATAACTCAATTACCATGCATATAAATAAACAATTGCCTCGTCTCCGTGAAATGCTTGCACCTATATTAGAGACAAACGAATTCTATAAGAAAAAACTCTCTGAAGTTGGGATAACAAAACCAAACGATATTCAGACTCTATCAGATTATCAGCAACTGCCATTTACAACAAAAGACGAACTCAGTGCCGATCAAGTATCTCAACCACCATACGGGACAAATCTAACTTTCCCATTAGACCAATACATCTGCATACATCAGACATCTGGTACGACTGGTTCCCCACTACGTTGGTTGGACACACGAGAATCTTGGGATTGGTGGGGTAAGTGCTGGAGAGATATTTATACGTCAGCAGGTGTGACCTCTGCAGATAGGTTATTAATAGCATTTTCCTTCGGTCCTTTCATCGGATTTTGGAGTGCGTATCATGGAGCACAACAACTGGGTGCACTCTCTATTGCTAATGGTGGATTGACATCAGAACAGCGGATACGCGCAATTATTAGTAATGATGTTACGGTTGTAGTCTGCACCCCTACATACGCATTACGACTTGCAGAGGTTGCAGAACAGAACGGTATCAACTTAAGTAAAGAGTCTAAAGTTAAGGTAACTATACACGCTGGAGAACCTGGGGCAAGTTTGCCAGCAACAAAGCAACGAATTGAGAACCGTTGGGGTGCACGTGCTTATGACCATGCAGGTGCAACTGAAGTTGGTGCATGGGGTGTAATGTGTAGACCACAAACTGGAGTCCATCTCAACGAGGATGAGTTTATCTGTGAAGTTATTGACACAGATACTGGTCAACCAGCGGACGAAGGAGAATTGGTTATAACTAATTTAGGTCGGATCGGTATGCCAGTGATACGTTATCGTACAGGAGATTATGTCAAACTCAAATCTACACAATGCGAATGTGGAAGCAAACACCAAATTCTTGATGGTGGAGTCATAGGTCGAATTGATGATGCGATTATCATTCGCGGGTTGAATGTATATCCTGCCACGATTGAAAATATAATTCTTAAGTTTCCTGATGTGAAGGAATTTGCTGTTCGTGTATACCGGACAGAAACGCTTGATGAACTTGAGATACAGATTGAAACGACAAACTCAAATCCGAATGATACTGTAATTGCTGTGACCTCTGCTCTTAGGGATACTTTGGGTTTGCGCACTATCGTTAAAGTTGTGCAACTTGGATCTTTACCAAGATATGAACTCAAATCAAGACGATTCACAGATGAACGTAAGCATGTAACGTGAGTTTGATAAATCAAATTTTTGTATTCGGCAGAATGCGCGTTTGGCATTCTGCATTGGTTAGGAAACCGCACCATAAGCGTCAATTTAGTGATTCTTGTCCGTTTGAATTGCTTGTTGTCTGAACCAGGATTTGCAAGATTACAGGATTTTCAGGATAAGAGATTGTATGCCGATGTTCCTTTGCAAAAGGTAGTCC
>JAJEAG010000015.1 GCA_022824265.1 Candidatus Poribacteria bacterium | reverse complement strand
TTCTTCAGACCATACCAGATACAATGCTGCGATACGCAAAAGTGTGCAGCGCGTTCCTTCAAGGTGCTGTCTGGAAACGCTTTGACATGTGCTGTGAGTGCTTCTGGATCAAGCCGATAAGGATTACGAGGTCCCGGTTTTTCGTAAGTAAAAGGATCGGCTGCGTCTAACCAGTTATAGATGCAACGGCGTGAAACACCAAATCTGCGGGAAGCTTCTGCTTTACTACCACCAGCTGCTATGAAATCAAGAACGCGTTTTCGTCCGTCTCGTGAATATCTCATAATACAACTATTATTACAAAAATCTAGAAAATGTAAAGATATTTATGGAATTAACTATAAATTGATCACTGTTATTTGGTAGATTCTTGAATTGTTTCCCTCTACTATACCTAAATCTGAGACTTTTTTTCATGATACTATGGACGGGTTTTCTCTGAAGGTGGTTCCGAATCGTGAAACTTATACTTATCTGTTTTCCTCAATATTTTCCCTACTTCTTGGTAATGAGCGAGTAATCGATAAAGATCGTGTCCACATTCTTCTGATATTTTCATCCGTATTTCCCGAACTTCCTTGACAACTTCGTTCATTTCTGTACTGCAAAGATCAATTTTCTTATCCATTTTATGCGGAACCTCCTAAAGATTCAATTTGACCAAGATATTATAATTCTGTTATCCGTTAAAATGAAATGTTTTTTGACAGTTATTTGAATTATCACTTTTTACATACCACAGAAAATCCATTGTCATTTTCTGGATCAAACTTTTCAATTTCACGTTTCTTATAGATACGATAATCTGTAAATCCTGCCTTTACAAGATTCTCCTTGAGTTCGTTGGGAGGTAGGTGCATATTGAAATAGTCGCACTTATAATGCTTCTGTGTTTCTAAATCTACTTTAATCCACTCACATCTTTCGCCACTTGCATTCTCATCATATTCTGCTTTTTCAATGACATATACATTCTTCTTGATTTCACTTCGATGCTCAAAAGGAAATTGCTGCTTTCTAATTTTTGGATTTGCATGCACAAAATACAGCCTACCATTTGATGTGAGTGTTTTATGAAGTCGGTTTAACAGAGACATTAACCCTTCCTTGGACTGATAGAAAAATGAACCCTCAAAGAATATAACAGAAAACGTTTCCTCAAAACACATTTCATTATAGTCACCTAATACGTATTCAATTTTTAATCCTTCGTTCTTTGTGTTTTTCTGTGCTTCAGAGAGGAAATTTGGGGAGACATCCATTCCAACAACGTGATATCCACGTCTTGTGAATTCACGCGTATAACTTCCAATCCCGCAACCTGCATCCAATATTCTGTCATCATTGGATAGTTGTAGGACCTTTTGATAAAAAGGAAAGTGCTTACAAACAAAATCTGGTTCCTCGAAATTGTGTCTTGCATGTTCAAGATACCAACTATCATATACCTCGTGTCCAAAATCTATTCTAAGAAATTCAGTGGGTAGAGTATTCATTTCGTTCTCCGTGAAGGTGTTAACACCTGTGCACTTCGAGCAGGGACATAGAGTTGTATTGACTGTGTGTGTCCATCCATCTCAATATCCTGCCAAGGATAATGGACACTCTCAACGGTACCATAGCCACCATATTCTATATCATCACTGTTTAGGATAAGACAATAATCTGATTTCTCTGGAATAGGGATACGCCAATCTGTCACTGATTTAGTTGGATGAAAGTTGAAAGCAAACACAAGTCCACCACGTATGAAGACAATCTGTTTTGCATCCTCGTGAATGAATAACAACTGAATATCCTCATCTGATAACAGATGGTAATGTGTATCAAGGTGTTGCATGGCAACATCAAAAGCGTTGAGATGCTTGTAATAAAGCGTATCATCGTCAGCTAAGTGCCACTGTCTACGGGCGTACCAATATGAGTTATTGTTGCCTTCTCGCGGAAAATCAATCCACTCTGGGTGACCAAATTCATTACCCATAAAGTTGAGGTACCCCTCACCACCTAAACTAAACGTAAGCAGACGGATCAATTTATGCAAAGCAACCCCACGTGCAATCTTAAGGTTAGCGGTAAAGACACTCATATTTGTGTAGAGTTCGGCATCCATTAGCTGCATGGCAAGTGTCTTATCCCCGACAATACTCTGGTCGTGACTTTCAACATAAGCGATATGTTTCTCACCTTCTCGACGGTTGCGGAGCATACCGTAAATTTCTCCTATATGCCAATCCTCGTCCTTTTTCTCTTTCAACAACCGAATCCAATAGTCTGGTATACCCATCGCAAGTCGATAGTCGAACCCGAGTCCACCTTCTTCGATTGGACGTGCAAGTCCTGGCATCCCGCTCATATCCTCGGCAATGGAAATCGCGTGTGGATTAACAGCATGCACAACCTCATTTGCTAACTTCAGATAAGTAACTGCGTCAATATCAACATCGCCACCGAAATAATCAGCATAACCAGAGAATTGCTTGCCAAGTCCGTGGTGTGTATATAGCATACTTGTAACACCATCAAATCTGAAACCATCGAGTCGGTAGGATTCCAACCAATAGCGAATGTTACTCAGGAGAAATCGTTGAACTTCATATTTGCTATAATCGAAACACAGTGAATCCCAAGCGATATGTTCACCTTTAGCACCAGCATGAAAATAGTGATGATCTGTTCCATCAAAACGATTCAGCCCTTCATTGATGTTTTTTACTGCATGACTGTGCACCATATCCATAATGACAAGCAAACCCATGCCATGTGCTGTATCAATTAATTCTTTCAATTCTTCGGGTGTACCAAAACGGCTTGAAACAGCGAAAAAGTTACTGACATGGTAACCAAAACTTGCATAATAAGGATGCTCCATGATTGCCATGAGTTGTACTGCGTTGTAACCTAAGTCCGCAATTCGCGGCAACACGTTATGTGTGAATTCAACAAACGTTCCAACTTTTTCTGCTTCTTGTGCCATGCCGACATGTGCTTCGTATATTCTGAGTCCTTGCGTGTTTATGTCAAATTTGGGAGTGTCATGCTGCCACTGATAAGGATTCGGTGGTGTCCAAATTTGTCCTGTAAATTCAGTTTCACTTTCCTGAATTACACGTTGAATATAGGCAGGAATTCTATCAAGTACACCGAGTTCTGATATGACTTGTACCTTAACTCTACTTTCGTGTGTCAATCGGTCAGAATAATCTTTGTCCGATAGAAAATGATGCCATATACCCCATTCATCAACAGACATTTGGTTTGCATCACGGTTCCATCCGTTAAAATCTCCTATGAGAGAGAGGGATTCTGCCCCTGGTGCCCATTCTCGGTACCACACACCGGTTTCTCCATCCTTTTCACCACGGTTAAAACCAAAATAATGATGTCCCTGACTTATTTCGCCTAATATCCCACCGTTTTTATCTATCTGTGTCTTGGTCTTATGAAAGTATGAGTGCCTTTCACGCAATTGGTTGGCATAGGGTTTTAGCAGCGGATCAAGTTTGATGAGAGATGTTCCGTTAGGTTGTTTTCTCATTGTTGAGTTTGTAGAATTATATGTGTTTAAGGTTTAGGGTTCTTAGTAGGATAGGATATTTGACAATTTACATTTTCTACAGAATGGTAATACGATAATATTAGTCTGTCCATATTACAGGAAATAACATATCAATTTCTTTTACTACTTCTGCTTTACTGAGAGAGGCAAGTCTTTGGAATTCTTCATCGGATAGATACTCAAACAAAATATCAATATGTTCATGCAATTTCACTGTACTTTCTGTTATACCTGTATCGGTAGGTGAATCAAAGTCAACAGTATACTCATTTCCATAAGTATCGGTTATTTGAAGAGCACCACGTTTTCCACCTTCTGGAAAATGAAATGATCCATCTGCCTCCATGATCCATTCGTCCCCAACAATCGGTTTAATAGATTGGATTCCGAATGCCATTGGTGGGAGTTTAGTGTTTGGACCTGGGGGAGTGTTCTTGACCTTTTCAATATATGTCTCAACACTGTTTTTGGTAAGTCTCTTGCTAAGTGTCTCAAGGTACTGGAGTATTTTTTTACGGCTCTTTGCTGGTATATCTGCAAGTTTGGTTTTAGCTATAAGTGCGAGAAGACTAAAATGCATTCGGTATGGTCTGATATCAAAAACCTTATCAACCCCAAGCGGTTCTCTAAAAACCAGTTCAGGGTTGTCGCGATGTAGCGACATACTATGTGCTTCTAACTGAAGAAGTTCACGTTTTGGAAGCTTGTATTTACCTAAATCAGATTGTTTAACTCCCTCTGTAATTGAACTGATGTATTTAGTATAGTTTTTTTGTTGTTCTGCTGTAAGTTTACCAGAATAAGAATAAATAGGTGCATATAACTCTCGGGTTTTTGCATAGTTTTTCTGACGTTGTGTATGCCAAAAAAAGACTCCTCCACATGCAATAAAGATACATATTATACTTAAAAATAGAAGTCGATTTTTATGCATGCGGATTCTTCTTTCTGGTGATAATCTATATATCTATGATACAAAGTTATTTACCGTTTGTCAATGAAGATTATTGGTATGACACAGTATAAGGTTACATCCAACATAACCTATTTCTTATAGTAGAATCCATAATTATTTACACACTACGGTAGGTTCGGTTTCCTAACCGAACCATAGGCATCAATTTAAGAACAAGTCTCTTGTGATAGTTCCTTGTCCGACCGATTTCAGACCTCACACCTTCCGCACCGCTGGTGCTAAGTTACGCTTTGCTAAAGCCTCGGAGGGGCGAAAGGTGTATCAGATGCACTAACGTTACGCACTAAATTGACGCTTATGGTTCGGTTTCCTAACCGAATTGGTGTTTGATCAATCTCATAATAGATGCGGTTAGGAAACCGCATCTACTGGGAGTGTGCATATATTTTTAGGTTTCACTACAAGTAGAAAAGAGAACTCTATTTGATACAGAGTTCTCTTTTGGTTTTATATAGTCAGTTTGTCTGACTATGTTATTGCTATCTAAATTCCACATGATACTATTGCATTATGTGGAAGACATTTTCAATTTTCATCATCTGATTCTGTCCATTGTGCATGCCGCTGTAGGGTTCTGATATCAATATCTAATGATTCTGCAGCAGCGCGTAATGATGAATATTTTTGCATACGCAACTGAGCAACAGCCCGTAGAATCTGACTTTGATTCATGTTGCTTATTTCCATAGGTTCCGTATCCATCAAAGGTGATGTTGCAAATCCATTTCTTATACTAAACCACGGTTGTGGTAACTGGGTTGCGAATTCATGCATAATAATATGTTGTGTCTCTGGATGGAGTGCATCCCAAATTGCGTGTTGTGTCTGTGTTGGAAGTGTGCTCCATATAGAGATAAGTGTATGCACGAACTCTGGATAAATGTCAGGAAAATCTTTAGGTTCAAGCGTATCGGACGATGCAAGCGCAACAGCAATTTGGATTGTGCTACGTAGCTGTCGGATATTTCCGGGCCAAGCTGCTTGTTCCAAACGGGCTAATGCATCTGACGTAATTCCTGTGACCCGTTTACCGGTTTCAGCATTGAATTCGTTTATATAAACATCCACCAGCGGAGGAATATCCTCTGGTCGTTGTCGTAAAGGCGGTAGATGCAAGGTCATACCTTTGAGTCTGTAGTAGAGATCTTCTCTGAATTTCTTATTCTCAACATCTTGTTCAATATCCCTATTTGTTGCAGTGAGAATATGTACATCTACTGTCAGTATCTCATTACCACCAAGACGAGTGAATTGAGTTGTGTCCAACACACGTAGTAACATTTTCTGTGCATCAAAAGACATTTCGGGGATCTCATCTAAAAAGAGGATCCCTCCATCTGCCTGTTCAAATGCACCTTGTCTTTGGCGTATCGCACTCGTAAATGCACCTGCCTCATGACCAAATAGTTCGCTTTGTAGGAGTTCAGCAGAATATCTACCACAGTTAATAGCGATAAACGGCTTGTCCCTACGCGGACTATTTTTATGAATATATTGTGCTATTCCCTCCTTGCCAACTCCGGTTTCTCCGGAAATTAAATACGGAATATTTGAATTTCCAACCTTCTGTATTTTTTCATAAATCATCTGCATCGGTTCGGAAGGCAATTCAATGAAAGTTGGTTGCCTATTCATAATGTGCTCCTTAAGTATATATTATTCTGGACGAAGTATATTAAGTTTGAGCAATTATTGTTCCTCAAAGCAGACAGCATTGTGATGCGTCATTACCACAAGCGTATCTATTGTGCCATGTAGAACAAATAATGCAGCACATTTTTTCAAATTTACACAATAAACGTTCAACACAAGATATTGGTTGACTTATATATGTATTTCTGGTCTTAATATATCGTATTGAAACATAAGAAAATTTATTTTTAACTTAATTAATTATAGTTTTAATACTACAATTTTTGTGTGTAAATACGCAACAATTGTGTGCTGAATAACATATATTGCTAATTGTGCCTAAATAGATACATAATACAATTATATATATTACTCTTAGTATAGTCCAATTAAAAAAATATTAAGACAATTTGATGAATTGGAGAATTCAGTAACTATATATGTTTAAGACACATTACTGGACAGAAATTTGTAATTGATACCTTACTAAAAATGCAAAAAAGAGCTAAAATTTACGTTGTGGCATGAAACTTGCTTAACAGTCTCGGAGATTCACAGATTCTATATTATTGTTTTACGGGTTTAATATTTTTTATACAAAATAGTATATGAAATCTCTACATAAGAATTTGGCATACATTGTGTGCCTTAACAGTGTGAGCGCGCCTGTCCCTCTCCCCTTGGGCGTGCTTACAAAATCGCGATTTGGGTAGGCGCGCTAACCAAATCGCGATTTAATTTTAACGTATAAATTCTGACAATTTACCACATTGTAGACTTCTTTGAATAGGGATGGGAATATTTGCAGTTTCTGTCAATAGAATATGTTTTATACACCCACACACGTGCAGGCGTTTACTTGACAGATCCCTGCTTCACAAAGTTCTTCAACTGGTGAGAAACGGACAACTGAAGATTGCGAAGTTGTTACATCGGGTTGTCGAAGTTCCGAATATGCGTCTTTTAGGATGGAAATAGCAGACTTGAGAAATATGCTTGTAATCAGCAAACCCACTATGATGTCTGGTAACTTTGAGTGGGTAATAGCAACGAGTGCCGCTGCTAAAAACACACTGGAATTTGCAATTATATCATTTCGAGAACACAACCACGTTGAACGCATGTTTATATCATCTGCTTTATGTCTTGATAATAGGAACAGACAACTCGCGTTTGCTATCAATGCAAGTGCGCTCATGAAAAACATATATCCGGACTCAGGGATACCCCCAGCGATGAACTTATGGATACTCTGGAACAAGACTCCAATGCCAAAAACAGCCATAATACTACCTTTGAGCATTGCTGAACCAGCACGCCAACGACTGCTTTTACCAATAGCATATAAACTAAATCCGTAAACCAAAGTATCACTTAACATATCAAGTGAATCGGCTTGCAATGAAACCGAACCTGCAAGCAAACCAATGACAAATTCCAAGCAGAACATGGCACCGTTAATGACCAGCACAATCCAAAGAGTTTTGGATTGACGTTCTCGGAGTTCTTCAAGTTCATCTGCTTTATCGTGGCAACAATCATCCATGATTACATCTCTAATCCTAATACACTATGCGTTTCATAACTAAGGCATTATAACATTAACAAGCGATAAATGACGATCAAATTTCCAGAACTATTTGTTCTCTTGAAGAAATGCTATCTGCTGATACCAATCGGTTAGGCATTCCGTTAGACAACTTATGAGAACACAATCTCAAAAATAGACTCTAAATGAGGTAAAGAAAAGATTTGGATAACTACCAAACTCAGATTGGAACTGTGTTGGATCATCATTTTCAAGTGATTTTCCAATACTGATAAAGCCTCCAACAGATAGGTGGATATCTTCTGCTATGTTATACGCAAACTGAGGAGCTATCCAAGTGGATAGGTCAGTTAGGTTAAACAACATCTGTCCGCTGATACTTGTCAGTGGTGTCAGTTGATGTGTCAGCCCCGGTGCGAGATAGTGAACACCTAACAGATAAACACCACCGCGGGTATATGCTGAGTGGTTTAAATTGTCAAGATAATTATCAGGTTTTCCAGTACCTGCTCCATTGTAATGGTATTCAACAAATGTGTAAGTTTCACCGCCGAAACTATAATCTAAACCGACTGAAGTTCGAATATAGTTGTCTTTTGAATCAATATCATCAAATAGCTCAGTTAATACATAAGACATTTCACACCAGAATCCCGTTCCTCCAATACCACGTGCAATATCTAAACCGAAAAGTAGATCATTCTGATATTCTATCAGTCCAAATGAGTAATCTGTCTCTAAGGTATTAAATTGTGTCCTTAGATAAATTGCACTCTTGTTGAAATCAAAATCAGTGCCAAAGATATAGCCAGTATCTATCTCACCAAGCACCCCTATAGGAATCCGAACGCGGACAGCATCTACTCCAACGCGATCCTCTGTGTCCAGTTGATCGTAATTAAATGGTGCAACAACATCAGTCGGATTGATTATTCGCGCGCTACCCCATGCAATTGCATCACGTCCGATGGAAATGTCGGCATAATCTGTGCTAATTTGGACTGAAGCGCGGTCCAGATTATGATAGATGCCGACACTACCGACTTGTTCATCATCATCTGGATATAAAAGTGAGTCAAAGTCTGCGACACGGTAACGGGATGATGCAATACCAACAGCAATCGGTGACTCGGTAAACAGTAATGGATCTTGAATACGTGGTGAAAAATCGTAAGCAATGGCAAATGATAGTGATTCAGTAGCGGCGTAAGACAAGTTGAGTCGTAGCCTGTTTACTACAACGCCCATCATGGATGTGTCTGACAGTGGTGAATCAATTGTTGTGAAAAAGTTGTTATAGTAGCCTCCGTATTGAAACTCCGTATGTGCAAGTCTTGCACATAGTATTGTCAGAAAACAGATTGTGACCGTGATGAGTTTTTTCATTTTTGTACCCACTATTTTGTTTCATCACTGTCTATTTTACCATCACGGAGTGTAATCAACCTTCTTGCACTTTCCATGACCATTGGATCGTGAGTTGAGAATATAAAGGTCATTCCTGTTTCTGTATTGAGTTCACGCATCATCTCAAGTAGATCAGCACCCGTTTTTGAATCAAGGTTGGCAGTTGGTTCATCTGCAAGAATTATAGCAGGTTCTGAAACCACAGCACGTGCAATTGCAACGCGTTGCTGTTGTCCGCCAGAAAGTTGCGTAGGAAGTCTGTCCTCTACTCCCTCTAGCCCCACTGAAGTTAGCATAGCAGAAACACGTTCGTGTCGTTCAGTTTTCGGCACACTTGCCAATAACATGATATATTCAACATTCTCTCTAACAGTAAGCACAGGAATGAGATTATAGGCTTGAAAAATGAATCCTATGTTGTCACGTCGAAAGTCTGAGAGTTCTTTGCCGCTCATCTCAGATAGCACTTTTCCAGCAAGCCAAACTTTGCCTTCAGTAGGTGTATCTAATCCGGAAATGATATTAAGGAATGTTGTTTTACCGGAACCAGATGGACCAACAATTGCAGTAAACTCCCCAGATTGAATGGTTAGATTAATTCCATTCAGAGCATTAACCGGAATACCATCAGGGTCATAAACTTTAGTCACATCTTCAGAGACAATAACATCAGATTGTTGTGTGTTTTCCATAATAGCAACCTAAAAACTATGTCGCATTGCATCTACTGGAGCCATTTTAGCGACATACCGAGCCGGATATAATCCAGCAATGATAGTGAAGACAAAAACTGAAATCGGATAGATAATAAATTGTTGAATTGTTAATGCTGGATAAATAAATTCCTGTATTGTCACACCCATCATTTCAATTCCAGTATAGTTAAGACCGACCCGTGCATAAATTGCGGTCAATACGAAACCGAGTATTACACCGATTGTGATACTTACTATTGCCAATGCTCCTGCCTCAAATAAGATAAGACGTGCCATTCCAAATGGTCTCGTGCCAACAGCGCGTAATACGCCAAACTCAAACATTCGTTCATACAATGACATAAAAAGTGTGTTAATTATACCAAATGCCACAACTATAAACAGAATAAATCCTGTAATGTACTTGCTGTATTTTGATATATCAAATATTGCTTTCAATTGTGGTAAAATTTCTATCCAACTTAGGACTTCATTCCCATGTTTAGAATATGTCTCCCAAAACAGTAAATCGTCATTTTGAGAGTAGTCAGTAGAAGTGAATTTTATCGCTATTTCATGCACATCCTTACCAATACCAAGCATCTCCTGCGCTTTTTGTAGCCGAATGAATGCCATACCACCGTTCATGCCTTCATCAGCAAAACTAAAAATACCTGAAACACGAAAACCCTCTTGTGAGAATTCACCACCATAAGCCTGTGATACCGTTACTGGCACTTTATCACCAAGTTCCACTTCAAGGATTTCGGCAAGTTTCGCGCCAATTACAATGTCATTATCTTTATTTCCTTCAAAATAGACACCTTCAATGATCGTGTCATTAATTTGAGACAAATATTTCTCTGTCGGTGGATGAATCCCAACAAGCACAATACCACTATTCACATTGGCAGCAGAACGAATCATACCTGAGGCGAATATCCTTCGTGTGAAATACTGAACATAAGCTTCCTTAGACAGATTGGAAGTAACTTCATCAGTATTTTGAATTGTCAGCGTTACCTCTTGTTCATCACGAAAGCCTTCCCGATGTATTTGCGCATCACCAAGAAAGGAAGCAGTGGCAGTCCTAACCATATTTTCTTCCATCCCAATCATTAGCGCGTCAAGAAAAATTAGTGCAGCCAGACCAATGCTGATAGCAGTCGCAGCAATAAACGTTCTCCGTTTATTGCGAAGTATATTTCTCCATGCTAACTTTATCAATATCAGAAACATAGATTGAACCCTAATGTGTTCGCATCGCCTTTGCTGGTAAAATACGTGCAGCTTTTATCGCCGGATAAAGACTTACCAACATCGCAGAACAAAACACTGTCAAAGTTGGAATTATAAGACTTCGCATATTAACTTCTGCGTGCATCGTTCCAAATTTCATGCCGCCATACGTCATTTCCTCGGATAGAGTCACACCATATACGGATAATAGGTAGTTGAAAAATGTTCCAAATATCGCACCAACAACAATGCTTGCTAACGCAATGATAGCCACTTCACAGAAAACTAAATAGAAGATTTGTACCGGTGTTGTGCCGACAGCCTTTAACAGTCCATACTCACGCGTCCGTTCCAATACCGACATCAAAACAGTATTGAGAACTCCCATAGCAACAATAAACAGAATAACGAAACGTCCAATTGCATCACCCTGTTGATCAGTTTTCATAGCAGTATAGAAGGACTTTGCAACCTCTTGCCACGGTGCTACCTCAAGAGCTGAATCATTAAGATTTTCCTTTATTTTATCCGTTATTCTGCCAACATGATTGATATTTGAGACAATCACAACGATTTCGTGAATGCGTCCATTAAGTACAAACAGTTCTTGTGCAGCAGCAAGGTTTAGATAACAAGTCGTGCGATCTGTTATGTCATCACCACTCTCAACTATACCAACAATCTTGTATAGGTCATTTGCAAGTGAACCGTCTGCCGCTTGAGAGAAAATTACAAAATCGCTTCCCTCTTCTGCCTTGAGAATCTTTGCGAGTTTATTTCCAATTACTGCTTCATTTAACGTTGTATCTGAAAAGAGTCTACCTTTGACTATTTTCTGATCAAATTGAGTTGCGATATTTTCTCGCACAACATCAACCCCAACGACTTGCACAGCAGTACTCTTTTCCCCAACTGATCCAAGTCCAGCTGCATAAATCCGTGGTGTCCATGCCTCAACACCAGAAATGTCTTGTATTGTCTCTCCAATCGGTTCATAGTCCCTTATCGTTTTGTAGATAGAGGGTCTGTCCCGATAATCTTCAGAATGCACCTGAATATGTCCGATACGATTCCGTGTAAATGTAGATATGATGTCAGAATATATGCCATCAGACCACCCTATGAACAGTGATGACAGCGTAAATCCGACAATCATTGCGAGAGCAGTTAGGATTGTGCGTCGTTTTTGACGGAAGATGTTACGAAACGCAATTTTCAGTATCATTATAAAAGAAATAGAGGGTGTTGTTTCAACTTGTCATTAACATAACCACCCGATGCGGTTCTGAGGAAGATGGGTGATATATGAGAATGTCCTGTTTGTTGTCTTTATTTAAGTCTACTAACCGCATATTTCGTTCATCGTGAGGCATTGCAACCCTGACTTTTTGTGGCTTCCGTGTTAATAACTTCGGTCCCGGTATACCAAGATATACATTCATCTCCGACCAATTTTTACCGACTATTAGGTCCGAACGGTTGTCCCCGTTTACATCCCCCAGCAGAACTGCCGGGAAGAAAACACCTTGTGCGTTAAAGATTTCTAATGCAGGTCTAAGTTTACGAGTGACAGTGGGTTTGTTTGGATACATTCCTTCTTCCATTCGGAAAAATGCAAGATCAATCGGAATGGAATTACCCACCATTGCTCGTACCATGCCACCAACGGCAGTTTTTACATCTTTAAACATAATATCAATCTGTCCATCTCCATCAATATCCTGCCACCATTGATATGCATAACCCCACGGGAGTAATCCTCCAGCCTTACCTGTTGATCGGATTGTCAAATCTATATCTTGTGAGAACTTTGTGCCATTGTTTGCCTGTTTACCGAAATGTACCTGATACAAACTGTGCTGTTTCCCAAGACTCCGACCTTCCAAGGTGTGAATTACCATATCCGCTATTCCATCGCAGTTGAAATCGCGAAACATGTGTAGCATTATATGTTTGCTATTCTCTCGAAAGCCGAACATAAGCGAGAACAGATTTTCACCGCTAAATGCAAAGGCAATTGCGTAGGCACCGTCTGTATCAAATGGCACGTCTACAGTGAAGGTAACAACATCTGTAGAAAATGTCCCGTTTGCACGTTGCAGATAAACATCAAAATGATCTTCGTTCCAGAACACAAGATCAGTACATCCGTCTCGGTCATAATCCATCTGATGCAAGCGACTCAGATACCAGAACACCGTCAAGGTGTTTATCCCTACCTCTCTGTAACTACGAGATTCGTCCATCGGTTTTTCGTCAAGGAATGGATCGGGTGGTCCTACTTTTATCGGTTCACTAAACACACCGCTATCCATCTGAGAAGCAATCCAAAAACCATCAATATTCGGTAAAACTAAATCATCACGTCCATCACCATTTAGGTCACGGGTGATGTCAATTTGTGGAATTTTATTTGCATTAAGTTCGTTGAAGTTGATTTTGATGTCTATCAAAACACGTTCCATATCGGAGTCAATATCAAACCAATTCAGACGACCGGGTTCATAAGTGATAAGTCTATCACGACCATCAATATGTGCAATGTCAACGAATAACACCTGTTGACGTAATGTTGTGTTGAGTCCCAATTCCCATCCACTGTTTTTGAATGTATAGACACGTAGATTGCGTACATTGTCCCCGTCAATGTTCACGACAGCAATATCTGCGATTGCACCCCCCAATAAGAAACCTGATAGAATGGTCTGGTGTTTCGCTGTTCCTGTGTCTATCTCATACTTGTCATAGGTAAATGGAGTAATAGATACAGGTTTTACATCCTCATGGATTTTCTTTGAGCATCCGATAAGCGATATGCCGAGAACCAATACGCAGAACATACATTGTGCAATAGTTCTAAAAATAAGCATGAATACCAGCCCCGACATATACGCCAGCGACACCATTAGATTGAGAATTACTCTGTTCTCTACCAAACCCTTGACCAATTCCAAGGTTCAATCCAAGCGGAATTCCACCAAGCGAAAAAACAAGTTCACCCCCAAAAGAGATTCCACCTGCCAATGTCGTGGTTTCAACGGTTTCTTTTACCATATCCGTTTCTTTCTTATACCGCCAACCACCTTCTAATGAAAAATAAAGACGTGCTTCGTTCCACTTTCCACGATGCTCGAATATGGCATACGAAACACCTACACCCAACATGTGATCAGCGTCCTCATCAATTAAAATAAAACGACCAATTGTTTGAAAATATACTGGTGCAAGTCCGTTATATTTGAAACTCATTCCGCCAAAGGCAGGTGTCGCACCTTGCGACCCAATACCGAAATCTTTCGTCAGATCGGTCTGTTGTGCCTGCACTGGGTAACTAATCATAATACAACAAATCATGCATATTTGAAACAATATACATTTGCTTTTACCAAACAGATACATTCTAATTCCTCTATACATGCTAATTCCTTTTCTGTAGATTCCTACGCGTAAAAATCTTATCATCAAGTTTAGAATCAAAGACCGCATTCACAAAACGAACGACAGTTTTGTGTCCTTCCTTATTTGTCGGAATCATTTCCATGACAGAAGGTAGCGTTTTTCCGCTGAATGTCTTTGTCTCTTTAAAATTCATGATACGCATTAATTTATCTTTTTCGTCATAAAAGTGTTGCCACACGGGTGAATAATCCTTGGCATTAACAGCAGCTATAATCTTCCCCCAAACAATTGGTGTATCTTCTTTAGGTATGAGTTCAACATATAGATAATCGGAAGAAGCATTCTCTGGTGTAATGAGTTGGTAGGTATAATCGTCTACCATTGAGGATTGTCTAACCAAATCGTCATTCGTGAAATCAGAACCCATCCACGAACCCATCATCATAGAAGGTGAAATCTTGAAGGTCTTGTTAACTTTTGGCAGGTAATTCCACATCTCTTTACCGAGACGTAATGTGGTTACACCTTTCTCCTTTTTCGGTGCTGTAATCCGAATAAAGGTTTTGTCTGTTCCCTGTGTCCATACCGTCATTGTTAGTGTGCGCTCCCAGTGCGGCGTAACGATTTGCATTTCCATGTCTGCATGACTCGTCTTGCTACGATAGAGTTGATCTAAATGTTTGATAATATCTTCTACTTTATCCGCAGATGACACGTTAGTCGCAAACATACAGATCGTCAAACCCAACACCAGAAGCAACTTTATTATCCTGAACCGATGAGTTTTCTGTGGTTTATCTATTGCTTTTTCCATTGATCTTTATCCTTATAGTAAAATTTTATTCACATCAGATTTTGCATCCTTTTCCGCTGCTATCTCTGCATCCTGTTGTTCAGAATTCATGTGGCAAATTCCTAAAAAACTGAAGTCAATGATGTAAGTATTGTAATAGGTTTTGTCAAAAGTATCAATCTAATTAGTTATTCAATCAGAGGAATTCAATTGTTCCGTTATAATACCAATTCTAATGAATAAAACCACATTTTGAGACTTTAATACTAATTCTAATGTAAGAGGCGCAATGAATTGCGCGACTACGAACGCGTTTTTTGTAAATGAGAAGTTATTATTTAGAAATGGTATAACAATCATAAACAGAGGATTCTTAAAACTAATAACCTTGGGTTTTTCTTCAGAGGTATTCAATTGTCGATTTTTCTGTTTTTGTTAATACGTTCGGTTTATGCCCCATCTAAAAACGTACACAAAAAGGCTGTTTTTCGTTTCTGTGTACGTTTTGGTTTTTGGGGTTATACCAGTCTGAGACTGGGTTTACAGGGAATATCGGAAAATTTTGAATTTTTCATTTGTGTACGTTTTTGATTTTGAGTTTGATGATATTGTATAATACCATAGGAAATTGTGACTTTTTGCACGTCACAGTGACGTTATGGATCCAGTCATGACAAGGAAAGTGACGCGATTTTCGCATTTTTTTTAGCTCCATTTTTGTTTGTTTATCCCATCCCACACAATTTTGGTATTCATGGCAGCAAGATGTGCAGAAAACGTGGAATGCAAAGCCCATATTAGCTTTACGAACCCAGCTTTACAGACTGGTAGATAATACACAGCGAAGATCGTGAGATTTTGTTGTCTCTGAGATGCTGTGTGATCTCAGATAACTCTACGACTCAGTGAGATTTTAAACGACATTTTCATGTAGGTATGTTCCGTAATATCTAACCACAATCTTTCACCTCCGACCAAAAAGGTGTGGTTTATTGTGCCACGATTGTGAGAAGTTTTTTTGAAACATATTGCGTTTACATCTGCCATTTCTGTTTAGACTTCACATTTTGGAAACCCATCATGTTACAAAATGTTTGGTACCAAACAGATTATCAATGAAATTGACAAAAGAAACATATTTGAGTTTTCATTGCTGTCGTTGGTCAATGATAAACTCACTACGACTCTGTGAGAATTTACGCGATCTATTCCCGCGTTGATGTTGTTCCGTCTCCGTTTGGTGTCGCGTGTCCAAGGAGACTGCCCACGGCTCATTTCGAATTTTCGAGCGACGGTTGTGGTTGTAAAGTTTGTGTTCCCGTGTTGTCGCTTCCTCAGGAAACCTCTCCACCTCTTAGAGTATCTAAACTCGCGTAGCCGATATGGGCTTGCATTCTAAACACATGTTAATTATATAGTATTCTTTTGTATGTGTCAAATAAAAAAGTGGATTTGTTTATTGGATATATATTGGTATATTATTGGATATGTATTGTTTGGGTGTTTTTTTGTGAATTAATTGTCTGAACCAAGATTTTCAGGATAAGAGATTGCTCCTACAAAAGAAGGCTTAATATTGAAAATAATAGGATTTGGAAAACTGAATGACTCTGGTTTGGAGATTGAATTCACTTGCATACGGCAGATAATTCTGATAAAATTGACCAAATTAGTATATTTTGAAGAAGATAAGATTTTATCATACATAAGGACGTGAACGAATGGCACTTCCAAAAATGACGCGTGTCCGACAACATTTTGATGCACCAGTTCTCACCGATTTGCCTGCTGCAATACATAGTGAATTAGATCGGATAAACGTTACATCCATTGTGCGACCGGGTGATACTGTTGCAATCACCGCAGGTAGTCGTGGTGTTGCTAACATTGCAACAGCAGTTAAAGCAACAGTTGACTATTTAAAGGGTATTGACGCAAAACCTTTTGTCGTTCCAGCGATGGGAAGCCACGGGGGCGCGACAGCAGAAGGACAGCGGACGGTATTAGAACATTACGGTATTACAGAAGATACAGTTGGTGCACCGGTAAAAGCGACAATGAATGTAGTCAAACTTGGTTCTCTACAGCAAGCAGGAGCAGACGATTTACCCGTTTTTATGGATAGATTTGCTGCAGAAGCAGACCACGTCGTACCGCTCAATCGAATTAAAGCACATACAGATTTCAACGGTTCCATTGAAAGCGGATTGATGAAGATGATGGTGATTGGTCTCGGCAAGCAGGAAGGAGCAAACTTCTATCATCGCGCTTTCTTTCAATACGGTTTTGAACATGTCATTACTGCAGCTGGAAGTTTCATTCTTGACAGTGGAAAGATCGCATTTGGCTTGGGACTCATTGAGAATGCCCATGAAGATACCGCAAAAGCAGTAGCAATGACTGCAGATAATTTACTTCAGACTGAACGTCAACTCCTTGTTGAAGCAAAGTCAATGATGGGAAAACTTCCGTTTGATGAACTTGATCTGTTAATTGTGGATTGGTCAGGTAAAAATATCAGTGGCACTGGAATGGATACAAATGTCATCGGTAGGATGATGCAGAATTTTGAACCGGAACCACTCAAACCTGCGATTTTACGGATATTTGTCCGCGATCTTACAGAAGAAAGTGACGGTAATGCAACAGGTATCGGACTCGCAGATTTCACAACGACACGACTTGTTGACCAAATCGACCGACACGCAACCTATATGAACGGTATTACTGCACTCGGTCCACAGAAATCTAAAATACCATTTTATTACGATACCGACGAAGAAGTGATTAAGGTTGCACTCGACACAATTGGATTGACAAAACCTGAAAATGCAAGAGTGATTAGAATTGAGAGCACACTTCGGTTAACAGAACTTGACATATCTGAAGCACTGCTGGAAGATGCACAACTTCACTCAAGTCTTGAAGTGATTGGTGAAACACTTCCATTTGAATTTGACACAACAGGCAACCTTTTGCCATTTTCTACGGAGACGCACTAATTGAAGATAGTTTGCTAACAATCCCATTGCTTTAGCAATGGGTCCAATAACGGTTGGTATTTGGAGGTATTTTGTCGTATAATCATAAGACTGACTCAGTGATGGTCAGTATCTTATCAAGGGTCAGGTATGGCGTACAAAACACATAAAATCACATTAGCTCCAACTTTTAGACAAAGGCATTGGTTTAGCAGTCAATGCGGTTATGCGCGATTTGCATATAACCGAGCGTTAGCAGATTTTAAGACAGGCTTAGTTCAAGACACCTTCCAATCTTGGCAAACTCTCAACAATAACTTTAATAAAACAAAGAAAGGCTACGATTGGGTAAAAGCACAGGATCAGCGTGCGGCGTTATATGCTATCAAAAATCTTGGTCAAGGTATTGCGAATTGGGTAGCCAAACGTGCGAAGTTTCCGAAGTTTAAAAAGCGTGGTGTTAGAGATTCTTATACCACAGACGAACAATCTGTGCGAGTAGAAGGCAAGCGTATCAAGCTGCCTAAAATTGGTTGGATCAAAATGCGGCAAGCCTTACGTTTTGTTGGAAATATTATCAAGGTGACAATCTCAAGGACAGCACATCGTTGGTTTGCATCTATCACCGTGGCAACAGAGGACACCGAAGTCGTTGATAACTCAACACACCCTGTTATCGGTATAGATGTGGGTATCAATACACTGGCAACCTTGAGTGATGGGACGAAATATGATAATCCGAGACCCCTCAAACGTTATGAGAGAAAACTCAAACGTGCCCAACGCAAGCTAAGTCGGAAAGTGCTAAAATCTAAAAACTGGTTCAAACAGAAACGAAAAGTAGACCGTATTCATTACCGTATTGCTTGTATTCGCAGGGATGCACACCATAAAGCAACAACAGAGATTGTCAAGAATGCATCTACTATCGGTATAGAAACACTAAAAGTAACTAACCTGCTAAAGAATAAGAAGTTAGCAAAAGCGTTATCTGATAGTGCGTTAGGTGGATTTCTCTCAAAACTCAAGACCAAAGCAGAGGCACGCGGAGTTTCTGTCATAGAAGCAGACCCGTTTTTTGCGAGTAGCAAAACCTGTAGCAGTTGTGGACATAACAAAAAAGAACTACTGCTATCAGAAAGAATGTATCAATGCGGTGTCTGTCAATATCAGAAAGACAGGGATGTCAACGCTGCAATAAACCTTAGACACCTCGCTGTCGGATAGACAGAGAGACTAAACGCCTGTGGAGTC
>JAJEAG010000044.1 GCA_022824265.1 Candidatus Poribacteria bacterium | reverse complement strand
TTTCGGAAGACAATTGAAGTTGTGTTGTTTTTCAGTTGTGTCAGCCATAAGAGAACCTCTAAGAAAAAAATAGCACCTACATTATTGTTTATATATCTATATTTTACCACATTTATAGGTTTTACTCAATATGACTTCAATATAAATCTCAAGTGAGTTCTGTGTAAGAAAATGAAAATATAATAAAATATTGACAATATGTAAGTGTTTTGATATTGTATGAATCAACCATAACCAAAACAGATTGTCACTTCTTGTAACCCCATATTGAGGTAAGTAATCCATATTATGAAACTTACAGAACATCAAGTCAATTTCTTCAATACATTCGGTTATCTTTCTATTCCTGGTATGTTTACACTAAACGAAATTGAATGGATTATAGAAGAATTTGAAATTACTATACAAGAATATGGTGGCGGTAAGAAACACGATGGCACACACCGCACAATGTTCGGAGGTCCAATTGAGCATCGCCCACGTCTTTGTACTTTACTTGATGATGAACGAGTAAAGGGATTAATCGGAGGAGTCATCGGTAAAGATTTTAACTATGCAGGTGGAGACGGAAATTATTACTCAGGGGATACAGGTTGGCATCCTGATGGAAACTGGGGTAGACTTTTTTCAATTAAAGTGACATTTTATCTTGATCACCTGACCCGTGAGACTGGATGTTTACGAGTTATACCCGGAAGTCAAAACCCAACACATTTTGTACGTGCACGACAGATTGATCCAAATCAGTCACAAGAACTGTTTGGCATATCACCCAAGGATTTTCCAACCAGTATTGCAATTGAAAATACACCGGGTGATGTCGTTATCTTCAATCACGATACCTACCATGCCTCATTTGGCGGTGGAAAACGAAGACGAATGTTTACTATGAATTGCACGCAAAACTGTAAAACTGAATCAGATTTAGAGACATTATATCAATACCTAAGCGTCCACTCAGCAGGTGGTTACAATATTGACACTGGGGCAGGTATGTTTTTTCCAACAATGGTTGATACGGCTAACGAACAACGTAGAATTCATCTGCAGCAATGCAGTGAAATACATGACGAGTTATTTCCACAATATGCTCGGAAATCTTAACATTCGAAAACGGTCAATTTATATGCCGATTCGTATATGATTTATTAAAACCGTTGAGTAACTATTTCTACACTTTCCAATACAAAGATTGTCTTGTCATAAAGACAGATATGTGTTATTCTAACAAGTGGATTTATACACCTAAAGGACAATTCATTGAAGATTCGTAATACAATGATGTGTATCCTCATTTTCTGTAGCATGAGTCCTATTCTTGCTACAGGAAACCCTCTAAAGGTACGCACACAACTTCCTACAAACTCAGTTGCTATGACAGATGATGCATTAGCAACTTATATCAATCCCGCAGGATTAGGGACCAACCGTGCGTTAAATCTATACTACCTTCGAACTTATCATAGTGATTTTCCGGGAGATGATGCTATATTCATTTCTGCCCCGGGTACTGGCTTTAGCATGGAATTCGCAAATGCTAATAACGACATAGACTTTACAAGGTACAGTGCATCTGCGGGACATCATTTCGGCAATAGTTTATATTTTGGCACTAATTATAGTTGGATTAACTCCGATAATATGTACTATGATGAATATAAATCGTTATCTGTAGGTTTAATGATTCGTCGCCGTTTTTTCTCGATTGGTGCTATAGGACGTGACCTCAACCGCCCGAAGATTCAAAATCAAAAACTCGGACGCACGTATGATATAGGTATCGCTCTCCGACCTGGAACTTGGCGAACCACTCTCTCCGTTGATATGCGAAAAACACAAGATGTGAGTGGATTAGATCTCAGTTATGGAGTTGAAATACGTCCTATTCGTGAGATCGTATTCCGTGGAACATACAATGATGATAATAGTTATGATATCCGTTTCGGTATAAACCTTGGAAATTTCGGAATAGGTAACTCAAACTATTATGATGAAAGCAGTAATACTAACACAGGTGTAGGTTACTTCCACTTTTCTTCTTCTCCAATGACGAAACCGATCTTTCGTAGACGGGTATTTCTTGACATAGAAATGGAACGTCTTGATGCTACGCTTCGTATAGCAAAATGGGATAAAGATGTTGCAGGTGTATTAATCCGAATAAATGGCAGTAAATACGGGATGGGTCAATTTCAGGAAACACGTGATGCCATTATGGAATTCAAAGAAACAGGGAAAGTCGTCATCTGTCATATAACCAGTTGTTCTACGGGTGAATATATTATCGCATCAGCGTGTGATGCAATCTTAATGCATCCAAGTGCAGATATTCGTCTAATTGGTTTACGTTCAGAACGAAGTTTCTATAAAGATGCTTTGGATAAACTCGGTATTCAAGCACATCTTGAACATATTGGCGAATATAAATCTGCTTCGGACGGGTTCACACGTAATGAAATGTCTGAACCACATCGTGAAAATCAAAACGCAATCCTTGATGATCTATATGATCAACTTGCCACTGATATTGCATCAAATCGGGGTTGGACACCTGAGTTTGTTAAAGAACTGATTGATCAAGGTCCATATACAGCTAAACAAGCAGTGAAGTCAGATATAGTTGATGAATTACTTTATGAAGATCAAATAATGGAGTTAGCAAAGGAACTTGCCGAATCAAATATTAAGCTTGTAAATATATATGAATATCTAAATAGTGGTTTGACTCCCAACGAATGGTTGGTCCCTAAACCCAGAATTGCGGTTATTGAGGCAGAGGGGATGATGGTAACTGGCGAGAGTTTTATTGATCCATTTACTGGTATTGCAGTGATGGGTGCGAATACGATTGCACAGGCAATCCAACATACACGAGAAGACAATTCAATTTATGCAGTCGTATTACGTATTAATAGTGGTGGAGGACTGGTTATTGCAGCAGATATAATATGGCATGAACTTGTTAGACTTGCTAAAGAAAAACCCCTTGTCGTATCTATGGGGGATGTTGCTGCATCCGGCGGCTATTATATTGCAGCACCTGCTGATGTGATTGTGGCTGAACCGGGGACAATAACAGGTTCAATCGGTGTCAT
Source organism: Candidatus Poribacteria bacterium (assembly GCA_022824265.1). GTDB lineage: Bacteria > Poribacteria > WGA-4E > WGA-4E > WGA-3G > MSPOR6. The sequence goes on along the minus strand of JAJEAG010000044.1, from coordinate 39,535 downwards.
CGGAGGCAAGTATAGCTTTAAGGGATTGTATGAAAAACTTGGTATCAAGAAGGAGATAATTAAACGCGGTGCACGGGCTGATTTTTACAGTGACAGTAGTGATTATACTCCCAAAGAAAGAGAGGTAGTTCAAAATCAAATAAACGAAATATATGATGATTTTATTACCAAAGTAGCATTTGGAAGAGACCAATTAACGAAGGTGGAAGTGGATACAGTTGCACGTGGACGTGTTTGGACTGGGAAACAAGCAAAAGAAAATGGATTGGTTGATGAACTCGGTGGATTGAGTACAGCACTATTAATTGCCAAAGAACGTGCAGGATTAGAAAGAAAATCTGTAGAAATAGTTAGATTACCTAAACCATCTTGGATAACACAATTTGTCAGAAATATAGGGAATATTTCTTCAAAAAGAAGGATATTGTTCTCGGAAATATTTAGTAATGTTGGTCAGTCCTCAGATCTAAAATTGATAAATATAATCAAAAACCATCGAGTCTTTCTCTTAGCACCATTTGAAATAAATATTGGTTCAGGTTTGAGTTACGGATTGTAATAATTGTATCTAAGTCTAATATGCGATTTTTTAGGAAAAAGCCAATGGACAATGCTGATGAATATTCACACGCCAGAAAAAAAATGGTGCAAGATCAGATCGAAAAACGTGATATTAGTGATCCTGATGTTCTGACAGCAATGAAAAAAATACAAAGGCATCTATTTGTTAAACCTGAATTCCGTAAATGTGCATATCTTGACAGACCACTTCCAATAAATGAAGGACAAACAATATCTCAACCCTATATAGTTGCATTGATGACAGAATTGCTTGAATTAAAACGAAGTTCAAAAGTGCTTGAAGTTGGCACAGGATGTGGCTACCAAACCGCAGTGTTAGCAGAACTTGCCAAGGAAATTTACTCAATTGAAATAATACCTGAACTTGCAATTAACGCGGAAGCGAGATTAAATTCATTAGACTACCGTAATATACACCTTAAACAAGGAAACGGATATTTCGGTTGGATTGAGCACGCACCTTATGATGCAGTACTTGTTGCCGCGGCACCAAAGAAGATACCTTATAGACTTACACAACAACTCGCTGATGGGGGACGGATGGTCATCCCAGTAGGTTCTGAATTTCAAGAACTACTCTTAATTACAAAAAGTACAGGTAAAATAAACACTGAAAGGATTACAGGTGTGAGTTTTGTTCCTATGACAGGCACGCCTATGGAAAAATCATGACGAAAATTAGATTTTTATGTTTTAATTTACTATTCATATCTATTTTCTTCACTTCGTTTGTATATGCTGCATTTAATGAAATCGGAATTGGCGCACGTCCACTCGGTCTCGGTGGAGCCTTTGTCGCACTTGCTGATGATAGTAACGCTGCGAACTACAACGCTGCTGGATTATCCTATATTGAGGATATACATATTAGTGCCACACATGCACAGCGATTTAATGGACTTGTAAATTATAATACCATTGTCGGGGTTATTCCTCTTGGTAGTATAGGGACTCTCGGTGCAAATATTGGAATCCTTACTGAAGACTCTGATATATATAGAGAACAAACGATACGATTATCTTACGGTAGGACCATCATAAAACAATTGGGATTTGGAATAAATCTGAAACACCTTGGTACATCTTATGATGAAACAAACGAATTTGTTGCAGAGAACCCATACTTTGCTAATACCTCAAGTTCTGCTTTATCACTTGATCTTGGACTTTTAGCGAAGCCATTCAATAGCCTTAACCTCGGGGTTTCTATAGAGAATTTAGTCCCCGCTGATATCAGTATATCAGAAACACACGAAGATTCTATACCAATGAACATTCGGGCTGGTATCACATACAGTCTTGAATCAATTGCCGAAATGAGTGCACAGGGAGCAGCAATCAGTAACCTGTTAAAACAAACTTTGGGCACTTTTGAGATAACATCTCGTGATGGTGAAATATATACAAGTGTTGGTGTAGAAATGTGGGTGATCAAAACCATTGGTATCCGTGGAGGTTTTGCCAGGAATAATAGTACAAATACAGCAACAACTTTTTGTCTGGGGGGTAGTGCAATGCTTCCAATCAGTGGAACAATACTTCAACTGGACTACGGAATACAGTTACTAACTGGAGACTTTCAGAACAACACAACACAAAGATTCTCTGTAAATCTACTGTTCTAAAGAAGGGAAATACAGCATGAAAAACTACATCCATATCTTCTTTTTTATTGTATGTCTTCTATTCGTTCCGTACAGTTATAGTGCGGTCACATCACATGGAGAAATTAACGTAGTCGGTGAAACCGTTGGCATTGTACCGGCAAGTTCAACAGTGCCATTAGTTGCAACACTTTCAGTTGACAGATCACTTGCAGTTCCCGGAGAAGAAATTAAGACTATAGAAATTACCATGCCAAAAGGTTTTGTTACACAGGTGTCAGACTTTAAAAGTGTTACAAGAGATGGTGAAAAACTATTGGCAAAGGTAGTGGTTTCTGGAGGCAATGTACTACGCGTAGAACTTACTGAAGTCATTGATGATTCTCAAAATTCCATTTTTAATATCACATTTGATTCACGTACTCCGAATACCATATTTTTGGCTGAATTCAGTGTTAGGCTGCGAAATCCCGATGATGTTCCCGTTGGAGATTATATCCGTCCTGGACAAGCAGATAGTAAACTCAATAATGATGATTTAGATTTGCAAATAATTCCAAATGTTCCACCTGCGCCTGTAACAGACTTCACTGCTGAAGCTGACAAGAATGGTGAAAATGATGTTACCCTTCGATGGAAAAATTCAACTGATCCTGATGTCAACGGATACCTGATCTATCGCGATAACGACTTTCAAATTATAGTGGAAAACCGTGCTTCAACAACATATCGTGATATAAATGTTACACCTGGTGAACACAAATATGAAATTACTGCGTATAAGACGATATTATTGCAATCTGGACGATCTTTAAGTCAAACCGTTATCGTTTCAGCCGACACAGCTGCTCCTAATCCTCCAACAGTACTCCGAATAGACCGCATTGATGAAGGTATCAAGGTGTCGTGGAACCCCAGTGAAAGTAGAGATACATCAAAGTATCATATTTTGTTTGGATCCGCAGAAACTACAACATTAGAACAACTGATAGATGGTGAAATACCTGTGAATAGATCCACAAACAACACTACAGAATATGAATATATAGATCGTAGACCTTTGACCATTGGTAGTTATACTTATGCAGTAGTCGCAATAGACGAAGCAAATAATAGATCTGCACCAGTCAAGAAAAGATACCGTATTTTTAATAGACCTTATCCAAATCCGTTCACACCACTTTCAAGTGACCCCGATTTTAATATGGTCATATTTCCCATACAGACTATAGACGATAGTGATGGAGAGTTCAGTGTACTTCTCTATAATCTTAATGGTGTATTGGTAAAAACACTCACTGCTCAACTCGGTGATAACGAATTGAGATGGGATGGGAAAAATGATAATGGTGATATTGTTGAAAGTGGAATTTATCTATATCAATTACAGGTCGGAGAAAGTTTCAAGACTGGTACAATCATTGTAGCAAAATAAAAGGATACGCATATCATACCATTAATATCATATTCATGAAGGCAATAATCAACTATAATGAGTCGTATCTATAGATACAACATTACCTATTGATACCTATAAATCATATTTGAATGTAAGATTTCATTTCAACGTAATATATATTTATGTATTTAATTTACAAATATTTGACTAATTGTTAGAATCACAGTTATACTATAAATCAGATTTTTATAATAGGTTCTTTTTAATAAAGGAGAAAAAATGAGCAGATTAAAGTCATTTCTACACCAATCATATATCATTAAATTAACTATATTATGTAGTTTGATATTTACATTACCTGCCATTGGAGGATGGGTTATCCTGCAGCAAAGTGATCCAGCTGTTCGTGATTATATGACGATTGCATTTACAAGCAAAAGAACAGGGTGGACAGCAGGTACATCCTTTGAAGATTTTGAAAATCCTGGTTTCATAGGATTTACTATGGATGGTGGGAAAACATGGGAAAGATCAGAAATCAAGTTGGAATCAGACCTGACCGAAATCTATTTTTTTGATGCTAATCACGGTTGGGTGGTCGGACAAAAAGGAATAATTGCCAATACCACCAACGGTAAAGACTGGGATATACAAATTAGTAAAGTCGGAACTACCTTGACAAGTATCTATTTCGTTTCCAAAGATGTTGGATTCGCAGTTGGACAAAATGATACCATTATTTCAACAAAAAACGGTGGACGACAATGGAAAGTTCTACAAGGTGGAATTGTAGGAGAAGTTGGTGATGACGATGCAAGTATGTTCAATGCTGTTCAGTTCATTGACGAACAAAATGGTTGGGTCGCAGGAGTACGAGTTTTCCCTACAGAAAAAACACAAAAAACCGTTATCTTAAAAACTGAAGATGGTGCGCAGACGTGGACTCCACAAGAGACAGGAAAAGAGGATATTCTTGAAGACATTTTCTTTCTCGATGCATCAGTAGGTTGGGCAGTAGGTGAAAACGGTCTTATACTCCATACGAATGATGGTGGAAACACTTGGACAGAACAAACAAGTGGCACCGAAGAAATAATACGTAGCGTACGTTTTGCAGATAAAAATATCGGATGGGCTGTTGGTGGTGATATCGGGGTCGGTGTTGTATTGAGCACAACCGATGGAGGACAGTCTTGGACACTCGAAGAATCAGAAGTAAAGATGGAAAAGGTAGCCATTCTTGATAAACAAAATGCATGGTTAGTAGGGACAAACGGTTTCATCATAAAACCAGAATAGGTATCACCATTGAGTGTTAATGAAACTTCCGAATGAAGTTTTTTAATTAGGATTATAAAGGGCAATGATGCGACATAAACTCGCAGTGTGACAAAAAGGAGGATTATTTTGGTAAGCCCTACATTCGCCAAGCGGATGAGTCGCTTGGGAACAGAATCGGCATTTGAAGTATTAGCCAAAGCAAAAAGCTTAGAAGCACAAGGCAGAGATATTATTCATTTAGAAATAGGTCAACCAGACTTTTCGACCCCAATGAATGTTTGTGAAGCAGCATACAAGGCTATGAAGGATGGACATACAGGTTATTGTCCATCAGCAGGGTTACCCGAATTTAGAGAAGTTGTTGCACAACATATTGCTGAGACGCGAGGTGTTGACATACATCCTGACGAAGTGACTGTCACTCCTGGTGCCAAACCAATTATTTTCTTCACTATTTTAGCTCTAATAGATGATGGTGATGAAGTAATCTATCCTGAACCCGGTTTCCCAGTTTACGAATCGGTGATTGATTTTATTGGCGGCAAAGCCGTTCCTCTTGCTCTTCGTGAAGAGGTAGACTTCCGCTTTAGAATTGAGGATTTAATCAATGCAATTTCTGATCGCACAAAATTACTGATACTCAATTCTCCACAAAACCCAACTGGCGGAACACTTACAGAAACTGATCTCAAAACCATTGCCGAACTCGCCGAAAAACACAATTTCTATATCCTGACTGACGAAGTTTATTCTCGCCTACTTTACGAAGGATCCCACAAAAGTGTCATCAGTCTCCCAGGAATGAAAGAACGCACTATACTGATTGACGGTCATTCAAAAACATACGCTATGACCGGTTGGAGACTTGGATATGGAATTGCTCCGCGCGAGATCGCTGACAAGATAACACAGTTGACTATCAACTCAAATTCATGTACAGCAACTTTTACACAAATTGCTGGTATTGAAGCATTGACTGGTCCCCAAAATTTTGTTTCAGAAATGGTAGAGGAATTTAGATTACGCAGAGATACTATTGTTGATGGATTAAATGCTATAGATGGAATCTCGTGTGTCAAACCACTCGGTTCGTTCTATGTTTTTCCGAATGTCACACAACTACCCCAATCGTGTGAAGCAATTGCTGACTATTTGATGGATGAAGTTGGTGTCGCACTATTGCCTGGTACTGCTTTCGGAAAATATGGTGATGGTTACCTCAGATTATCTTATGCCAATTCTTTGGATAATATTAACGATGCATTAAGTCGAATCGACACTGCATTAGCAAAGTTGTAGAGCACAATAGAGAATTATTCGTATGTCCTTAAAAGCAACCGCGCGCATTCCTGCCAGCACTACAAATCTGGGGCCTGGCTTTGATGTACTTGGTCTTGCATTGCAACTCTATAGCACTGTAACTTTAGAAATAACCGGGAACAAGACTGAAGTTGTGGTGAGTGGCATTGATGCTGACAAAATACCGAATAGTACTGAACACATTGCATTTCAAGCAGTAGAAACCGTATATAAGAAGAGTGGAAAAACGCAACCCAAGGGATTAAAATTGACAATTTCGAATGGTATCCCTGCCATTCGTGGGTTAGGTGGTAGTGGTACTGCTATTCTTGGCGGATTATTGACAGCGAATCTATTGTGTGAGAATCCGTTTTCTCGGTCAGATATCCTCAATATTGCGTCAACCCTTGAGGGACATCCTGATAATGTCGCTGCATCTTTGTATGGTGGTTTGGTTATTTCTGTCCAAGAAGATAAACATATACACACTATACAGTTAAAATGTGACCCAGCATTACATGTAGTACTTGCAATTCCAGAGTTTACATTATCCACACAGAAAGCACGGAACATATTGCCAAAAACAGTAGATTTTTCTGACGCTATCTATAATATTAGTCGTAGTTCACTACTGGTGGCATGTGTCGCTACAGGTCAATTGGAGATGTTGTCTACTGCAATGAAAGATAAGCTGCACCAACCATATCGCAGCACGCTTATCCCTGGATTTGATGATGTTGTTGAAGCTGCTTTATCAGCAGGTGCACTAAGTATCGCGTTGAGTGGTGCGGGACCAACTATCGCTGCATATTGTCTTGATAACATGCAAGAAGTAGGAAAAAACATGCAAAATGTCTTTAAGCAACACGAAATACCAAGTGATATACTGGTGATAGGAACTGATGTAAATGGGGCAAGTCTCATCTCCGATAATACATAATCCATTTCTCTATATTATATCATTACTGTTGTCCAAAACGAGTGACGTTAGGAAAGAATATGTCTAATTTTTATGCAGAAAGCATCTCTTTTCTGCTAAACCAATTTAATACCGATTTGGAAGCCGGGTTAAACCATTCTGATGTAGAGGACCTACAAATTCGTTATGGTAAAAATGAACCGAAATCTCAAATCGATTCTTTGCAAATTGGATCTTTTTTTGAGCATATATTTAACTGGAGATTACTATTTTTAGTTATCGCAATAGTTGTATTCGGACTCTTGAATAAAGTAACGACAATTATACTTATTAGTGCAATTGTTGTTCTTTCTATTTCATGGTCTATAATTGTTGTAATTAGTTTACAGAAAAAGAAAAACCGACTTAAATTGCATTTCAACCTAACCGTTTCAGTTATTCGACAAGGAAAGCAAGAGAAATGCCCCTCATCTGATATTGTACCTGGTGATCTCTTACTACTTAGACCAGGTAATTACATTCCAGCAGATGCACGTATCGTTGAAGCAGATGGTTTAACTGTAAATGAATCTGGTTTATTTGGAAGTAGCGGATCAGCTGATAAGACTACACAGGAAATAGACGAAGTAGGTCTACCACCAGAAAGACAAACCAATATGGTTTTTGGTGGCACTTATGTTGATACAGGAATAGGTCAAGCAATCGTTGTTAAAATCGGTGATGAGTTGGAAATGAATCAGAACCATGCTCCTAACCGTCCTATGCCGAATGAAATGACTGTTGCCGAAAATCAGATTAAGTTTTTTCATGATATTCTATTGGTGACGGGTTTGGTTGTGGGTGGATTAGCAGTTGCTATTGATTGGTGGCAAACATCACAACTAAATGAACAACCTAATTGGATGGAGCTTATTCATGTTGGTCTAATATTTGCAATCGCCGCAACACCTTATAACCTAAATTTACTACTACAAGCAATACTTGATTTGAATACCTTCAAATTACTTAAAAAGGGTATAGTCCTTCGGAATAGAAATTTCTTTGAGAAATTAAACCGTTTAACAGCTTTTTGTTCTGATGAAAAAGGAATCGCAAGCACTAAATCTCTTACAATTTCAAATATTTTTGTTGATGAACAATTGGTTAATAGATCGGCATGGGAAAAGTGGTTACAATCGCTTGATTCATATACCCCAGAAGAAAAAAGTAATCGAGTCAACAATATACCTCCAAGCTTCCAAATCCCTCAAGGTGCTCCGGGTCTCGTTCTGGCAGCTGGATTGGGTACTTCTGGTGAACGTTACTATGATAGAACCGATATTGATCACGTACATCAGCATGTTATCAGAGAAACACTAGATCAACTTGGATACAAGTTGACAGATCTTAAATCAGATATGCGTCTTGTTGCTGAATACCCATGGACCCCAAATTTCGGATATGAACTCCATGTATTTGAATCAGATGAAAATGAGTATCTCAACCTAATTTTTGGGAACGCAAGTAATGTGCTTGAAGCATGCAATTCAATCCTTATCAACGGTGAAATCACCGGTTTCTATCAGGATCAATACGAGATATATATTGAAACACTCAAATACATGCAAAATACCAGAGATATGGTTTACGGGGTTGCCACTATACACTCCGATGTACCGCTTAATCCATCGGAAGTTCAAGGAGCATCTACCTTTTTAGGATTCATCGGTTTCTCTGTCACTGATACTGATGAAACAAAAAATGTGATTAAATCTTTCCTTGATACCGGATTAAAGGTCATCCTTATTAGTGATAGTAATGAACAATCAACAACTGATTTAGCAAAAGAACTTGGGTTAATACATACACGTAATTCGGTTGGAACAAGAGATGAACTCATTAATCTCTCAACGCAAGAGTTTGATAAAGAAGTGCCAAATTGGAATGCTTATTCACAACCAACCCAAGAACAACGTCGGGATATTGTGCTTAGCTTAAAACGACATAATCATTCTGTAGGGTACTTAGGACAGTATTCGAAAGATCAACGTGCAATGATTGCTGCTAATCTTGCATTTGCCGATACAAGTTACGCTACACATTTCGCACAAGACCATGCAGATTGTCTGATTGTTGATAAAGGATTCAAAGCAGTTAAAGATTGTCTTCTCTATGCACGTGAGGCTTATAACAACCTATCAGGGGCACTTCGGTGGTGCCTTTCATGCACACTCACGCAATTTTTGACAGTCATTTTTGGATTAATATTATCCAGAGCATTCAACTTTGAGATGCCTCTAACACTAACACATGTTATCTGGATTCAATTTTTAACCACGATGATTCCAGCTATAGGATTAGGATACGATAGAATATCTGTCAATGTAAAACAACATTTACCAAGAAGAGTAACCTTACTGATTCCAAAAACTGCTGTCTTTGATATCGTATGTCGCAGTTTTGTAATCAGTCTAATGACGATAATCCATTTTTTGGTAGTAACAACTACATCAACCGAATCAAATCTCATAGAGGCACAAACCGCAGCTTGCACAACTCTGGTTTTAGCTCAGATATTTTCCTACTTCCAATGCGTACGATACCCCTGGGAATCTCTGTTTAAAAGAATGTTTATAAATATTAGGTTACTTTTTATACTCATATTAGCAATTTGTATTCACGTGTCTTCTATGTATATTGAACCAATGCGAAATATATTAGGTATAGTTCCACTTCAACAAGAATGGATAATAACAGGTTTATGCTGTATTATCTTACTCCTTTTACCTTTAAATCTGGCTATCAACCCGAGGAAAGAAATTAATTAAACCCAGAAACCGTAGGTTGGTATTCCCCCAACAATTCCTATAATCGTCCAGATACTTCCTACTGTGAATTCTCCAAGAATAAGACCCAAGAAAAAAGGGGCTATCTTACGATATTTCACAGGTCCACCATACTTGAGAATAATCAGTTTAATTAACCAACTCATGAAAAGACAACCCCATGTAACATTCATGCCCCAACTTGTAGAAATAGCAAACCCAGCAGGATGAAACGGCCACCACACAAAACGCATGCGGCATAACATCAACACAGTTGTCATTAGAAAACCAAATCCCATAAACCCACTTTCTGGTATGAGTGTGTCAGATGAAGATTGAAGCCAGCCTGCTAAACGTCGATACGGTTCAATACCAAATGCTGTCAAGGATGGAGAGGAAGCTCGCACTTCCATACCTAATTGATATCCTCTATCAATTAATGACCAAAAACCTGCCAATGACCCCAATACGGTTGCTAACATCAAAGCAAAGACGATCCTACGCATCGTCATGTTCGTGCGTTCAATTATTTTAAATCCTTCCAATTGGTGTGGCATCGGATGACTCCTATATGCCCGGTTGATGAACCAAAACATTGAGAACATGATGAGATTATCTCTACCTAACCGTCGTGTTCCTATGACCCGTGTTAAAATTTGATCAGGTCCGGAATAGTGCAAGTCATGAACAGGCGTACCTAACTCCGCACGCATACGGGTGATTGCTATAGAAATCATATAATATATAGCAAAAAATGCAAACATCACCCAAACGTTTGCACCACCATAGTAACAAAATATAACCAAAGCAATCATCACTGCAATCAGACCAAAAACCGCTGCGCCGTATGAGATCGGAGAATCTGTATCCTCTTGAGATGTGTTTCGACCAAATATCATTTGCCCCACATGGAGAAGATGTCGTCGACTTGCCCATATAGCCAATACGCACAATGCCAGATATCCCCCAGATGCTTGTTCGTGCATATATGGAAAGCCGGGGAGATTTCTAAATCCAAACATTGCACCCACTACCCGTAATAAACGCCAATACCAGAAAAAAAACCAGCAAGAAAATGAGAGATCAAGTGGAATGAAAAATCCAAGACCAATAGCAAATGGATATAGCGAAAACGGAATTCTACCCATAGCGTTCCAAGGACTCTCTGTGAAAATCTGGTAACTCTGATTACGGGTACGTAATTCAGGTAGAAATGGAAATAAAAAACTGATTCCGTTCCATAATGCCAAACCCCCAGCAATGCCAAATCCTAACCACATTAATTTATTCTTAAAAAATCGATTATGATCCGTTTCTGTTAGATTAAGTGGCAGATGTATTATTGGATAACTGAGTTTTTCATATTCAATCCACTGTTTGCGTATGATTACATTTATGCACAGCATACCGAATACTAATACACTGATAAATGCTGTCCACCACAAGACAGGTGTTGCCCAACCAAATAAGGTCTCAATTGTATAAAGTGGTAGATCTCCTTCATAATAACCTTGTAATAACCTATTATTACTAACCGTAAGCCATTCTGGGAGGAACGGTAAAAACAACTGCTGCCATTCATTTTCTGGAGTCGCAAAGCGGAATGCATGTCCTAACATCGGCACCAATATTTCCAACATATCGTGTCCTGTTATTCCTGATGCAATAGATAGCATGAGATAAACAATGACCAATTCGCTTTGAACCAATGCAATACGTGGTAGAAAACGGCGCAACAATTGGTTAAACCCTATTAGCACAAACAAACTAAAAATAACATTAAAAAAGAGTGAAATCGTTACTGGATGCCCTGAATATCGGATTACCTCCATTTCAATTACCCAGTAGCAATTTATAGGGATTAGGACAGTAGCAATTAGTATGGATTTGAATGTAACTCCGTGGGTAGGAATTTGAGAGGGTTTTGATAATACGGTAGGTTGATTGTCCATGTAGTTTCAAATTGTAATAAAGCAAAAGTTCTTATTGTAGTCTACAGTAATACACACAGGTTGTCAACTTCTATTCCTTGCTAATTTAATTTTCGATAATTCAGCAACTTATTTTACAACCGTAAATGTCTAAATAACACGCGTAGGTCGGATTGATCGTAGTGGCATAAGACACATACGAATTCAGTAGGTTTCCAATGATATAGGTAACTACGCTTGCTCTGACCTACACGTGTTAAGGGTATATATCGCAAGTAATCCTCAACCTACGATCTTAACGCTTTGTAACAAGTATCAACAGAAGTTCCTTAAAACTAAAAAATCCTGCTCGTTGTGCCATTTCATTTGACAAATGACTATTCACTAAGTATAATATAAACCATTATAAATTTTGCTGTGATAAACTACTTTGGGTAAATATCAGTAGAGAAATTACTTTTTAGTGTTGGACTTATCATAATATCTACATCTAATATCAAAATAATACTTATAGTGAAACCTAAAAATAATTGCATACGCTTCGGTAGATACAGTTTCCTAACCGCATCTATGAGACCGAATAAACACCGATTCGGTTAGGAAACTGAACCTACCGTAGTGTGTAGATAATTATGGCTCTTACTATAATAGAACGAACCAACACAATGCATAACCATCTAAGCATATACATAATTGGAAATTTGGGGTGGAACAATAGATGAAATTTTTGTTGAATTCCCTACGATATGGGACTGTGATCCTATTAATACTCATAGGGACATTGTTGTGTAGTTGCGATTTATATGAGAATTGGAGAAACGCAGAACCCACAATCAACAGTTTTGACGTACCAAAACAAGTTGAATACGGCGAAACCGTCGAATTCACAGTGAGTGCCTACGACCCAGAGGATGACACCATAACTTATTCATGGTATGTATCTGACGGAGTCCTACAAGGCGATAGTGAACCCACAGTGCAATGGACTGCTCCAGAATTTAATGATGAAATTACACCTCCGAAGACTGTTACAGTCCGTGTTTCTGTGAAAGACGACGGTGAAGAACTTATCTCTAAGACCGAAACGATCCTTGTCTTTTCAAAAGCATACGAAGTGGCAAACGCACTTAGTGGAGAATATGAACTTGTTCTTACACAAGTAGATGGTGAAACCGTAGACACCCAAGGAGGGGTATTACGACTAACAACGAGTACATTTACAAGACAATTTGAGGAAAATCTACAATTCTATTCCGGTGCTTATAAGTTAATTGAGCCGTTTGATGAAAATAAAGGCATAATCAATTGGTATGATGACGGAATACAGACACCATCAAACAGCACATATACATGGGACGGTAAATTACTCGTACTATACTGGTCTGAAACTTCTACAACACATGTCTATACTAAGAAGTATTAACTTTCTGAAAATACCAATCCTTTGTGTTGAATAGTGATTTGAAATCTTTGAGATATTCACTGCAAATGCTATGAAAATAGAAGTACAAGTGAAAACCTGAAGGAGATAGAATGAAGATAAATACGTATTTTAATCTTTTGGTTTTAGTTGTAACATTGCTCATGTTTAGTACTCCATTACTAATTAATATTCAAGCACATGACCTAGATCCCGTACAGTATGATATTGGTGAAAACCAAATTGTAGACAAGATGAATCATAATCATCCAGGAAGTGAAAAAGATACAACCGATGGCGGTAAATCGGCTGAGACTAATGCTGTTGCAGATGCAAAACGAGATGTAAAAGCGCATATTAACAAAACATTATGGTTCACCGCAGGTTGTTTTTTCCCTATTATTGGTCCTGTATATTCACAACGTAACGATAAAACAATTCCTTCTGCACGTTTTTTAGGAAAGTCCGCGAAGTATGTTGCTTTTTATACTGATACCTATAAAATCGAAATGAAAAAACAGAGATATAATTGGGCATTAATGGGTTGTATTGTTGGAAGTTTAACAGATACATGTTTAATCGGAATCCTTATTAACAGATATAATAATTGAATTCAAGGAGAAATGGTTCGGACATACATGTAATACTAAGTCAAATATATGATTAGTCTAAAACATAACCAACTAATGAACAGCGATAAAAAGGATGAACATGTCAATTATGCATTGGGTATGTTAGTAATTCTATTGATTTGTTTAGCAATTCCCGCATACAGTCAATTTGCTGACTTACCAACCGATGCCAAAACAGTGGATTTCGGATTTTCAGGTGATGGTGCATCGCAAACATTATCATTAACCGCAGTTCTACCATTTAAGAATATAAACGGTTGGGGAGGTATTTTTGGTTCGCGTGCCTCTGGAGATGAAGGTGTCCTTTCAGAAATCGTCAAGGTCCATACAAGGTGGTATGCGGATTAATAAATTTGGCATAGAAGCATTTACGGATTTAGAACGTAACATTAGTGCAGGTAGTGCATTGACTTCCCAAATCGGAAGTTATATCCGACCTGGGATATATGAGAAAGATTCCCTTCGAATTTCGGGAGGTATAGGTTATTTCATAGAAAACATACAACCACACAAAGATCTAACATTGAGAAAATTTGATCCTACTTCGTTTCGATGGTTAGCATTTTCCTCTATAGGTTGGAAAAAGTTAAATACCGTAGTGAAATTCACACCAGAAGTAGGTTTCAAGAACTATCGTTTTTCTGCTGAACCAGCAATTACTTTTAGTCTTACAACGCGTCTCGGATTGCGTTTAAGTGGGTCATTATCATATAATAGCGCACCATTAACTAATAATTTACACTATAAATATCTATCTATTTTACGAGTTACACTGTAACCTAAACTGTATTTCCTATATTATCATATCAATCTCCTTGACATAAAGTCATAATGCTTGTGGGACATTGCAGTTGAAATCATGATTAAGTTATCAGCACTTTGCTGAAGGAATCATAATATGTTTTCGAAATTGAAACAACCAAATCAGTCGGGTTCTGATTGGAACAATGGTGTTGAACAACATGGACATGGATTTGGTACTGCTCCTGTCTTTCTTGCCTCAATAAGTACTATATTGGGGGCAATACTATTCCTACGGTTCGGTTATGCAGTAGGTCATGTCGGGTTTTTGAAAAGTCTTGCGATCATTGTGCTTGGACATCTGGTAACTATTCCAACAGTACTTGCCGTTTCAGAAGTAGCAACAAACCGTAGAGTTGCTGGTGGTGGTGCCTACTATATCGTTAGCCGTTCATTCGGAACAAGTATCGGTGGTACTATTGGAATAGCACTGTATATTTCGCAAGCAATTTCAATAGCATTTTACATGGTCGCATTTGCCGAAGCTTTTCAACCTGTACTAGATATGTTTGTAGCAAAATATCCAGAATTCTTTAAGGAAGCTATTGATGTCCGGTGGATCAGCATCCCAGGCACATTGATTCTTATCATCATTATGTTGACGAAAGGTGCCAACATTGGGGTTTCAATGTTATGGTTGATCTGTGGAATTCTGACTGTATCACTTACTACATTTTTTCTTGGAAATCCAGGTACTACCATATTGGTTGAAGGGGTCGAGGTGCCATTTCGTCCTGAAACATTAAATATCACGGAAGGAATAAAGGATGGTGCTGATTCTTTTGGTAAAGTATTTGCTATCTGTTTTCCTGCCTTTACAGGGATGATTGCTGGTTTAGGGTTATCCGGTGATTTGAAGAATCCACAACGGAGTATCCCACTTGGAACTATCAGTGCTACACTTGCTGGTATGGTTATATATATATTTGTGGCATTTAAGCTATGTCAAAGTGCATTACCTGAATTTCTTGCGAATGACCCATTTATAATGGCAAAAATCTCTGCTTGGGGACCAGCAATATTTATTGGATTAGGTGCAGCATCGTTATCATCAGCACTCGGTTCTATTATGATTGCTCCCAGAACACTGCAAGCACTTGGAAGAGACGACGTTTTACCCATACCAGGTTTAAACCGGCTCATGCGAACAGGTGTAGGAAAAAGTCAAGAACCGATTCCCGCAACTTTCGTCTCTGGTGCAGTTGCACTGGTGTTCGTTGCTATTGGAGAACTAAACTTCATCGCTCGGATTCTAACCATGTTCTTTCTTGTTACTTATGGCGCATTATGCATTGTGTCATTTCTTGAACATTTTGCAGGAAATCCATCTTACCGACCAACATTCCATTCACGATGGTATGTATCACTCTTAGGAACCGTAATGTGCGGTTTAATGATGCTCCAGATAGATGTGTTCTATGCATCCCTTTCAATATTTATCATGCTCGCAATCTATATTGGACTTCGTCGCGGAAACCGTGAACCTCTCGGTATCACAGGTATATTTCAAGGGACGATGTTTCAATTAACAAGATGGCTTCAGACGACACTACAGAAAAGCAGAGCAGGTGCATCCGACAGTGGTTGGCGACCTTCCATCGTTGCGATAACACAATTCGGAGAACGACGTCTCGGTCATTTTGACCTCCTACGTTGGATATGCCATAGACAAGGATTTGGACACTTTATCCAATTTTTCCCTGGAGAATATTCTTTTACAGAAGAAATTACTGCACGTATTCATGTTGAAGCATTAATTCAACAATCTGAGGCAAGTGGTGCTGGTATCTTTGTAGATTCGCTTATTTGTCCAACCTTCCCTCTTGCCTTGGCTCACGCTCTCCAGATGCCTGGGATTAGTGGTTTGCCAAATAACTCCATCCTACTGGAATTCGATAAAAACCATCCTGAAGAAATAGACGAAGTTAAACTCGGCACACAACTTGCTGTTGCATCTCTATTCAATGTCCTTATCCTACGTTCAACGAAATACCGTTTTGGATACCGTTCCTCTATACATGTATGGGTAACCGATGACAATATCAGCAATGTGCCTATGATGTTGTTGCTGGCATATATACTTGTGGGACATCCTGAATGGAAACGTGCCAAGATCCGTCTATTTGCATGTTCCGGTTCTTGGGAAGCTGAATTGGATGCTAACAGACTCTCAGATGTTATCAAAGAAGGAAGACTTCCTATTTCTATGCAGAATGTCACCTCTGTACCTTATGATAGTGAGGAAGGATTAGAACAAGAAGTAGCACATAGATCCGCTCAAGCAGATTTGGTAATCTACGGCATAACAGCAGAAGACATAAATTCCGACCGCTTGACAGACGTACTGCAACGTTTCCAAGATGTTAATGATGTCTTATTCGTTCATTCTATTGAACAGATTGCAATTGATTAGAATCTGCCAACATTTTCACAGGATGTTAAACCCATTACTAATCAAGATATAGTATTGATAACCTCCACTATTTCTATTGAAAGACAAAAATGACACAGTATAATGCAAATTACCATCTTACTATCACTGGATCCAATTGTTGGGAGACACTAATCAATTGAAAAACCCACTATCTAATCTATTCAATAGATATTCTCATAAGGTTGGACTGCCTCCTGGAACTCTTGTTTATGTCGGTGATGAACGGACAGAACCAACCCAGATTACCCAAATTGATTATAATGAGTCGTATTATCATGAAAACATTATTGAAATGATTGAGGAATGTGAGACATTTAAGAATGCTGAAACAGTAACATGGATATATATTCAAGGAATCCATGAGGAGAATTTCATCAGAGAGGTTGGTGAACACTTTGATATCAACTCACTTGTCCTTGAAGACATTATGAATCCGACTCAACTTCCCAAGATAGAGGTATTTGATGAATATACATACATTATACTCAAAGGTCTAAGTTATAATCCTGAGACGTATAGTGTATCTGACATACAAATAAATTTGATCATCGGTCAAAGCCACGTTATTTTAATCCAAGAAAGTGGAGAAAAGTTATTTAAACCTATCCACGATAGGATTGAAAATCAACAAGGTAGAATTCGGATGATGCAGTCTGGATATCTTGCCTACGCATTGATTGATCTAATCGTTGACAATTACTTTGTCGTGATAGAGCAAATTAGCGATCAAATTGAAACAATAGAAGAAGAAACTATAACTAACCCCACACCTGAAATACTAAAAAAAATCAATAATTTAAGGGGACAAGTTCTATTACTTCGTAAACCTATAATTCCACTACGCGATGTAATAGAGGAAGTATTAAGTGAAGAAATTCCTATACTCAAAGGAGATATTGACCTCTATTACAAAGATGTATATGATCATCTAAACCAATTAATTCATTCATTGGATACGTTACGGATATGTGCATCAGGTTTGTTTGATACTTATAGTTCTGCACTAAATCATAAAATGAATGAAGTAATGAAGGTATTGACAGTAGTTGCCACATTCTTCATACCTCTGACCTTCATTGCAGGTATTTACGGTATGAATTTTAAAGTTATGCCTGAACTTGAAATACCATGGGGATATCCAGTTGTATTATCTGTAATGGTCCTTATTGGTATTACAATGTTTATCTTTTTCAAAGTTAAGAAATGGCTCTAAATTCTGAACTTGAAATGTATAAATTAGTTTCTGTATGTTAGGTTAGAAGTATTCGTTGACAAAGTACTAATTATGAGAACTAAGAATCATGGGTGTAATAGGTTGTACATAGATCAACACAGGTAGATTTAGCGATCTTTGAACTTATGGCAGAAGACATAAATTCTGCCGATTAACTGCCGTACTGCAACATTTCCAAAATGTTAACGATGTCATTTAGATTCATTCTATTGAGCAGATTGCAGTAGATAAGTGAGATAACATCAGATGGATGAATTGATACAACAGATAGGTGACCTGTTCGAAATAACCGTTATCACTTTGGATAATGACATTAAAGTCTGGCAAATTGTAGTGTTTGCCGCTATTTTGGTTGCATCGGTGGTGGTTGCTGGTTATTTACGGAGATGGTTACGTCGTCTATTTGATCGGTTGAATTTAACACAGAATTTCGTAAACCGATTGCTTGCCATTCTTTTTCTAATAATCTTGGTGATTGGTATAGCGGTTGCATTCAACGTTGCCCAAATTAGTACAGGACTATTTGGTAAGATATTTAACTATCCAATTGCGGAACTATTCCAAACAACACAAAAGTCTGAAGAATCTACTGGGCTTTCTTCGTTATTCCAAACTCTACTTGGTAGAAAAACTGAAACAGTTGATAGCGATGCACAGAGATTAACCTTAGCAAGCATTTTTTATGGATTTGCTATCATCTTCGGAATGTATGTTCTGTCAAAGTACGCGCAATTAGTCCTTCAGCGACAAGTATTACAAGGATTCCAAATTGATAGACATACGCAATTCATCATACTTCGGTTTTTCCACTTTATACTTATTACATTGGGTGTTCTAATCAGTCTCAATACCCTTGGAATAAGCTTCACAAGTTTAGCGATTATTTTTGGTGGGTTGAGTATCGGTATCGGTTTCGGTTTACAGAATACGGTTGCCAATTTGTTAGCAGGATTGATTCTGATTTTTGAACGACCCATCAAAATTGGGGATTTAGTAGAAATAATAGACGTTAATATATTCGGTAGAGTGAGTAGTATCAATCTCCGTTCAACAGTCATTATTTCACTTGATGAAAAGGAGGTAATTGTTCCAAATTCACAATTGGTTACTGAACCCGTACATAATCTCACACACTACAATTATCGGTTCCGTGTTCATGTTCCAGTCGGTGTCTCATACGGTTCAGACGTAGAACTTGTCAGAAAAGCACTGATTGAGGTGGCACACGAACATCCTGAAGTGATAAAAGAACCGACAAGTAATATGGAGAACGTCACAGCCCCTTTTGTCCGGTTTACTAATTTTGGTGAATCATCTTTAGATTTTGAACTATTGGCATGGATTCAAGACTCGTTCAAGCGATTTGATGTAGCAAGTGACTTGCATTTTATGATTTGGGAAAAGTTCAAGGAATATGACATCAGAATCCCATTCCCACAAAGAGATGTACATTTTTATCCAAAGGACGATTAACAGCAATTATTTCATTAGCGTTTAAACGGTCTATCGAGGGATGTTTGTATGCCGAATTACCTCACCTTCAACGAGGTAATATACCTCTTCACCGATATTTGCTGCAAGGTCGCCGACTCGTTCTAAATGACGAAAAAGAAGTAGATGACTGATACCGGTTTGTATGAGTTGCGGTTGGTCAGTCAAAAGAGTGCATAGTTCACGGACCATTTGTTCGTATATAGTATTAACTTTGCCATCACGTTCTCTGAGTTCTCTCGCAAGTTCGGCGTTTCGATTGACCAAAGCATCAAGTGCATCCTTTACCATCTCTTGTATAATTAGGGTTATAGATGGGAGATCAACGAAGGGCTGCATTGGCGGAAATTCCAACAGTTCAAGACTACGTCTTGCAATAGAGACACATTTGTCGGCTAACCTTTCAATATTTCGGTTTACCTTCATTGCCATCGTCAGATACCGCAATTCAAAGGCTACAGGTTGGTGGCGTGCAATGAGCTGGATACATCTCGCTTCAATTTCGTTCTCAAGCTTGTCAACTGTATCATCGATTGCGATAACCCGTAGAGCCAGATCCTCATTACGATTTAAAACTGATTGAATAGCATCTCGCAACATGTTTTCCGCTATTCCACCCATTTTAAGGAGTTGGTGCTGAAGTTCTTTGAGTTCTGATTCAAGGTAATGTTGCATCTAAACTTCCTTACAATTTATCTTAACCCAATCTACCTGTAACATAGTCCTCAGTCCGTTTATCCTTTGGGTTCGTAAAAATCTGTTCTGTTTGTCCGAATTCTACCAACTCACCACAACAAAGGAAACCAGCCACGTCTGATACGCGTGCTGCTTGTCTTCTCTTGTTGGTAACAAAGATTAACGTATATTGGGTTTTTAGGCTCTGAACTATTGCTTCCAATTTAGGGGTTTCAGTAGCGTCCAGTTGTTCACACGGTTCATCAAAAATTAGCACCTCTGGATTACCTGCTAATGCACGAGCAACACATAGTTGTTGCTGTTGCCCGTTAGAAAGAATATCAGGAGAAGATTGCAGGTTGTCACAAACCTCATCCCATAGCTGCGCCTTCCTAAGACTATCCTCAACAATATCGTCGAGTTGTATAGTATCTTTTATACCATCTATACGCACACCATAGGCAACATTGTCATATATTGATTTACTGAAAGGGATCGGCTTTTGAAAAATCATCCCTATCTGTTTAGTTATTTCGGATGCATTTATCTTTGAGGCATAAATATTCTTCCCCTTAAAAAGTATATTTCCGGTGTGTCTAAAATCCACAGACAAATCATTTAAGCGGTTCAAACAACGCACCAAAGTAGTTTTGCCAGAATTTGATGGTCCAATAAAGGCTGTAACCTGCTTAGATAACACATCAAATGTCAGGTTTTTAAGAATCTGGTTTTTGCCATACCAAACATTCAATTCACTTATGTGAAGAGTGGAAAGATTACTTTGTTGGGGCATTCCTCAATAAATCCAATTTTAATAATGTTAAGAAACTGTGTCTGACAATGAAGATTATAGTTTAATCTTGTTTTATTTTATCAAAGAGACTTTTTCTTTTCAAATAAACATGAGATAACACTGAACAGAAGTGCGGATGATAGAAGAACAATAGCATTATTTGGAATATCAAAAGAATGTTTTGAATTTGATTCAGTGATTTTCCATCCGCAAATTACAATAAATAGTGCCGCAATTGCAAGAACTCGTGAAATTGTTGTGAATATTCCTGTCAATATCATCGGAAAGGTGTTTGGAATAACATGGTCAGCAATTACACGCATTCGCTTTGCACCCAGAGCATACGCCGCTTCACGAACAGATAAGTCAACTTTTTGAATCACTTGTTGTGTTGTCCGAATTGTAACAGGAACCACAATGAAGAAAACAGCAATTGTTAGCGTGAGATAAGAAATCTGCTGTGATTTGACAACTATAAAGTAAGCACAGAATAAGCCATATACTAATGATGGAATACATGCAAAAATTGCAATTATCCGTTCAATAATACGATACTGCCAAGATCTATGTGATAACCATTCTTCTAAGTAAAATGCTACTGCAAGACTAAAGAGAATAAGAACACAACATATCGGGATCATTCCGTAAAGATACCCATAAATTGTGGACAAAGTATCTATAACTACCCCGCCAGATGTGATTTTACCCTCAACATAAGACGTTGATGCTGCGAAGTTCCAGAACATAAATAAAACTAATGCAAGTATTACTATAGCGATGACATTATATAACAGATTTGACCTGTTCATGATATTAGCATTTTTTCTAAAGAAATGCTTGCATCGGACAGGCGTAAGGGACAAGTATGGGAACAAAAATCTCTTGATTTATTGTTGAATTTGACCTATCCGTAGCGCATTTGCACATAATCTGCTGTTTTCGGATGTTCAGGGGTTTCAAAAAGTGCTTGCGTTTCCCGATGTTCTATCAACTCACCAAGAAACATATATATGCACTCATCGCTAATTCGTCGTGCTTGTGCCATATTATGTGTCACAATTAAAAAAGTATATGTTCCAGCGAGGACTGACATCAGTTCTTCAACAGCAAGTGTGCCCTTGGCATCAAGTGCTGAGCAAGGTTCATCCATCAAGATTATCTTTGGTTTCAACGGTAACAACCGGGCAATACATAGTTTCTGTTGCTGTTCAAGTTGCAGTGATGTTGCTCGTGTTTTCAATTTATCCTTTAAATCATCCCATAGAAAAACGGAGGTTAATGCTTCTTCAACGATTTCATCAGATTGTGTACGTGTTAGACTCCTAAACTGTGAATGTATCCGTAAACCGAAGAGTATATTGTCATAGACTGATATTGGCAATGGGTTTGGACGTTGAAATACCATACCCACAGTTTTTCTCAACTCCAACAGTGAAACATCCGAATCGTAGATATTCTTACCTAATATCTTTATTTCTCCCTTTGTTGTAACGTTGCCGTATCGCTCATTTACACGGTTAAAACAGCGGAGAAGAGTCGTTTTTCCACACCCAGAAGGTCCAATAAGACCAGTGATTTTACCATCGGGAATTTTCACACTTACATCCATAAGTGCCTGAAAATCACCATACCAGAGACTAAGATTCTCTGTTTCAATACTGAAGTTATTTGTTTCCAAGTGTATACTCCTCTATCCCGTTACCCAAAGTTCCCGTTTACATAGTCATAGGTGGATCGATTCGAAGGATTATCCGAGAAAATAACATCTGTTTCGTCAATTTCAATTAGATCTCCGTTTAGCATAAACGCGGTGCGATTAGCCAATCGTTTCGCCTGTTGAACTAAATTTGTAACGAGCAATATCGTCATCTCGTTTTTGAGTGTCTTTAGAACATCTTCAATACGCATCGTTGTAATCGGATCAACAGCAATTGAGAATTCATCCAGACACAGAACTTCAGGTTGGTGCGATAGTGCGCGTGCAATGGTCAACCGTTGCTGTTGCCCTCCTGAGAGTTTTGTTCCGAGAGAATCCAATCTATCTTTAACTTCATCCCATAATGCTGCTTGCTGTAGACATCGTTCAACGATTTCATCTATTTCTGCTTTATTTCGGATTCCTGCTGTCCTTGGAGCGAAGGCAACGTTATCGTAGATGGTAAGTGGCAACCCCACTGGCAAAGGAAGAACCATACCGATTCGTCTACGCAACCCATAAACATCACCAATTGAATTTATGTCTACACCGTCTAACTTTACAGTGCCTTCAACGGAAATTCCTTGATTGAATTCTAAAGTGCGATTGATGACCTTTAACAGTGTTGTTTTTCCTGATTGTGCTGGACCTATGATTCCAAGTATCTCGTTGGGATGAACATTCAAGGAAATGCCATTCAAAGCTTGTGTATCTCCGTAAGACACCTTTAGATTGGCAATTTCAATTTTGTTTTCCACTTAATCCTCGCTTCGCTAAATTATTACTATAGTTTGGACAATTTTAATAGTTATCTGAAATTTGTTTAATGAAATGCTGTGCATCCTAACCAGTTTTGTTTTTCCACCTGTCGCCCCGCTGGGGCTTTGTGTCTGGGAGTTTCATGTTCTATACACATTCCGCCCCGCTGGGGCTGTTCAGATATGTATAAAACATACTTTTCTACGAGTTACGATCCCTAAGATAACTCGCAAATAGTAGAGAATCCTTGAATACCCAACAGTGAAAAATGTTAGAAATACGGACGATAATGCTGCAGGGATTGAATGAAACAAATTAGGTTGTTCCGATCTTTCAAATAGGTATATACAATATGCTGAGAAGAAAAGAAATACGATCAACAGAACAACAAATGCAAGAATCTTCTGTAGAATCCCATTGCTATTTTTCATCTTTATCACCATCGCCCTCGTCTTGAAGTTCCTCTTCCACCCTTGCTTCAGTTAGAACGGAAGCTAATAATCCAGATGGAATAGCAATAAGTCCTACACCTACTAAGGCAACCAATGCAGTGAAGATTTTACCGCCAGGGGTTACGGGATACACATCACCATATCCAATAGTTGTTAGCGATACAATTGCCCACCACATAGCGTCTGGTATAGAACCAAATGACTCAGGTTGTGCGTCTTTTTCAAAGATATAGATTCCACATGCAGCTAAATAAACAAACAGTGAGCATAGAATTACAAGTGCCAGAAGTTCCCTTCTGACTTCACCTAACGCCTCGATCATTCTATCCACTGCCAAGACGAATCGTGTTGCTTTAAAGATTCTGAATATCCGTAAGAATCTGAGAACACGTAGCACACGAAACCCAGGAATAAGCACGAGAGCAGGTAAAATCGCAAGTAGATCAATTATACCGAAGAAACTGAATATAAATCCTTTCCTATCGGGTGCGGTGTAGACACGTAAAATATATTCTATTGAAAAAAGCGTTAAAAACGACCAATCTATTATTACAAAATAGGATTCATATTTATCAAATGCAGATTCAGTCTCAAGAACGAAGGCTATTGCAGAAGCGAGAATCAAAAATTGAATAATCCCACTAATAACAGGTCCTTCTATTATTTCGTATAAGTCTTTTCGAAAACCTGTGTATTCATTGTTAACATCATTCAACATGGGTAACATCCTATAATACGCCCTCTGGCGAGATAGTTGTCCTCGTTTATGAGATTGAGGATACCAGTGACATGCACCCACGTCCCATATACCAAGACTACCACCTTTTACGCGTTCTAAGATATACCCTCAGTATTATTGAAGCTGCATTCACAAGTAGGACACTACCAACAAGTACAATCGCAGTCCCATAAGGAATACCTTCTGTAACATCCGGCACCTGTGTAGAAATTGTATAGAGGTGTAATGAAAGTGCCATACACTGGTCAAATATATTATATGCAAAAAAGTCACCTTCTGCAATAGGTTTAAAAAATACTGCTCCAGTGAACATAATAGGGGCTGTTTCACCTGCAGCACGGGATACCTGTAAAATCACACCAGTTAGAATACCACTTATTGAGTTTGGTAGAACAATCCTACGAATCGTTTGCCAACGTGTTGCCCCGAGATTCCAGCATGCTTCACGGAAAGACATCGGTACGGCTTTGAGTGCTTCTGTTGTGCTTGCGATGATAACAGGTAATGTCATAATTGCTAATGTTAGGGATGCGGCAAGTATTGACTCACCTAAACCAGCAAACAACACAAATGCCCCAACACCGAACAGTGCATGCACAATACTTGGTACTCCTGCCAGGTTCACTACTGCCAAGTTGACTATACGCGTAAACCAATTATCACTTGCATACTCATTCAAGTAGACAGAAGCAAACACGCCAATCGGAGCTGCAACCAATAGCGAAACCACGACCAGATATATTGTTCCCAAGAACGGTGCCCACACGCCACCAGTCCGCATGTTATCCTTCGGATTTGTAAACAGAAAATCAAGAGACAGCACTGGCAGTGCCTTGTAGAAAAGGTATCCGATAATTAGAAGCAATGGCAGAATCATCAAACAGGTCATTATGAGGAAGAATATTTTGACCACATTCTCTATATGCCTGTTCTGTTTTCCGATGGCTGTTTCAGTAAACATGTCCTGTGCAGATATATCAGTTTCGGTATTCATAAATTCCTTGATAGTTCCCAGTGTTAACTTTGACGAATTCCTTTAATCACTAAATCAGCAATAAGGTTTACCACAAATGTAATTGAAAATAGCAGGATGCCGATAATAAATAAGACTTGGTAATGTTCTCCTCCTCTTGCGACTTCACCTAACTCGGCTGCAATTGTTGCTGTAAGAGTCCGTATCCACGAAAGTGGTCCAGATGGAATGTTGACTGAATGTCCAGTTGCCATCAGGACAGCCATCGTTTCACCGATGGAGCGTGCCGCACCGAGTAATACCGCTGCCAACAAACCATTCTTTGCTGCGGGTAATAACACTCTATATATAACCTGCCAACGAGTTGCACCAAGTGCTTCTGCAGCTTCACGATAAGAATCTGGGACAGCCTTCAAGGCATCCTCTGCGATGGAAACTATGATAGGAACACTCATCAATGCAAGCATAATACCACCATTAAGCATTGTCAAACCGATAGGTGCATTGAATACTTGGATGATTAGTTGGTTCATCAATGTTAACCCGATGAATCCCCATACAACCGATGGAATCGCAGCAAGAAATTCAATGACAATTTTGAAGGTTTCCCTTAACTTTGGACTGCAAAACTCAGATACATAGATTGCAGCGCCAAGTCCAAATGGAACAGCGAGCAACATTGCCAGTGCGGTCACACTGAATGTACCGAGTATTAGTGCGAATGTACCGTATCTTTTGTTTTCAAGCGATGTTGGATACCACTCTTCACTTGTCAAGAACTGCCATATATCTAAACCACCAAATAGAAAACCTGCTCCCTCCTTAAAAACGAAGAAAAAGATGCCAAAAACAAAAATGATTGAACTTATTCCGCAAATGCTAATGTAGGCATCAATTACAGTCTCTGATGAGGTTTCGGAGTCAGGTCCATACTGATTACTACCTTCAGTACCTTTAATGAATCCTAATTCAACACATGTCCAAAGACCATTAATAACTGTGATAAGATGGAACAGTTCCCACCATCCTGAAGTTAGTTTGACGGCGAGTATACTGACAGAACAGATAAGTGGAACAATATGAAACAGTAACCACAACGCAGACTTGTTCTTGTCTTGCCAACGTTTTGCTGATATAGTTATGTGTACCAGAACGAGTACTAATAGGATAAGTAATTGAATATATTCAAGTAATTTGTTTATTGGAAAATCAAATGTTACTGAGGATACAGTAAATATGACGAATATTGGTAAATTCAGTAACCACCAACCCGATCTGTTGATCCGTCCTTCAAATGAAAATAGGATTTGAATAAATTTCATTAAAACAAGAAGCCCTTCAGTTTTTTGTTAACGGAACAAATCCAAGTTCCTCAACGATCTTTTGTCCTTCATCAGACAAAATCCAATCCAGATATGCTTTTGCTTCTCCCGTTGGTTCACCGAGAGAATACATGTATAGAGGACGTGCAATTGGGTATGTTTTTGCTATTACGTTCTCAAGGTTTGGTGCATAGTATGGTTGATCATCTGTGGTTGCAACCTCTAACATCTTCACATGGTCTGTTGCATACCCCATACCACTATAGCCGATAGCACAATGTGTACGTCCAATAACTTCCACCACATCTTTCGAACCGTGTAAATCTAACGATCCCGATTCAAAATCGCGCTCTTTACCAAGAAGTGCTTCTCTGAAGTAAAAATATGTACCTGAGTTTGACTGTCTGCTAATACGTATGATTTTATCACTTCTGCATCCAGAATTAGCAATGCCGAGGTGATCCCACCTGGTTATCGTTCCTTCTTCTCCATATATTTCTGCGAGTTCTGGGATAGTAATTTTGTTTAAGGGATTTTCTTTATGGACATAGACAGCGAGTGCATCATATCCAACAATGAACTCAATGGGTTCTTTACCAGTGTTTTTCGTTGCCTCTTCCTTCTCTTTAGGTTTTATCTGTCGACTACAGTTGGCAATATCAACAGTGCCATTGATCAATGCAGCAACGCCTGTTCCTGATCCGCCACCTGACACCTCAACTGATACAGTGTCAGAAATACCGGAATACACTTCAGCCCATGCCTGTGCTAAATTGACCATAGTATCCGAGCCTTTATTTTTGATGATGGAATGTCCTGAGACTTCTCCTGTCTCCTTACCTGACGATCCATCTCTTATGACAAAACCGTATATGGAAAAGACAAGTATGGTCAAGACAACATAAATGATTAATCCTCTATATTTCATGGAAACATTCCTATTGCAAAAATATATCTTGTATTATAACAATGAATTGTTACGAAAGTGAGACAAAACTGGATATAGTTTCTGTCATAATAGAGAAAACAAAAGATACCATTACAAGATGTTCGTGTCATCTAACAAAACTAACGCTCATCTTAGAATGGTATCTACCGAATGGTTGTTAAATTGTCAATACTATCTAATAACTGATTGCTGTCATTGTAGACTTCCAACCCGACTCGTTTACCATCAACAGAGAATAGACAAAAATGTTTGTCAATGGTAAATGCTTTTACCTTATCAACCCAAGGCACAGATTCATCTTGTACATAATATGGGGCACCACATCCACCACTTATTACTTGCCACACAGGAAACTTAAAATTTGAATGAACTGATGAATCTATCAATGTGCGACTATAGTTATGTTCATCTCCACATAGAACGCCCAGGACTTTAGATTTACTTGAGACTATTGTCCAAAACCGGTTACGCATGTCAATCACATCTCCCATCGGGATTTCAGATTCGTTGTATCCACCGAGTTCACCTTGACCGGGAGTTCCCCAATACATTGCATCTTTGACATGACCACCATTCGGGAAGGGTGGTTCATGGAGAATAATGAAAATCCAATCTATACTAATATCACTTTGTGCAGCATCTAATTCTTTCTTCAGCCACTCCATCTGGTTTTCCATTACATAACCTTCTCTATTGCCACCGAGTTGCGTAAGAGCAAGATTAACTGCTGTTTTATCTTGTGATTTCTGACCGAATGTGCTGATTGCTCTATAACCTGTTGCCCAATAATTTGTGTTTAGAGATATAAAATGCACCCTACCATAATTGAAAGAGTAGACGTTTTCTTCGTAGGAAGGTCCGACCTCCGCACCCCCCATATCACGGTTTCCTTTTGTTTCAGGTTTCGGGACACCTAATCCGTAGTGACTTCCAGTAGGATTAACAAATTCATTTGCGAAAATTGCTTCTGTACTCTCAGCACCTATTGTACCAGTAAATTGAATATAATATTCATCATCTTCAAGATGTGGTGCAGTAACCTTGTAATAGGATCCTACCTGTTCATGGTTACCAATGGATTCATAAAATGGGATATTCGCACCTACGGGTTGGATTGTGCGTTTCCATGTCTCAAGTTGCCATTCATAATCTCGTACATCTGATGTATATCCATTAATGAGGTCACCGCCGAAACACACAAAATCCGCTTTTTTGTTATACAGTTCTATTGCGAAACGTCCAAGGTCTTTGGCATTGACACCGTTCTGTGCGCGTTCTCCCCCGCCAACACCTGCACGAGAATCTGACATAAATCCAAATTTGAAGGATACCCTTTCTCCCTTTTCAGGTGCTGTTTTGAAAGTATATTTCGGTGTATAGATTCCGTAATTCACCTGATAGGAATAGACAGTATTCGGCTTTAATCTCGTTAGCTGAACTTCATGTCGGATGGCAGGATCTAACGACAGAAACTCCCTATTATCCGATAGAACTGCTCCTTTAGCAGGCACACCAGTTTCCCAAGAAATCACAGCAGAATTATGCGTAACAAGGTCCACGAAAGGTCCTTCTGTCAAAGATACAAGAGATGAGTAAGTACCTGATTTAGGTTCGCCTTCGCGTTTGTAACGTAAACGTCTGTCATAAGCACGTGTTGTTTGGATACGTGGATCGAATATCTCTATGCGATAGACAATAGTACCACCGTTGTTTGCAATTAAACCAGTATCGTAATGCACATCTTCAAGTTTAGAGATGTCCATAGTGATGCGGTGTTGTGTCTTATTTTCATCTATATGTGTTCCCTTAGCAGCTTTCCGATATCGTGGTGTTGTTAAGTTCCCTTCTGTATGTGGAACACCGTAATAGGCAATAGCTGCAGGTATTTCTATAAGAGTCTCAAATTCTACCACTGCTGATGAACCCTCAAATCCCGTAACAACTGGTTCTTTAGATAAAAGCATGTCTTCCCGATAATCTATTGATGTCAATGTTATTCCTTGTGCAAGGACTATTGAGGTAATAAATAAGAATAATCCTATATATATATGGAGTTGTTTCATTTTGGTTTCCTTTCGTCTGATGTATCCTACGATTTTAAACGAATTTTGCTAATTATACAATCTTAATTTTCAAATCATTCAACACCGTTCAATTGGCACTTGAATGTATCTCAGAAATTACTTGTAGAGGCAGGGGCTGCTCACCCGTTTAGAAGTACCCTTTCTTTCTGGGCGAGAGAACCTCACCCCTACGATGAAGATATGATTTTCTGCATGAGATCAGGTAAGCAATTTATGAGATAGACTGTAGTCATAATTATTAAGTCGTTTCTAACTTCAATATTCAATTGAATACCTAATCTGAATATGATAAAATGTGTGTAAATGACATCTTCCTGAGACACAACTTTGAGGAGAACTACATTGCAAACTAAATTCCAAGAACTCAAAACCCGATTGATTGAAGTGAACGATATAAATGCTGCCTCAGGAGTACTACACTGGGACCAATCCACATATATGCCACCAGGTGGTGCTACTGCCCGTGCCAGACAAACTGCAACGCTCAGACGTATATCACATGAGAAATTCACTGATCCTGCAATCGGAAAATTGCTTGATGCACTAATACCTTATGAACAGAGTCATGATTACGATTCATACGAGGCAAGCCTTATCCGGTTAACACGCAGACAGTATGAACGCGCCATAAAAATTCCTGCTAATTTCATGGCGAAAGTCGCAACCCACACTTCAGAATCTTATCAGGTTTGGACAGAAGCCCGTCCAGCAAACGATTTTGACAGAGTGCGTCCCTACCTTGAAAAGACGCTTGAGTATAGCCGACAATGTGCTAACTTCTTTCCAGGATATGATCATATTGCTGATCCATTGATTGAACCACGGGATTATGGAATGAAAGCAGCGGATGTCAGTCGTGTCTTTAGTGAATTACGCAAGGAACTTGTCCCAATTGTTTCTGCAATTACATCTCAACGACCTGCGGATGATTCCTGTCTGCATAAACATTACCCAGAAGCACAACAGTTGGACTTTGGGATGGAAGTATCGAAAAAGTTTGGATACGACCTGAACCGTGGACGACAAGACAAAACGCATCACCCGTTCATGACAAAATTCTCACTCGGAGATGTCCGTATTACGACTCGGTCAAAAGAGGATAGCCTTGGTGAAGCACTTTTCTGCACGATGCACGAAACTGGACATGCTCTTTATGAACAAGGGATCAATATGGATTTTGAAGGCACTCCACTTGCACGCGGAACTTCCGCGGGTGTTCATGAAAGTCAGTCACGTCTCTGGGAGAATATAGTCGGACGAAGTAAGGGATTCTGGAAATGTTTCTACCCACAACTGCAAAAGACATTCCCAGAACAGTTGGAGACTGTATCCATTGAGAAATTCCATCGTGCGATAAATAAAGTTAAACGTTCCCTTATCCGTACAGAAGCAGATGAGGTTACTTACAACCTACACGTGATGTTACGGTTTGATTTTGAATTGGCTTTGCTGGAAGGTGAAATGGAAATCAAAGATTTACCGAATGCTTGGCGTGAACGTTTTGAAACTGATTTTGGTATCGTTCCACCAGATGACAAAGATGGCGTTTTACAAGATGTCCACTGGTATTTTGGACTCATCGGAGGTTCTTTTCAAGGATACACTTTGGGCAATATATTAGGTGCACAATTTTATGCTTCTGCACTTGAAGCACATCCTGAAATACCTAACGATATTGAAAAAGGTGAATTCAATACATTACATAATTGGTTGAAGAGTAACATTTACCAACACGGTTCTAAATTCACTGCACCTGAGTTAATTGAACGCGCAACGGGTAAACCCATGACTATCACACCTTATATCAACTACTTAAAAACAAAGTACGGTGAATTATATACGTTATAGTAAAATTCGTAATTACTTGGACATTTTGGTAGGTTCGGTTTACTAACCGAACCTGTGTAAATAGTACGGTTAGATGAAGATTAAGAAATAAATTCGGTAAGTTATTATTGAAGTCCAGCGCGCTTACAAAGCGCGCCTACCGTTTCGTGCGTAAGTCCTGAATTAACAAATAAATGGTGAACCAAAATGGTAATTCTTAGGTTTTTTCCGCTCTATATCGTCTGCTGTATTATGATAGGATGTGGGTCTATTAAACTGATTGATATTTCCAAAAGCAGTTCTGAACTTCAACTCACCAGTAAACAGAAAAAGGTAATACATCCAAAATTAGAACACATACGGGACATCGTTGATGATTACGATTTTGAGAAAAAACAGATGGAGAGTGATCTCCGTGCATATCGGACATTGGCAAACGATAGAAATCTTTACCGATATGATGGCGGTCTTAGCACAACACAAAGACGTCGGAACTATACCCAAATTCGGACGAAAGTTAGGAAATTCCTTTCGCAACGGAGAATTTTACTGAAAGAAATTGAAACATTGCTAAGAGAAATTAACGGTGAACTGACCGCTGAACAACGCGTTGTCTTCGCTGAACTCAAAATGCCCGAATTAGAGATTCCGCGTTCACTGAGACGTGATCCACATGCAGACTTACGTCGTATTCCGCCACACTTAATCGGTGTGCAATAGAAATTGTTAAGTGAGAACCCGTTCAAAAAAATGGTTGAGGAAAGCATCCGCATCTACTTCCACACAGACACTTGCATTCGGACTATCATCTTGTCTCTCACGTCGCAGATCAGCAACAGTCATACCGCTTGTCAAATTGCCTTCTGTTTCAACCTGTACATACGCATCAACACTCTTGAAAAACTGTGGATGTGTCAACATTCCGATGGGTAATGCATCGTGAATATGTAATCCATAGAAACCGACGTGTTC
The DNA here is from genome assembly GCA_022824265.1 of Candidatus Poribacteria bacterium. Classification (GTDB taxonomy): domain Bacteria; phylum Poribacteria; class WGA-4E; order WGA-4E; family WGA-3G; genus MSPOR6. The sequence goes on along the minus strand of JAJEAG010000044.1, from coordinate 6,463 downwards.
ACGGTAAAATTCCATACAAGCTTGCGTTGATTCTTTCAAAAAACTTGAGATTATATCACTACGTCCTTCAATTTCCGAATCCAGACGTTTACCTGTTAAAGCAACTTGATGGGTTACATCTAAAGGTGCTATATGGATAGGAACACCGGAGTTGAATACATCATGGGCAGCGTGAGGATCAACATAAACATTGAATTCCGCAGTTGTAGTAACGTTTCCGTATTCACTAAAAACTCCACCCATTAAGACGATGCCTTTAAGTGTCTGCATTCGTTCTGGATCTTTTTGTATGGCTTTTGAAATATTGGTTAATGGTCCCAATGCGACTATAACCAACTCATCAGGGTAACGATTTACCATTTCAAGGATTAAGTCAACACCAGAAATTGTTGATAAATCACAGTATATTGGAGGGTAACGTGAACTCCCATCAGGATTACGGAGCATACTGATATTACCCAATCCATCTTCACCATGAACATGTTCTGCCTTCACAAGCGGCTTTACAAGGGGTTGCGCTTCTCCTTGAGCAATAATTGGATATTTAGATAAATTAAGAAGTTCTAAAATTCTCAGTAGGTTCTCCGTTGCTTGTTCAACATGAACATTTCCACTGACAGTTGTTATAGCTTCCACCAATAATTCCGATGATTTCATCGCAAGTAGAATTGCAAGCGCGTCATCTACACCTGGATCTGTGTCTATTAGAATTCGTTGCATTGATAAAATACCTTTTATAGCTATGCTAAAATGTCAGTTATATTTTACACCTAATCTACGGTTTTGTCCAATACCTAAATTCGTTCTCCACACATCCATGATATGTCTGGTTTATCTATTCCTTTTTTGTCTACCCGTAACAGCACAGGTTAACATCTTTAATGCTGAAACGATGAAGCAGTTGCAGTTAAAACCCGGATGGTATAACACTCTCAACCTTGATTTAACATATCGCACAGGAAATACTGAGTTACTCACATTGAGGACTCGGTTTCGTTCAGACTATCTTTCAAAAATGCATCACACCTTTATCTTTGGCAGTTTACAACAAGGACGAAAAGACGGGTCTTTTTTTACGAATAAGGGGATGGTACACGGACGAATTATCAGAAAGTTATCAAATCAGATATTGATTGAATCCTTTATTCAAAAACAGTTCAATGAATCAATACTGTTGGATGACCGAAACCTAATAGGAGGCGGTATTCGTTTTGCTGCACACTCACAAAATTCACCATATAATGTCTATGTAGGAATTGGTGTTATGTGGGAACATGAGAACATCAGCGATGAAGAATTAGGTAATATTATGACTCGTATCATTCGCTCAACCAACTATATCAATTGGACTGCTCGGATTGATGAACGTCTAACCACAAGTGCTACTGGTTATTATCAGGTGCATGTGAAACGTTTAGGTGATTACCGAATCTTGTTTGAGGGAAGCATTATTCTTCAACTGACAAAGAAATTGGGATTTCCGCTTCGGTTAAATTTCCGTTATGATAATGAACCACCTACTGACATCAGGAAACATGATCTGGAAATATTTAACGGCTTAAGTTATACTTTCTAAATAGATTGTGCTAAAATCAAAGGAGTTATTTATGAAATATCTATGCCATACAAGTGTGATTACTCTCTGTTTTGGCTTATGCATTATCGGTATGATAAACTTATCTAAAGCAGACGGACATGTTGTTATTAGTGAAAAGGACAAGAAAATCGTCCTTAAAGGTCAAATATCCAAGGCACTTGGAGAGTATGAATCACACCTAAAAGGCTCAGTTGAATATATCGTTACTGGTCCTGTAGGTAAGATATATGAAAGTATCGTTGCAGTCGATGCATCAGCAAAAGAAGTTTATAGAGCCATAGAGAAACTCAATGTTAAACCGGGTACACCTCAAGACTACGACGAAGAAAAGGAGATGAATATTCCACCCACTGGAACGACTTTTCTTATTTCTGTTGAATGGGAAGTAGACGGTAAAACCAAGAGAGTCCGTGCTGATGAATTGATTCGCAATGTCAAAACCAACAAACCTTTACCTCCAGTAGCGTGGGTTTATTCAGGTTCACGTGTAATTCCAGATTTAGATAGCGAAGATGAGGATGCTGTGATCCCGCATGCGTTTATGTCGGACCACATTGTTGCATTACGACAATTTGATGGCTCAGCACTGTTTCAGAATCCGCTACCAGAATCTTTAGAAGAGAATATATATAAAAAGAATGATGATGTATTACCTAAACTTGGAACTGCAATTAAAATGACTATTGAGGTGAACCGTGAAATGCAGTTATTTGTGTTAATTAGTGGTAAGGTACAAGGTGTTGGTTTTCGCAATTTCACACAAAGAAACGCAAGACAACTGGGAATCAATGGCTATGCGATGAATTTAGCAAATGGCAAAGTAGAGGTAGTTGCCGAGGGTGACAAATTACATTTGGATGAACTCATCAAAATATTATGGATAGGTCCCCGAAGTTCCAGGGTGGATGATATTGATATCAAAGAACGGAAAATTACAGGTGAGTTTAAATCTTTCGTTGTCAGGCGTTAAAAATGACAGACTCACAGCAACCACACATTTCAGGAATACTTCTCGCAGCAGGACTATCAACCCGTATGGGAGAACCGAAACAGTTACTACCATTTGCAGATAGTACGATCGTTGAAACAGTAGTTGACAACATGCTTGACGCCAAGTTTAGTGAGGTAATCGTCGTTGTTGGTCATTATGCTGAGCAAATTCAGGAGTTAATATCTGACCTATCAGTTAAAACTGTCTTCAATCCAGATTATCATAAAGGAATGTTAACCTCAGTTCAAGCTGGTGTCCGTTCCCTCAACTTTCCTAATGAAAATAATTCAAGAGGTGCATCTACATTCACTAATCGAAATGCATTCGCACTCCTGTTAGTTGACCAACCCTTTATTACATCTGCTTTGATTGATATAGTTATTGATACCTACACGCATACAACAAAAGGAATTGTTCTCCCAAGTTATAATTATCGTCGCGGACATCCAGTCATATTCAATCAAAAGTACGTTGATGAAATCTTATCATTAAGTCAGAAAAGTGATGGCGTGCGAACTCTATATAAGACCTATAATGAGGATATACATTATGTTGAGGTAGATACAGATGCTGTCCTGAGAGATATTGACTACAAGGAAGATTATGAACGCGCACTTAATGAAAACAGTTAAAACCATAGGATATTGGATTTATATTTCCATAAATTATGTTTGATTCCATTGAAAATGTCCAAGTGGCATGTGAAAAACAGGCATACATCGCAGATAAAGGTTTAGCCACAACACTTTATCTTGCACATCATCTCAAAAAACCGATTTTTTTAGAAGGAGAACCGGGTGTCGGTAAAACAGAAGTAGCGAAAGTACTGGCAGATGCAACTGGGGCAAAACTAATTCGTTTGCAGTGTTACGAAGGTTTGGATGCCAATAGTGCATTGTATGAATGGAATTATACCCGACAAATACTACAATTACGTATTGATGAAGCACAAGGACGCGATAAAAATGAGATCGGATCAGATCTGTTTAGCGATAAATTCTTACTCAAAAGACCTTTGCTTGAGGCTATACAAGTGGATGGCGATGTACCACCCGTGTTGCTGATCGACGAGGTTGATCGGAGTGATAGTGAATTTGAGGCATTTCTACTCGAAATATTGTCTGATTTCCAAATTACGATACCAGAAATTGGGACAATCCAAGCAAAACAGATTCCTTATGTGGTCCTTACCTCAAATCGCACGAGAGAGGTGCATGAGGCACTCAAACGTCGTTGTCTATATCAATGGATAGATTATCCGACTGTTGAAAAAGAGTTAGCAATTGTCCAAGCAAAGCTACCACAGATTAATGAACATCTTGCACAACAGTTGTGTGAGATGATGCATATTTGGCGAGAAGGAGATTTCTACAAAAAGCCCGGAATCGCCGAAACTTTAGATTGGAGCTTAGCAATTTTAGCACTCGGTAGAACCCAATTGGATGCAGAACTTATTGAAGAAACACTTGGATGTGTCTTTAAATTTCAGGATGACATTCAACGTGCTCGTGCAGTGAACTTAAACGAATTGGAAATACAGTCAGATGAATCGAATCAATAAATACAAACGTGTTCAAAGAAAGATATTCATCGGTTTAGGATATCCTCTACTACTTGCCGCAGCTTTTTGTACAATGGTCCCACTGTTATGGCTGTTAAGTTCCTCATTCAAAACTGCCGATGAAGTATTTGCTGTGCCAATTCAGTGGTTCCCTAAACTACCACCGAGGATAACTTCCTCACCGTATATTGTTACTAAAGCATATCCAAATATTAAAAAACCTACAACAGTAGACTCAGAAACATGGAAAACGCTGCAATCTCAGATAGAAGAAGCAATTTGGATCAATGTACAAGAACAATTCACCGGAAAATTAAGTCTTGAAACAACTAATCTATCTGAGGATGTTCGAACAGAATTTATAGAAGGCATCTGGCAGCAACACGTTGCCACATTACCAGTTGAAGTGTGGAATGAATCCACAGCCTCTATCGTAAACCAAGTCGAAAGTGCGATTATCCCAGAAACACTTGAAACTATATGGAGGAACATCTATAGACAGGTAACAGTAGGAACAATAAAGATTGAAGATGTAGAATTTAATCTTTTTGAAGTAGACCCCGTGAAATGGAATGCTGACTCAATAACAATATCTCAGATTCAAGAATCACGCGATTCTACACCTGTAATGGGTTTGTTTTACAGTTTGCAGGAAGAAAACAATGTTAATTTGACATCTTCTATACAATCCTCTGTGCCAATAGAACGAATCCGCCGCATTATACTCCCAATTCATGGAGATGCGTCTTATCATCATGTCTCGTTGGAAGTGTCAGTGAACGGCACGACATTTACCCCCACGGAACCTTTTGTGTTGGTTAGTGCTTTAGAGGAAGATACGGTTTGGCGATTACAAGGTATACCCGGTGAGTTAGAAGCATCACACATCCCAATGAAAAAATCCATTTCAAAACAAGACTTGATAAAGAGCAAAGCACCACTACCTGATGCTAAAAACAGGCTAACACTAAAGTTAACAATTCACCGTCCCGCATATCTTGCAACTGTATGGAATAAACTCACCTCAAACTACCGTAACCTATGGGAGACTGTGCCATTTAACCGTTATTTTATCAACAGTGTTTTCATTGCGACTGCTTCAACCCTCTTAACGCTCTTCTTCTGTTCTCTTGGAGGTTATGCTTTTGCAAAATATCGGTTTCCTGGAAAGACAATACTGTTTGGTATCCTACTTGCATCCATGATGATACCGTTTCAGGTATTATTGGTTCCACTATTTGGATTGATGTATGATATTGGGTGGCTAAATAGTTACAACGCAATTATTATCCCATTTTCTGTAGGTGCTTTTGGCGTATTCTTGATGCGTCAATTTATAGTAACTATTCCATCGGAACTTCTTGACGCTGCAAGGATAGACGGTTGTTCTGAATTTGGCATTTATTATCGTATAGTGCTACCGATTATTAAACCTGCACTTGGCGCATTAACTATTTATACCTTTTTGAGTTCGTGGAATGGTTACCTTTGGCCTCTTATTGTTTTACGCGATGAGGGAAAATATACATTACCGATCGGTTTAGCGAATCTGGTGGGAATCTATCGACAAGATTATGGGATGTTGATGGCAGGAACACTGCTTTCTCTATTGCCAATCATTATACTTTTTCTCGCAATGCAACGTGAATTTGTACAAGGAATTACACTTGGAGGTGTTAAGGAGTAATAATATGTCTGAATATACAACAGTTACAAAAACGTCTGCGATCCGAGAGGGACGCGGTAAATCGTTTACCGTCAACGGAAGACGTATCGCTATTCTGAATGATAACGGTAAGTTCTGTGCTATAGACAATACTTGTCCGCACGCAATGGGATCACTCGGTAGAGGAAGGATCCGAAACGGTATAGTTGTTTGTCCGGTTCACGGATACACATACAATACAGAAACAGGTGAATGTCAAACTGATCCGCGTTTGCGGATTAGAACTTACCCTGTTATTGTAGAAGAAGATGAGATAAAAATTCAAACAGAATCATAATGTCATAGATATTCAACAAATTTGTATCTTAGTTGAATTATAATAATTGATTTTATAGATAATATGGTATACTATTTATATGAACTTTCTTATGTAGTATACCATTAGAAATCTTTTGAATTTACCAAGTTTTTTATCAAACGTTCCGTGTCAAAACCCAATGCTTTAGTTTTGGGATGTAGACACGGCTAAGTTCCTTGTTCTATCAAAACTCTTGAGTTTTTCGTGTATTTGTAGTATGCTATCGGTTACGATACTAAAGGCTATTACAATGCTAAAGGCTGTTACAATGCTTACCTACAAATACAAGT
>JAJEAG010000004.1 GCA_022824265.1 Candidatus Poribacteria bacterium | reverse complement strand
TTTCGGAAGACAATTGAAGTTGTGTTGTTTTTCAGTTGTGTCAGCCATAAGAGAACCTCTAAGAAAAAAATAGCACCTACATTATTGTTTATATATCTATATTTTACCACATTTATAGGTTTTACTCAATATGACTTCTATGTATGTAATAATTTAATCTAAAATCCACCACAATTTTCTTCCTACTTCCACCTGTTTTTTCTCTGTCTGTAAAATAATAATGGCATTGAACGTTAAACATCAAAAGTTAGTCCATATATAAAAATAAAATGACGGTAAAATTTTTATGCTGTATACTTAAGGTAAATTAGGAGGTATATAATGAAAAGTAAAAGACATATACAGATCAAAACGAATGTAATTGCCTGGACCGCAGTAATGCTATTACCATTGATGATGTTCATGGCTTGTGTAGAAGAAAAACAATTAGACGATATTGTTCAACAAGGAGATCAAGAACAACCTGAACAGGAAACGGAAGAACCTGTTGTCGCACTTCCAGGACTTCCTGATGATGTGGCTGGCTATGAACGTTGGCTTAAGCTAAATGCTGAGCCTATACCACCAGTGGCAGGTGGAGATCCGCATAATGGTGATAAGAATGTCTATGTCAATCAAACACGGGATGACATAGCACCGGACGGTGAACAAGTGTTTCCATATCCTGATGGAAGTATCGTTGTAAAAGAAGCAACCCGACCCAATAAGGATTACATAGGGCTAATCGCTATCATGCGAAAAAAAGCAGGTAGTGATCCGGACCATAATGATTGGGAATTCATTGAATATACACGAAACGATCCAGATAAAGAATTTGCAGTAATTGCATCCGGTAGAATTTGTTGGGGATGTCATGCCAGAGTAGAAGATATAGACTATGTTTTCACAGAACTTGAATGAATTTCAGTGTCGTGCTATGATTATGCATACTGTTGTTCAATTAACACAAAAAGTTCATTACTTTACACAAACACTTGAAAGATTCTGAGTTAGTTTCACAACACTATACCAAAACTTGTCTAAGAAGTCGGGTAGGAAAGACATACGGTACATATTACACTACACTACACTACACTAATAATAATTGGCTCAGAATCTTTCTTAATTTTAACATCATCTATTTTGAAAATATATTATACTATGTTTCCTGATATATAGGAGGGTGCTTTTGAAGAAATATCAAAATCGTTATATCAAATGTATTCACAGGATGAGAACCTTGATACGTTATAGTACAATAACATTCTTGTTACTATTCTTGACAATCATTGGCAATTGGACTAATACCGCAGAAGCACGACCTGAATTTGCGACAGAATTAGATAAAGATTGCAATTTTTGCCACATTGACCCTGCAGGTGGAGGTCCGAGAAACCGAGTCGGAGAAATCTTTGAAGAGAACTATTTTGAGTTTCCCGAAGATTTTGATATGGACGCAGTTACAGAGGAATCTAAAGAGGTTGTTAAGCAGCTTACGACTTCACTTGATCTCCAAACAGCATTTATAAAGCCAATGCACGTAGACACAGAAGAAAATACTGGAGCATCTTGTGCTTCATGTCATTCGTCTGTTGACAGTTTTCTCCTTATGCAAGCTGAAGTGACATTCAACGCTCAAGCAACAGATCGCGTGCGTTTAACCCTATCCAATAACTTTGTCAGAAACACAATAACTGCATTTGCGACTGTTGATGCTGTTCCAAAGCATCTTTATGCTAAAGTAGGACAATTTCGTTTGCCGTTTGGAATCAAACAGAAGGATCACAATATCCTTGTTCGTCAGGGCTACGAACTCGGTTCTAACACACGCGATGTCGGTATTGAACTCGGTGGTAGTTTGGGAAAAGTGTTTTACAACGCTGCATACTTTAACGCAGATAACGCAACAGCCAACGGTGTACTTGGAACTGTTGGAGGACAACTCGGTCCAATACGTGCAGGTGTCTCCTGTATCTATGATAAACCTGACGAAGAGTGGGAACGTCTTGTTGGAGCATTTATTACTGCTTCTTATTCTGGATTAAGTTTAGAAGGTGAATTCAACTTTGGCAATACCGGAGAAGTTAGTTCTTTTTCAACTGATGATATCAATTCAAAAGGATACTATGTCGGGGCAAAGTATCGGGTGCTACCCCAACTCTCTATAGCCGGACGTTACGGTTTGTTTGATCCAGACAGAACAGTATTAGGTGATGCTGGCAAACGGTTAACATTTATTGCACAATACAACTTTATTGAAAACGGTGCAATTTCTTTGTTCTATTGGGCAAACCTACCAAATGCTGATAGAAAACCTGATGAAGAAATTCCCAACAAAGGAATGTTAAGACAACTTGAAGGGTCGAATCAGATTATTTTAATGTCACGATTTTGGTTCTAATTTGGTTTTTCTGTTTTTTATAATTTTATGTGTGTTATTTTTTACACATAATAATCTGTAAGGATCATTTCTACATTAAGGTAATTATATATATTCAGAATCTGTGGAATGTGTAAATATTTGGTTGCTAAATATGAAATCAAAAATAGGGTAATGTAATTCTAATATACATTGAAATTACACCCTGCAAGTAGAAAACTAAATATATTTATAAAATAACGCTGAATGTAGAGACCGCATTCAGCGTTCTCTTTCTATATTTATATTCTTATTTATACAACTGTCCAATAATGGCTACTATATATGGAACAATACACACTAATATAATCTGAATTAAAGTCTTTATTCTTCTGTTGTCTGTATAAAAGACCTATTGTACAGACCATTAAAAGAACATGAACCACTTGGAAATGTGGGTCACCTGAAAATTGGCACGAAATTTGCTCAATATCTGTCATAACAAAATTACTGCACAATATACAGAAAAATAGATAGTTGTAAAAATAGTTATAGGGAGAAGAGATATGAGTAGCAAAAAGTTTTTGATCGGTGTTATTGCACTTTTGACATTCCTCATTTTATTAATCGGTTCACTCTATATACATAGTTTGACATCAGGGGAAAAGACACGTGTTACTGTTAAGTCAATTACACCTAAAGGAGAAAAAGTACCGCAGTGGGTTGATTTCACGTTTACATTTTCTGAACCGGTTATTGACAATTCTGTCATTAACACTGAACTGCCGATTCGTGCTATCCATTTCACGCCTACCGTCCAAGGCACAGCACGATGGACAGCGCGGGACACAATCCGTTTCTTCTTAGAAAGCCCTTTAGCTCCTTCCTCAAATTACACCGTTGAACTCTCTCCAAAATTACGCCAAAGTTCTCTCGGTTTTGTCATCACGGGTGACAGAAAGTTTAATTTTTCTACAGAACGTTTCCGTTTGATAAATAGACAACTTGAATTCAAATATACAAAAACACATGCAAAGATGGTAGGAAAATTAACATTTAATTATCCTGTTAATATTGCAGATTTACGTGCAAACTTATCTATTCGACTTCAAGAAGATGTTGAAATACCATACACACTTCAACCACAAAATGGAATCGCAAGAGAAATTAATATAGAAACAGAAGAGATACCACGACTCCTTGGAGACCAAAGTCTGAAGGTGCGTATTGAAAAAGGTTTCAAGTGTACAGGAGGGCAATTCGGTCTTAAAGAAGCAAATGTGAGAGACCTGACTTTGACAGGACACGGCACTCTCGGTGTAACGAACGCCAGTGTCCAGGAAGATTCAGGGAGACCTCATATCTCGTTGCGATTTAGTTCTAACATCCCTATAGAGACAATAGAACCTTTCATTCAAGTTGAACCAGATTTAGACACCCAAATTATTTCTCGATACGGTGAGATTGAAATTCACGGTAATTTCAAACGACGTTCATATTATGTAATTACAGTAGGAGAGGGTCTAACTGCTCCAGATGGGTCTGTTCTAAAGAAACCTTATTCTCGCAGACTTAGAATCCCTGATGTTCCTGCCCAACTTCGTTTTGTAGGTCAAGGGTATTTCCTCACTCGTAATCAGAATATGAATCTCGGCTTGACAACAGTTAATGTAGACAATGTAAATCTTTATATAGAAAAGGTTTTCGGTAACAACCTGTTTTATGTTTCTCGTATAGCGAACTGGAGTTCATGGACAAGAAATTTGGGTAAACCAATACATACAGAATCAGTGGCTATTTCTTCAAAATTAAATGAAGAAGTCCGTACACCGATTAATTTAGGGAAATATCTGGATGATGAACATGTCGGGATATTTAAAGTCACTGTTCGTGATGAAAATCGCAGTTGGGTGTACAGGAATAAATGGGTGATGCTGACTGATCTCGGTATCGTAACCAAAAAAGCTGGTGATGAATTGTGGGTTTGGGTTAATTCACTTTCTAACCTAAAACCTATATCCCAAGCCACAGTGAAACTAATCAGTGATAATAACCAAACGCTTCTTACTGGAAAGACAAATTGGGATGGATTGATCAAGTTCACATCTTTTGCTCAAAAAACTGAGAATTTTTCTCCGTATATGTTAACAGTTGAAAAAGGTGATGACTTATCGTTTATTCAGTTAAATAAACATCAAATCTCCACTGGAGATTTCAATGTAAGCGGTCCGTCTTACTTGGAAACAGGTTATGAAGCATTTCTTTACCCAAGTCGTGGTGTATATCGCCCCGGTGAAAAAGTTGATATTGCAGGGATTGTACGTGGGAAACAAAATAAAACGCCTCCATCTCTTCCCGCACAAATTCAAATAATAGCACCTGATGGTCGTATTGTAAATGAACTACAGCAAAAAACAGACAGACGTGGGGGATGCTCAGTAACCGTCCCTATTGCTGCTTATGCACAAACTGGAAGTTATATTGCAAAAATGACTATTGCGGGGAAAGAAATTGGTAGAACCACATTTCAAATAGAAGAGTTTATGCCTGACAGGACGAAAGTCACTATTAATACGTCAAAATCTGAGTATAGCTTGGGTGATGATGTAAATATGGATGTTTCTGCTGTCAGTTTATTTGGACCACCTGCAGCAAATCGGAAAGTAACGGCTTCCTACATGCTTGAAGCAGTCCCTTATGTCCCAAATGAGAAATGGAATTCATTCAAATTTTCCAGTGAAATTTCATTTGAAAGACAACGAACAACTCTACAGGAAAGTAAAACTGATGCCGATGGTAAAGTAAATTATAAATTTACACTTCCAAAATCAATCAAAGCTCCATCCCTACTAAACGCAATACTATCAGCGACAGTAAGGGAACCTGGTGGTAGAGCAGTAACTGCTTCACACAACGTGGTTATTCATCCTTATTCACATTATGTCGGGATCAAACGCACTAATACTGGTCAGATCAAACCGAATCAAGATGTTACTTTCAACTACATCGCAGTAGCTAACACTGGAGTTGCTGTTGCTAATCGTAATTTAGAACTCAAGATAAACAAAGTTCATTGGAATACCATCTTACGACGAAATTCCAGGGGTCAATACCGATACATCTCTGATAAACAGATTACAACATTAGAAACCCGCCAACTGATTACAACCGAAGAGATGGGAACATTCAGTTATCTACCAACTGAATACGGGGAATACCGTATTCAGTTAGAGGATGTTGTATCCGGTGCCAAAACAGAACTCAGAATCGAAACTTCAGGTTGGGGTTCCATACCTCGATCAATGGAAAACCCAAGTCTATTGGAGATGACTTTAGACAAGCCAACGTATAAGCCAGGAGAAACAGCAAAACTTAATATTAAATCACCATTTCCCGGTAAATTATTATTAACAATTGAACGTGAAAAAATATTGAAATACCGTACTGTAACTTTAGAAGGTAATACTGCCAGCTTAAATATCCCTGTTAATTACGGTTACAAACCCAACATTTACCTTTCTGGCACATTAATTCGGTCAACGGACTCCCTAAATGAGCATACACCTGCTCGTGCATTCGGTGTAATTCCTCTAAAATTGGATGCTAAAGCAAACAGTTTTGCAATTGAGTTTGATGCACCTGAGGAGATTCGTCCGAATAACGAATTAACAGTAAAGTTTCGTGTACGTGGAAGACAAAGTGCTTATTCACATGTAACCATTGCCGCTGTTGATGAAGGTATTCTTCAATTAACCAATTTCCGTTCACCTAATCCACACAGTTATTTTTATCGACAACGTGGATTAAAAACTCAAGTTTATGACTTATACTCCACAATATTACCCGAAATTGAAACTGTACAAGAAGAATCCAGCACTGGTGGAGACGCAGCTTTCTCAAGAGGACTTGCAAAACGGCTTAACACTGCAAGTGTTATGCGGGTAAAACCTATTTCACTCTGGTCAGGAATCCTGAAAACAGATCAATACGGTAGAGGTACTGCAAGTTTCCAAATTCCACAGTTCAATGGATCGTTACGTCTGATGGCGGTCGCTTTTTCAGGTGGATACTACGGTTCTGCAGAAAAGAATATTACAGTTCGAGAACCTATAGTGATAACCCCAACCTTCCCTCGCTTCCTTTCTGGTGGGGACCGGATTCTATTTCCAATTAATGTTCATAATGGTACTGGAGAAGATGGTGAGTTTCGTGTTGAATTACGGGCAACTGGTGATGTTCAATTCCTATCAAACAACACCGATAATGAAATTCGGGTACAGAAAGACCACATCATTAAAAAAACTGAGATAACATCAGGAAGGCAGGAACAATTATTATTTGAACTTCTTACGCACGATTCAATAGGTAAAGCATCTTTCACAGTTACTGCATCAGGTAACGATGAAAGTTCACAGATGTCTGTCCAACTCCCAATACGATCCGCGGCACCACCTGTAACGGAAACGGGAAATGGTGTTACCAACGCAGATGAGCCAACTGAATTCGTATTTCCTTCAAATATAATTCCAGAGTCATCCGAATTTACACTTACCATATCCCCATTCCCCGCAATTGAATTTGCTGGAGGTATTAGTTATCTAATCAAGTATCCTTATGGATGTATTGAACAAACCACGAGTAGAGTATTTCCGTTACTTTACTTTAGTGATGTCGCGAGTGCAGTCGGTGAGGACCTCGCTTCAGATGACCGCGTGGATTACTACATTACTTCCGGTATTAATAGGCTTGAAAGTATGTTCACACCACAAAACCATTTTGCATATTGGCCCAGTGGTAGTTACATAAATCGCTGGAGCAGTATATATGCATCTCATTTTATGGTTGAAGCACGAAAAGCGGGTTATGAGGTGTCAGACCGAGTCTATACAGGCATGCTTGAAGGATTAAGAGAACAAGTAAAACAAGTATCAGTCAATAATATAGATGCTGATAAAATCAAAAGGCATGAAATTGAACGCGCAGTTTATGCATGCTATGTGTTAGCGGATGCTGGAGAACCTGAAAAAGGTGTAATGAACTACCTTAAGAATAATCTTCTAAGTAGACTTACAAACTATAGTCAGTTTCAATTAGCCGGTGCCTTTGCGCTCAGTGGTGACTTAGAAACGGCACTTTCAATGCTACCTGTTTCTGTCGCACAACAGAACGGTGGAAAAAGGGAATCTGGAAATAATTTCAATTCTCCTATTCGGGCACAAGCAATTATCTTGGATGTACTGGCGGAAGTCAATGAAAACCATCCTTCAATACCTGTGCTTGTTACGAATCTTAGTGATGCCGCTTCAAAAAGAAAACGGTGGGGTACAACGCAGGAAAATGCATTTGCTTTCCTTGCATTAGGGAAAATACTTAGGAAGAAAATGGATGGCGATTATACGGGCAAGATTACAGTCAATGATATTCATCTCGCTGATTTTGATTCAACAAGTCCATCTGTTCGTTTCACAAATAACGATTGGGATGGAGCTCAAGTGAAAATCTCTATTGAAGGTGAGGGTAACTGTTATTACTATTGGTCTGCATTTGGAGTCCGACGTGATTCCTTTATTGAGGAATATGATCGAGATATTCAGGTGCGTAGACGTTATTTAAACCAAGATGGGATACCTTTTGATAGCGAATTTCCGCATGGCGATTTAGTGATTGCAGAAATAACGGTCAAATCACTAAACTGGAACCTTGAAAACGTAGTTGTTGTAGATATGTTACCTGCGGGATTTGAAATAGAAAACGCGAGATTAGCATCTCGCGTAGGAATACCGTGGTTGAAAACAGATAATTTTAAACCTGATTACGTAGATATTCGTGATGATCGACTCATCTTTTTCGGGGCATTCCCGCGCCAGAGAGAACGTAAATTCCATTATGCATTACGTGCTGTAACTCGTGGAGATTTTACACTACCACCTATATCTGCGGAAGCAATGTATGATCCATCTAATTCATCGGTTGCCAGTAGCGGAAAAATAAAGGTAATTGAGTAATTTCAAATAAATACTAAAGATTATGCTACGCCCAAACTCGCGGGCATAATAGGAAGAGATGGTGGGTTTATCCTCTTTCCACTTCTCTTCCTTCGTATTACCAACTATGAAACGTCATAATCGCTTAATCAATTCCATTTTGCAGAACAAGTTAATCAAGTTCATTCAGAAAAGAAGAATCTTCTTTGCAATCCCACTATTTCCAGTGTGTCTGTTTATTCTTGCCAACTGGATTTTTCCACTTCCAAAGCATAAACTCCAACCTACACCATCTACTGTCGTATTAGATAGAAACGGTGAATGGCTACGTGCTTTCACAACTCCAGATGAAATGTGGCGTTTTCCAGAAACATCACTTGATAATGTTTCTCCTTTGTTCCAAACCGCCATGCTAACCTATGAAGATAAATGGTTTTATCAGCACTGGGGGATTAACCCCGTTTCACTGGTATTTGCTGCTATTGACAACTTCAAAGCAGGAAGAATCGTTCGCGGTGGTTCTACAATTACAATGCAGCTTGCACGTCTTATGGAACCAAAAGATCGTACTATGCCAAACAAATGTATTGAAATATTTCGGGCATTTCAACTTGAATTAACTTACACAAAAACTGAGATATTAATATTATACTTTAACCTACTACCCTATGGTGGAAACATTGTAGGTTCTGGTGCGGCAGCACGTCTTTATTTTAATAAACCACAAAGTGCACTCAGCCTTGGAGAAGCTGCACTATTAGCAGCGATTCCTAATTCACCTGAATACCTACGACCTGACCGCTATCCTGAAAAGGCGCGTAAGGCAAGACAAAAAGTGTTGAATAGAATGAAAGATGCTGGAAAAATAAACGAACAACGACTTCAGGAAGCTCTACAAGAACCAATTCCATCAAAACGATATACACTACCTTTCAAAGCACCCCATTTATCACGATTAATTGCAAACAATCAGCAAAATGGCACATCTCAAAATATAAACAACTATCGGATACAGACAACTATTAGTCAACGCTATCAAGAAACCGCTAAACGAATATTACGTGAATATATGCGTCCTCTCCAAGCACAGGGTATATCAGCAGGTTCCATTGTCGTCCTTGATACAAAAAGTCGTGAAGTCCTTGCAATGGTCGGTTCCCCTGATTTTTTTGATACAGAAGCGGATGGACAAGTCAACGGAACACTTGCAATCCGATCACCAGGATCAACACTCAAACCATTTATCTATGCACTTGCAATTGATAAAGGATATATCACACCTCAGACACTGTTGTTTGATGTGCCTGTAGATTATAACGGATACTCACCTGTAAATTTTGATGGTAAACATACAGGACTCATTACTGCCAGTAATGCTTTAGCACATTCTCTAAATGTCCCCGCAGTCAATCTTCATGCAAAAATGCCAAAGGACAGTCTTTATGAATTTCTTAGACACGCATATATTTCCACACTTTCTAAGAAAGGAGATTATGGACTCTCTTTTGTACTTGGTGGATGCGGAATAAATCTGATTGAATTGACAAATCTCTATGCTGGCTTAGCAAATATGGGAGTGTTCGCACCCTATCAAATGATACTTGATCAACAGGAAAATAAACAGAAAAAGACTAATTTCCACAATCCTTATTCTCTTCAGTCCATATCCACTCCCTCACCCGTACCACAACTATTACGACCAGAGACATGTTGGATCGTCACTGAAATGCTAACAAACTTAAAACGACCTGATTATCCTGAAACTTATGAACTGACCAGTACTATGCCAAAAGTGGCATGGAAAACAGGAACTTCCTATGGACATAGAGACGCATGGAGTATAGGGTACTCTCCAGAACTGACTATCGGGGTCTGGATCGGAAACTTCAATGCAACTGGCAACCCAATACTCAGCGGTGCTGATGCAGCGGCACCAATCCTATTTGCTTTATTCACAGCACTCTCTGGTGATAAGTCGAATAATTGGTTTGTCAAACCACCATCTTTAAAAAACCGTCTTGTTTGTGCTCTGAGTGGCTTACCACTATCTTCCCACTGCCTAACTTCAATTTCAGATGTTTATATTCCCGGTGTTTCCACTATAAGAGAATGTCACATACACAAAACTATTCAGGTAGATGATACCACTGGTGAACGACTCTGTTCATCGTGTCGTCATGGGAAACAGTACAGTGACCAGAAAATTGCGGTGTTACCAGCAGATGTTGCGACATGGATGAATGCAAATGGATTCGGAGTGCCTCTTCTACCTAAACACAATGCAGATTGTACGAGACTAATTACTGGTACCCGACCAATAATTCTGTCACCATCTCGTGACACTGTCTATCATATCCGTAGTAATATCCCACCTGAGTATCAAAAAATTCGCTTATCCGCTTCTGTTTCGGGTGATACACAAGATATCTTTTGGTTTCTAAACGGAGAACTCGTATTTAAAGGAAAAGCAGTAGAACCAATATTCCTAACCCCCGTTGCTGGAAAACATGAATTGACATGTATAGATGGTGCTGGTAGATCAACAAGTCTACCCTTAACCATCGTTGCGCAGGAATAACAAAGCAATCTACGCAATTGGTTTAGCAATTCAGACAAATACTGACAACTGATAACTGAAAACTACACCAAACATACATGAAACATATTGTTCCAATCCCCGCAAACCCTCCCAATACACTCCAACACATGTTATAATACCATTCTAAATAATAACTTCTCATTAACAAAAAACGCGTTCGTAGTCGCGCAATTCATTGCGCCTCTTACATTTGGATTAGTATTTGAACTTCAAATGTGGATTTATTTGTTAGAATTGGTATAATACTACCACCATGAAAAACGAAAACCGCACACACCTCACATTCTCAACAAAAACCCACACCTGTCAGCCAAAAACTGTTCATAATCAAGTAAATAAAAACGTACAAAAGTGGAATTTTCAAAAAGTTTCGTACACACTGATAAACCCAGACCCAGACAGGCATAACCCCAAAAATCAAAACGTACACAGAAACGAAAAATGCCCGTTTTGTGTACGTTTTTAAAAGGAGCAAAAATCGATGTCCTTACAAGCAAAACACAAACATTAAACGTAGATCGGAGCAAGCATAGTGACCTCCGACATGTATTATGTCTGAACCGGGATGGACAGGATTATAGGATTTTCAGGATAAGAGATTTGTATGCCAATGTTCCTTTGCAAAAGGTAGTCCTTCGTCCTTTACAATGAAATATATACTCACCAACTCCTAATCCTGAAAATCCTGAAATCCTGAAAATCCTGGTTCAGATGGACAAGAATCACTAAATTGACGCTTATGGTTCGGTTAGGAAACCGAACCTACCAAAGTGTCCAAGGAATTGCGAATTTTACCATAACGGAATTTGTGGTAAACTAATTGAGAACTTTTTTATATAGGAATTTGTGATGAGAACATCGCGCCTCTTTTTAATCATACTTTTTATAATGGTTGCCATCCTCATCCTAACTGTGTTTGTTCGCATCTTAACAAATCGAGATACTTCAGAGGTTACAATACATACATCAAATACTGAATTTTCACGATGGGAGTTACCCGAAGGAGCAAAAGCACGTCTCGGTAAAGGAAAAATAAACGATATTAAGTTTTCACCAAACGGAAGAATACTCGCAAGTGGGGGTGATAATCGGTCTATTAATTTGTGGGATGTCACAACTGGAAAGCAGTTAACTGAAAATCCTAATGTGGAAACACCTAATGTCCTGAAGTATACTCCTGATGGCAAAAAGCTTATAAGTGGTACCTATAGCGGTAAAATCCAGTTATTTGATGCACATTCGTGTCGTTTATATTCAACACACATAGGACATACCAGTTGGGTAAATGCTTTGGCATTTACAGATGACGGAAAAACCTTAATCAGCGCAAGCATGGATGGCACGATGCTTCTATGGGATTGGGAAAAAATCTCACATGTCAGAAATTAATAGTATACTATATCTGTAGTCCGAATACTAACGACTGAATATGAAAAAAAGCCGAAAAGGAAAAACGAACCAAAATGAAAATTCT
This sequence comes from Candidatus Poribacteria bacterium, assembly GCA_022824265.1. Taxonomy (GTDB): domain Bacteria; phylum Poribacteria; class WGA-4E; order WGA-4E; family WGA-3G; genus MSPOR6. The sequence goes on along the minus strand of JAJEAG010000004.1, from coordinate 26,801 downwards.
AAAAATATCGTACACACCTATAAACCCAGTTTCAGATAGGCATAAACCCGAAATTCAAAACGAACCAAAAACCGAAAAACACCCTTTTTTGGTACGTTTTTTTCAAAGCAATTTAATTCATATTCGGTCATGTTTCAAAATATATTCATAATTGTCTGAATCACAAAAAACATAGAAGACGGTAGTATTCCTATATCATGCTGAAATGTTAATCCTATGAACACCACATTGAAATATCAGAAACTCCTTCAGTGTTTTCCGCGTTTTCAGTGCCTTCAGTGATTCAGACAGTTCAAACGATATAGAAAAAATGCAAAATAAAAAAGCGAAATTCGCGTCACATTCCTTGTTCTGACTGGATTCATAACGTCATTGTGACGTAACAAAAGGTCACAATTTCATTAGGTAAAAATTACGATCCATGAGATAAGACGTTTATAACCGGGGAATGCCATAAACGCAATTTGACGTTGATTCAAGGTAGATCCTATAAGTACTCCCCGAAAATGACACTTTATTTATTAGAAATGGTATAATTTATTTTGCAAAGGAGCAATTTAAGGTGAAATCAACACGTCTCTTCTTCACAATTTTCTTAGTAGTTTTTGTTGTCCTTCTATTGACTTTCTTCATTCGCGGTGTGCCAAAACGAGGGGGTTTATCAACCATAACCCTTCAGCCATCCGAGGTTGACTACTCCAACTGGGAATTGCCATACGGAGCAAAAGCACGTCTCGGTAAAGGAAAGGTAAATGACATCAAGGTGTCACCAGATAATACTCGGTTTGCAGTTGCAACAACTATCGGAGTATGGATGCACGATGCTAATACTGGAAAGGAAATCGCTTTATTCAAGAGAGAAAGACAGAATATCAAAAACATTGCCTTTTCAGCGGATGGAAAGATCCTTACTGGTGCAAGTTCTGCAGGTACAATTTCACGTTGGAAAACAGATTCTGGAGAACTTGTTGGCATTATCCCAAAAGAAAAACGCCAATCCTTTCACTCCGCGCATTTCTCTGAAGATGGAACAATACTTGTTACAACAGACTTACTAAGTAAAGGAGACGGTATCATTGAAAAAGTATACGTCAAGTCTCTCGAAGAAAATGCAACAGAAATGCCAACAGTTAAAAAAATAGATATGGACTTTAAGGAAGAGGATATTGACGGTATCGTAATTTCACCAGATGGTCGTTTTCTGGCGACATCATACTACAAAAGAAAAAAAGACGATCGAATTAATGTTTGGAAGACTGATACTGGAGAACATCTGTTAACCTTGACGAGTCATAAACAAAGATTGTTATCTGATTTAGCGTTTTCACATGATGGAAAATCCTTAGCAAGTTGCGATAATTATAGTATCAAAATATGGGACATTGATACAACAATACATCGGGCAACATTTAGTGATGTATCTGGTTTCAACACACTCATCTTTTCCCCGAATGGTAAACTTTTAGCAGGGGGCGGAGATAAGGGTGTTATATCCTTATGGAATGCTACACAGAATCAACAAGGTTTGAGAGGTTTTATTGGTAAATATTATCCCACGTTAGAACTCAAAGGACACAAAGACGAGATAACTGCGTTAGCATTTTCACCAGATGGAGAACTTTTACTCTCAGCGAGTGAAGATAACACAATCCGTGGCTGGGAAACTTCCACAGGTAATCTTCAATTCATTTGTACAGGATATATAGATGAGATCTCAGGTATAGCAGCATCAATTGATGAAAATACAATTATAAGTTTAACTAACTTTCATTCTCAGATTCAACACTGGAATGTAGATACAGGACATCAAAAATCGGTATCATACTTGAAAGGATATGTAACTGATGAGACTATTTCACCAAATGCCTCAATACTCGCAATGAAAGACGCTTTCGGTAAAGATATTAGGTTGTTGGATATCAACAAAAACAGATACCATGGAAGCATAAAGAAGCATGGGTATCCAAAAAATCGTTCCAGATTGTTGTTTGAATTTTCTCCAGATGAAAAAATGTTAGCTATCACTTCAAAAAATAATCAAATTGGAACAATTCAATTGTGGGATATTACAGACCCACCGCAGTCATTCTTGGAGAGACATGTCACAAAATCTAACACTAATCGTCCCATATATACACTTAATGGACACGAAAATGAGGTAGATGCTTTAACATTTTCTCATAGTGGAAAGTTACTTGCAAGTGGAGGTAAAAGTAAACAAATAAACCTATGGAATGTAGATACAGGTGACCTCAAATTTACACTCACTGGTCATAATAGATATACAAGTGCTTTAGCATTTTCACCTGACGGAAAGATTCTCGCAAGTTCGGGGTATGGGACGGTCTACTTATGGGATCTAACTAATCGTATGCTGCTTAGAAAATGCAAAACCGATGTTGGTAATTATATTATTTTATTTTCACCTGATAGCAAAACACTTGTGGTTGGGGAATGGGATAAATTTCAATTATATGACGTACAGACTTGTCAACTTCTGTCAACACATACAGGACATAGTAGTTGGCTCCATCAGATAACAGACATGGTTTTTATTGACGGAGGAAAGACATTAGTAAGTGCCTGCGAAGACGGAACAATTGTCCTCTGGGATTGGGACAAAATCTCACGAAGGAATCCTTGAACTTACTTCTTACTATGTATTTATACAGTAGAGGTAAATTCCTTGTTATGTCTGTGGTTACTGGCGAAAGGCTGCAGCTACCAAACATCCCCAACCAGCGATAAATGCCAATCCACCAATAGGTGTTATTGCACCAAGCCAACGAATCTCTGTCAGACTAAGGATATATAGACTACCTGAAAAAATAAGGATACCGGCAACAAAGCACCATCCTGCAGCATTTGTGAGTGAGTTTTGCCACTGCGATATTGCCCAAGCAACAACAATTAATCCTATACTGTGATACATCTGATATCGCACCGCAACCTCAAATATATCCAACATCTCTGGTGTTAGTTGCTTCTTGAGTGTATGTGCCCCGAAAGCACCAAATAACACACTCAGAAGACTAAAACCTGAACCGAGTGCAAAGAATAACACATTCATTTTAATATCCTTTATATACTATTAGATTGGTGTACATTATATCCTATAAAGATAGAATTTGGTATTGAATGTTAAAATAAAACCGTTCAAACCAAAATGTAAATTAGCGTGTAGGTTTTTGTTGAAATTTAAATGTCATATATGCTAAAATATAATATCTTTAAACGGCATAGTTTGACCTATTCCGTATGGTGACAAAAGGAGAACATAGGATAAAATGAGACAATACAGAACAGAAGAAATTCGGAATATCGGTATAATTGCTCATTCGGGATCCGGTAAGACATCCCTAATTGAAGCAATGCTCTATAACGGCGGTGCCATTGAGCGAATGGGTTCCGTGGATGACGGAAACACGGTAGCTGACTATGCCTCTGATGAGATAGAACGCAAAACTTCACTCAATTGTTCAGTGTGTATATCGGAATGGGGAGAACATAAACTCAACCTTATTGATACTCCCGGAGCAGAGGATTTTTATGGTGATCTTCACGGTGTGCTACGAGTCGTTGACGCTGTTATCGTCGTAGTGGATGCTACAACAGGAGTAGAAGGTGGAACTGAAAAGGTATGGGAAGTAGCAGATAAATATGAACTGCCACGACTCCTCTTCATCAACAAGATGGATAAAGAGAATGCAAGTTTCGATAACGCTTTAGCAAGTATATCAGATATATTAGAAACACGTGCTGTCCCTGTCCAAATCCCAATTGGGAAAGAGGAACAATTTTCAGGGGTTGTGGATGTAATTCAGAATGCAGCGTTTCTTGAACCTAACGGAAATGCGCCGGTCGCAAAAACCGATATACCTGACGACTTAGCAGGTGTCGCGGAAGAATACCGTGAAGCTCTTGTTGAAGTTGCAGCAGAAAGCGACGATGAACTCATTGAGAAGTTCTTTGAAGGTGAACTCTCTGAGGAGGAAATACAAAACGGTTTACAAACAGGTATTTCTGAAAACCAGTTTGTACCAGTATTATGTGGTTCTGCGTTGAAAAATATAGGTGTTCAACAATTGTTGGATATGATTGTTAGTTGTTGTCCATCCCCTGTTCAAGTTGGTGCTGTTGAAGATGTTGAAGACGAATCCAAAACGCGTGAACCCTCAACAGAAGCACCTCTGTCTGCTTTGGTATTCAAAACAATTGCAGATCCCTTTTCAGGGCAACTTAGTCTCTTCCGTGTCTATTCTGGGTCTTTAGCAGGAGATATACAAGTAGCAAATTCTACAAAAGGTGGTACAGAACGACTTGGTAAACCAACATTCATGAACGGTAAGCAAGCCATCAACACCCCTAATATCCCCGCTGGTGATATCGGTGCATTGACAAAACTCACTGCAACACATACTGGAGACACATTGTGTGACAGAGATGCAACTATTAAATTACCAGGGATTGAGTTTCCAAACACGGTTATTTCCTATGCTATTTCGCCAGCACGGGAAGGTGATGACGAGAAACTTATGACTGCTCTAACACGAATAAGCGAAGAGGACCCATCCTTTCAGATTGAACGGAATGACGTAACAAAGCAGCTCTTAGTTTCAGGTCTTGGTGATCTCCATATTACAGTGAATCGTGATCGGATTGTAGAGAAATTCGGTGTTGAGACACAGGTTGCGACCCCTAAAGTACCTTATCGTGAAACTGTTCGCAGACGTGTACAAAACATTCAAGAACGGCACAAAAAACAATCAGGCGGTAAAGGACAATTCGGAGATGTTACCATTAATCTTGCACCTTTGGGACGCGGTGAAGGATTTGAGTTTATTAACAGCATTAAAGGTGGCGTGATTCCATCCAACTATATTCCCGCTGTAGAGAAAGGTATACGTCAAAGAATGGGACTTGGTGTTCTCGCAGGTTATCCATTAGTAGATATCGAGATTGACCTTCATGATGGAAAATACCATGATGTTGATTCATCGGATATGGCGTTCCAAATCGCAGGATCAATGGCTTTTGCAACTGCTGTACAACAAGCAGAACCATGTTTGCTTGAACCGATCATGAATGTCTCAATTTCTGTTCCTGAACAATATATGGGTAACATCATCGGTGACCTGAATGGAAGACGGGGACAAGTGATGGGTGTTGAACAGGTCGGTAAAAAACAGATTATACAGGCTATGGTCCCGCAATCCGAGATGCTCCGTTATTCTATTGATTTGAAATCTATGACAAGTGCACGTGGGAACTTCACTACGGAATTCGCTCGTTATGAGATCGTTCCCGATGATGTTGCACAGAAAGTTATTGCTGCATCTAAAACGGAAGAAGAAGAAGAAGCGTAATACGCTGCTACATTTTCTGTCAGTCAACACAAGCATTCGTATAAGGTAGGCGCACTCCTTCTACAGAGGACGCGCCTATTATTTTATTATTTAACACCAAATCGGAGACATAATGAAAGGTATCAATTTAATATCTACAATTATCTGTCTTATGTTTCTGTTCTCAAACTGTTTGGCAGCTGACATAGTTCCAGATATTTCCAACAAGCCCTCTGGTGTGATACCCCCTCGTTTCAAAAATCCACAAAAGCCAGTTTATCCGAAGGAAGCACAAATAGCACAAAAGGAAGGTAAAGTATTTCTGTCAGCGACTATTGATGAAAGTGGTAAGGCAGTCGACATTAAGGCACTTACTCAACTCGGTTTTGGGTTGGAAGAAGCTTCGATTGAAGCACTAAAGAAATCCACCTTTCATCCTGCAACACGTGAAGGTAAACCAATTAGTTTTTTGGTAAAAATACCTTATGAATTCAAGTTGGAGGGCAATCTTCCTGATATGGTACTCATTCCAGCAGGCGAATTCCAGATGGGTAGCAGTAATGGTAGTCTTGATGAAAAACCTATACATGCAGTCTACCTTGATGCTTATTATATAGACAGATTCGAGGTGACGAATGGGCAATATAAGCAGTTCATTGATGCTAACCCACGTTGGCGGAAAGACCAGATTCTAAGTGAATATCATGATGGATATTACTTAGCGGATTGGTTTGGTAATGACTTCCCTGCTGGTAAGAGCGAGTATCCCGTTGTATATGTGAGTTGGTATGCTGCGATGGCTTATGCAAAATGGACAGGAAAACGTTTGCCGACAGAGGCTGAATGGGAGAAAGCAGCACGTGGTGGATTGGTAGGTAATAAGTTTCCTTGGGGAAATACAATTGATCCAACCAATGCGAATTATTTTGATGGAACGGACAAGGAAATTACTCCTGTTGGAACTTATCCAGCCAACAAATATGGATTATACGATATGGTAGGCAACGTGCGTGAGTGGTGTCTGGATATGTATAATGAGAATTACTATGTCAATTCACCGCGGGACAATCCGATTTCGAGTGTAAACAGTCTTGATGATGTCCTGAATAATTTCATTACTCTAAAGAACAACCGCGTATTACGAGGAGGTTCTTGGCTTAGTAGTGCTCAAAGTTCTCGTATTGCAAAACGTAACTGGCGCAAACCAACCGACACGAACCCTAATGAGGGATTCCGATGCGTGAAATCACGCAATGCAACACCTTTAAAAGAATAAATTCCTGAAAATTTACATCCTATGTTGAGGTAAGAATGTAATACCAAACATTAACCCGCCATCAATTCTCATCAACAGCGGGTTAGGTTTAACTATCAGAGTACGTGTCTAACTATTCAAATGGAAGATAGCCATCTTCAACTCAGTCATCTCTTCAATAGCGTATTTCGGACCTTCTTTACCCATACCGCTTTCTTTAACACCACCATACGGCATCAAGTCTGCACGCCACTGGGTACCCCAGTTCACCATAAGGTTGCCAGAGTCTACCTCACGGACGAACCGCATTGCCCAGTCAACATTCTGTGTGAAGATTGCTGCACTGAGTCCGTAGTTTGTATCGTTAGCAAGTGCGATTGCTTCGTCAATGTCGTTGACACGCGTCACACCGACAGCAGGACCGAATACTTCATCACAGGAGATTTTCATTTCCGGTTTGACGTTAGCAAGGATAGCGGGTGTAACAAACTGATCCTGCTTTTCACCACCTGTGAGGAGTTCTGCACCATCGGCAACAGCCTCCTTAATCCATTCGGTAACTCTTGTAGCATCACCTTCTCGTATCATCGGTCCCATGCGAACACCCGACTCTAATGGATTTCCAATACCGATTTGTGATACTTCCGCTTGGAACGCATCCAAGAAATCACCGTATATTTTTTCGTGTGCGATGACACGTTGCGTAGAGATACAGACCTGACCCGCATTAGAGTATCCGGACGCTGCTGCAGCGCGTGCTACCTTTTCCGGATCTGCATCTGGCATAACGATTAGTGGTGAGTTCGATCCGAGTTCCATTGTAACCCGTTTCAATCCTGCTACCTTACAAATATGTTCACCAACATCACGGCTGCCAGTAAAGGTAATCTTCCTAACGCGTCGATCAGCACAAAGTGTATCTCCAATTTCTCCTCCGGGACCTGTAACACACTGAATCGCTTCTGGAGGTGTGCCTGCTTCCAGAAATAGTTCAACTAACTTCAGTGCGGATAGTGGTGTGTCTGTGGCTGGTTTGATGATGATAGCATTACCACCAGCAATCGCTGGACCGGCTTTATGGCAGACAAGGTGTAACGGAAAATTGAACGGACTGATACCTGCGACAATACCACAAGGTACGCGCACTGTAAATCCGAGTTTGTTTTTTACACCTGGTGCTCCTTCAAGCGGTATTGTTTCACCAGTTAATCGTTTCGCTTCTTCTGCAGAAAGTGCGATAATTTCTGAAGCACGTGTAGCTTCAACTGTTGCCTCTCCTATTATCTTTCCTTCTTCGCGAGTGATAACCTCGGCAAGTTCATCTGCCTTTTCTATCATCAAGTCAGCGACTTTCCGTAATATCTCATAACGTTCATATCCAGTCAACTCCGCCATGATTTTTGCGCCGCGTTCCGCGGTTTGTATTGCTGTTTCAACGTCGCTGGCATCACCTTTCGGAACAGTATCAACAACAGAACCGTCAAAAGGACTCAGTACGTCTATTTTATTTGATTTATCAACCCATCGACCACCAACGTGCATTTGCATATTTCGTTATCTCCATTTCTGTTAGACACACAATGTGTCTACTTCATTTACTTTTTGGTTTTCAGCAACCCCCAAGTTGTGGTTGCTTTTCCTGCCGCCTCAACAGCAGCATAATCTTCTAACCCGTTATCCATGACATCATTTACCTGTGCTTCAGTAAGTGCTTTTGTAAAGAACCCTACCTCATCAAAGAGTCCGGTAGCAGCGACATCTCCGGGACGCGCACCTATCCAAATCGGTGAATCACTGGTATCAAGTTTACCACCACTTGCGGCATCTCCATCAAGTTTACCATCAATGAACATCTGAACCTTCTTACCATCATAGACTTTGGCAATATGATGCCATTCACCATCCGCAACGATGGTTTTTCCATCAATTCGACCAACTTGTCCGTTAACATGCCACATAAACACAGGGAAGTCATCTTGGTGTATCCATATATCAAGATGTCGGACATTGTTTAATTCTGGCCATACATCTCCATTCCGCCAGACAACGTATTGCCACGAGGCAGCATTTAACTTAACCCAAGCGACAAAAGTATACGGGTCTGAATTGAAAACGGCATCGTGGTCAATACGGATGTAACTATCACCTTTGCCAGGAAAATCTAATGCTCCACCAAATTTTCCGTTATCTGTCCATTCCACTGAACCTTTGATATCACCATCGTGTCCACTGACAATATCTTTAGCTACTTTTCCACCATTTTCTTCAAATAACCATGCGCTTGCTAAGCCAAGTTTAGCTGCTCGAACAGAAAAAACTACTCCGAACATTAGAATTGATAAACACAATATGGCTGTTTTCATCATATTTCCTCCCTTTATGTCAGAATGCAATTAAACACGACAGTTGTCAAGTGCGTTTTCATCCAATTCAACTCCCAACCCCGGTTTATCAGGTATTGTGGCGTATCCTTCATTGAGTGGAATGGTCGAAGGGGTAACAATATCATAAGCGCGTAATGCATTTAAAGTAATCGCAGGCATTGTTGCATTTTTCATTACTGCAGCGAGATGCATGACATAACACGTCGTAATACCAAGACCGACAATCTGAATCCATACCGGTAGATGTGCAGCGTCAGAGATAATTGCTTCCCGTTTAGCATTTGCTGCGCGTGAATCAGGATAGGCAATTATAAAAGAATCGTTCATTTTTGCACGAATAGCTTTCACTGGATCAGGATTGCCGAAGTGTATTGTAATCGGCATATCTGTGTGTCGTTTTATCTCTTGGTATCCTGCTATATCGGACTGGGGAATCGGTGTTTCAAATGATTCAATATTGAAATCTTTTAGTTGACGGACGACCTCAAGCGTACGTTCTGGAGTCTCAAATGAGTCGTTAGCATCTACACGAAGTTGGAAATCATCTGGGACGACTTCTGTGATAGCTTCAACTTGCTCACGTACCTCAAACCAAGGTCGTGCTTTGATTTTATGGAGTCGATATCCGATGGAGTAAGCATGTTTAGCCTCAGCAGCCCATTCCTCAGGAGTCATATCAATCGACCAGTAGCCGAAAGATGCTTTGTCGTTAACTTTTTCTCCTAATAGTTGATGCACTGGTACACCAAGTGCTTTACCCATAATATCGTAAAAAGCCTGCTGAAGAGGTGTTGGAGCCCAACCACTCATAAACTCAAAAGGATTTCTGCCTATAAATCGCTGAATTGATTCATCAGATTGAAATGAACCGTCACCAATTCCGGTGATACCATCATCAGTATGTACTTTGTAAACATGATCAATCTGATAAAGATTTCGACGAGTCATCAATTCATATATGCCATCGTGATACGGCACTCGAACCTTAATTACTTCTATATCGGTTATTTTCATGTTAATTATTCCCTTCACAATAAACAATTGCTTTATGGCATCGTTGAGTATAACAGTGTATTGACATAGATTATGTTATTCATCACGACGAATCCAACTGACAACATCTTCAGCTTCACCTGATCCACCTTCTACGCCATCACTCCCGAATGAGAGCAGGTCATAACCATAAGGGTCATGAACACCTGGACGAATATAAATATATTGATTTCCCCAAGGGTCCTCAGTTATAGGGATTTGAAGATATGGACCTAACCAATTAATCGGTATTGGAGGTTCTTCAGGGGTTTCCCATAATGCCTTCAAACCTTGTTCTGTAGATGGATAATCCCCACTGTCTTTTGCATACCGATCAAGTGCAATGCCAAGTGTCTCAATATCTTCAGCAGCACGTGTTTGGAGCGCGCGACCTGCTTGTCCAAGCAACCGTGGTGCCAATAAAACAGCAGCAATGACCACTATTATAACTACAACTATTAGTATTTGTACCAGGGTTAAACCTGATTGGTTTGAATCAATCTGTTTCACAAATGTGACTCCGTGTTTTATCCATTTTGAGATATGTTCCGATAGCGTTTAGAAGTCTATCATATATATTTCTATGTGTCAACTTTTTTGTCTTTTGGCAATATCTATTTCAACTGAACTTGCGGATCATTCTCATAGGCGGAGTCTATTTGAACCAATCTTTGTAAGGTTATACAGAACAAGCCAAACAGATTCTTTAATCGTTCAGTTTCTTTGATAACCCCGCCACAAATAAAATATAATTCATCAACACCTTCAGGAAATTCAGTACCGAACCAACCTTCATCATCTTTGATAGAGAAGTGTATATGTGGTTGTTTCTGACATAATTCCTTAATCTTCGGTTCTGCAAGTAATAACTTTATCTTTTCAGGGTTATTGCCTTTGATAACAAACTGGTCATCAAAAAATTTATCGTCTATTATTATATCCTGCATTCCGAAGAATTTACCGATTGAACTGAAGAATCCTTCACGTGAAATCTTGAAATATAGACCGTCTTTGTTTATAAATGGTGCTCGCATCCGAGTATATATCTGTGATGAAGTACCAGTTGAAACTGTATATGTATCAAGCAAAATTTGCCATTCTTCATATTTATAAATGAGTACATCTTTTTTCCAAAATCCCCCGTCTATAAATTCTCCATCGATGTCAGTAGCAATCTGAGACCAAATTTCATCCTTAGAAGGACCAAAAAAAGACTTTCGTTTTTTCATCTTTTACTCCATATTACTTTATGAATTTTGTTTTTTAACATAAGCATCCCATAGTCCCTTTGGGTTATCAACAGAAAGACTGACATATCCACATTCCCCACATACATCAGCACTTATTAGCTCTCTGTGAGTATCCTTGAATATCAATGCCTTAGGGTTCTGTTTGATTTCAATTGCCAAGTAATCATCCTCAAAATCTCCAAAACGATCAACAATCCTTATGTTAGGGATTATTTTTTCAGAACCACACCTTGTGCACTTCAATGTATCCATATTGATATTTTCCTCATATATATTTATGTTAGTAAAATTAAAAATTGATTAATGAATACATTTAATTGTTTACCTCTGTCTTCCATCTTTCAAGCGGGTGTTCGCGTGGCGTTAATGGCATATACACCCGACCTTTTTGCCGATGTGATTCCCAAGTGGCGTGTATCATTTCAAGACAATCTTTACCATCTCTTCCACTTGCAAAAGGATCTCGGTTTTCTTCTATTGCTATAATGAGATCGCGTAGCATTAAACGTTGTAATAGAAGACGAATAGAACCTTTATCCCGTTGTCTTCCATTTTCATCTAAATCTTCTTCTGTAAGATGCACTTGTTCCCATGCTTGCGCTGGTGTTTTATGTTGTCTTTTATGGATGAACATTGTAGTGCCAACACTTTCTCGGATTGCGATGCGACCTTCTGTTCCGATTATATCAATTCCGTAAGCATTATCATTTGTTTGGGGTTGTGCTAAGAATTGCACATCTGCGTGAATACCGTTCTTAAACCGAAAGGCTACGTGTCCGCGTTCACCGAGAACAAGTCCAGCATCACGGTCATTTGGGTGTACCTCTTGTGTATGTTTTATGTCATCAACGGTTGATTCCTGTCCATCCAATTGCACAAGGTGAGCATGTGTCCATTCAACATCTCCACCAAATAGTCGCAACCAATCGTAGAGATGTGTGCCCATTTCCATCAATGAATTGCCTACTTTACGTCCACCTTTATCGGTTGCTTTCATGAGAATAACATCACCGATTTCACCTTTCTCAATGAGTGAAAGGACATGGCGATTGTAAGGACTTGCACGTTTGATGTGGTTAATGGCAAACTTTACACTGTTTCGATCACAGGTTTCTACCATTTCATCAGCTTGAATGAGGTTGAGTGCGATCGGTTTTTCACAGAAGACGTGGATACCACGTTGTGCAGCTGCAATTGTAGGCGGGTGGTGCATAGGTGCTTGCGTGGGTATGATTACAATATCCGGTTTCTGCTCATCAAGCATCTTTTCATAGTCATCATAGATTGCATTGACTCCGAATCGTTCACCCCATGCTTTTGCTCGATCAGGATTTATCTCTGCGCCTGTGACAAGTTCACAGTTTGTTTCTAACTTTGCTGCTTGTGCATGATGTCCACCCATACCACCTAAGCCGATAATTGCAATACGATATTTTTTCATACAAGTCTCCGATGATGTTCTATTCTTATCTGCAACCATAATAACAACTAAAATATGAAAGTGCAATAAAAAATGGTACGGCTAAGTTGCCGTACCAAATTGGGAAGTCTATCGTGTGATTGTCTCAATTATTGTGTTTTTATATTTGCCCAAGTAGTTGTCAACTTATGTGTATCTGGTGTTACATCATATAGTTCCTCTATATATAAAGCAATTGAGTTGACATCCTCCAATCCAGTTAGAATATCTTTGATTTTTGAGCCGTCAAGATTGGCGCGTTGAATTTTACTCTGCATCGACTGTTTATTCTTACTCGACCAGTATATCTTTTGAGAATGCAGGTCTAATTTTATGTCGGTTATATAATCCAGTCCACTGATTAGGGTTTTGACATCCCAACCATTTAAGGAAGACCGTTGAATCATCCCTATATTAGTAGACCGATATAGATGACCATTATTCACATCCAATGCTAACCCAATAGGTCTAATTCCTGCGTTCATTTCAATATCTTTAAGTTCAGTGCCATCAAATTTGACACGTTTGATATTTTGATTCAAAAAGCCTGTCCAATATATCCTTTTTCCATTTGAATCCACCTCCATATTAGTTACAATATTAATTCCAAGGAAATCCTCTTTAGGTTTCCTTTTCATAATATCAGTGATTTCGGAACCGTCAAAGTTTGCATGGTAAATACCTTTATTTATTATAGGTGACCAATATATTTTCTTATTCTTAATATCTATTGCTATGCAAGGTGATGAAATGTTAGACACAACAATGTCAATATTTGTACCATCAAGATTCGCTCGTTGTATCGTTGTTCCTTCTGGACTGATCCAAAAAATTATTCCATTTTGCGAATCAATAGCGATATCTTTCGGTTTTGTATTAAAAACTGCAATGTCTTCAACCGAAGTTCCATTAAGGTTAGCACGTCGTATTTTTCCGTTTTCAGACCAGTATATTTTACTTTTGCCTTGTGCGTTTTTTAAACTTAGAACAAAAAGACTCAATAAAAAAGTAATCGCAATCGATATGTATAGTTTATGTGTTTGATTCATAATATTCATATCATCTCCTTCGTTTTATAAGAAAAAATAATGTCAATTTATTGTACTGGCATCAAGTAGAGAAAGTATTATTGTGCTTTTATGTTTGCCCATGTAGTTGTCAATTTATTTACGTCAGACGTAACATCATAAGTACCAATGAGGTGTAAAGCGATACCAGTAACGTTATTCAAACCTGTAAGTACATTAGTAACATTTGTTCCATCAAGGTTTGCTCTACCGATTCTGAAATGTGGTCCTGCCATTTCGTTCTCTGTCCAATAAATCTTGCGTGAACGTTTATCTAAAGCAATTAGTTTAGGAAATCTTAATCCAGTGACGGTGTCTTCAATATTATCCCAATTGAGAGAGGAATTTTGTATTCTTCCTCTGAATTTGTCAGACCAATAAATCTTGTCTGCCTGAATATCCAATGCAAATCCGTCTGAAAGAGTCCTTCCGTGGATAATATGTTTTATGTTGGTCCCATTTAGATTCGTACGTGAGATGACAACTCGCGGTGATAGGTTAAGCCAGTAAATTTTTCGTGCTTTCGGATCAAGTTCAATATCTTTAGCTATAGCAATTCTTACATTGGTTTCAAATTCTTGAACATTTGTTCCGTCAAGGTTGGCGCGATAAAAATGCAGAAAGGGGGCTCCAGCCCAATAAATCTTGCTTGTGTTACTGTCTACTGCAATACACTCAATTGAATGAATTCTTAATCTGTTTCCCTTATTAGTATAGATGGTTTCAACTTCGGAACCATCAAGATTTGCTCGCATTATCTTAGTCTGGAAATGTCCAATCCAATACATCTTACCATTACTAATGTCTAAGGTAATGTCCCGCGGGAATCTTAGTCCAGTTAATAGGTCTTTAACATGCGATCCATCAAGGTTCGCTTGCCTGATTTTATTCCCTTCCGACCAATATATTTTGCCTTTTCCTACTGCGTCAGTTCTACCTTGGAAAACAATCGTCAACAGTAGTGTGATTAATATAAACACATACCGTACTTTACATAATTCCGTGGCATACATACATTTTACCCCTTCTTTCGGTGTACAATGTAATGCACAAATTACCACAGTATGCGAAAGGAGGCAATCTATTTGTTCAGTAAAAATAGAGTTGGGATCTTATCAGGTGGGTGCTTTAGGAGTTATTATTTAACAGATTTATGTTTAGTCTACCGTTTTCAAATTTGCCCAAGTGGTTGTTATTTTATTTGTGTCTGGTGATACATCGTAAAGTTCACCAGGGGCTATGGCAATACCAGTTATATGATCAAATCCAGTCAGTATATCAGTTACATTAGAACCGTCAAGTTTTGCGCTTCTGATTTTTTCTTTATGTGTTTCTCTTTCCCCTTCAACCCAGTACATCTTACCAGAGCGGATATGTAAAGCGATATCATCTGGTCTGAGCAATTCTTTAATAAGGGTTACAACTTTTTTTTCATTAATCGAGTACTTTTCAATTCTACCAAGCCAGATATCGGTCCAATACAAATTACGATTGTTTAGATCGAGTGCAAGTCCACTTGGTGCAGGTCGCAAAATACCAAGTTCTTCATAATCAGATCCGTCAAGGTTTAAGCGTGTGATGTTATCATTAAAAGAATCTGTCAAGTATATCTTACCACCTTTTAAATCAAGCACAAGATTTTCAGCATCAACCATCGGTCTGAATAAAACATCTTCTATATTATTTCCATCAAAGTCTGCACGTCGTATTTTCCAAGGGAATGCTTTTCTACCCCAGTATATCTTTTTTGCATCAGTGTCAATGGCAATGGAGTATGGAAACTTTAGCATGTCCTTATCCATTTCATTTTCATTTCCACCGTCAATGATTAACTCAATATTTGAACCGTCTAAGTTAGCACGATAGATCTTTGGTGGACGGAAGTTAACCCAATACAATTTACTGTTATGTAAGTCTAATTTTATATCAAACGGTGATTCCAGATCGGTGATGACATCTTCAACAGCAGTCCCATTTAGATTTGCCCGTCTGATCTTCCCGGATCCTGCAAAATATATCTTTCCTCTTCCTTGTCCATAACACAATCCTTGAAAAATAGAAATCAATAATACCGTCACTGTAATAAACGCTATACGTTTGAGTGTGATAACTTGATTACCCATACTTTTTCTCACACCATTAGGAATCACTGGGTTTTAACATTAGCCCAAGTGGTTGTTATTTTATCCTTGTCAGGATTTACACCGTAAACACCTTCTGTATCCAAAGCGATACTTCCGACATTATTCGATCCAATCAGAATATCAGTTACATTTGAACCGTCAAGATTAGCACATCGGATCATGCTCTTCTCTGTTTTGAAATTCCTTTCTGTCCAGTAAATCTTTTGTGAGTGAATATCCAAAGCTATTTCAGTAGGATAGTTCAAATTTGTAAGGAGAATATCAATATTTTTTCCATTAAGGAAAGATGATCGTATTTCATCCCGCATAATTGTTGACCAATATATTCTTTTGTTTGTCAAATCAAGTGCAAGTCTATTGTGATGTATAATACCACCACGTATTATCTCATAATTTGACCCGTCCATGTCAACACGCGCTATATTATCATTTAGAGAATCTTGGAAATATATCTTACCTTCCTTCACGTCAAGTTTAATGTCTTCAGCATCTACTCTTATATTAAAGACACCGCCATCTACAGGTAATATTGTAAAATCTTCTATATTAGACCCATCAAAGTTAGCCCGTGTAATACCCCATGGTGCCCACATATTACCCCAATATATATGTTTTGCACTTGTATCTAAGGCAATGGTGATTGGAGAATGTATCCGTTCAACTTTATCTGGATTTAATGCTTGTGGATTGTAAATAGTTTCAACATCCGTTCCATCAAGGTTTGCACGTTTGATGTTATGTGTCCATCCAATCCAGTAAATCTTGTGGTTCTGAATATCCAAAGCGATATTCCTTATTCCTTTATCATTCGTCAAGACATTTTCCACATTAGTGCCGTCAAAGTTAGCCCGTTTTATTTTATCAGATTCTGTCCAATATATCTTTGGACTTCCCTGTGCAAAACCGATAGTCTGTACAACAGAAGTCAACAAAACTATCACAGAGAATATAGCGATCCGTTTGTAAGTCATCAATTGAATATTCATCTCATACAATCGTTCTTTATTGACATTACTTGGACTTCACTTTTGCCCACGTGGTTGTTACCTTGTTTGCATCTGGAATAACATCGTAAAATCCATCCGTGTCCAATACTATTTCTGATGGACGATTCAAACCAGTGAATAAATCTCGAACATTGGCACCATCAAGATCGGCACGCTGAATCTTATATGTATCAGTGTCCCAATCCCAATCTACCCAATATATCTTTTGAGAGTTCAAATCCAAAGTAATACCGAACGGTTTTTTTAGTCCTGTAACAATGTCTTTAATCTGCATACCGTTAAGGTTTGCGCGATGAATTTTACCATGTATTACATCCGTCCAGTACATCTTACGGTTGCTTAGGTCTAATGCTAAGTCGTTAACTCCTTCAACATTGGTTACGAGGTTTTCAGTTTCAGTTCCGTCCAGATTTGCCCGGGCGATTACATCTTCAAAATAATCTGTCCAGTAAATCTTACCAGAATCTATATCCAGTTCAATGTTCGCAGCAGTAATCCACATTTTGTTAATATCAATGTTTTCAATTTTAGTGCCGTCAAGTTTTGCACATTGAATAACTTCTAAAATCTCATTTCCCCAATATAGTTTTTCCGATTCAACATCTATGGCAAGAGAGGTAATTCTTTTACCTATCAAGATATCTTCAACATTTGTACCATCAAGGTTTGCTCGTTGTATCAACTTTGCAGTATTGTCTACCCAGTACATCTTGTGGTTTTGCAGGTCTAATTCAATATCTATAGGTTTGTACAATCCTGTAACTAAATCTTCTACCCCAGTTCCGTTTAGGTTAGCCCGTTTGATTTTGCCTTCATTCGTCTGCCAGTTCCATGAAGATTCTGTCCAAAACATCTTACCTCTTGCATGAGCGTAATGTATTTCTTGAACGAAATAAATTGTCAAGAATACAATGAAAATCAGTAATAATCGGTTTCGTTTGATATTATGAATGACCATAGTTTTAAACCCCATTATATAGAAATATATGATGATAACTTCTCATTTCCTTATAATCATTTTTCGTGTAGCAGAAAAGCCATCAGTGTTAATTGTATAGAAATATACGCCACTACTCACAGGTTCACCGTCGTTGTTATTACCATCCCAATAAACTGCATCCGATTGACCAGAATAGTCTCCTGCCTTCATTGTTCCCGGTGATATTGAGCGAATGAGTTCACCTGTGGAACTGTGAATGTCAATTGTTACAGTGCTCTCATCAGCAAGTTTGAAGGGAATCCATGTTTCAGGATTGAAAGGGTTCGGGAAGTTCTGCATCAGTTGGTTTCGTTTTATCTGACCAAGGGTAACAAGTTGTTTTCCTTCAGGTTCAACTGAATATGGTAAGAAGGACAACAGGTGAGTTAAATCCCAGATCTGATATTGTCCCGACACACCAGCTGTTAATAAAAATGATCCATCCTGACTGATAGACTTATACCAAGGGAAAGGAGCTTGATTAACAAGTTTGCTCCTCCGCCAGTCCCAGATTTGAAAGTTGTTTTCACTGTAGGCAAATAGATAGCGACCATCTTCACTAAATTGTAGGGGATATTCTCCATCAAACGATGATAGTAGAATCGGTTCTTTTGGTAAGAGTTTCCATATATGGATACCATCTCTCCCGTTTCCAGCTAAAACGGTTGAACCATCTGCATCGGTCTTGAATATAGGTTGTGCAGCAAAACCTCCCAACCACGCGTATTTAAAGACAAATGTGTCCTCCACCCGTTCCCACAACAGAATCCAATATTTTGATTTATCATTATCTATTTTTGTGTGTCCTGAAGTTGCAAAATATTGTTCATTTTCACTGAAACCTATTGGGTAGTGTCCACCGGGTAATTGAAGTTTAAAGGGCGGTTCAAGACGTTGTTTATTTTCTGGTAAATCGGTATTCAAGATATCTACATGTCCCCAATGACCTTTCACTGCAAGCCATTTTCCAGATGAACTGAAGGTAATATTTTCAGGAAGTAAGAAGGAATGCGGAAATTGCGTTTCAACTTCACCGGTATGTAGGTCTCGTATTTCAACTAAAGGTTCTCTACTAACAGCAAAACGTTTACTGTTATGAGAGATTGCAATCGTATTATATGTATAGTTTTCGGAAGGAATGAGTAGTTGCATCTGTTGTGAAGAAACGTCCCAAGATTTAATAAAACTTCCTGACATAGCAAGTACAGTTTTTCCATCTGGGCTTAAATCAACATCTCTTGAATAAGACCACTCATAGGCAAAGTCTGTCCATGACTTGTGTATTCGTTTATTTTCAATGTCCCACACTATTTCACCATCCAAATAGAGTAATAGTAACTTTTTTCCGTCAGGTGAAATTCGTAAAGATTGTATTGACTTAAATTGTGTCTGGAATATATCTATCTGTTGTCCGGATTGGATATCAAATACCTTTACTTTATCATACCATCCTTTCCACCCTACTAAAGGATCCTGACCTGACCTACTTAGCCCGTACGTATCTGTCGCAACATACAAGAGTTGACTATCAGGACTGAATATTAAATCCGATATTCTTCCAATTGCACTTTTTTGCTTCCATACAAGTTGTCCTGACTGCAAATTCCACAAATATACAGAACCGGGTTCGCTATCATAGGAAGCGATGTATGTTCCATCTGGACTAACAGCTACACCATTTACCCAACTACCCGAATGCATACCTAAATGTCCTACCAATTGGAGAGTTTCCACATTCCAGACCTCTATGTCTGGTCGTTGTGATGCTACGATTAGATACTTACCATCCTGAGTAAACAACATATCATGACTGCGTGCTTGAAATGAACAAGAAGTCTTATACCGTTTTCCATTGGGAGCCGTATAATAATTGCATTGCTCAATCGGACGACGTTCACCCCCCATTGTACCAATAAGGTTCCCGGTTTGCCAATTCCATAGATGAATCTTGTCATTAACTGAGGTTGCGAGTAATGTTTCTGTGGGACTAAATGCTGCGGTTCTAAAATTGTCATCATGCCCCCATGAAGATATTTGTTCCCTCGCGTTTACATCCCAAATGGTTAATTCATAAGTCTTTGTACTGCTGGAATAATCCTGAATTACGACATGGGAACCTGTATCACTTATTACACTATTAAAGTAGTATTCCAAATCACCAAATTCATCTTTTATTACGTCTGTGTTAGCATCAACAATCTGCATCTTTGAGGCGAGAACACGAACAACCGTATCATTATTCAGGAAGGCATTTTGCATTGGATAGGGTTGTCCAATCTGTGCGATAGGTTCATTTGCAAACACAATGTCAGTTCTACAAAGTAAGATAATCAAAGTGGAATAAATGAACAATTTGCGAAATATTCGGTTCAATTTGTTATGCATGACGATTCTCCAAAATATGAATGATGAATAGAATCTGTATATTACACTTATTGTAATAATTGTTTCCAGCACATCACACAAATGTATTTATAACAGCAATTATTGTGCCAAAGATAATTCCTGTAAAACCCTACAATTATAGTGTTAGAAAGTATAAAAAGAAATCAGCTGCACGTGGATGTGCAGCTGATTTAGATGATGCACAATATTGTACATACATCAAAATTATGCTAATATATCAATGTTGTGCCTGTAAAACATTGGACTTACATGTTTTCCAACTCCACAATTCCATCTCATTTTTTGATAATCATTTTTCTTGTTGCTGAGTATTCACCTGCGTTTATGGTATAGAAATATACACCACTACTCACAGATTCACCATCGTTATTCTGACCATTCCAGTGAACCGCCTGCGATTGGTTTGAATAGTCTCCAGCCTTCATTGTTCCCGGTGATATTGATCGAACAAGTTCTCCCGTGGCACTGCGAATCTCAATTGTTACATTACTCTCATCAGCAAGTTTGAAGGGAATCCATGTTTCAGGATTGAATGGATTCGGGAAGTTTTGTAGGAGTTGATTTCGTTTTATCTGTCCGAGTGTAACAAACTGCTTGCCATTTGGTTCAACTGAATAAGGTAAAAGAGATAGGACATTACTTGTATTCCAGATAGAGAACTGTCCATTTGCATTATAGGACCCAATAACAGAACAATCATCGCTTATAGATGATACCTTTGGAAGTTGTGCGTGTTTGATAGATTTGCCTTTCTGCCAATCCCAGATTTGAGAGTGATCTCTATTATTAACAAAAAGATAACGACCATTATCATAAAATCCTAACGGATATTCTCCATCTACTGTAGTTAAGAGACGAAGGCTGTTTAAGAAAACTTTCATTACGTGGACTTCTTTATCAATAGATGTTGCTAACACTAATGAACCATCTTTAATGTTAGTAAATGTAAGATTATCGGCAAGTTTTTGTGTTGACATCTCGTATTGGAATCTGTAAATATCCTTAATACGTTTCCATATCACAATCCAATATTTCGTAATGTTATTCTTTGCTGTGGTGCCTGACGCTGCCAAATACTCTTCATTTCTGCTGAAAGCAATAGAATGATAGTTTGGTGTCTGTAAATCTAATTTCCGATTTAATCTCTGAATCCTATCAGTTCTTTTTGAATCTAATATGATGAGATCTCCCCAATCATTCACCACTGCAAGCCATCTACCCGAAGGACTGAATGAAATGCTGTCTACATCAGATAGATAATGTGGAAAACGCGATGTTACTCTACCACTTCGTATATCACGCAATTCTACTCTTAAATTCTTACCGATTGCTATATTCTGATTATCTGGAGATATTGCTAATCCAGAAAATATATAGCCATCTGATGTATCCGTGGTAAGCATCTGTTGCGATGTAGTATCCCAGGTCTTAAGTGTTGTTAAAGATATTGAGGCTAACGAATTTCCATCTGAACTCATCACAACATCATTAGTGAACCGACTTGAGACATAATCTGCCCATACGTGTTTTGTCTCTTTCTTTTCTATATCATAGACTACATCTACATCCCAATATTCTAATAGTGCAGTTTTCTCATTTGGAGATAGTGTCATAGACTCTAAAAAATTAAATTCTGTTCCGAAGGAATCTATCTGTTTACCTGACTGGATATCCCAGATACGTACTGTATCATCCCAACCAGTATAGGGTACGTCCCCTTTTCTACTCAAGCCAGCTGTTCTTGTAGCAACATATAATGATTGACTATCGGAACTGAATACCATATTTGCAATTCTACCAATACCACTCTTGTCACGCCATAACTGTTGATGGGTTTCCACATCCCAAATATAAAAAAATGCGGTATTGCGTCTATGTGCTGCAACATATTTATTATTTGGACTGACAGCAATGCTTTTAAGCTTATCAAAACCAAGATCGGGAAATGTAGCTTCTAAAAGACGTGATTCAATATTCCATATCTCTATTTCATACCTTGATGCAATGAATAGATGTTCTCCGTCCCGGGTAAACTCCATTGAAACTAAAGATGGAAAGTTTTCACGTTCCATCTTTCCGATTGATTCTCCATTTTCCCAATTCCATAGATGTATTTCATCTGGCAAGTATGTTGCCAATATGGGTTGTGTAGGACTAAATGCGGCATCATTTTCATCAATTCGCGATGCTATCTTCCACTGAGCGACCAGCTTTTTGTCATTAACACTCCATATAGTGACAGTGGTGATTCTTGAATCAGAATTAAACCTTAGAATTGCTAAATGTTCTGCATCTGAACTGAATACAACATCATCATAATATTCTTTTTCTCCAAATTCATCCATCACTGTATTTGTAGCAACATCAACAATTTGTATATTCGTCCAATTAACACGGAGTATAGTTTCATCGTTGAGAAATACCTGTTTTTGAGGGAGTGCATTCCCAATTGTCGTAATCGGTTCAATTGCAAATACTATACATGGCATGCATGTGATGCAAACCAGTATAACAAAAACCCATGTATATCGTTTAAGATTAGTTGTGAAGGTTGTCATTTCATATCTCCAGTCTATTCTATCTTAATGTTTATCACTTTTAAAATCCTATCATGGTTCGAACAAACAGTGTATGGCTAACTACATTTTGGGATAGATTGGTTGTTCTTCGGAAGCCTGCAAGTGTGACAATATAAAAACCGAGATATTCACCACGGTTGATGGATTGGATCTCAAGAATCCGAGTTCTGATGTCTGGTCGAAAAATGAATGGTATTTTTTGGTCAGCAGGAAATTGGCTTATGTAGTTCTTGTAATTCTTATCTCGGTTAACGAATTTCCTATATTGGAATCCACCAAGTATTTTTACTTTCGGACTAAAATGATAGTCAAGACGTACACCGAGTATATCCTCGCGGCTACGTCGATTGAATCGCAGATATTCATAAGGCTCAATATCAGTTGGTATGAACAATTCGGGGTTGAGTGTTAGTGGTATTTCTTCAGCAGTTCTGTCAAAAGCACGATCCCATACATATTTTACCATTGGTGTCAGTACTATATCTTCAGCGATTCTTGTAATATAAGGTAAATCACCAAGTTGAATTTCGTATCTTGCTTTTAAAATAGTCAACTGATTACGCATGACACGTTCAGGATATCGTCGTATTTTCCAGTTTTCTGCGTCATAAATTATACCAGTGTCACCCGGATCAAGCACATATATGCCATGGTCAGGATAGAAAGGGTTTACTCGTCTAAATCCTTGAGTACGAACCTGATCGATGGGAATCATAAAGTCTACGCGTTCATCGGGTTCATATCTTTCCTTTACTGGGTCGTATATAATATCTGTGAATAGGGCGTTTTCTTTTTTTTGTTCAAACTGTCTTTGCATGACAACAAGACTTTTCGCTTCAAGTGTTAAGTTACGAATGCCTGAATATAGGAATTGGAGAGTTGTTGTATTTATTCGTGCGTTATAAAAATCAAGTTCATCACTTATGGAAATGGGTTCTAATTCGCCTACGGGTAACGTAATTGTATAATCAGGTATATCATCTTGTACTCGTACATATCGGTTTTGAAAAAGAAAACTACCTACTTCGGGGATGTCACGTTGATAAATTAGGTGTATGTATTTATTATTGTTATGTCGTCTACTTGAAACTTCGCTTTCATTTAACCATCCCAATTTTAGTGTAAGATTATCAAGTATATCGTAATCGGCAGTTATATGATAACCTTTCCGATCAATACCGTATTCGTATTCAGGTTCAAAATTATCTTCTATTGTATCAACAGTACCATTATTATTCATATCTATAATACCCTTAAACATAGCTGGGTCAGCATCAAAAATGAGAAAATCCTCTTGGAAATCTAATACGCCATTTTGATCTCGGTCGTCTACTTCGGGTATTACACCATCAAAGTCTATGTCATCGGGCCAACCATCCCCATCATCGTCGTCCTCAACCAGTGCATAATTATTTCCATCCCATGATTCAATCTCCGTTGCAAATTCTTGTTGATTTAAAGGATCAATCATATAAATTTGTCCTCGGTTCGGATGTACACCGAAATTGTAGTAACTGGTCGTGTATCCTGGGTCAATGTGATACAAAACACCTTCTAAAAGAAGTTTATTAAAACGTGCCTTTAGTTGTATAAACCATGCCCTTTCCCTACCAAGTTTTCCGTCACCCTCTAAATCTGTTCCATCTCCACCTAAAAATGCTTCAAAACGTTCACCTTCGGTTTCAGAATAGGTGGGGATACCATTGCTATCTACTGGAAGTCTGGTCTGCGAATCAATAGAAACACCAGTTGGTTCCTCACCAGTAGGAGTCTTTACAGTAGTTTTGGTACGGCTAAATCCAACCTTATCTTTTGGTATAGTAGGATACTGCTTGAATTTACCATTTGTGGAGTAGTGAGTCCTAATAAAAACATTAGCAATAGTTCCTTCAAGATCAATTCCATATAGGGTTGCTGCCCGCGCAGCACCATAACGATATTTTACTTTGCGAGGTCTTCCTTCATCCTTCCATTTACTTGGATTGTCTTGAAGTTCCCTTCTATTATTTCTATACTCTGGAGATTGTCCATAGTTCCCTGGTGCTTCAATAATATCACGGTATGGCATCTCAAGATGACCGTCTTCAGTTTTTATCCATTCTTGTAGATCGGGATCAGTCTCCGATTTGTTTGCCTCACTAAATCCAATCACTGCGATGTTGTAATCCCCCGCAACAATCATGTCAAATACAACTGACTTTACTGTGCGTGGGTCAATGTTAATATCACTATCCAATAGATTAAAGTCATATTTCATTTTATTGAAGCCGTTAACTATTTTCCACTCTCCATCAACTGAGGTGCGCACTTTAGATTCACGATTACCAAGATGTAATGGGATAACTTGATCAGCAGTAACATTAAAATGATGTGTCTGTTCTGCCAGTAGTTTGGGTTCAAGACCTTCCTTAATATCATCAATATGTAAATCCTCAAGTGCTTGTGTGACAATCGTAATTTTCATACTTTTAAACGCTGCACCGACCCCTTCTTGAAGATTGTTACCGTGTAGTTCAGAATCATAATTATCAAAACCAGTTAAAGCACTTGTGTGATTATCCTCCGGTGAGTCATCACGAAAGACGATTGATATTGATTCAGGAGGTGTGTTCGCAACTGTACCCATTAAAGATGTCAACAAGCGTTCAGGATGTTCTTTATGTAGATTGAGATAAGTATATCCAATACGAAAATTTTCTGTTAATAGTGCCTGCCCTCGGATACCTACCAGACGTGAGTTCTCAATATGCCTTACACCCGATAGTTGATTCAAGCCGTTACGACGACCAAGTTCAAATCCAAGTCGTTGACCCGGTGGATTATCTGATAGCCTAATAGGGTTAGAAATACGTGAATGAAGAATTGTAAATAGGTGATGTTCTTGAGCAAAAGTTATATCCCATCGCAATCCATCAAATTCTGTTTTAGAAACGATATATTGGTTTGGGAAAAGGGTGTCAGGTTTAAGCCGTATGTGGTCACCAATAGCAAACTCAGTATGTCTACCGAGAAAAGTTTCTTCTACAATAATTGTCCTATCCAATTGTGCTGTGAACCGTAGACTATCAAGTTGACCTGACCAACCAACAACTAACTTTCCGTCTTTGTCAAATTGCTTGTTTTCATCGTATCTGCTGAGTTCACTGCCTTCAATAACCTCTTTACCATAGAGGTCATAATAAAATTGTGGTTCTTCTTCTAATCTATATCTATCCGAGAATTTCTTATCCCCATCAACCATAGGCAACAGATCCTTATGCGGTCCAAGACTATCCGCACCACAACCGTAAAACAGAAACATGCAAAGAATACAGTTGATAATATGCAGAGAATGGATTGTGCGTTTATATATGTTCATATCAAAACCTAATTAAAGTCAACTAATTGCGCGCGCGTTGGTATCAATTTGATTGACGAGATATATTGTTTAGAGCAATTTTCGTGCCAGAAAGGGTTAGGTAGGAAAGACTATATTCTTCAATATCCGATAGAATGGACTAAAAATCTGTTGCACAAGTATGTGCATATATAATGGACGATGCACATTCTTGTGCGTTCATTTCAAATCTTATTAGGTTAAACAGATTTAACGTTTGATGTCATCCCACAGGGTTGTTAATCAGGGTTATTTAGTTTTAAGATTTGTAAGTAGATAAGTGTTACTAAACGTTTATATTGTAGGTCTGGTAGAGCGGTAGTGAAACCCGACTTACAAAGTATCTATTGAATTGTGAAAAATATATCAGAAAAACCGAAAACTATAGTGACCATCAGAATTAAAGAGACATTTTTTGTATTTTGTTATAGAATGTATCTATTATGGCATATTCAACAGATTTACGTAAACGCGTTTTAGATTTTATTGAAGCTGGCGGGAAAAAAGCCGAAGCTGCC
>JAJEAG010000013.1 GCA_022824265.1 Candidatus Poribacteria bacterium | reverse complement strand
TTTCGGAAGACAATTGAAGTTGTGTTGTTTTTCAGTTGTGTCAGCCATAAGAGAACCTCTAAGAAAAAAATAGCACCTACATTATTGTTTATATATCTATATTTTACCACATTTATAGGTTTTACTCAATATGACTTCTATTATTGTCTCATTTACGGTTATTCTGGTTGTAATCTTTCAGGACACCATAAGCGTCAATTTAGTGATTCTTACCTATATGAATTGCTTGTTGTCTGAACCAGGATTTACATGATTACAGGATTTTCAGGATAAGAGGTTGCGATTCGGAGAGTGCTTCTACAAAGGAAGGCTTAATATTGAAAATAATAGGACTTGGAAAACTAAATGGCTCTGATACAATCTTAGTATTTGATTGACTCCTCTGTCCTGATGATATATAATAGCCGTGAATTATCAAGGGAGGATAATGGATGGTATCATCTTACTTATCAGAAATACAACAGAAGCATTGGCAAGAGAAAGGCTATTTACTACTCAAACAGGTGCTTTCACCAGCAGAAATTGAAACGGTTTTGAATGCTGTGGATACGGTCATAGAAGGATATGTGCAACAAACACCTAATCTGCAAGAAAGTCGTTTTGGGAAAGGAGCCTTCACCATAATTCGTGCTATTGAACGGACAGATGTGTTGGATCCACTGACTGATCATCCCAATACATTTGGCACAATACTGTCCCTGATGGGACCTTATCTTCAAATTATGGGAACGCAGATCTATGTCCGCCATCCTGACACAGAGGCATTGATGGGTTTTCATACGGATGCAGGACCATCACTCCAGCGTATTCATCCACACACTGACAGTCTTCCATTACAATTCAAAATCCAGTTTTTCTTGACCGACCTATCTGAGCCTGACCAAGCCAATTTTATGTGTGTTCCGGGTAGCCATAAGAGACGGTTTCCAGATAATCGGCTTGATAAGGGAACATATCCTGATGGTGCAATCCAAGTGCTTGCTGAGGCTGGTGATGCAGTTATCTTTCCATGGGCATTATGGCATGGTGTCGGACCGAATCGGACTGAGCGGATACGAAGAAGTGTTACATTTCGGTACGGACAGATGTGGTGCCGACCCTATGATTACGACAGGCTTCCTGTAGATGTGCTGAATCGCATGACACTTCGTCGTCGTAGACTCTTCGGAGATATGGGAGAGAATCCTCATCCTACCGATTACTATAAACCGAAAGACCAAATTGAGATGATATGCAGCGATGAATGGCAACTATTCTCTTAGAATCTATTTAGGACTTACGCACTTTTCACGATTTTTCAATAATTATGACTAAAACGGTGTATTTTTTAGCAGTATTCTGAGTTTCCAGCGCGCTTACCACTTTGCGTAAGTCCTGTCTGTTGAATTAATTCGCTTGTTGCAACTTTAGGAATAGGTCTCTGAAGATTGCATCACGATTTACACTTGTTGCTACACGCATCAAGTGACGATTGTTGTCAAAACTCCATGTTACAGCATCTGTTAGGATAGGACTGTGGACTAATTCTGTTGGTACCCAACTACTATTGACGAGATAAGCAGTTGCTGATATATCCCATATTACTTTTGACCAACCGAAGTGGTCTTTGTGATAATCTTTGAAAATTTCAACTAAATAATCACCTATTTTTCCTTTTCCTTGAACATGACGTTCCATTTCGGGAACGGTTGTGTGCAGATGTGATACGACCCCGCGTGCGGGTAGATGGACAAACGGCACACCACTATCAAGAACTACACGTGCGGCTTGAATATCTTGTGCAAGATTGAACTCTTTTGTATGAGACCAATAAAGTGGGTTGCCACCAAGCCAGACTACGACTATGTTTTTGATGATTTCAGGTTCAAGTAATAGTGCGGATGCAACGTTTGTAATTGCACCAACAGCGACAACATAGAGTGGCTCATCGGTGTTTGCCGTAGCACGATCAACCATATCCGTTGCTGCATCACTCTGTATTGGTGTTTCCTTATCAGAGAGAAATTCTGTTGAACCACGGTAGACAAAACCGTCATGCCCTACATTAAGGAAGTCTAATAGTCTCAAAATTTCGTCATAACTTTTTTCCATGCCATCACTGGGACCTGATGAACGGTTGTTGTGAAAGGGTGCGGCATATATTGCTTCAAGGTTAAGTTGTTCTGGTGATAGTATCGCATGGACGACAGCAAATTGGTCATCAATCTCGTTATATGTATCTGTATCAAGTACCATCCGTGCACGTTTTTCTGGGGGTTGTAGCATCTCTATACGTTTTGATTCAGACAGGATTGGGAAGTTCATATATTATATAGCCTTTAAATTGAAATTTAATGAATTTATGTATAGTTTATCATAAATAATTTATCATTGGAATTAATTTGCGTGAAGAGACAATATGCTTTTATGTTAATATTAAATTAGAAAATCATAAAGTTAAAGTGATATTGTATGTATTCAGATATGTGAAATAATATTACGATATTGAGACTCATTATTATTAGTAATATATGATATTGAGTCTCAATATCAAGTAATGTAATATATCACTTTTATGTATTTATATACATTAAGGTGCTATGATTATATTATATTGTGAAGTATAGCAAACTTTTGAAGTTTGTATACCATTTCATATATGTCTAATTTTATTAACGGTTGACACATATATCGTTTTTGTAGTATAATTTTTGACAGTATTTAACACTAAACAAGCATAATTACGGATAAATATATCTAAATATGAATATACTCCGTCTATTTGTAAACGGCTTCCTGATTGGTATCGCTAACATTATTCCGGGTATGAGTGGTGGTACGCTTGCATTAGTTTTAGGAATTTATGAACGTCTCATTACAGCATTACGGAACATTGGTTTACAGACTATAAAACGGATACTTGGTATATTCGCTTTTAGGAAACAAGCGGTTGATACATTTTATGCTGAATTACGGCGTATTGATTTCGGTTTTCTAACTATATTAGGAGTTGGTGCAGTTGCAGCGGTTTTGGTATCAACAAAACTCATTGTTTATTTATTGAATTCTCAACATGATGCAACTTACGGTTTCTTTTTTGGTTTGGTGTTAACATCTATTCTTATACCGGTTCGGATGTTAAGGGGGTTTAGTTGGCGTGAACTCTTGGTCTTATTAGTGGCAGCGGCACTTCTTGTATTCACTGAAGAGTTGAAGAAAAATGCGGCTGGAACAGCATCTGTTGCTGGTGATAGTTTGGAGATGTCAATTGGTATGTTAGCGTTCTTTTTTGGTTGTGGTGCTTTGTCTATTTCGGCAATGATTCTTCCCGGTGTCAGTGGTTCGTTTTTATTACTTGCATTCGGAGTCTATTTTCCATTATTAACAGCTATAAAAGAATTTATTGAGGAGGTCCCAGCGATTTTCAGTGGAGAGATAAGTCGGTTATTTCTTAACAACTCACTGACACTTGTTGTATTCACACTGGGGTGTCTATTAGGACTATTAGTTTTTACCAGATTACTTAACTTTTTGCTGGGTCGGTATCGTAATCTGACTATCTCATTTTTGATTGGATTGATGGTGGGATCCTTATATGGATTGTGGCCCTTTAGACATACTGTGACAGTCGGTGAAAAAACTTATGATACAAGTCATCTACTACCCGAACTTGACATGAATTTAATTATAACGGTGTGTGTTTTTCTTATTGGATGTGCGGTGATTTTGGGGTTTTCTCGATTGGAGAAGGAGACTGGATGACGAAAAAGGTAGGATTTTTTGTCAATACCCGTAAGGAAAATGCCCCACAAGTTGTTGCTGATGTATTGGAGTTGCTTAAGAATGTGGGTGTTATACCTATAGTAGCTGATGAGCAAGCGGAGGATCTTGGACAAAAACCCGTAGGTATTGATACTGCCCGGATGGTTGAAGATGTAGACATGATTCTGGTTCTTGGTGGTGATGGAACACTTCTAAGTGCTGCGCATTTACCAAAGATTGAGACTGTACCTATTCTTGCAATCAATATCGGTAATCTTGGTTTTTTGACAGATGCTTCGTTGGATGAACTCAAACCATCTTTACGAGCAACTTTGAGAGGTGATTACCGGATAGAACATCGGATGATGTTAGAGGTATTTGTCAACAGTCAAAGTCCAAAACCTTTTCATACATTTGCCCTTAACGATGTTATGATTCGACACTATACGAGGTTAATCGAACTGAATGCTTATATAGATGGTGAGTTGTTTATTCCGTATAATGCGGATGGATTGATAATTGCCACGCCAAGTGGTTCGACAGGGTACTCACTGTCATGTGGTGGAACTATAGTAGCCCCACAGTTAGAGGCGATTTTGTTGACACCTATTGCCCCCCACAGTCTTACTGTACGACCATTTATCGCGCATGGTGATGCCGAGATAAAGGTTGAGATGCATTCCACTTATGAAAGTCTTGATCTTTTTATTGATGGACAACGTGAAACACATACCCTCACAAGGGAAGCCGAGATAAAGGTGCGTAGTGCAAAACGAACAATTCAATTAATCCGATCTCGTAGTCATAGTTACTACAAAGCATTACGTGAAAAACTCATGTTGGGAGAGAGAATAAAATAAGTTCTTTGGTTATCATATTAGACCGTAGTTTACACGCATCATGTAAGATTTAATATGTGAATTTGCAACAAGGAAAGAACTGTGATAGAAGCAATCTCTATCCGCAATATTGCTCTAATTGATGAACTTGATTTAGAACTATCACCGGGATTAAATATATTTACTGGTGAAACAGGGGCGGGTAAATCAGTTATTTTAAAATCAATCGGGTTAGTCTTAGGTGAACGAACATCTCCCGATATTGTGCGTGAAGGTACAGATACAGCATCTGTAGAAATTGGTGTTGTGCCTTCTATCTCGCTTCCATCTATGATGGATACAGATGATACATTGGTTCTTTCCAGACAGATAAGTGCAAACGGTAGGAGTCGATGTCGTATAAACGGAGAGTTGGCAAATTTGAAGCGGCTGAAAGAATTGGGAGCATTGCTTGTGGATATTCATGGGCAACATGAACATCAATCGTTGTTCAGAACAGAAACACATCTTGAATTATTAGATGATTTTGGAGAGACTGATAAAGAACGGGAACAAGTAAGCACACAATACCATCGTCTACTTGATTTACAGAGAGAATTGGACTCTCTTTTACATACATTGAGAACATCTGAAAGAGAGAAAGAACTACTTGAATTTGAGGTAAAGGAACTCGCAGCGGCAAACTTACAAGAAGGTGAAGAGGAAGAACTAACTGCGGAGATAAGTATTCTTGATAACGCTGAACAATTATATGAATCCGCTAATCTTGTATATGAACAACTTGATGGAGAGGGAGATTCAGCAATTGGCACATTAGGTTCTGGTGGAAGTGCTTCGGTGTTAGAGAGTTTAAGGGATTCTGCTAAAACCATTGCAAAATTGACAGAAGTTGATACGAGTTTGTTGGAATTGTGTGAGCGATTAGAATCTTCTTTATATGAACTTGAAGATATTTCATCACAGATTCGTGAATATGCAGAAACTGTTGAATTTAATCCTGCACGCCTTGCAGAGGTTACTGACCGACTTGAACTTATTTCTAAATTCAAGCGGAGGTACGGTAACACTATCTCAGAGATGATAGAATATCATGCTGATGCTGAACGTAAGTTATCTGATTTAGAAATTGGCTCTGAAAAGATAGATGAACTACAATTGCAGATACGTGAAATGGAACTGACTGTACGTGAGTTGTGTATTACCTTGTCCGAAAAACGGAAAAAGGTTGCTGGACGACTTTCAGCGTTGGTAGAAAAGGAACTTCAAGAGTTGGGAATGGAAAAGGCTGAATTTTACACAGAAGTACAGCCGATTGAAGATGAGAATGGCTTACTCTTGATTGATGGAAAAAGGTATGCTTTTCGTGAAAACGGGATGGACAAAGTTGAGTTTTTAATTGCACCTAATATAGGTTCTGAGTTGCGTCCTTTAGCAAGAATTGCATCGGGTGGTGAAATCTCCCGAGTTATGCTTGCTTTAAAAACTGTATTGATTAAAGTAGACAACATTCCAACAGTGCTTTTTGATGAAATAGATAGCGGAATCGGTGGTAAAATCGCAGATGTCGTAGGTAAAAAACTAAAGGAACTATCGCAATCTGCGCAAGTTATCTGTATTACTCATCTTCCGCAGATTGCACGTTTTGCCGATAGGCATTTTCTGGTTGAAAAAGATGTGGTAGGTGAAAGTACTCTGATTTCTGCCAAATCGTTGACTGACGCGGAGCGAGTGACAGAAATTGCTCGTATGCATGGTGGACAAGAGACTGAAGTAGGTCTCGCTCATGCCCGTGAACTATTGAATGGATAAACCATTCAAAGGATAATATACATCATGGATGAAAGGTTTACACAATCAGAAGGTACAAATGTCTATACTGGCTGTGAGTTGCTTGTTAAAGGTTCTTTGGAGAGTGGTGTAAGTCTACTGACAGGTTATCCAGGCTCACCAATTTCTGAAGTATTTGACGTTTTGCAACGGAATTCGGATCTTTTAAAATCAAACGGTATCGTAGCGCAAATTGCCAATAATGAGGCATTAGGGATAGCTCGGTTGAATGGTTCACAAATGGCAGAGATGCGTGCAATAGCGTTTATGAAAAGTGTAGGCATGCACGTTGCATCTGACAGTCTTGCCATTAGTAATCTTGCAGGGACAACTGGTGGTGCGGTTGTTGTTGTTGGAGATGATACTTGGTCATATAGTACTCAAGTTCCAGCCGATTCCCGTGTTTTAGCACGACATCTTTATATGCCGCTATTAGAACCATCTACTTGGCAAGAACTCAAAAATTGGGTCAATTGTGCGTTTGAAATATCAGCTGAAGCTAACCTTTACACATGTTATTTAACAACACAGAATCAAGCCGATGGTGGCGGTAATGTAGAGTTACTTCCGAATCGTTATCCTACCATAAGTAAAATAGCACAAACAGAATTAGACACAGATCTGATTTCAATAGATAATCGCGTTATATTACCACCAGATACTGTTCGTATCGAAGTTGAAATGCTAAGTGAACGTTTTCCTGCTGCACTTGAAACTGCAAAAAGGTTAGGTCTCAACCAAATTCTCTACCCTAATAATGGTGAAGGAAAACCCACATCTACTAAACATAAAATAGGATTTGTGACCGCTGGTTTCAGTTACTGTTATTTAGAACATGCTCTCACTGAGCTGAACCTTAGTGATACCGTTCCTATACTGAAACTTGGTATGACACACCCAATTGATCAAGACATAATTTTTGAATTTGCACAAATGGTGGATGAGATTTATGTTGTTGAGGAAAAACGTCCTGTGATAGAAAATGAAATTAAGGCGTTCCTAACACAAAAGTTTCAAGATGAAGAACTTGAAAATTATGTTAAAGTGTGGGGAAAACAGTTTCCAAATGGATTACAGGGAATTCCTGTCGTAGCAGGATTAGATACATCTATTCTTATCCAACGATTGATACCGTTATTCTCAAACGATAATGAAACAAAAGTGTTTTCGTATGATTTTCCGATAGATAACGATCATCTGGAGGAAGAAGCCAAGTTACAGCAGGAAGTTTCAGATATTAAGGCTGATATTCCAGCACGTACACCTACTTTCTGTCCAGGTTGTCCACACCGAGATTCTTCAAGTGTTCTTCTTGAAATTACGGATCAATTTATGGATACAGGGTATATGCAGAAACATCACGATTCATCCCCTGTTGATCTTGTTTTCCACGGAGATATCGGGTGCTATTCTATGCTCAAATACGAACCCTTCCCGCGTCTGATGCATAATCTTTCGGCTATGACTCTCGGTGGTGGAGCCGGTGCTGGTATTGATCCTTTCATCGTGAATAAACAGGTTGTATTCATGGGTGACTCGACCTTTTTCCACGGTGGCATGTCTGCTATTTCTGATTCTATCAAGAATAATCAAGATATTACGTACATCATATTAGATAATCAGACGACAGCGATGACAGGACACCAACCGACACCAGCCGATGAATTGGATATTCTTGGTAATCCTACGTTTGCTCAAGATATAGAGAAAGTAGCACGCGGATTGTCAGGCGGTTCTGAAATTAGTGTTGTTCGTGTAAACCCAGAAGACCGGTTGAATTATAAAAAATATCTTGAAAAATCAATACTGAAGTCAGGTGTTAAAATAATAATTGCTGACAAGGAATGTGCGATTACCTTGCACAGACGACTCCGAAGAGAACAACAATCAATAAAAGAAAAAACAGGCTTTCTAAAAGTCGAAAAACACATTAATATCACACCAGAAGTATGTGAATTTTGTTTAGAATGCACAAAATCTACCGGATGTCCTGCTCTCAAAATAATAGATACAGACTACGGAAACAAAATAGCTATAGATCAATCTAACTGTGTAACAGATGGTGCTTGCGCTCGTATTAAATGGGCTTGTCCTTCATTTGAAGAGGTAGTCGTCACTCGAAAA
This sequence comes from Candidatus Poribacteria bacterium, assembly GCA_022824265.1. Taxonomy (GTDB): domain Bacteria; phylum Poribacteria; class WGA-4E; order WGA-4E; family WGA-3G; genus MSPOR6. The sequence continues at coordinate 89,396 of JAJEAG010000013.1, read as the reverse complement.
CGTCCACCCCGTAAGCAGCAACCAATTCAACAAATTGCAAGACCAAAAGATAAAAGTGATGAGATAGAAAATGAGTGGGAGGAGTCCGGAATATCGGGTTTATTATCTCAACTTGGTTTGAATGAGGGACATACCTTACCACCTCCACCGCCACAACCATTTGATAAAATCTGGAGTGTTTATGCTGCGGGTGTAGGTGGCATGGGTATTGGAACAATATCAAAGATACTTGTTGTTGCTGGGTATCTTCAAGGATATGATGTGCATTTTTGTGATAGAAAGGGTTTGGCAATACGAAATGGTGGGGTCTATACACATGTAACATACACAAATTCTGGACAAAAGATTTCACCAATAATTCCCTATGGTAAGGCTGATCTTGTTTTGGGACTTGATATATTAGAAGCAGTTCGCGGTATTTCTGCTGAATCGGTATTTCGTGTTGCTTCGTCGGGACGGACAGACTCCGTTGTTAATACTGCCAAAACCGATACGGTAAGATCGCTTATAGGAGAGGATAGTTTTGAGATAGATGACTTAGAAGATACTATAAAAGAGAATACCAAGACTTATTTTGGTGTAAATCTATTTGATGTATCAGAACAGTTGTTTGGGACTAAACTATATGCGAATATAATGCTTTTAGGTGTAGCGTTTCAGCGTGGTTTGATGCCGATTGCCCTTGAACCTATACAAATCGCTTTGAAGCAGATGGTTAGACGTTCAGATTTGCAACAGAATATGAATGCGTTTGAAGTAGGTAGATACCTTGCTGTAAGTGAGAATGCGGACATTATACAATCTAATATTAAATCAGATGTCTTGAACCAGACATATCAACGGACACTGGATGAGAAAAAAAGCATACTTTCGAATAAATTCCGCGGTAAGCATCTTGCCAATTCCTATGTTAGTTTAGTTGAAAATATTGTAGATAAATTAAACCTTGATGAAACAATAAACCGCAGTATTGCTATATATATTTATGACCTGATTCAATTCGAGCATCTCAAATATGCTCAAACATACATTGAAAAGATAGAAAACGTCTATAGCAAAGACCATGGTGAATACAATGCAACGAAAGCTGCAATTAAGTATCTACACAAGGTTATGTTAATTAAGGATGAAGTATATGTATCACACCTTCTAACAAGTAAAGAGAAGTTAGCTCGCGATAAGGTTCGTTATAATATTGATGAGAAAAACGGAGATAAAATCCGATATTTACACCTTAATCGTCCTCATTTCACTGTCCTTGGAATTGATATACAACATGATATTGATACCAGAAATTGGATGTTACACGTGATGAAACGAATGAAGTTTCTAAGACGCTGGTTATCACAATGGCACGCTAAAGAACGTGAATTCCGCGAATGGTATATCCGTGAAGTTATAGATACCTTTTCACCAGAAAATGATGAGGATTACAATAAACACTTACAGGCATTAGAATGTGTAGAAAATGTGCGTGGCTATAGACAGATTCGTTATCCAACAATGGAAGCGGCGAAACAAAAGGTTGAGGAATTACTTTCAAAAGCACATGATAATTAGCAGCCATTTATATTTGTGTGAGTATTTACGTCGGCATTGTTATCAACTACAGTTAGAAATAAGAAACTAAGTAAATGGGAAAGCCACATACAATTACTGGACACACTCGTATTGTCGGAGTTATTGGGTCACCGATTGCACATAGTCGTTCACCCCAAATGCACAACGCAGCCCTTGCTAAAGCGGGGCTTGACTTTATTTATGTTCCGTTCCATGTTCCTGTTGATACATTAGAAGATGCTATAAATGGTTTTTTGGCAATAAATATAGTCGGCATAAATGTGACACTGCCACATAAGCAGTCTGTTATTCCCTTTCTCACATCTATTTCAAGAGAGGCAGAACTTATCGGTGCAGTGAATACACTTACTTTTACTGATGGAAAGATACATGGAGAGAACACAGATGCGCCAGGTTTTTTAAGAGCGATGGAGGAAACTGGAGTGTCAATTCCTATCGGTGAAGATGTTGTTGTCCTTGGTGCTGGTGGTTCCGCAAGAGCAATTGTGGTTGCTTTAGTTCTTGCAGGTGTGCGTTCAGTAATAATTGCAAATCGGACAGTATCTAAGGCAGTTACCTTAGCTGAAGAACTTACAAATAAGATTGGGTTACAGACAGATGAAGAGAATAGTTTACAAAAATCTGATTCTGACCAAGGTAGAAAAGAAAAAATTAAAACAGAATTAACAGGTATGGGGTTAGAGGATTCACGGTTGAAGGATGCAGTGGAACATTGTTCACTACTTGTAAATACATCCACATCCAGTATGGATACATCCCATCCGTTGTTGATTGATCCGAATTGGCTTCAACCAAGTACTACAGTTTACGATATTGTATATACTCCACCGATGACCTCTTTATTAATTATGGCAGCTGACAAACAATGTCCTATTGTTGGAGGACTTGGAATGCTTGTACATCAGGGAGCAATAGCGTTTGAAAGGTGGACAGGAGTTAAACCTTGTGTGGATACGATGCGAGATGCCCTTTCATAAGGAAGATACAATATAGACTGGGTTCGTTCGTATGTCATGAAATGTAACCCGTACACATCAAGATATATTGGAGAATATCATTGAAAGGAACAGATATGCAAGAAGAACAGAAAGAAGATATACAGGAAGAAGAGAATACTGAGCAGAAAGGCGAATCTACTCAGGAAGGACAAGCGATTCGATTCGTTATCTTGGGTATTCCTTACTCTATCAGACCCTCTGATGAGTTAAGTGCCGAGGATATTGAAGTCCTTATTGCCTATGTTAAAAGCCGGATTGAAAGTTATACACAAAAAGGTTTTGATGAAACACGGATTCCGATTCTTGTAGCATTTGACATTGCAAATGAGTTGCGTGAACTACAGAAGTTTTATGAATTGCCGATCAACCGTGCTATTGACAAATTGAAATTTGTGCTTGAACCGAGTGGAACGCTATCAAATCAAGAAGAACAATAACAGCACAACAACACAGAATATTGGTAATAGTATAAATAATACCTTTACTTCAATCAGATAGTTTTGATACCGAGTAATCTTGGTTTCACCTTTTATAAATCTATAGATAAATTCAACACGCCGATGTATTGAAGGATGGGTATTAAATAACTCAAAAATACGACGAACAGACATTGGAATACTGTTGAAAAGTGCCAGTCTTTCTAATGCTGCGATAAATGCATCTGGTTTGTTAGTCAATGTAACAGCATATAGGTCAGCTTGGTGTTCAAAACGTCGCGACACATAGCGAAAACCGAATATAAAATACAATAGAAAAAATAGCATTGAACCCACAGAGGATATTAACGGATATTTTTCTACTACATTCACAGGTAGTAATTGTAGGATTGGATTTTCAACAAAGATAATAAATAAAGGATAACTGAATAAATAAAGACACGAAAAAAGAATATATGTAGGAATATGTTTATAGCGAATGTGTCCAAGTTCATGTGCCACAATTGTCTCAATTTGATCGTAGGTAAAATAGTTTAGAAGTGTATCGGTCAAAAAGATTCTCCTATTCCATTTAAGTGTTCCTGCCACTGCAGCATTAGCAATTAATAATGAACCTGTTTGCCAAACACTTATACCACGATATTTCAACTTACTTTTAATTGTCAAATTTTCCAATTTTTCCTTCAATATGTCATCAGATAGAGGAACAGTCTTCCACATAAACTGCATCAATAACGGTGCGAAGATGTATGCCCCTGCCAGCACTGGTAATAGTAAACCAATCAATAAATAAGGATGTTTTACCAGAAATAACTGAATATCTTCAGGTAGCCTTACAAGTATATCCAACATAGACAGATAGATTATCAGTGGTGCAAGCGGTAGGAGTAGGAACTTTAGATGAAATGACAGCAATTCCGTATATCGTACTTCACTTGCCCGATTTGAATTGTGGAATACCAATCGAACACCGATTAGACTGATGATAAGCGGTAATATACCAAAGCTTTGTCTCAATTCCACAAATGGGAAGAAGGAAAACAGATAATTTATGAATACCGGTAAGTCTAACTGGTATAGACCAAATAAGAATGTACCTAAACATAATACCTCAAACACCAAACGGAAATGTCTGAAGTTTGAGAATACACTCGCTGTAAGTGATTGATATGATTTAAGGAGGCGTGGTATAACGGTTGTTACAATGTAAGCAAGTAATATTGGAGCAATTGTAAGTATCAGATAGAAAAAAGCCGTTTGTGTTGTATATATTGGACCGATGTCTTCTGGGGGTTCATAAGCGAATAGACAGAGGAAACCAACAATTAGAATAATACTCAATTGTCCCATTCAGATATTTTATAGCACTTTACTTGAATTTTCAAGTTTTATCACCTCAAAACTTCAGAAAAAGATCTATACAACAAATTTTTTTGAATTATAATCCGAATTGTGTTAAACTATTAAGACACATACAATGTGAAATCAATATATTACTCAGTTTACGCATCAATTTTTTGGAGGAATTCCATGAAAACCAGAGGAACACTTATTGTCGCTGCTTTTTTGGTCGTTAGCATTGCCGTCATTGGTTGTGGTAAGTTAAGCCAAGAAGAGTTTAATATGTGGAAAAATGAACACGTTGCACATATTGACCAATCCACTACAGAAATAAAGAATCAGATTTCAACACTGGATGCAAAGGTTGATCAGAATAATAAGGATACAATGGAGGCTATCTCTAAAGCGAAGGATGAGGCAATTGCCGCATCACAGCAAGGAGATGCTGACACAATCGCTGCTGCGAATCAAAACACTAAAGAAGAAAACGCGAAACTTCGTGCTGACTTGTCAAAAGTTATTGATAAGCAGGGAAAAGAATCTAATGATTTTGCCAAAGCCGAAGATGCTAAGATCAAAAAAGAGGTAATGGATCTTGCCAAAAGCTTGAATACACAAGGGATGGATTTGAAGAAAGCCATGGCACAAATTGCTTCTATCTTAGAGGACATCACCGAGCTAAAAGCGGAGGCAGCATCGAAACCATCGTTATTGGTTACAGTTTCATTTGGCAGTGGGCAAACAGGTCTATCAAGTAAAGGGAAAGAGATGCTTGATGGAATCATCGGTCAGATTATGGAAAATCCAGATGCAGAGATTCTTGTTGAAGGACATGCAGATGGAACACCTGTTTTACGGGGTGGATTCCGTAGTAATTGGGATCTATCACAAGCACGCGCAAATTCTGTAGTTAAATATCTCACAAGTAAAGGCGTTGACGCTGCAAGAATCAAAGCAGTTGGCAAAGCACATACTGACCCAGTTGCGTCGCAGAACACAACTGCTGGAAGAGCAATGAACCGTCGGGTAGAAGTTATTTTGAACCCATCCGGTTCCATGATGTAAACTTTGATCTACGTGATTGTCCCCACGAATTTCCGTCCAGTGTTGTTAGGATGTCCTAATTTGGGACATCCTAATTTTTTACCACTCATTGCATCATATTTCGTGAACTACCTGATTAAGTTGAAATGAACGAATAAAATCTAAGAAAATGATTGAATTATGCGTTATCTGTTAGTAATACTGTTCATTTTATGCACGATATCAGGTATTTCACATGCACATCCCTCTGATGTTCAGGAAACAGATTCGTCACCATTCGTCCACAATATATGGGAACAACACATCCAAACATCGTCACTACAGTTAGCGATCTATTCCTATAAACCGGGATTAGGTGATTTGAACAATGTTCTTCAGAATATTGGAATATCCAATCCACCTGCAGCAATGATGCCAACACTATCACTTGTTCTACAACATATACCAGAACTTGATTCTCGGTTGGAAATTGGGTATTGGAGTACTGGACTTCAATCACCAGGACAAAATCCTCTAACTATCACTGCCACCCTTGTGCCAATTTCATATCAGTTAATCTATCGTCCTGTCTTTCTATATCAATATCTTCCGATCTATTTCGGCGCAGGAATTGGTATATTAAGGGCAAATTTTAGTGGTAATATGGTAGACTTGCTTGAACAACAAGGCTTTGGGATTTCCAATAGCGGTTCAAGCACAACTGGATATGTATTTACAGGTATAGAATTATTTCAATGGAAACCTAATCCTGATACCCACGCATCTATAGGGAATAACGCAACTATCACGATAGAATTCAAACGAATCCTGAAAACTATAGAAACCACAGGAACTCTCCCACTGAATATAACTTTGGATGGAACTGCGATTGGACTTGGAGTCAAAACACAGTTTTGATCAAATGAATACATGTCCTTGAAACAAGCAAACTTTATCTTACCATTTATCGTTTGCATAGTGTTTGGGGTAATCCTCGGGCAATATTCAGAAACTCCACTTGCTGTTTTATGTCTACTGGCTGCTACTGGTGCCTTCGTATGTATTGGAACGGAGTTGGCACTCTATATCCTGTTAATCTGTTTACCATTTTCTTTTCGGTATATTATCCCTCAACTCCTTGAAATACAAACCCCGACAGAACCTTTGTTAGGTATGCTGACTGTTGTGTATTGGTTGAAGAAGATAGTTGATTACGCGCTTGGAAAACAGGGAGATAAACCGTCATTTCCATTCTTACTACCCCTCATTTGTTTTATTCTCATTACGTTCCTGTCTGCAATCAATACACCGGATCTATTTGGCACGTTGAAAGGTGCTTTACGATATGCTACTTACACGATGTTTAGTTTAGTAGTATATGATCTGATACAGAATCGTCAAAGTTTGAAACGACTATTTATATCTGCTTTTCCAAGTGCTGCAATAGCAGTTATATGGACAGTTGTCGTATTGATTTTTCATATAGATCAGTGGCAGTGGACAAGTGCATATCGGAGTTCTCCATTCACAAATTACTCGGTTTATGGATCGTTTACAGCAATCTTCTTCTTAATTTGCTTAAGTCGTCTACTATTTGACAATCAACGTTATGACCGGGTCTTATGGATAGGTTTGTTTGTCTGTTTCGGTTTGGGTCTAATTATGTGTTTCTCACGCGGTGTTTGGGTCTCAGTTATTGTCGCTGTAGGATTCATGTTAGTACAATTAGGTAGAGGGGTAACACAAAAAAAGGTGTTGTTTATCGGTGCAACCTGTCTCGTATTGTTGATTTGTTTAAGTTTACCGGGTGTTTATACTTCAGTTGTGGAACGTGTATCAACATCTATAGATCTTAACTATGCATCCAACAGGGCACGACTGCTCCGTTGGGGACAAGCCATTACAATGTTCCTTGATAATCCTATTTTGGGCAAGGGGTATGGTGCTTTTGCGATGCTGTATGAAGAGGATGTCGCACTTGTCGGTAGTTATGTCGCACAATATCAGTTAGGCGCACATAGCGAATATCTACAGGTAATGGCAGAACTTGGAATAGTTGGATTAGGAGTGTGGATATGGCTCAATTTTGCATTTCTACGATACGGTTTCCATGCACTCAAAAGAATTGAAGATGGTTTTTTCCGATCCATTATCATCGGTATTATGGCAGCTGAAATCTCGTTAATGGTTCATTTCGTCGTCAATAATCTTTTGAATGGTGATGCAATTGGAGTACCGTTCTGGTGTATTTTTGGGTTATTGCCTGCTATCGTTCAAATCGCAGACCGAGAAAGAAATATAATACATGAAATTCAACTACCCAAGCCTAAAGGCATTGGGATTGTTTAATCCGTGCCTCGTGCTTCGTTTTTGTTTCTCGCTTCATCGGGGACACCAACGCATCGCCCTCCACGAACGCCTGTAGCAGGCGTGGTCTTTATTTTGGTGTTGGATTTACTTTTAGCATACAGTGTTTTGAGAGCAACGAGTTTACTTCCCACTCTGCGGGTCCCTTTTGGGAGGTGTTTGAAACTGCGAGTTATTTGAACTTCGCACCAGTCAGGCGAAGATGGAACACACTATTTATACCGAGTGCGTCATGAACAGGTCAACCATATACTATAAGTAGTCTATCAAATTTGACATATTTTTTCAAGGGAAATATAGGAGCGGGCATTCCTCCCAAGCATAAAAACTTGGGCTTCCTGCCCGAAACGTTGGTGATAATACGCTATAATCTTATTCTCTGAACACTGAAAATTGAAAAGGACATCAAATATATTGGATATATATTGTTATCAAACGCAATAACACTACAAAATCAAACGACCATCAAGTATAATATAACCCAACATCCAATACACAACGGACAAAATAGAGGAACACCGATGACTATCAACCAAATCCAAAAACGAAATCCTCAAATAAATCACACAAAACTTCTGCAATGCAATAACAATGTACCCAAACACAAAAACCGAAAAAACGGCAAAAAAAACAACTAAAAACAACTAAAAGTATGTTTTATGCTGTTACGCAGGTAAGAAAATGTATTAGAAATACCGAAAACTAAATAACGTGGGTTCGATAATTAAATCCAATTACCACTGTAGGTTGGGTTGAGGGAGAAGCCCATAAGCGTCAATTTAAGGAAGAGATGCGTTTGTAGTCTCACAATTCATTGCACCTCGGACATTTCGTAGGGGCGAGGTTTCCTCGCCCACATGCTCACATATAGTCCTAAAGCCCCAGCGGGGCGAAAGGTGTATCAGATGCACTAAGGTCACACACTAAATTGACGCTTATGGTTGGGTTGAGGAAGAAACCCAACAGAAAATACTATATATGGTCAACTTTGTAGATAAAGGGACTTATCTTCTGTAGGAGTGATCTCCGAATCGCAATGATACTCACGGATAGCCGGGAATCGGAGTTTCCTCTTATATCTCTAAGTGTCACATTAATTCTAAAGTCCACCATAATTAATTTTATATTTCATCATAGTAGCTCAAATTCTATGTCATTTATACACAATGAAGAGGAATTGTATGAACATCATTCACATTATATCAGATACATTCAGACGAGATAATTTAGAAATCTTTGGGGGAAAAGGTTATAGTCCCTCCCTTAATGCTTTCGCTGAGAAATGCGTTGTTTTTAACAAAGCCTATGTCTGTAGTTTTCCTACAGTGCCTATTCGCGGTGATCTGGTGACAGGTGAGGTAGGTATATGTCGTCGGGGTTGGGAACCGCTAAAAGGAAACGTGCCTGTCATTGCAAATGCACTAACAAAAGCCGGTGTTATTAGCATGATGATTGCTGATACACCTCACCATCTCAACAACGGATTTCTGTATAACAGAGGTTTTACAGGTTGGAAATGGATTCGTGGACAGGAAACTGATATATTAGAAACGCAGCCTTATGACTATGATTCTGATATAACATCACGGTATCGTGAACACACGCGACCTCATCCAAACAAGTTGCCACCGGGACTCGCTAACCATCTCAGAAATGCAGACTTCAGAAGGAATGAGGGGGATACCTTCGTAGCACAAACTATGCAAACTGCCTGCGACTGGTTGGAACGGAATTATAAACACGAAAACTTCTATCTTATGGTAGATACCTTTGACCCACACGAACCGTGGGATGTACCGGACTGGTATATTAGACGATTTGATTCTGAGGATTACGATGGTCCTGAACCAATATACCCGACATACGGTCCAAACAAAATGGATGAACGCACAACACAAAGACTCAATGCATTATATCGTGCTGAAGCGAGTCTTGTGGATAATTGGATTGGACATTTGTTGAACAAGATTGACTATATGGGGTTGATGGATAGTACAATGATTATCTTCATGGCTGACCACGGTTTCCTGTTGGGTGAACACGGACTAATCGCAAAAAATCTCAGTATGTATGAGGAAGTAGTGCATATACCACTCCTTATATATCATCCTGATGCAACACCGCGTCAGACTGATGCACTCGCAAGTATTATTGATTTACCAGCAACTGTTGTTGACTATTTTGGTGCAGAGCGCGGAAATCAGGTTGAAGGTCATAGTTTATTACCGATAATCATGGGTGATACAGATAAAGGAAGAGGTTATGCTATTACACACGGCGCGTGGGGTGGTGGGTGGAGTCCTGACGGAGGTAGTCCTCACGGGAGTGTTACGGATGGCACTTGGTCATTACTATTAGAAAATCAAGGTGCTCCAAAAAGTTTGTTTCATCTGCCATCCGATCCAGACCAGATGAAGAATCGGTTCGAGACAGATACTGATGAAGCAAGTAGACTTTACCAAGCATTTTTGGAGTTTTTGGGTCAACACGGTGGTCCAGATGCAATGGTTCAACAATTTCAAAGTCGATGGCAAATTTAAATTATAACTTTGCCAAACTGTTCACACAATTATCTTCTATAATATTAACGTGATATTCAACTTTATAGCAAAATTTGTAATTACTTGGACACTTTGGGAAACTACACCTACCGAGGGGTGTGAACATATTTTGGATTTCACTAATTGTCAGGTTTCATAAAGGATAGGTTCAGTGAGTTGATAATAGACAATATGAATGTAAGGAATTTGGTTGCGGAGTTTATCGGTACATTTGCCCTTATTTTTATTGGTGCAGGTGCGTTGGCAATAAATGTTGGTGGTCTTTTAGAGGTTGCACTTGCCCACGGCTTTGTAGTGATTGGTTTTATTTATGCTTATGGACATATTTCCGGTTCGCATATCAATCCTGCTGTAACACTTGGACTTTTGGTTGCTGGAGAAATTCAATTGACTGCTGCCATTGGCTATTGGATTGTTCAGTTTGCTGGAGGAATTGCGGGTGCGTTTCTACTCAAAGTTATCCTACCGATGGAAACTGATCTTGGTGTGACGGTTTTAACAACCGTGGAAACGGGTGGTGCTTTTACAGTTACACCAATAATGGGTATGTTTGTTGAAATTATACTTACATTTTTCCTTGTCAATATAATTTTCAATACTGCAGTCAGTGGGAAAGCAGGGAACTTTGCGGGATTAGCAATTGGATTAACTCTAATATTTTTAATTCTAATGGGTGGACCATTGACCCGTGCGTCTCTCAACCCAGCACGGACGTTAGGACCTGCAGTCGCATCGGGGAATTACTCTGATTTATGGCTCTATATTGTTGGTCCGTGTGTTGGTGGAGTACTTGCTGCACTACTTCATATCGGTGTATTTAAAGATAATGGTTCTGAAACTGAGTAGAAGATATTTATAGAAAAAACAGGCTGGTGCTTTATAGCACGAGCCTTTATGTTATCTTGCTGCATTCATAACACGGTTTGTGACAGCAGCATTATGATTCAGCGTTGATCGGTATTTCCGTTGGTTTGGCACCCTCAGATTTAGGAATCACAATTGACAAAATACCGTCATTATATTCTGCTTTTATACCATCAGCATTGGCATGCGGTGGTAATGGAAGCATACGTCTAAATTTTCCGTATCTAAGTTCTGATCTACGGAACTTATGATTTTCATCAGTTTGTTTCCGCTGTTTTTCACCTTTTACTCTCAAAAGTCTATCGGTTACAGAGACATTGATACTGTCTTGGGATACGCCTGGGAGTTCAAACAACACCTCAAACCTATCTTCCAGAACAGTCAACTCCATAGGTGGATTCCAAACCGATTTCCCTTTTCCTCTTCTTCCCCTTCGGGAATCAAATCTTCTATTGGAAAGTGGATGATGGGATCTAAAACCTGCTTGTGCTGGTCGTTGTCGATTTCTCCTCCGTCTTGGGGAATGATCATTGTCCGATCCTCTTTCAAATGGACGGTTCCGTCTATTTCCTCTTGCTTGTGCGCGTGGTCCCTGTCTCTTGCCTTCAGTAGGTCTGTTAGGTCTTCTTCCTCTACCAGGACCTCTACCTTCTGGTGGACGATGCCCTCTCGGACCTCTGGGACCATGTTGCGGTGAATTTCTCATTTCAATTCTCCTTGTTATTTCTAAATAATTGTTTTATTCTTCGCTTCTTTAGACAACTATCCTAATGAAATGTTCGTGATTAGGATTAAAACAACAATGGGGTTGGCACAAGTGATATGCCAACCCCATTATTGAATGTTAATGTTTAGTTTTCCTGTGTAGCACTTACTTCTGTCTGAACGGTAATTGGTATCTCTTTCGGTTTTGCTTCTTCAGTTTTTGGGATAGACAGAGATAAAACACCATCGGCGAATTCGGCTTTGATGCTGTCTGTGTCAACTTTCGGAGGAAGCGAAAACCTACGTTCGAAACTACCATAACTTCTTTCTATCCGTTTGTAGTTATTAGAATCGTCGACATTTTCCTGACGTTTTTCACCTTTGATTGTTAAATAGTCATCTTTGACAGAAATATGGACATCTTCCGATGGTATTCCGGGAAGTTCTGCACGCACTTCATAACTGTCATCCGTTTCAGAAATATCTGTTGAGGGTGTCCATCTGTAATTGTCCATAACAGGTGTTTTGAGTTGTCCGGTGAAAGGTACATTAAAGAATCTGAACGGGTTTGATACTGGTCTACGTAAGGTTAAATAAGTCATTTTTCTTCTCCTTCTATGATTGTTATACTTTTCAGATAAATTGTGTGATTTACAGCATTATTTTGGGTTTCAAGCGCGCTTTGTAAGCGCGCCTACCGTATGTGTGTAAATCCATTGTGCTAAGAGTTTACCGAGATCTGAATTTCTTTCGGTTTTGCTTCCTCAGCTTTTGGGATTGTTAGACTTAAAATACCATCCTTGAATCCCGCTTTGATGTCAGAGGTATTCACAAGACGTGGTAATGTGAAACTTCTTTGGAAACTACCGTATTGTCTTTCTACACGATGAAGGTTTTTGTTTTCAGTTTTCTCTTCAGCATGTTTTTCGCCTTTAATGGTCAGTAAGTTATCGGTTACTGAAATGTTGACATCCTTCTCTGTAACTCCTGGTAGTTCTGCTTGGATTTCATAACTATTTTCTGTTTCGGCAATGTCAACCGTTGGTGTCCAAGAAGTAGTTTCAGTATTCACATCATTGTCTTGGGAGGAAAGAAGATCACCGAAAAGCCTTCCCATCTCGTTATGAAGGTTGAAAAGATTTCCTATTGGTTTGCGTGTCAAATAAGTCATTGTTCTTCTCCTTTTATTAGATGTTTGATGTATAGTATAAGAAAAGCAATTTCCGTGCCAAATATCATTAAACTACGATTATGTTTTCTAACTGAAATTAATATAAGCAATTTATATGCCAAAACATGTTAAGACATGCAATAGGTGTATATATAGTTGGTTGGAGGTGGTGTACTTACGGCATTTAACAGAAAGGACTGTTGGATATGCACTTAAAAAATGTATCTACTATTGTCGTTTAGGTCAATATTTAGGAAGGAATAACAGTGAAACCAATCTGCCACAATGACAATACCGTGCCATTATGAAACGGTGTATATGTCAAATAGACAATATCGGTATATTATACATAATGGTATTGTAGGAACATGATTAAAAGTAAGTGGGGATCAGCCGTTTTGGGTGATAAGTCGAGCGTGTATACCGGCAGCAATAGTCTGTAATGCGATATGATTTTCGTTAAGGTAAGGTATGATTATGTCAGCATATTGCTTACAAGGTTCAGTGTAGATGGGATAGTTTGGTAGGACATCACGTCTGTACCACTTGATTGCGGCTTCAAGATTTGCACTACGCGTGCCGACATCACGTTGCATGCGTCTAAGCACTCGTTCATGTGCGTCTACCTCTAAAAAAAGTTTGATATCAATTAAGTCTCGGAGTTGTTCGTTCCAATAGATTAAGTGTCCTTCTACAATTACCACACAACTTGGTTGTGTAACTTTCTTTTCGTCACCCCGACTTGCTGCTCGTGTTCCGGGTGCTGGTGTCTCAATTGGACTATTTGAACGTAGTTTCTCAACATCTGCTATAAGGACATCCCATTGTACTGCATCGGGGTGATTGGCTGTTATTATCTTTTCCCGTTCTTCAGGAGTGAATTCTGACCAATCTCGAAAATATGAGTCTTGGTTTAATGTGATGGGAGTGTATTCAGAGAGTTTCTCTGCAAGTGCTGCAGCGAATGTTGTTTTACCAGATGCTGAACCACCCATAATTCCAACGATAATTGGTGTCAGTTTGTCATTATTTGTCATCATTTATTGTCATATACGATATATTGAGGGTTTATATAACAGCAATAGCGTAGCATATATTGATGTTATTGTCAATAGAGAATCATTTGACTTAGGACGAAATTATATGTTATTCTATAATAATACATAGGTCTGATTTCATGTGGTGTAAAACGGGAACTTCCTTTACACATATAGATATTTTGGAGAAATAAGATGTTTTGGGAGACAATTGAATCACAATTTAAAGTCGCAGCTGCACACCAATTTCTGTTACATTTTAATGTAGGTGACTTGCAGCATGATGAAAATTTTGGTTATATGCCAACTCTGGATTATTTGATGGAACAATTAAATGTACTTGGGTGTCGATTGGTTATCGGATATAATGCCACCCAAGGATTTAAATGGCCAAGAGTAGGGGAATGGATAAGTACACAAAAACTATTAGGACTTATACCTAAAGAACAAGGACCACCAGCGGAAACTGAGGATAGAAAAAGGATCAACAGTCAACTATTACTCAATAAACTGCATGAAGATCCATTTTACAGAAGTGATCCGTTGCCGACAAAGGACTTGGCAAACAAGATGCATGATCTCTTGAAGCAAGACAGAGTCAGAGTCGGTATGGTTATTGATAGCCTTGAACAAATTGCTCCAAACGATCCTATGTTTGAGGCAGGTGCACATGACAACCAACAATACTTCTTCTACCAACTCAAGAATTGGGCGTCAGATCTGGAAATTCGAAGAAAAAAGCATATTGTCCTACTTCTCACACAAAATACTTATGATATTCATCCACAGTTTCTTGTGAATCAGGAGATACCTATTGTAGAAGTTCCATTTCCGGATTATGATAAACGGTTGCAATTTATTGAGCACCTAATCAAAATACCACAGGAAATAACACATCAAGATTCACCGGATCAGAAAGTTCAAGTTCAACTGAATCTTGGGAATGCGGGTGAAAGACAAAACTTAGCTCGTGAAACTGCGGGTTTAAATCTATTTGGAATACATGATTTAGTCAGACATGCGGCGTCTTTAAAGCAGAAAGTGGAAGGACCATTACTTGGGAACTATCGACGTCAAAGTATCAAAGTATTCAGTCACGGGATTATTGAAATTAATGAACCACTTACCAATCCAAGACAGCATTGGTCAAGTCATGTCACAAGGGTCATAGAGGATGTTGCTGAAGGATTAAAAGAAAATGATATGCGGCGTGTTCCACGAGGTATACTTATGCTTGGACCTACCGGTAATGGAAACATATTTGCTGCACGTATGTTAGCTGGACAGACAAATATGGCATTTGTGCAACTTCGATATGCAAGTCAGGTCAGCGAAGTAACAATCAACCTTAATGATAGTGGTTCTGGTTACGAGAGAAACCTGAATTCTGCCCTTAACTTTATCCGAGGTCTCGCTCCTGTAGTTGTATTTATGGATGAAGTTGAACGTGCTTCACCACATACTGGGATGCAGCAGGGAGGAGATCACGGTTTTCCTGTACTCTTGACAAACGCTATTAGTGATGCATCCTTACAGGGTCAAGTGATATGGGTTGGTACGTCCAGTCGTCCCGATTTAATGCCACCGATTTTCAGACGTCCAGAGATATTTAGTCATAAATTAGTGCTTTTACCTCCTATGCGGGATAGCCGTACTGGTATATTGCAGTTCTTTTGCCGATTCCACACACAAGAACAGATAAATTTTCAAGAGATTGCAAGAGACCAGAAATTACGCGGTGTGAGTGTTGGTGATCTTATGCAGATAGCACAACGAAGCCATAACATTGCTAAACGCAAGAATCGAAATGCCTTTATTGAAGAAGATTTGCGTGAGGCAGTTGCAGATTATATGCCGGATCATTCTGCTGAAATGCAGATGTTTATGTCTTTGTTGGCATTACAAGAGGCGAATTCTCGTCAAATGATACCTGACAGACTTCCACGACCATACGTGGAATTTGTTGCTGATAACCGGATTGATAAAACAAAGATTAACAATAGATTGATGGAATTGAGTAAGGAACTTGGGTTGAGTGCTTGATCTATTGGTTATATCTGGGAAGAACGGATTCACAACAATCCTAATCTGAATTAGATTACAACTTCTTAAGTTTCTACAGAAGTAAAACCATTTCTATAAATTATTGTTTCATTTACGGTTATCATGGTTGTAATCCATCAGGACACAAACTAAAAGTTTGCGCTACAAATAAGAGACATTTCATCTTTGAAATGGTATAACATTAAATGAAGAATGCTCCTGTTGACTGGCAACAGGAGCATGAGTATTCCGCTAAAGGTTATCTAAACAATTGTGGGTATATTCCCACATAGAGCGATTACTCTTCTTCGTAGCGGTTTTGGCTTTGGTATCGGGGTTCAGAGCGACGTTCGCGTGGACGTGCGGGATTGACCTTTAAGGGGCGTCCCATCACCTCTTGACCGTCAAGAGCTTCAATAGCACGTTCACCGTCTTCTTGGTTTTCCATCTCAACAAACCCATACCCTTTTGAGCGACCATCGTAACGGTCACGTATAATCGTTACCGATGCCAGTGGTCCATGCGGCTCAAATATTTCTTCCAAGTCAGTTTCTGTGGCTGCATAGGGCACATTGCCAACGTAGATGTTCATCTCGTTTCTCCTTTTGAAATTGAAATAACGGGAATGTGAGAAAACTGAGTACTGTCAGCATGTTCTATTGGCAGACATTTGGCAGTGCTAAGATTGGTAAAAATGAACTCGGGATTCTCATCAATCTTTTTCGGAAGCCGCATCACAATCTACAAGAATGCTACTGGTTCCAAACTGTAAAACTGTCAAAATACTACGCATAACGTTGTTCGCGGACACCGTCACATTTCCCAAACGTTAATATGATACAACAATTTAATCAAATTGTCAAATTTGATTGTACCATTAATATTATTTTGCATCCATCCAATTATCACCGATTCCTATCTCGGTGAGTAGAGGGACATTAAGTTCTAATGCATTTTCCATTTCTTCAGATACAATTGCTGCATGTTCTTCTGTTAAATCAATTGGTGTTTCCAGCACGAGTTCGTCATGTATCTGCAATAGTAACTTCATCTGTAGTTGATCTTTGTCAATCCTGTGCTGAACTTTGACCATAGCTGCTTTGATGAGATCAGCTGCTGTACCCTGAATAACGGTATTGATTGCTAAACGTTCTCCAAGACTTTGCCTGCTTCGGGAATGTTCAAAGAGTTCCGGTATAGCGCGACGTCGACCTGTAAGTGTAGATACATAACCTTGGTCTAATGCTTGCTGAACACATCCCTCAAAGAATTTGTTGATTCCTGGGAACCTTGCTTTGTAATTTGTAATCAGATCTCTTGCTTCATTGACATCCATGCCTTGAATTCTACGTGCTAATCCGGAAGGGGAAACACCGTAGATAATACCAAAATTTACGATTTTTGCTTTGTCTCGTAGGTCGCGAGAGACATCTTCTGGGTCAACTTTAAATACTTCTGCTGCAACTGATGTGTGGATATCCAGACCCTTCGTGAAGATGTCAGTAAGAATAGGATCCTTACTAAAATGGGCGAGAACACGGAGTTCAATCTGTGAATAGTCTGCACATATTAATTTATGTCCTTCTGGTGCTATGAATACACGTCGTAATTGTCTGCCAATTTCTGATCTGACTGGTATATTCTGTAGATTTGGACTATCAGACTTTAATCTTCCTGTGGCGGTGGTTAGTTGGTAGAGATGTGTGTGTATCCGCTTTGTGTTTTCATTTACTGAGTGTCTTAAATGACCGAGATAGGTGCTTTGTAGGTTTCTGCATTGACGATATTCAATAATGAGACGTGGTACACTCGTTTTAGGGTCGTTTATATCCTCTTGTGCAGCGAGTGCTTCAAGCACATTTGCATCCGTTGAATTCTTTCCTGTTTTGGTGCGTCTTACTGGCTTGAAACCGATGTCATCAAATAGAACTTCCGCGAGTCTACTCGGTGAGTCAATATTAAATTGATAACCGACTAACTCATGTATTACTTTTTCACATTGTACAACCATTTTTTCTACGACTTCGGTTTGTTTTTTCAATTCTTCAGTGTCACAGACAATTCCATTGAACTCCATGAGTGCAAGTATGGGTCCAAGCGGGGATTCTATGTCTCTAACTAATTCATTGGTTTCTGTCTCTACGAGTTTCGGTTTGAAATAGTGATATAGTTGGAGAACTATATCTGTATCCTCTGAAGCATATTGTGTTACCTCATCAAGTGGAATCTTATCAATAGAAGTGGAATCATCTTCATCACCAATTAAGTTTGAGAGTGGGATCATTTTATGTTTTAGGTGAAGAAGCGCAAGATTATCCAAGTTGTGAGAGGGTTGTCTTGGATCTACAAGTTGGCTTGCTAACATAGTATCAAACACAACGCCTCGGAGTTGAACACCATGACGTATGAAGATGCTTGCATCAAACTTTAGGTTGTGTCCACATTTCGGTAGTTTTGCATTTTCCAAAATCGGTTTGAGTTTTGAAATTACTGTTTCTTGATCCAAATGGCTCTCAGGGTTAGGGGTTCGGATTGGAACATACACTCCCTGCTGCGTTTTCCAAGAAAAACTAATACCACACAAATTAGAATCACGATTTAATC
Organism: Candidatus Poribacteria bacterium; assembly: GCA_022824265.1. Classification (GTDB taxonomy): domain Bacteria; phylum Poribacteria; class WGA-4E; order WGA-4E; family WGA-3G; genus MSPOR6. The sequence goes on along the minus strand of JAJEAG010000013.1, from coordinate 70,664 downwards.
CGTCTGTTTCTGTGTCAACAGCAACGATTGATTGTTTTGATAATGTTTCAACAAGGGAATCTAACTGCTCTTCAGTCGTAATTGCAGTATAGTCACCAGATTCTGCTGTCGTGAATATACCTTCCTCCAGAATTGCTTCCTTTTCCTGTTCCATTGCTTCCAAACGTTCTTTTCTGGTAGTTTTTACCTCTGTTTTCACTTGGGCTGAATCAGTGTTTCCAGATGCGAGTTCTGCAAGCGGTTTGTAGAAACGTTTAAGTTCAAGTTGATCTAACAACGGGTTGATTTTACTAAGTTCAGGTGGCTTGAAACGTGCTTGTTCCAGAGAGAAATCCAAATCTGCATCCCGTTTGAGTGTAACAAGTTGTTGTGATAGTGATATGTAGTCTTGCGCCTTCTCTAAATTTTCACGGCGTTTTCCCTTTATTTTTTCAATATTTGCGTAGATATTATCAATTGAACCGAATTCCTGTATCAATTTCGCTGCAGTTTTCAATCCGATACCCTCAACTCCTGGTATGTTGTCGGAGGTATCCCCCATTAAAGCAAGTGTATCTATGACTTGGTCAGGAGTAATTCCTTTATTTTCTAATAAATAGGCTTCATCTATTGTAATTTCATTACGTAGATCAAACATCGTAACTCGGTCACAGAGTAACTGTTCAAGGTCTTTATCTTTTGAAATGATACAAACATGCACATCTTGCGTATCTGGAGAATCGAGAATGTATTGGGTGACAGACGCAATAATATCGTCTGCTTCCAGTTCTGGTTTGCCTATGACAGGGATTTGAAGGGTTTCAAGTAGTTGTTGAATACGAGGAATTTGTGTAACAAGATCGTCTGGTGGGGTTTTGCGATGCCCTTTATATTCCTCATACATCTCATTACGAAAGGTATCACCGGGCATATCAATAGCGGCAATAATGTATTGTGCTTTGTAGTCAGTTAAAAGTTTTAGGAGTGTTGTCGTGAAGCCGTAAATAGCGTTTGTTGGTTCACCTGTGACGGAACTCACCAATCGGGTTTGAATTGCGTAAAATGAACGGAATATCTCGGCAAGTGTATCAATGATATAGAGCGTCTTTGAGTTGTCGTTTTGTGTCATAAATAGTTCCTTATGATAGGTAGCGTAAATAAATAGAAATACTAAACTCTATACATTAAAACGCAAAAACCTGCATTCTATTTTCATTAATCAACACTTGGATAATGCCATTTTCGTAATGAGTCCGATGCAGATAAACCTGCTTCTTGACCAAGCGCAAAAGCTGTAGCAATTAGGTTTCGTTCGCCAGAAATTATATCCCCTGCTGCAAATAGTCCTGGTATTGGTTCACCATTGCTGTCCAGCATCTGCATATCCTCATTTGCAATTATCAATCCCTCTCCATCTTTTTGGTAGTCCCAACCGTCTAAAAACTTGGTATTCGGAATTAATCCTTCGTCAACAAGGAATCCGTGAAAGAACAACTCAGTTCCATCTTCCATTTCAAAACCGAGTAGATTAGTTTTTTCACCAATGTGTCGTTTAATTGTTGTTTCAATTATATTGATTTTTCGCTCTTTAATCTGATTTAGAATAGGCGGGGACATCCCATGCGGACGACCGTTTGTAAGGATTGTGATTTTGTCAGTAAAATCTTGTGCACCAATTGCTGCTTCGTAGATATAGTCTCCTACACCGAGTAGTGCCAGATGTTCATTCACATGTAAATGACCATCACAACGGATACACACATGCCATCCTTTGCGATTACCTGCATAACGGAATACAGTTGCATACTGTTTATACAACCGTTCAGCGTCTGGTTGGAACTCAATATCGGGCCATTTGTCGTCAAAACCTGCTGCAACAACGACTGTCCGTGATTTATATGTTTCTATATGCAGTGGTGTATTTCTCTTTAGGACAGATGTAGATGCTTCTAGCTCAAAGATGTCGTTGTTTCGTGTCAGTTTGGTTACGAGTCCGTCTCTGATGTCAATGCCAGATTTACGCTGTTCATCTCCAAGCATAAATTCTACAACAGGTCTGCTTTCCATCCACTTCATGAGTTCCTTAGCAAAGTTGGGACCAATGATGCCTGGAAATACAGGTGCGTCTTCTATTTCAACTGACTTTGACCAATACGCTCTTCCACGGCTAAAACTGACCTTGCCAGAATGTAGTACAAGCACATGACGCATTTGGTGGCTTGCTGATACAGCTGCTTGTGTACCTGCCGGTCCAGCACCTATTACTGCTACATCGTAAATTGTTTCTGCCATGTTATCTCTCCTCATGTATTAGAACATAAATGAATGATATAACTCCAGAAACAGTAATAATGTTTACAATCCATATTTCTTCCACCGTTCATTTACGAGTTCAATAATTTCCTCAGACATCTGAATTTCGGGGGGCCAATCACGGTGATAGCCTTCTTCTTTCCATTTGGTTGTCGCGTCAATTCCCATCTTGGATCCAGCACCAAGCAGCGGTGCAGCATGGTCAAGTACATCAACTGGACCTTCGACGATTGTAACATCACGTTTCGGGTCAACATTGCTTCCAACATAGAATAGGACTTCCTCAACATTTTGAACATCTACGTCTTTATCTACCACGATGATTATTTTGCTAAACATCAGTTGCCCAAGTCCCCAGAAACTGTGCATTATTTTCTTTGCTTGGAATGGATAACGTTTGTCGATTGAAATCAGTGCAAAGTTGTGGAATACCCCAAATAAAGGTAAATTCATATCAACAAGTTCGGGAAGTTGTGTTTTAATCAACGGCATAAAGATACGTTCGGTTGCCTTACCCATATAGCAATCTTCCATAGGAGGTTTGCCGACAATGATTGTCTGGTATATTGGGTCTTTGCGGTGTGTTATCGCAGTGATTCGGAATACTGGATATTCATCGGGTAGGGAATAGAATCCCGTATGGTCACCAAAAGGTCCTTCAATACATGTCTCATCAGGTTCAATAAATCCTTCAATAACAATGTCTGCATCAGCTGGTACCATCATATCTATGGTTTTCGCTTCTACCATTTCCACATTTGCTTTTCGTAGGAATCCTGCAAATAGGAGTTCATCAATCCCTGATGGCAATGGTGCAGTACCGATGTATGACATTATTGGGTCGCCACCGATTGCAATTGCAACTGGCATCTGTTCTCCTGCCTGTTTATATTCTCTGTGATGCGCTGCACCATCATGGTGAATTTGCCAGTGCATCGCTAATGCATAAGGGTTGAGTTTCTGCAATCGATATGTTCCGACGTTACGTTGACCTGTTTTTAAACTATGGGTGAAAACTTGAGGTAAGGTGATATATTTGTCAGCATCCATAGGCCAACACTTTATCAACGGTAATGTATCTAACGATGCATTTTCGCCTGTTAGGACGACATCTTGAGAAGCACCTTTCTTGACTGTTTTCGGTGGAAAATTGGTGAGTTGGGACAGGATACGTAACATTTTTACTTTATCAAGAAGGGACTCTGGTGGACCGATTTTTATCATACTTTCAATTTCATAAGCGATTCGGGAAAGGTCGTCTACACCGAGTGCCATTGCCATCCGGGAATAGGATCCGTAGGTATTGATAAGCAAGGGCATATCACTACCTTCTACGTTTTCAAACAGCAACGCAGGACCACCTTCCTTGCTGACACGGTCGGTAATTTCGCTGATTTCAAGGTCAGGAGACACCTCTGTCTTTATCCGTTTAAGTTCTCCTGCTCGATCAAGTGCTTTTACAAATTCTCTAAGACTGGAATAAGCCATAATTAACCTCTATCCACTTGTAAATTCAATATTGTGTGTTTCTATTTCACTATTTTGAAGGCAATTTCGCTAATATTGCTTTTAATCCTTCTTGATAGTTTTGGTTATTGGGTTCCAATGATATTGCTTTTCGTATAGATCGTTCAGCGATATTATATTCACCCAATCTAAATGCAATCAGAGCAAGTGTGTTATGATAACTGGCAGTATTTGGATCTAATTGTATTGCTTTCTTTGCATACGATATTGCCATGCCCATTTTTTCACCTTGTCTTGCCATATTTTCAATAGTACTTGCTTGCTTAGCAGTGAGTTGGGCTAAGGCATTATAGGCTTTTGGCAAACCAGAGGAAAGGTAGGCAGATTCTGCTTTAGCATAACTTTGCTGAAGTACGTGTAATTCACCTATAAGGTAGTATGTATCTGAAAGAAATGAGGGTTGAGATGAATTGGTTGTATCGGATTTATTTGAATTCTGTGGTATTGCTGCAATTTCAACTACCTTATTGAGAGCAGATAACGCTTGATCTGTTTTTTGTTGATGTGCATAGCAGACACCTAAGTTATGATATGCTTCAGCATTGTCTTGATTGAGTTCAATGACTGCTTGGTATGCTGAAACTGCTTCAGAATATCGCTTATGTTTAAGTAAAATAAAACCGATTTTCAGATTTACTTCTTCTTCAAACTTATTTTTACGAGTCTCATTACTTTTTTGTATTAGCATTAATGTCTGTTTGTAATGATTTAGTGCCAATTCATCTTTTTTCTGTGCGAGATATACCAAACCGAGTCCTGCATGTGCTTCTGCAAAATCTGGTTGAAGTTTCAGGGCATGTTGTTGGGCATCAATCGCTTCAGAAAACCTGTTGTGCATCGCATAAGCAATTCCAACACCGTTATATGCTTCAACAACTTGTGGATTTAGTGCAAGTGCCTTTTCGTACTCCCAAATTGCCTTCTCATAATTCTCACTTTTGAGATATAATCTTCCAATGTTGGCAAGAATTTTTGCCCTCTGTACCGGTTCCCGTGTTCGTTGTAATGTGCCGCGCAATTCCTGTATCGGTTTGACAACCACTTTTCGCCTTTCATACAGTTGCATCTTATTGCGTGCTTCTTGTCTATTTCCATTGCGTATGTGGGTTTGGGCAAGGTTGTAGAGTGCTTCAATAAGTTCTGGGTCTTTCTCATAAGCAGTTTTGTATGCGGATATTGCATCATCGAATCGATCTGCTTGTGAATAAAGCAAACCCAATTGATAGTGTGCTGTTGCTAAATTTGGAGATAAGGCAATAGCCTTTTGATGATGGATTATTGCATTTGAATGTTTGCCACGTTTGCTATAGATATTGCCTAATTGGTGGTGAATCATTGCATCGTCAGGTTGAAGTTTGTTAGCTTCTTTGTAAGAATCAAGGGCATTTTCATATTGATGTAGACTTGCGTAAGTTGAACCTAAAGCTGCATGAATATGTGCTCGTTCAGGTGCAAATTGAAGTGCCCGTTTAAATGCTTCAATAGACTTGATAAATTTCTCAAGACCGGAATATGCTAATCCCAATCCATAGTATCCATCGGGTAATGCATAAGTGTATTTTGACATAGTGTCTATAGAAGAAATAACTTCACGATATTCGACAATTGCCTGATCGTATCCCTCAATTTGCAAATATATCTTAGCCAATTGTAGACGGAGATCAATCCTTGTAGCATCAGCAGCAAGTTGTTTCTGATAGGATTCAATTTGCTCACTTAGAGACATCTCGGTATCAGTTTGGCACAATCCGATGGGAACAAGCTGCATGCAAATATATAGACAACCAATTACGACAATTAATGAATTAATGTAATACATGTTAAATGAATGTTTCATTTGTGAGTTCAATTAATGATTAGTATTGTGTGACAGAATGAGAACCCTTTTATATGATGATAATTACATTACTGACGTTCTAAAGATTCAGAGTTTTCAGAGTCAGAGGGAAATTTGCACAATTTTATCATGTGCTATGAACCTATATTCAGTAAGGTTTTATAGGGCTATTATGACTTATTTAGTCAAGAATGACTCTGAAAATTCGGATTATTCTACCAAAGACAATACCAACGGAATTTAGGGTGTGGATTCAACCGATTCCAAAAGTTATTTATTCCGAATTCACGTTAATACAATATAAAGGGAGGCAGTTCCTGATAACTGAAACACCTCCCTTGAATTAGGTATCTATATTAATGTTCACTGAATCAGAGAACTATCAACGACTTTTGATACGTCCCCATGTGGTTGCTAATTTATCCTTCGGTTCAACAGGTGTACCGCTATCTTCAATTTCATCACTTGTTACCCTGAAATCGTCAAAACTGACAGCAGTTTGCCATGCCCAGACACCTACTTGTCCCGCATCGTAGGAAGCATCCGTATTGTCGCTTTGTTTTTCACCGTTGATATATAATGTAAATGTATCTCCTGCGACCTCTATCATCATATCAATCCATTCCCCGTTTTTTATCTCAACACCTCCAGCAGCAGGGATTTGAGCAAGATTTTGACGGTTTGTCCATGCTCCGGCTGTGTGTTTCCAGAATTCGGTTTTGTTATCTGGCACATTCAAGTAGTAGACGTAATATTCCATTTCACTTTTAGCACGGAATGCAATACCTGCCCAATTTCCATCATCAATCCGTACTTTTGCTTCAATGGTATAATCAGACCATGAGGATTCACCGGCAAGCGTGTGTTCAGCGGCACCACCTTTCGTAAGTTGATAAACTCCGTCAGCAACACTCCAATTACCGTTAGCAACTTTCCAGTCATCTGAATCGGAGTCAAATTCCCACAATTGTTCACCAGCAAACGCTGTTGAGATAGACATTGCGAGGAAACACATTCCGAATATAACTGATAATACAAACTTCATATAAAACTCCTTAAATCCATTGTTTACCCAAACCGTGTTTGGATTTAATTGATGTTAAGAGCGTACATTAATAGTACGCTCTTTCACCAATGATTTTCAATTAATTCGTTTCAGTCGTCCCCAAGTTGTAGTTAATTTTCGGTTGGGATCAACAGCAAGTGTATGTTCAATGTTATCACCTTCAACGGTAAAGTCATCAAAACTTGCAGCAGTATTCCATGCCCAGACACCGACTTGTCCAGCGTCATAACTGGCATCACTATTATCACTTTGTTTTTCACCATTTAAATGTAATGTAAAATCGTCTCCGTCTACCTCTACCATCATCTCAATCCATTCTCCGTTCTTTATCTGGACACCGCCGACAGCAGGGATTTGGGCAAGGTTCTGTCGATTCGTCCATGCTCCGGCTGTATGTTTCCAGAGTTCGATTTTGTTATCTGGAACATTCATATAGTAGACGTAATACTCCATTTCGCTTTTGGCGCGGAATGCAAGTCCTGCCCAATGGTGCTCATCTATACGTATCTTTGCCTCTATGGTGTAGTTGTCCCAATTCTTTTCCCCAATGAGGGAATGCTCAGCTTCAGCTCCACGACTAACTTTATACACACCATCTTCAACTGTCCAATTGCCGTTAGCAACTTTCCAGTCATTTGCATTATTATCAAATTCCCACAATTGGGTGCCAGCGAACAAAGGTTGCGATACAAATACACAGAAAAGCGTTAGAAAACTCAAAACGACGAGTCTTCGTAATATAATAGTACTCATATCCATTGAAACTCCTTTTTTGTGTTTCCAGTGTTGTGGGTATAATAACATCATACCCATCTTATATCGGGTGAATCTTGTATATAGCATACGGCTTTAGTTAAAAAAAGTCAATCTTAAAATAGGACTATATAGAGCCATTCAATTGTCAATCTAATCACATATTGATTGGATTTGTGAATGAATAATTACCTGTTTTCCTTTATTACAAGATGTTGATTCACCAATACATCATTGTAACTTTCAATATCTCCACATGTCCATCGGACTATAACTTTATCAACTTTCGTGAGATTTGACAAACCGAAATGTAGACGCATGTCGTTTTGGCTAAGATATCCGGATCCACTCTTGACTTCTCGAATCTGTTTAGAATTTCCTATGATAACAGTTACCCGCGCACCTATTGCATCGTGGTTACAATGATTTCCAATCAATTTCACGCTAAGCCAATTATTGGAATTTCCTCCAACATTTCGTAGAACAGTGGGAGATGCTTTCAAGTTAGTAACAACAATGTCTATATCCCCATCGTTGTCAATATCACCAAATGCAGCACCTCGACTAACTTTATGCGTAACTCCGACTTCAGCAAGCTCAAATGTAGATTCTTGTTTATTCCAAAATATATGATTTGGTTGTTCATATTTTCCGACTGGGTCTATCTCCGCAATGTTATCGTCTAAATGTCCGTTACATACGAACAGATCAAGTAAACCATCGTTGTTAAAATCAGCAAAATCTACACCCCACGCCAAGTACGGTAAACTCTTTTCCCCAATACCTGTGACATAACTCACATCGTTGAAGAATCCGTTTTGAGCGTTGTTGTAAATGCTATTCACTTGATCTTGAAAATTGGTAATTACAATGTCCAGAAATCCGTCATTATCATAATCACCGAGGTTTGCTCCCATACCGCTAAATGCGCGTCCATCTTCACTTAGGGCAACACCTGCAAAGAGTGCATCTTCTGTGAATGTGCCGTTTCCGTTGTTTAGGTAGAGAAAATTTGGGGTTGTATCGTTTGCTACAAAAACATCCCCATCCCCATCATTATCCACATCTCCACAAATAACTCCAAGTCCTTTTCCCGCTGGGGCAGTTATTCCTGCGATTTCCGTCACATCGGTGAATGTTCCGTCTCCATTGTTACGGTAAAGGATATCTGCTTCAGCTTCAAGTGCTTCAGGGGTGCAATAGGTTGGTACTCCTTTCCGTGAACATACTGGATTTTCATCTGTATTGAACTTGACATAGTTGACAACAAAAAGATCTAAGTGACCATCAGCATTATAATCTAAAAAAGCACAACCACTACTGAGTTGAGTTCCACCGACTTCCGTCTGATCGGTTTCATCTGAAAATGTTCCGTCTCCATTGTTTTTATAAAGGACATTTTGACCAAAATTTGTAATATAGAGGTCTTTATATCCATCGTTATTATAATCACCTACGCAGCACCCTAAGCCGTATCCAGTGTCCCCTACAGATGCCACATCTGTAACATCAACATAAACACCATCGTCATTGCGATAAAGCATATTTTTCGGAGGGATGTCAGATTTCTTTCCGGGCAAATTGCTTCCATTGACGAGGTAAAGATCCAAATCATCATCGTTGTCATAATCAAAGAGAGCAAGACCTCTACCCAATGGTTCGATGAAGTACTTCTTCCCACTTTCCCCATTTTCATCAAGAAATCGGATACCTACTTCTTTAGTTACATCAATGAACCGTACATTTTCATTTAAGATTTGTTGCTGAGTTTGACTTAGCTCAACATTAGTCACTAATAGTAGCACAGATATTATTATGCTTGTTTTTATATTAAAAGTACACATTAGAGAAATACAAAACCGAATGTTGAAAATAGAAATTATGATAATTTATACAAATGATGTGAAACAAATTATACGCGGTATGTGATTTTGTAATTTGACCAACAGAAAAATTAAATTGTTCGGATAAAGAAAATTGTTGAAGTTCGCTAAAAATATTAATGCTCACGTTGGCGTATAACGCATTTTTTTACTGTTTCCGATATAATATACCTATAAAATCCGTTTGGGGCAAATTGACTGTCTATATCTGTCTATTTAATGATTTAGTTTCCTTGATCAAGCAATCTGTACGTAGTTTCATACCACTTCCGAAGTTAATTGGCATTTGCTATCATATAGATGGTTATTGTGTCTAAACTTGATTGTGCAAATGCATTACGAATAAATCTGATGGATTTATTGTAACACGCAGTGTTGACCACGTCAACGGATTAATATTCGTTATTGTGCAATTCAGTTTGAGATTTGCTATTGCATAATTAGGATAGCAGTTGATACTTATTTAACTCACGTGCCATTTTAGAATAATTCTATAAACCCGCGCTGTACACCTGCTAAAAGATGTTAACAGCCCATTACATACCTCATAATTCCATAGTGTTGTATAAGCACGATTATACAACACTATTAATTTTCATCATAATTGTGCATATTTAAACTATATTTAACATTTGTTAAATATTCTGGATTGTCTGTAATAGAAATATCTTGCATTTGCCTACTCTATGGTGTATCCTAATAATTGATTACGTAAATATACCAATTATCATTTTACAACATTATTCTTCGTTTATCAGAGTCAGTCAACCCTTTCTCTAATTCATATTTTTTAGATACATAGGAGAAATTGCCTTGAGGAAATATCTGTATTTTATGTTACCTATCCTGATGGTTAGTCTTATAAATATAAGTAGTGTGTTTGCATCAATTAAGGTCGGTTTGATTTACGATGTGCGCGGTCGTGGTGATCTGTCATTTTGCGATGCTGCATATAATGGTGCAAAGAAATCTGTTGACAAGTGGAATATCAAACTGACTGAAGTGAATCCTACACAGAATACAGATACCGAAATGGCATTACGTCGTCTTGCAAAATTAAAGTTTGATCTCATCATCGGTGTCGGATTTCAATTTCAAGAACCGATGAACCGCGTAGCAGTAGATTTTCCAAATGTCAACTTCGCACTGATTGATGCAGTCGCTAAACCAGAAAATGTGGCATCTCTTATTTATAAGGCACACGAAGGGACATTTCTTGCAGGTGTCATCGCTGCGTTAAAAACCGAAACAAAAAAAGTTGGGTTTGTTGGTGGAATGAAAGTTCCTCTTGTTGAGGCATTTGAAATTGGATATGCTGCTGGAATAAAAAACACAGATACAAATATTGAGCTGCTCGTAAATTATGTTGGTGTTACACCTCAAGCTTTTAATGATCCCGCAAAAGGAAAAGAGTTGGCACTTGCACAATATAATAAAGGTGCGGATATAATTCTTGCGGCTGCCGGTGCAAGTGGATTAGGTGTTCTTGAAGCAGCAAAACAGACAGGAAAGTACATAATTTGGGTAGATTCAAATGGAAATGGACTCGTTCCGGGTCAAGTTCTTACCAGTATAATTAAAGGTGTGGAATTGTCCGTTTATCAGATGATAGAGAATGTGATTACAGGCAAGTTTACCGGGGGAGTAAAAAATTACGGACTAAAAGAGGGTGGTATAGAATATATTGTAGATGATGACAACAAATCTTTATTGTCTGAGGACATTTTGGAAATGGTTAAGGATTTCAAATCAAAAATTATTTCTGGTGAAATAGTAGTACCGCATTTACGTTCCCAAACGAAGAAAGTTGAAAGCGAAAAGGAAAAGTAGTGGATCGACTCAAGATTGTTGTCCCCGGCGACTCTCCCCCTCAAATTCAAGGTTCACCTCATTTAGTACGTTTAGAACCTTATGGCGATGTTGTAGTATTTACTGATCGTCCAGAATCCGTTGAAGAAAAAATCAACCGCGCTGCAGATGCAGATATTCTTATTAACTCCCGTGGAATAGTAAAATGGTATGCGGATGTTTTGAAGCATCTACCAAAACTGAAGATGATTTCTCTCTGTTCAATCGGGACAGATATGATTGATCTTGATGAAGCGAAAAAGAGAGGGATTGTTGTTTGTAATCAACCCGGTAGAACAGCACCCGTTGTCGCGGAACATAGTTTCGGTTTAATGTTTGCCCTCGCTAAACGCGCTGCTTTTATGACTGCAGGTATGAAGGCGGGAATATGGCACCGCATGGATAACGTATATTTGCAAGGAAAAACACTCGGTATTGTCGGAACTGGACATATCGGTTCGGAAATGGCAAGGCTGGCAAATGCAATCGGTATGAATGTAATTGCTTGGACATATAATCCGTCTGATGAACGAGCAAAACAACTTGGAATTAAATATGTGACGCTTGAAGATTTACTGCGGATGTCCGATGTTGTCAGTCTGCATGTAAAACTGACTGAGGAAAGTTATCATCTAATCGGTGAGAACGAACTTGCTATGATGAAACCGAACGCACTCATAATAAATGTAGCACGCGGACAAGTTCTGGATACTGATGCATTGGTTCGTGCTTTAAACGAAGGACAAATCGCTGGTGCTGCTGTTGATGTTTATGATCAAGAACCACCTCCAAAAGACCACCCACTCTTAGCATGTGAACAGGTGGTTTTTACCCCGCATTGTGCAGATATGACTCCTGAAGGTGTTGATCTTCTCAACGAAGGTGCTGTTGATAATATCATCGCTTATTTAGATGGCAATCCACAAAATGTTGTGGTGTAATATTACATATAATCTCATACCCTAACACATACCAACGAATGCTAAAAGATAAAAAGATAAGAAAAATCGGTGTAGACACTGGTGGTACATTTACTGACATTGTTATGTCAATGGATGGTTCCCTTTTTACTCACAAAGTACTTTCTACACCACAGAATCCAGCGCACGCAGTGATAAAAGGTGTCAGTGAAATATTGGAAAGATATGACATCAATTCTTTTGAGAATGTTGATATTGTTCACGGATCCACTGTGGCTACAAATGCACTACTTGAACGTAGGGGTGCACGTATAGCAGTTATTACTACAAAAGGATTTGAAGATGTTTTAGAAATTGGAAGACAGGCGCGTCAGAATCTGTACGACATTTTCGTAGAACGTCCTGATCCCCTTATACCGGCAGAACGTAGATTTGGAATCAGGGAACGCACACTTCATACTGGAGAAATTCATACTGAAATATCAACCAATGATCTTAAGTTACTGATCGATCAACTGGCAATATTAAATTTGGATGCGATTGCAATATGTTTGCTTTTTTCTTATGTAAATCCAAAAAACGAACAAGTTGTATCGGAACATCTTTCCTCGCTTAATATTCCGATTTCATGTTCACACGAAATCCTACCTGAATACCGCGAATACGCACGTTTCAGTACGACTGTTGCCAATGCATATATCCGTCCTACCTTAGAAAAACATTTATCAACGTTAACAGAGTCAGAGAGTTTTCCTGAATCGTTCCGTCTAATGCTATCTAATGGGGGTTGTATTAGTACAAATAATTTTGAAGCTGCTGGTATTCGTACTGTTCTTTCTGGTCCAGCAGGTGGTGTTATCGGGGCATACCATATTGCAAAGACTGCTGGATATGAGAAGATTATTACATTTGATATGGGTGGAACCTCTACGGATGTTAGCCTCTGTGATGAGGGAATCTCTATGACGACTGAAAGTACTATCAGCGGATTACCTATCAAAGTTCCGTTGATAGATATTCATACAGTTGGTGCTGGTGGGGGTTCTATAGCAACTGTGGATACAGGAGGTGCATTACGGGTTGGCCCCGAAAGTGCGGGGGCTGATCCTGGTCCTATATGTTATGGTAACAATGGTGAAGAAATCACCGTAACAGATGCTAATCTTTTCTTAGGACGCATTTTACCGACCCAATTTTTAGGTGGACAAATGTCTCTTGCTGCTGAGAAAACCCGTCATTATATTGAAAAGTTCTCTGAGAAGATCGGTTTATCAAATCTTGATACTGCCGACGGTATTTTGAAGATTGCCAATTCAGCAATGGAACGTGCGATAAAAGTTATTTCCGTTGAACGTGGTTTTGATACACGGGATTTTACACTTGTGTCGTTTGGTGGTGCTGGTGGTTTGCATGCTGCATTTCTTGCCGAAAATCTTGGGATACCTACTGTACTGATTCCCCCTCATGGTGGGTTGCTTTCCGCTTATGGAATGCTCTATGCGGATATTATGAAAGATTACTCACAAACTGTGCTATTGAAAACTGAAGATAGCGGTACGAATATACATAGATTATTAGATAACGGTTTTAAGGCACTGCTAAGCCGAGCAGAAGTTGATATGCAATCAGAGGGATATAGTTTTTCGCAGATAAAAATAGAACGTTCTCTTGATATGCGATATGATGGACAATCTTATGAGTTGAATATACCATATCTTGATGAAGAAACCGATTTTGTGAGTATATTCCATACAATGCACACGCGTCGGTTTAGTTATGCCCGTCCCGATGCAACGGTAGAAGTGGTGAACCTACGGATAAATGCAATCGTTGAAACTGATAAACCAGAACCAAACACTGAATCGGTTTCAGATACAGATCCTACCAACGCACGTATATCACAAATTCCTGTTTACTTTGAAGGTGAATATATCCCGACTAATTTTTATCAACGGGAGTTGCTACTGACGGGTCATCGAATTGAAGGTCCCGCAATTATCACCGAATTTAGTGCGACGACTGTCATTCCTCCCAATTTCGTCGCTGATGTTGATGTTTATGGAAATCTTATTCTGAAACAAATGTCGTAATGCATTGGATATCTATTATCCATAAATATACAAAACGCTTATTTCATAATTCAGAGCCATTCAGATTTCGTTAAATCGTAGAAATGTGTGGTAAAGGCTCCTACAGGAGAGGGTGTGGGGTGAAGACGGGCGAGGAGACCTTGCCCCTACGATGTAGTCTGAACCAAGTTTTACAGGGTGAAAGGTAGCGATTCGGAGAGTATTTCTACAAAGGAAGGCTTAATATTCAAAATAATAGGATTTGGAAAACTAAATGGCTCTGTTTCATAATTTGACAATTATTATCAAATGTGTTAGATTATTTTAACAATAGTACTGTTTGTGTGGACACCCTTAATATATTAATGTAACGATTATCTCATATTCATGAGATATTTATTTTTATAAGGAGCATTTGCAATGAAAAAAATGTTATTTCTTTTGATATTTGCTATTCTTTTAGGCATACCGGCTTTTAGTGTTCTGGCTGAAGATGCATTGGTAGCATACTATTCTTTTGACGGTAATGCTGAGGATTCCTCTGGAAATGAAAACCATGGTGAACTTAAAGGGGATTCTAATTGGGATACGGGTAAATTTAAAGATGCAATCCATCTTAATGTAGGTGCACATGTTGAGATGCAAGTATCTGAAACGTTACATGGAGATATTTTCAAAACAGATCCGTTTACAATATCAGTCTGGATAAATCCTACCTTTGAAGGCGGTGCATGGCAACAGATTTGGCGTAGTTTACCAGCTGCATCTGGTCATAACACCCTATTTGTCAATAAAGACCAAGGACTGCTTTCTTGGAGAGGACAAGTTGGTGGATGGACTATATTGTGCGAAACAGGTGGAGGCGTCATCAAGCAAGGTGAATGGACACACACTGTTATCCTAAGTGATGGTAATAATTTCAGAATTTACGTAAATGGTGAGAATGTAAAAGAAACTAACTTTCAGGAAACTCGTGGTGGGAATGCAATCTATCGTCTTGGTGGCGAAGGTGGTGAGGGATATGGCGGCGCGATTGATGATGCTGCGATTTTCTCACGGGCATTAGATGAAAACGAAATTTCCGCTTTAGGTAAAGGTCTTGATGAGTATTTAGATGTTGCTCCCCAAGATAAACTGACAACAAAATGGGGACATATTAAGAGAATTGGGTTAATTCATTAAGAACTATACATTAATACTGTGAATGCACTATTGGCATTCACAGTATTAATGTATCAAGCATTCCGTTCCTCAACCCAACCTATAAGATATATTCTAAGTAACATGCGTTAACTGAGAAATCTTAACAACAAATGAACCTGTGACATTAGTTTGATTTAGTTGACAAACACCTAAATTTGATAGTATCATTAAGGACTGTAAGTTACCAGATTATTGACCAGAGCCTGCTATGGAAAAGACTCAAACGACCTTCACCTGTAGATTCTGCAACGCAGACATCAAAATTGAAGCATTAACAAAGAACCTAAAAGTTTGTCCTGCTTGTGATGCACATTATCCAATAAGTGCTCAGGAACGACTTAATCTACTCGTTGATGTAGATAGTTTTGAAGAGACTGATACTAATCTCTACTCTATTGATGCATTAGAATTCCCAGAATATCCAGATAAACTTGAACGTGACATTGCCAAAACTGGACTCCGTTCTGAAATGCTTACAGGTGCTGCAAAAATTGGTGGGTATCCGATAGCAATTGCAATTGGAGATGTAGGTTTTATTGGTGGAACTTGTGGTGCGGTCATAGGTGAAAAGGTTACCCGATGCATTGAGCATGCATGTGAAACTCAATTGCCACTTGTTATCGTATCCGTTAGTGGTGGCATGCGTATGCAAGAGGGGACTTTAGCGTTGATGCAGATGGCAAAAACAGCTGCTGCATGCACTGAATACGCTAAAAATGGAGGTTTCTATATCTCCGTCATGACTGATCCGACTTTTGGTGGTGCGACTGCCAGTTATAGTTCACTTGGGGACGTGATTGTTGCTGAACCGGGGGCGCGTATTGGGTTTGCCGGACCATTAGCAGTTGCGAGTTTACAGGAAGAACTCCCTGAGAACTTTCAAAAAGCAGAATCATTGGTTGCACACGGATTCATTGACCACATCGTTCATCGTAAAAAAATGCGGCAGTTACTAACCGACCTGATATCATATATATAATTAATACATTGGTTTGCCAGCGTTTCATTCCTTAATTAAAGTTACACACTTTCAAACCTGAGTAAATATCCGAAACTCTCCTTTTTCTGTCACTTAATTAGAAATTAGACGTTTTTAATTCAAACATCCATTATTTAGATCATTGCGGTATAGTACAATTAGACATAATTACTTGAAAATATCCGCTGACACTTAATTATTTCCAATACACATATATCAAAAAGGAACCCATAGAACAGAAATGTCGAAATCATTAGTAGTAGTTGAATCACCAGCGAAAGCAAGAACAATAGAAAAAATATTGGGAAAAGACTATATAGTTGACTCCTCCGTTGGACATATACGCGATCTACCAAAGAAAGAACTTGGTGTTGATGTTGATAACAACTTTACACCAAAATATGTGATGATTCGTGGTAAAGGATCGGTTGTTAAGGAGATACAAGAAAAGGCGAAAAAGGTAGATTGTATCTATCTTGCCGCAGACCCGGATAGAGAAGGCGAAGCGATCTGTTGGCATCTCGCAACAGAATTAAAAAAATCAAAAAAACCTATTTATCGTATTGTATACAACGAAGTAACTCAAAGTGCAATTTTAGATGCAATACAAAATCCGGGTACAATTGACCAAGCACTTGTTGATGCACAGCAGGCGCGACGTGTTTTAGATAGACTCATCGGATGGAAGATCAGTCCAATTTTATGGAGTAGTGTAAAACCTGGGTTAAGTGCCGGAAGGGTTCAATCTGTTGCGGTGCGACTTATTTGTGAACGCGAAGCGGAAATTGAAGCATTCAAACCGGAAGAATACTGGACACTGACAGCGACGGTGACACCTACACCAAAAGAACATCTGTTTCCAGCAAAATTACACAAGATTGGCACCAAGAAAGGTGAGATCAATAATTACGGATTCCGTATTGATGAAGAGCGCGCAAATGAATTGGCTGTAGATGCGAAAGAGCAGCCTTTTGTTGTTGATAAAGTACAAAAACGGGAACGAAAACAGAAACCTGTTCCACCGTTTATCACTAGTACTCTTCAACAGGAAGCATCCCGTAAACTACGATATACAGCAAAAAAGACGATGATGATTGCCCAGCAGCTGTATGAAGGTTTGACTATCGGTGAAGAAGGTTCTGTCGGGTTAATTACTTATATGCGTACCGATTCAACGCGTATTGCTCAGGATGCCCTAACTGCTGCTCGTAAATATATAAAATCTCAATACGGTTCAGATTATCTGCCAGCACGGGCTATTCAATATAAAAGCAAAAAAAGTGCTCAAGATGCCCATGAAGCGATTCGTCCGACATTAAACTTACGAACTCCAGAATCACTTAAACCTTATCTAAGTAATGATCAGTATCGTCTTTATGATCTGATATGGAAACGTTTTATTGCGAGTCAGATGAATCCAACGATCTTTGATGCTACGACAATTGACATCAAGGCAGGACGATATATGTTCCGTGCGACCGGTTCCGTAATCAAGTTTGATGGGTTTAGACGCATTTATATGGAAGGTCAAGATGATGTTACTAATGGAGATAGCAACGAAGGCGATGAAAACGTAAATTTACCAAATGTCGCAGAAGGTGATGTGCTGGATGTGCGTAAGTTGGAGCCGAAACAACATTTTACACAACCGCCACCGCGCTATAATGAAGCAACGCTTGTTAAGGCTTTAGAAGCGAAAGAGATTGGTAGACCGAGCACCTATGCGACAATCCTCTCAACAATTCAGGGAAGAGACTATATTACCCAAGAACAGCGAAGGCTAATGCCCACAGATGTCGGTAGACTCGTTAACGAACTTTTGATACACGGATTTCCTGACATTGTTGATGTTGAATTCACAAAAGAAATGGAGCAGAAGCTCGACACTATCGCGGAAGGGAAAGCGGGTTGGGTAGACACACTCGACGAATTTTATCCATCGTTTCAAGATGCCTTAAAAGAAGCACCAGATAAAATGTATGAAGCTCGGAAGGCAATGGAAACTGAAACAGACCAGCAGTGTGAAAAATGCGGCGGAAATATGATCATAAAATGGGGTAAATATGGTCGATTTCTTGGTTGCGCTAACTATCCAGGATGCGAAAATATTAAGGCTTTGAATGGTGATGATATTGCTGCTGAACCGGAAGAAACGGATACACTCTGTGATAAATGTGGTGAAGTGATGGTTATCAAGCAGAGCCGTTCGGGTGCACGTTTCATGGCATGTAGTGGTTATCCGAAGTGCAAAAATGCAAAACCTATACCTATGGGAGTTGATTGTCCGGAGCCTGATTGTGACGGATATTTAGGTGAACGTCGCAGTAAGAGAGGCAAAGTTTTCTATGGGTGTAGTAACTATCCTACTTGTGGATTTGCGAGTTGGGATAAACCGATCGCTGAACCTTGTCCGCAATGTGATGCTCCATATATTGTTGAGAAGGTACAAAAAACAGGTGATACAATACACACCTGTGCATCCAAAACCTGTGATTACACGAATATACCTCAATAGTTCTAATTTACTCATCACTTTTGTTTAAAGTGATGAGTATATAATCAATGCTTGTGTAATGAATTATGATTCAACTGCATGAAGTTAGTTTCAGTTATAATGACTTAAGTGTGTTGGAAAGAGCGAGTTTTCGTCTTGAACGCGGAGAATACGGATTCCTTGTTGGTGAAAGCGGTGCTGGCAAAACAACGTTACTCAAACTGATTTACGGTGCATTAATACCTTCATCTGGGTCTTTGAATGTTCTCGGTCAGTCGCTTGCTGATCTTACTCCATCAACACTACCATTTTTTAGGCGAAAAATTGGTATCGTATTTCAAGACTGTAACCTTGTTGATACCGAAACTGTTGAACAGAATTTAGCACTTCCTCAGAAATTAATCGGCACAAAAATTAGGATATTACGTGAAAATGTAGATAATCTATTACATCAAATGGGATTATCCCATCATAAAATGTCTAAGCCCGGTCAGATTTCCTTCAATGAACGACATCGCCTTGCAATTGCAAGGGCAATTATCAATAGTCCACTGCTAATCATAGCGGACCAACCCACAGAGCCTCTGGATCCTAAACTTACAATTGAAATGCTTACACTTTTTGATTCGCTCAATTTTCAAGGAACCACTGTTTTAGTTGCCACATCTGATCCTGAACTCCCAGAAAGGTTTATGAGTGCAAATAATACTGCACCAAAACGTGTCTTTACCCTCAAAGATGGATGTATCTCAACCTAACCGAATTTCATATTAATTTAGGATTTAGATTAGGTATTACATCAGATAGTGAATAATATAGAATAAGATAAAAATACAATGCGATATCAGATACAAAATGCCTTTGTTCATATAGCACGAACCGGATTACACAATTTATTTAGCATCATTGCGCTTGCTTTTTTTATTTTAATCCTGAATGCATTTCTATTTAATCACAATACTTTATATAAGGAGCTATCACTAAGAAAAACTGTTGCCCCGCTCATCGCGTATGCAAACGATACAGTTGCTGAAGAAGATGCACAGATTTTTGCGGACCAAATCCAGAAGAATAACAATATCTTTTACATTGAATACATTTCAAAGGAAGAAAACCTGAACCGTGCCGAGAAACAGTTTGGTTCTCTTGGTGCTTTAATAAAGAGCGGATATTCCGGTAGTAATCCTTTTCCTGCATCCTTAGAGATATATTTTAAGACACCAAATTTATCGAGAAAAAAACTTGAAGAAATCGCCTATGATATCGAATCCGATGAAAAAATTGATGATGTTGTGTTAACAGGACATGGGATTCTCACTGATATATATCATCAGACATACCGGACAACTATTGCCACCATTGTAATTACAGTAATAATCACATTACTACTTATACGTGCATCAGTCCTGAAAACTGGTAGGACCCGACATAAAGAAATACAACTGCTAAACCATATTGGTGCTACGCGAGGCTATCTCCGAATTCCATTTCTCATACAAGGCATCTTTATCGGGTTCTGTGGAACAACAATGGGACTTGTCTGTTTCTATCTACTCTACTGTCTGTTTACTTTTCAACTGGGAGTTCTTGAGTTCCTTCCTTTGTATCAACTCACCGCTGTTGTTTCTTCAGGTATGATTATTGGTATGTTTGCAGGTGTAACAGCATATAAAAAGTATGCTAAGACTCACAAAAAAATTGTATCAATATAATGTGTTCTAATTTCATTTATGTGAAATGTGGACACAATACATTATTAATAATGTTACATGGGATTTCGGTTATCAAAATGAACGAATCTATTCAGACGATAACCGATTTTTTATATGCAATGCTTCAACTACATTTGAAGTTAATTAATAGGCATTACATCAGATGAGAAATATAGAAATTAGCGTTATTTTTAGAAACATAGGAAATCTGATGAAAATCAGAGGAGATTCACCTTTTCGCACAAGATCTTATGACAAAGCCGCAGACATCATAGAGGACTTGTCTGTTGATGTTAGTGAGTTAATTAATGAAGGTAAATTTCAAAATATTGCAGGAATTGGGAAGACAATTGAGGAAAAGACTCAAGAAATACTTGATACAGGAACCTGTCAAGCCTATGAAAAACTTATAGCAGAAATTGGGATTGAAGCCCTTGATCTATTGAAACTTAGTGGGGTTGGAGAAAAAACAGCAAGCCGACTGTATAACGATTTCAATATTAAGAATCTAAAACAATTTTCAGAAGCACTTGAAAATGGTAGACTTGAGGGTATAAAAGGATTTGGAAAAAAGACTATTTCATCCTTAGCCAAAAGTTTGGAATTCCTAATGACATACCGTGAGGCACGTATTTTTGCACGGTGTTTAGATCTAAGTCACCATCTATCTGATATTGTTAGTCATTGTGTATCGATAACACGTCATGAATTTACAGGTGATATTCGACGACGGGAGGAGATATGTCGTAGTATTGAAATGGTAGTGGAATGTGCAGAAGATATTAAAACAACTTATGATGCTCTTATTGAAATAATAACAACACATAATCAACCGCTTACAACACAAATTATTGATGCACAGGACAATTCCACTAATCCATTGTTGCATCCGTTGACAAAAATACACCTAAATGTTGACAATGGTTTTCCAGTGACTATCTACCTGAGTTCATCTGCTGAGTTTGCTGCAGTTATGTTCTTAACAACTCCGACAAGTGAACATCTCCGTGCTTTCCCAACGAATACACTAATCAATGTCGAAAATCAGGATGGTAAAACAGAATATTGGGAAGAAACACTGCATAAAACTGAGACAGAAATATACGAGAAGATTGGAATGTCGTATATTGAACCGGAGCTGAGACAATTTCCTGATACTGTTAGGTTAGCATTAGATGGTAGATTGCCTAAACTTATAGAATACAGTGATATAAGAGGCGATTTACATACACACACGGATTGGAGTGATGGAACACATACACTCAGTGAAATGGTTGAATCTGCTATAAAACGTGGGCTTGAATATTACGCTATTACGGATCATTCTGTTTCCTCTACCGTAGCAAATGGATTGGATCAAAAACGGTTGTTAGAACAGATAAAACAGGTGCGTGAGGTGGATGCAACAACCGAAGGTATCACCATTTTAGCTGGATCTGAAGTGGATATTCGAAGAGATGGAACGCTTGATTTCCCAGATGAAATTCTGGCACAACTTGATATCGTTGTTGCAAGTGTACATAGTCAATTCACGTTATCTGAAGTTAAGATGACAAAACGTGTGATTCGTGCGATTGAAAATCCGTATGTTATGATAATCGGACACCCAACGGGACGGTTACTTTGTAAGCGACCTATGTATCCGATTAACATTGATGAAATAATCGCTGCAGCTGCAGAAAACGATACTGTTTTGGAAATAAACGGTTCTCCCAGTCGGTTGGATTTAGGACCAGAATATATCCGTTTAGCAAAAGACGCGGGGGTGTTAATATCTGTAAATACAGATGCCCACTCAATACCAGAGGCGGAAAGGTATAAGTATGGCGTAAATGTTGCACGTCGTAGCGGTTTAACAAAAGAGGATGTCATCAATACATACCCATTAGAGAAATTACGTAAGACTTTGAAGAAGGAGTTATAAGGTGAAACGAACACAACTATCCCCTGCTAAACGCGCTATCATTATCGGTATGGATGGTGCAAGCATGGAACTTGTAAATAACATGATTGAATGGGGACACACTCCAAATATGGCGAGACTACGCAACGCTGGCGTATATCGATCAATGCTGGGTGTATTTCCAACATTAACACCACCAGGATGGACAGCACTCTCAACCGGTTCTTGGCCTGGTAACCACAAAGTTATGGATTTTAACATACGTGCTGTTGGTAAAGAACTTGATCAAACAGTGTGGGGGATTAATACTGGATTGTGTCAATCGGAATATCTGTGGAATCTTGTTGAACGTGCAGGGGGTAAACCAATTCTTGTGAAATGGGAAATGTCTTGGCCCCCTACCGTAAAGACAGGTATTCAGGTGGAAGGAACTGGACCAGGCGTTTCTAATCATCACCAAATTGCAGGTTATCATCTATTCGTATCTGGTAAATGGGCACCACGTCCTATCGGTGGACAACGGGATCCGGAAACGTTAGACCCAAGTGCTTTGCAAAAGATAAAACATATAGATTCGGTTGATATAAAACCAGTGGATACAAGTCAGTGGGAAGGGACATTGCCCGATTCAAAACGGCAATTGCAAGAAGTAGAACTCACTATTCAACCTTTAGCACGTGGTAGAGAGGACATGAACCGTGGTAAAACCGGAATTCCCAAATCACTTTATGGACTAATATATGCTACATCTAATAGTGGGTACGATAGAATTATGATATGTCACAGTCGTTCTACAAATGAGGTAGTTGCAGATCTTGGTGTTGGGGAGTGGAGTGATTGGTGGTTAGATATATTTAATATAGATAGTTGTGACGTTGAAGGTTATGTTCGCATGAAGTTAGTCACGTTAACACCAAATGCGGATGCGTTTGAACTTTTCGTCCCACAAATTTGGCCCCGATCAGAATATACTGTACCTGCGGAAATTGCCACCGCAATTGACGAGAACGTGGGTTCGTTCCTGCAGAACCCAGCAAGAGACGCACTCGGACAGGTGGACGATGACACCTATTTTGAGTTGTTAGATTATCACCACCAACGTTTGGCAGATGTTGCCACATATCTTACAGACGAAAATGATTGGGATGTTCTTATGGTAGAGACACATGCTCCAGATTATGCAAGTCATTTCTTTCTTAGCCAAGCAGATGAAATTAGCGGGGCAGCACCTGAAACAATTCATAGGTGTCGGGAGGGTTTGCGTCGTACTTATGAATCTGTAGACAATATGATTGGACGAATCGCTGAACTGGCAGATGATGACACCGTAGTTCTCATCTGTGCTGACCACGGCGGCACACCGAATCAATTCCGTTCTGTTGATATTGAG
Organism: Candidatus Poribacteria bacterium; assembly: GCA_022824265.1. Lineage (GTDB taxonomy): Bacteria > Poribacteria > WGA-4E > WGA-4E > WGA-3G > MSPOR6. The sequence continues at coordinate 46,788 of JAJEAG010000013.1, read as the reverse complement.
AAGGTTCTGGAAGAAACTGGATTTATTGTTAGGTTGGAGAATGGTGAAATAGATTGGACGAAAACACGTGCACTCAATGTTGGATTAGTACATATATTCATCAATCTGGAAGGTCGTGAACCCAACGGTATAGTTCCCGCAGAGGATTACGAAGCAACTCAACGAGAGATTATTGCAGCACTTCATGCATACCAGGATACGGAAACAGGAAGGCATCCGTTTTCATTAGCAGTGACAAATGCCGATGCAGAGATGTTGAATTTGCACGGTGAACTTGTCGGTGATGTTGTATATGCATTGCGTCCGGAGTTTGATGGTGCACATGGGAAGCAGTTACCATCGGTCAGTTTTGGCATCGGTGGGCAACATTCTACCTTTATACTTTCAGGGGCAGGCGTTAGGAAAGGTGTTGCATTGGAACGACAGGTACGCGTGGTTGATGTTGCACCTACGCTCTGTTATCTGTTGGGTTTACCGATGCCTGACAATGTTGAAGGTGGTGTAGTGTACGAAGCGTTAATGGATCCAAATTGGCATCTTACGCGGCTTGCTGATTTGGAATAATTTACCAGTTTAGTCATGATATAATGCCTACTGGACACGGTTTATATAAATGTCGTGATCATTTCCACGGGCATCACTCCATACAACTATTGCACTACCTATGCTTGTAGAAATGGCATTTGGCGAAATCTGTTCTTTTTCTGCATTACAGACTGGAATACCGTTTTCTTGCCAAAGTGCAGTTCCGTTTTCATCAATCCGTTGGGCATAGATTGCATCTTCAGTCGTATTCCCGAAATCTTCACGATAATCAAGCCAGTATATGATAGCACCACCTGCACCATCAGAAATGAGCATTGGGTTCTGTTGCACGCCTCCCTCGATACATACAGGTACACCTACTTTATCCCACATTATCTGACCTTCAACATTAACGCGTTGCGCATAGATATCAGCAAAAACATCCCGATCATCCCACCACGTAACGATGAATCCACCTTTTTCATCAATCACAGTATGGTGTTGTTGCTGATTAACAGGTAGATCACATATTTGTATACCATCCTTTTTCCATAGGTGTTTACCATCCGCTGCGATGTGTTGTGCAAAAAGTTGTGCAGAAGTCAAAAAATTTGGATCGTTTCTATAGTCTGCCCAAACACAGAATGCACCACCGTTGCCATCAGTAACGATAGATGGAGCACCTTGATGTCCATCTGCTGTACACACAGGATTAGGGGATTCCCACACCAGGTTGCTATCGCTATCTATGTGTTGGGCATAGATATTCCAATCGGGGGTGCTGATATCCCACCACACAATGATAGCTCCTCCTTTACCATCGCTGATCAACGCTGGGTCGTATTGGTCACCTTCATTACGGACTACTGCTATTCCGTTATTCTTCCAAATAGCTTTTCCTTCTGATGAAATCTTTTGTATGTAGATGTCTTGATTACCAGAACGCCAATCTTCCCAAACAACAATTACGCCTCCGTTACCATCTGAAATTGCTGTGAAATCGTCTTGTAAAGTAGGCTCAATACATACAGAAACACCATCTGCTTCCCACATTTTCGTGCCGTTTGCATCCACGCGCTGAGCAAAACTATCTTGAGAACCATTTCTCGTATCACCCCAAACAATGATAGCACCACTTTTCATGTCTGTTACAATAGTAGGTGCGCTTTGAGACGCTGCTTGGTCGCATACAGGGATACCGTCAGGTGTCCACACTATATTACCATCTATGTCAATTCTCTGCGCATAGATATCGTAATTCCCATTTCGTCCATCGCGCCATGTGACTATCACTCCCTTATTTCCATCAAATGTCAACACTGGAAAAAATTGTTCATTTTCTGCTACACATACAGGCAAATTGTTTTTTGGATCCCAATCGGAATTGGTTGTGGATTGACCACAGATGAGTAATAGTATGAGATAAATTAGGATGGTACTATGGATACCTCGCCGAAAAAATGACAGCACAATTTCAGTGATACTAACCTTGAATCTGTATTTTAATTGAGATATAACCGGAATTACGTTCATCAGAATATAAATAGGTGTATATTAATCGGGTATCAATAATTTTAGGTTAGAAAGCATAGGAAGGACATGGTAAATGACGAGATTATGCTATGAAAAACATGAAGTGAATACGAAAATGAGTATTATTTACATTAACAATTCCTCACCGATTGGAAAGAATTGGTCAGCCATCGTTTGTAAGTCCATTGATGTATTATGCTCAAATGCGACCACTTCTATGCGTTTATTCTGTTGTTTGATGAGTTCAGCAAGCGGGCAAAAATCACCATCACCACTTGCTAAGATAACCACATCCAACTTTCCAAGCATAGATACGACATCTACAGCGATACCAACATCCCAATCGCCTTTGGCAGAACCATCACCCCGTAAGCGTAAATCTTTACTTCGAATAGTATATCCATTATGTTCTAATAATGAAATAAAATTCCCTTGTTTGATTTCGGGTATTTGTACAATGTATGCATAAGCCGTAATTAATTGACGGGGTCCCACAATCAAGTCAAGCAGTTTGATGTAATCAACTCGACGTTCAAACCGATCTTTTGCAGCATAAAACATATTTTGCACATCCACAAAAACCCCTACACGCGGTTGTGCAGATTCTATCTCACTATCCTCAATTATTTCAACATTCGCCACATCTATATAATTGACGGTCTGACGAATTTGATTAAGGGCGTTTTGAGAAATGTCATGAGACTTTTCTATCATGTCAAAATGAAGTTGTAAATCGGTTTTAAGTTGTTCTAATGTTTGTTTTTCTTTGTAAACCGCTTCTTCAACTAACTTAAGCTCAACCATGAAAGTTGCTTTTGAAGATTTCATTTGACCGAGTTCATTTAGTTGTGTAGAAATTTCCTCATACTTTGTCAACAGTTGTTTATGTTCTTCATCTAAGTTTAACAACTTATCATTGGTTTCAGCGTGCAGTACTGAATTTTCCTGAAGAACTTTGTTTTCTTGTTGAAGATATACCAATTCCTTTTCTTTTTCAATAAATGTATTAACTTTTTCTTTTAATACTTCATTTTCTTCTAATAGATATTGACAGTGCAGTTCCAATCTCTTATTCTTTTTACCTAAAGTAGAGTACTGTTCTCGTAGGTTTGATAACGCTTGTTCAAGCTGCTCAAGTTCACTTTGTTGATTGTCTCCTTCGCTCTGAGTAACACCAAGTTCACTCGTATTTTGTGTAGGAATTACTTGGCTTTCAGATGTAGTGATTTGTGGTTGATTTGGTAAATTAGGAGTATCCTGTTGAACACTATCGTCATTAGGTGATTTGCGATTTTCATAAGCTTGTGATATTAAGTTATAACCGTGTAAACTAACATCTTCTCGAGAGTCTATTAACAGTGCCCAGACTACTTCCTCAAACTCACCTGTCTCAAATAGTGATTCAGGTGTTTTAAAGAAATTATATATTTCATCAACGTCCATAAATCCCACTCGTGAAATTGCACTTGCTGCTTTCTGCGACAGATGTTCTACAACGATATCGTCAATTTGGAATTGTTTTACAAATGCAGTTACGAATCTGTTTAATATTTCTTGTTTTGAGGATGATTGTAAAGTGTCCAAGTCAATGACCTGACCTGATTGCTTAAGTAGTTGGGAAATCTCTCTCTCATTTAGTAAAATAGCAAGAAACCACTTTAGTTGATCCTGCTGAATATTTAATTTTATATTAGTTTTTGTCATGAGAGTCCTCCGAATGTTATTTCTTCATATAGATACCAATTCAGTTATATGTTACACTCACGCATTAACATTTTAACTAAACGACACTAAAAAGTTATATATTTCTAACCATAAAAAAATTGTTGAGATACCTCCTAATTATGTATTCTATGAATACAATATTAGTATTAAATTTTGATTATATTACTTGAACTGTGCTGGATGGAATGTGTTGCATTACGTGTATCCACTACTACAGCAGCATGTCTAACAATTAATTCGTAATCTATATTGCTGTGATCAGTGAGGATTACAACACAATCAACACTTTCGATTATAGATTTTGTAAGCGTTTCTGAATGATAGATATCCTCTCCCCCAAGGATAATATTTGAAACGTGAGGATCATGATATAAAATTTGTGCACCGTTGTCAAGTATTAATCGCATGACTTCAAATGAAGGCGATTCCCTTATGTCTCCAATGTCTTTTTTGTATGCCACACCGATAACCAGAATTTTTGAACCATTTAGTGATTTACGGTGTTGATTCAATGCCTGAATGACTTTATCAAGCACATGTTTAGGCATACTGCTATTGATTTCGCTTGCAAGTTCAATAAATCGTGCATGGTATTGATAAGTGCGTGCTTTCCATGACAGATAGTGTGGATCTATTGGTATACAATGTCCGCCTGGTCCGGGACCCGGATAGAATGGCATAAAACCAAATGGTTTTGTGGCAGCAGCATCTATTATTTCCCACACATCCAAATCCATCCGATCACAAATTAATGCTACTTCATTAATTAGACCTATATTGACGCTCCGAAACGTATTTTCTAAAAGTTTCACCATTTCAGCAATACGTGGTGATGAGACAGTGTGGGTTTTGTTTATATATTGCTCGTAGAAAGTATTTGCGATTTGCGTGCATTTGGTTGTAACACCACCGATTACTTTCGGTGTGTTAGCCATAAAAAAGGTGCTATTACCTGGTTCAATACGTTCGGGAGAATAAGCAAGATAAAAGTCTTGACCAACCTGTAGTGTGCCACTTATGTCGGTTTTTTGCAGCATTGGGAGGATAATTTCTTCCGTCGTTCCGGGATATGTAGTGCTTTCAAGTATTATCAGTTGCTCAGTATGCAAATGCATTGCTATTTGCTGTACCGCTGCAGTGATGAATTGCATGTCAGGTGATTTATTTTCACTCAATGGCGTCGGCACGCAAATGTTGACTGTGTCCAGTTCACTTAAAACACTATAATCATCGGTTACCTGGATTTGTCCTGACTCGATAAATGGTCCAAGTACTGAATCTGGAACATCAGGAATATCAGAGATGCCGTTCTTTAACCTTTCTAATTTTTGCTGACAAATATCAATCCCTGTGACTCTAAATCCCGCATTTGCTATTGCTACCATAAGAGACAAGCCAACATATCCAAGTCCTATTACACCGCAACGCGCCCTACGAGATTCTATCTTTTTTATTATCATTATCTTAATTTTTTGGCATGATCATCCATCGTGCAGCTGAATAAAGGTTTGTGAATATCTTTTCTGGTTTATATGGACTCAATGTTGATTCAGCATTGATATACTTTTTATATGTTTCACGTCCATGTCCGGTTAACACGAGAATTGGTAATACCCCTGCGTTATGTGCGGCTTGAATATCTGTGATTGAATCACCGATGAAAAATGTGGTTGACACTTCAAATTCGCTATCTTGTGCTGCTTGTAACAACATGCCAGGATTCGGTTTGCGACACTCACATTTTGCATCTGGATGATGGGGACAGTAGTATATTTTTACTATTTTCCCACCCTCTGCTTCAATTATATCTAACATCTGTTGATGAATTTCAGACAGTTGTTTTTCAGAATAGAAGCCTCTGCTGATTCCTGCTTGATTGGTTGCAACAATGATACTATAACCGTTCTGTGTCAATATGCGAATTGCTTCCAACGCATTTGGTAGAAAGATAAAATCGTTCCAATCACAAACATATCCATTATTTGGAGGATTCTTATTAATAACTCCATCTCGGTCAAGTATAACGGTTTTCATGCACTTCCTTGATGAAACTGATTACCTGTACCCATAAAAAAACCTAACTATTATAATCTTCATTGAATCTCTGAACTGCCTCAAGGAGTTCCTCTGGTGTAACAGTAGAACACCCCATTTTTCCAACGACTATTCCTCCTGCAAGACTTGATAGTTTCGCTGCAGTGTGATTATCTGCATTTGCAGTAATTGCAAGCCCATAAACAGCAACGACAGTATCTCCAGCTCCTGTTACATCAACTACATCTTGTGATATAGGAGGAAAATGATCTACCTTTAAGGTGCCGTTCGAATTTCGTTGGAACAGAGACATTCCTTGCTCTTCACGTGTTATCAGCAATGTTTTTAGGGATAATCGATCTAATATTTTTTCACCAATTGAAATTAAGTGAGATACGTCGGTAATTTCTTCTTGTAATGCTGCAGCTGCTTCCTTATGATTCGGTGTGAGAACTGTTACTTCATTATAATATAAGAAATTATTTTGCTTTGGATCAACAATAATTGGTATGTTGTGTGATTTTGCATTTCTTACGACTGCTTTTATAAATTCCTGATTAATAACACCTTTATCATAATCAGCGAATATGACAGCATCACAATCCTCCATCTGGGACAAGGAATTATGCAATAGACGTTCCTTTAACTTATCAGCAATTTCCTGTTTAGATTCCCTATCAATTCTCAGCAGGTGATGTCCTTGATGTAGAAACTGCTTGTCAGAATTCTCTGACTCAACTAATGTTAAATCTTCAGTGGTAGCATTTACTATGACGCGTGTTTTTTTGCTTGTTGGACGTTGAACATCCATAGTAATATCAGTTGTGCTAATACCTAAAGTATTTAGTCTTTGGAGTAATTTTTCTCCATCACTATCTTTCCCAATGACACCGACTAATACTACATTACCACCTAAACTGACGATATTTTGTGCGACATTTGCAGCCCCACCGCAACCAATCCATTCACCCAACATATCAAAAACAGGAACTGGTGCTTCAGGTGAAATTCGGTTGACTTCACCCCAGATGTATTCATCTAAGATGACATCACCGATTACCATAATCCGTTTATTTTGAAATTGTGTTATAACATTTTTTAAGTTCACAAGATAATATTACCACAACTTAGCAGGTAAAATCAATAAACATTCTTACAGCGGGTCTGTAAAGTTTTTGTACAGAGATTATGCGGCTTTTGTGTCTGGATACCAATACCTATTCCAAGCCTTATTCTTATCTAAACATCTCCACTCAAGCACAGCATTGATCCCAGGCTTATCCCACCTCATAGAAGCCTGTTTACATCTTTGTGCGACAACATGTTTACAGGCACTCTCAATCACGCCACTCCCAATCTGATACCCTTTCTCTCTAAACTCTTGATACCGCATACGCTTCGCATGTTTTTCAAAATATCGTGCTTCTCTTTCAAGGGTCTCAGATGTTTCTGAGTTCTGTGTCGCTAAATCACGAATGCGTGCCACAACTTCTGTTATATTACCCGCATAGAGATAAGGTTTTGTCATTTCAACCCAATCTTCAATCATTTGTGTTTGTGTCTCTTCAAAAGCAACTTTGGCAACATTATACAGATGAGATGCTGCGTGCATCACATCCACAATCTCAACAGCATTGGGGAAGTATTCAGCTGCTAAGTTCCAAATCCACGCAGCACCATCCCCAATAAATACAATCTCTTGTGTATCTATATCCTCTTGATAAATACCGCTATGCGTTGCTAATGAAAACAACTCCTTACCAAAATGCGTCGCATCATTACGAGAAGCAACATAACGCATACTACTCGTTCTGGCACTCGCAATGCTACCAAAACCTTGTTGTGGATAATCCTTGTAAATACAACCCACTTTGACTTCTTTCCAACCCTCACGAGAGTTTGTATGACACCCATCACAACTCACATACCAACGCTGATTTTCTTCAAGACGCTGCGTATCAACTTGTTCTGGCACTCGCAATCCTTGTGACCACTCACGCACCTTTTGATGGAGCGTTGTGTGGCTCACTTCTATCCCGTGAGATGACAACTCCTCTGATGCTTCTCTAAAGTCAAGACGCGCCACAAGACGACACATAACCTCAGCAACACGATGTGTGTATTGACCCCGCAACTTTTGACACAAATCCCACGGCGCATGATTATGTCCCAACGCACAACGATACACCCAACGCTCTATTCGGATAACACCACACATTCGGATAACACCACACAATGTCGTAATACCACGCTCTCTTTTACACCACGGACGACATTCCTGTTCACATTCAGGACAAATCACAGAACCACTAACTTGTTCACTTGCTACTTTTGAAACAATCATTTCTAATAACTGACGACACAACGCACGCACCCCTTCTAAGACTTTTAGTTCCAAGACTTCTATCGGAGAACTAATATGAGCATCAAGATCCTGTAAAAAAATGTTGATGCTTTCTACAAAATGTGTCGCAACTTCTTGAAATTCATTGACTTCACAACTTTCTAAAGATATACTAAACATTGGTATCCTCTCCTATGTAATTTAAAATACGTTATTATTAGGATAGGATACCATTTCTTGTTATACAGCGCAAAAACTCTTTTCAACAGATACTTGTACAAAAACTTTACACACCCTTGGGTGAAATATATTGCGGATATAATCGTTATATGTTAGACTGAGTCAATGTTGTTACCATAAACGATGCAACAGATGTAAACTAAAAAACACTGCCCTATTCCGTGCAGCTTATATTAGTCTGTACTTTTCTGTGCAATGATTTCAGAGTAGTTCACAAAGAAACCTATCAGTAAAACACTATTCAAACTGGCACAGAAATTGCTTCTATGAAAGTGAGATAAACTAAACCTGTCGGTTGGGTTGAACAGACATCTATTTTGGGTGTTGAATTTCTCAGATTCAACCCAACTTACGCGCAGTTTTTCTAAATTCAACGAAGGGAGTTGTCCAATGGATATTGAACAGAAATATCGCATCGCACCACCAGGATTTACAGCAGATCAGTGGAAGACCTTTAACGAAGACGGAATCATTTTTATTGAAGATGCAATCTCGGAGGAGGATATCCAGACTTATAAAGATGCGATAGATCGAGTGGCGGCAAAAAACCAGAAGTATAAACCGGGGGATTATCTCAGTATGCAGAACATAGTCGAACGTGATCCTGTCTTTTCAGGCTTGATTGATCATGAAAGACATGTAGGGTATGCCTACGACATTTTTGGAGAGCTTCTAAAATTGCATATCAGTCAATTCTTCCTACGTCCACCTGGGGGTAAACAATACAACCAATGGCATCCAGATGGCGCACGTGCACTACCTTACGGTGTATTTTCACCGAAATTACCACTGCAAATCAAAATTGGGTATTGGTTGACAGACTTACCACATGAGAAAATGGGTAACCTCGTTGTGCTACCGGGCAGCCATCGTCATCAATATATGGACGGATACGACACACATAACAGCGTACCAGGTGAGATGATTGTTTGTCCAAGAAAAGGAACAATGACGGTGATGCACTCCAGTATTTGGCACCGTGTAGAATCCAATGAAAGTGATGTCGTCCGTTACAATATCTTCGTGGCATATTGTCCATCGTGGGTTACACCTGCGGATCGATTCCATTCTTCACCAGACTGGCTAAAGACTCTCAATCGAGAACAACGCATCATAATGCGGAGTTATAGTAATGCATATCACAATGCCAAACCACCAGAATCCGAATTTCCACTTTTTCTCGAACGAAATACAGGTGCTGATGCAGATGACGATGTATATTCAGATCATGTTAAACTACACCGACGAAAACGTCAAATAATGCCTGAACGCATTGAAGCTATCAGTTAATATAGGAAGTAATCAGGAGGGTAACTTGAAGAAATACAATAAACTTCTTAAGTTAATGTCACACGCAGCTGATCTGACGTTATACTTTGTCGTTTTTCTATGTGGTATTTGGATACACCTGATTCCATTAGGAGTATTTATCTATTTCAATTCAAAAGCTTGGAAAGCAACAGACCCAACACTTCCAACCTTTGAACGATTTAATCAAACGATCCATGCTACGTTCTGGGAAAATATTCTGGTGATTGTCCTAATAGTTGTTCTTAGAAAGTTTTCATTTTGGGTGGTCAAAAAGGCAAAAGAAATTGAATCAAAATAAAGTATATAAATTGTAATTTTTCAACTGATGAAATACATCTATTTTTGTTGATACGGATAAGGATCATTTATGAAAGCCCTATTCCTTAAGGACATGCGTTATCGTCAAGCCAGAGTAGTCTTGACAACGCTTGGAATTACTATGTTGATTTCACTAATACTTTTACTTGGTGGAATTATGAACGGTATGCGTATCCAAGCACAACAGTATGTCAATTCCACTGGTGCAGACATCTGGATTTCTGCTGAGGGTTCTGGTGGTGCCTTCATCGGTTTCTCATTACTTGAAGAGGAACTCATGGCATTTCTGGGTTCGTCTCCTGGATTAGTGGAAAATTCTGCTTCCCCCCTGATCTTCGCACAAGCGCGTCCCACAGTAAATGGTAAACCTACAAAAGCAATGGTCGTAGGATATACTTTAGGAAATCTTGGCGGTCCCAAACAAGTTGTTGAGGGGAGGATGTTCACACCACGCAAATATATGGATTATCGTCCTGAAGATCATGTCCCTTATGAAGTGATTGTTGATGAAAAAATGGGGCTTGAAATCGGTGAGAAAATCACTATCAGTAAGGACGAAGTAAGAGTTGTTGGAAAAGCAAAAAGTCTGATGTTCGTTTTGGATACACCTTTGCTCTTTATGGATATCCGTGCTGCACAACGTGTCCTATTGGAAAATACCCCTTATATCAACATGATGGTAGCAAAAACAGACAGCAAGTATACTCCCGATGAAGTAGCAGCAAACTTAGACGCTTTTGGAGCCATAGAAGCGCGTACTTTGGAACATACCCTCTCAGACATTATGGAGTATTGGGTAGATCAACCGATGAAAGCAGTGCAATTCTTGCGGGTGATGTTGTGGTTAGTTGCTGGCTTACTTGTTGGAATGATTACCTATGTCACAATGCTTGAAAAGACTCAGGAAATTGGTGTGCTAAAAGCAATCGGAGCATCAAATAGTTATGTGATGACACTCCTATTAAAACAGGTTGCCCTGATATCGGTTATCGGGGTTGGTATAGGATTTTGTTTGTCTTACATATTTGCGGCTGCTGCTCCTATCTTTGTAAAGATAAACTTGGTTGAATCTGTCATCGTAGCGTGTATCAGTTTGATTGTATGTTGTGGAAGCGGTTATCTCGCTGCACGTAAAGGGATCAAGGTAGATCCGATGATTGCATTTCGTGGGGAAATTGATAGTACTCCGATAAGAAATGTTGATATGCCAACTACCAATGTAGCACTTATTGGAAATTAATAGAATTATACTCTCAAGGACAGTAATATGGCAGCGATAGTAGAAGGAATAGGCTTAACAAAACGATTTGGAATCGGTGATGCTGCTGTAACCGCCATCGATTCAGTCGATATCCGCATTGAAGAACGTGAGTTAGTAATGATTGTGGGAGACAGCGGATGCGGCAAGACTACGTTGATTAGCCTACTCGGATGTATATTAACACCAGATGCAGGTGAATTACGTATTGATGGTGATATGATCGATCCAATAAATCATGACCTGAGTTCGGTCCGTAGAGATAAAATCGGTTTTGTTTTTCAGATGTTCCATCTTTTGCCGTATCTTACTGCACTTGAAAACGTAATGGTAGCCATGGACATAGCCAAAACAAAGGAAGCAGAGGCAGAAAAACGTGCAATAGAACTACTGACACGAGTTGGTTTAAGTGAACGACTACATCATCGACCAGCGCAACTTTCAGGTGGTGAAAAGCAACGTGTCTCATTTACCAGAGCACTTGCCAACCGACCAAAAATCATTTTCGCTGACGAACCAACCGCAAACTTAGACAGCCGTCAAAGTGATAACTTAATGGACTTAATCGAAGAACTACGACAAGAACATCAAACAACCATCGCGATTGTAACCCACCATGAGGGGCTAAGAGAAAACGCAGATCGTATAATTCATCTGAAAGATGGGAGAATTATCTCTGCATGAACACATCTAAACTACTTGCTGTCTTTGTATTAATCACATTTATTGTTGCCTTTGTTCCAACACTATCCGCACAGAATACATTAACTCCCATGACAGAAAAAGATTTTCTCACAAGTGGGTTTTACGGAGGGGGTTTAACATTCATCAATGGTGATGCGTATATTCGGATTCAACTTCAGCCGGAGATTCCTATTGGAAAAGTCGGTTTGGGTTTTAACTTTGTTTTGCTTTACAATCCTTATGCTGAAAATGCAGAAGACCAATTCTTGGCAGAAGATGGTGAAGTTTGGGACAGTGCAAGCACATGGTTAAGGTTGATTCGTTACATTAGTTATGGTGATCTTTATGATCCGTTTTACTTCCGTCTTGGTGAATTCGACTACCTCACAATCGGTCACGGTTCTATCATGTCAGGATATTCAAATCATGATAGGCGCGGGTTGCATCTAAACCTAAGAGAATCAGCTAACAAGTATGGCGTTGAAACCATGGTAAATGACCTTGGACAGCCAACAATATTTGGTGGACGAGGGTTTTACAGACCATTCCAACGACTTGAAAACAATAACCTACTGACACGAATGGAATTTGGTGCTACCTATATCACCGACATTGACCCAAATTATCCTGATGGGGATTCCCACACTTTTGACGTAGTGGGTGTAGATGTTGGGTTTCCTATAGTTGAACAAAGTTCGTTTCGAATAGATCTTTATAATGATTATGCTGTCCAGACACCACCCGTTAAACCACAGAAATTTATGGATGTTGATGAGACATCTGGATCGTCATCAGATGATGGGGACCCACTACAGGAAGAACTCACATGGGGCAACGGAACAGGTATCGGATTGGCATCTACCAAAGCGATTTTCAAATTTGAGTATCGTATTTTCAGTAATGGCTACATACCTTCTATTTTTGACTATACCTATGAAACTGGTATACCAATTTTTTGGGGATATGAAACGAATAACGATACAAGGCGCGGATTCTTCACGCAGCTAATCATTCAACCGTTGCCAGAACTCCAACTCTTAGGTGCTTATGAACAATACGATAATAATACATCTAAAATCTATTTAGGTGTTAATGAATCGGGGTTAGTGCCACAAATGAGTTTTCGGGCATTCTATACAAAACGGAATATTGGTGAAGATGGGGATACAGGTTTCTTCTCTGATCTGGTTGATCTGGACGAAAAATCCGCTCTGAATTTGGAGGTAAGTTATGTAGTTGTACCACCTATTCAAACAATTTTCGTGCACCAGTACCGATTCAGACGTGTTCAAACAGATGATGGAAGTTCACAATTTGAGCCTATACATACGACCTCCATCATGCTCGGGGTTACAACAGATTTTTAGTTTCTTATGGAACAAACTGAAACAACAGATGTCGCAGGATTTACAAAACAACGCACTGATCTAAATGTTATCTCAAAGTGGATTTTTGAGATATGTGCCGTCTTTTTCGTTGGTTTCTACATCTATAGTGCAGGTTTCGGCACAGCATCGGAACAGTATCATCTCGGTTTATATCTTCTATTTACCTTTGTCCTAATTGCCATCCTCTACAAATTCCGTCAAAGTTCACCTATCGAGCGTCCATCCATTCTTGATATAGTGTTAGCAGGTCTAAGTGTCTGTGCAATTGGCTATTGGATTATAGACTACGCAAATATTGCCGATAGAGCCGGTGCTTATACAAATATAGATATTGTAATGGGTGCATTCGGACTCATCGTTAGTTTTGAGATGAGTCGTCGGACTGTTGGATGGGGATTGTCTATCATAGCAATTGTCGGAATACTGTATGCCCTATTCGGACGTGTTATGCCTGAGGTCATCCAAAACCCCGGTTTTTCATTTAGGCGGATTATTGAGCACTGCTTTTTTAATCAAGATGGCATATTCGGTATCATGGCAAATGTGATGGCGACCTATGTCATACTCTTTATATTTTTCGGTGCATTTTTAGAAAAATCTGGTGTAGGACAGTTCTTTATTGACCTTCCGATGTCTCTAACGGGAAGGTCAATCGGTGGTGCTGCCAAGGTTTCGGTTGTTACCTCTGGATTTTTTGGCTCAGTTGCGGGAAGTGCAATTGCTAATACAGTTACTACTGGTGCATTTACAATTCCTTTGATGAAACGTACTGGTTTTCGTCCTCACATCGCAGGCGCGGTTGAAGCATCAGCGTCTGTTGGAGGACAATTCCTACCCCCAGTGATGGGTGCAGGTGCATTCCTGATAGCAGAGAGGACAGGAGAACCGTATAGTAAAATCGCACTCATATCAATCGTTCCAGCAGTTCTCTATTTTCTGTCAGTATGGGTAATGGTTCACTTTGAAGCCAAAAAACAGGGAATTGAACCGATACCTCGCTCAGAAATACCGAAATTTTCAACGCTTCTTATATCAGGTTGGTTCTACCTACTGCCATTGGTTACTCTCATTGCTTCACTCATGGCTGGATACTCCGCCTTCAAAGCAGCCTTCTTTTCTATTCTTGTCACAATTGTTGTCAGTTACTTTCGAAGGGAAACAAGATTAACACCGATACGAATCTGGGAAGCGATGGTAACCGGTGCCAAAAACTCTCTCGCTATTGGTGGGGCAGTTGGGACTATAGGAATCATCATTGGTGTCATAAATCTCACAGACTTAGGCACGAAATTTCCGGATTTAGTGTTATCTGTCGCAGGTAGTAATCGCGCAATTGCAGTGTTACTTCTTGCTGCTGCTTCACTTGTTTTAGGAATGGGAATTCCAGTAACTGCTGCCTATTTGATTACTTCTCAACTTGCAGTACCTATCCTGACAAGTCCAGAGATGGGCATATCAATCATCGCATCCCATCTTATCATCTTTTGGCTCAGTCAAGATTCTAACATTACACCGCCTGTTGCATTGGGTGCTTATGCCGGTGCTGCAATTGCCCGTGCCGATCCGTGGAAAACTGGATGGGCATGCTTTAAGTTTGCCAAACTGTTATACATCATGCCGCTATTGTTTGCCTACACGCATATCCTATTTTCTGGCACACATCTACAAAATATCATGTCTGTAACCACAGCATTGGTGGGTACTATTCTCTTTTCAACTATGACAATAGGTTACTTCATGAGAAAAACGCGTTGGTATGAAACAATTATGCTTGGGATCGCAGCGTTTCTTGCATTTACGCATCATATCTGGACGTTCACTATAGGAATGGTACTGCTTGGAGTGGTGGTTTTTCTACAGAATAAGGCTGAATCGTAGTTTGAAATTAAGGTGCTGCAGCGATCTCTTGTAACCTATTCAATAAGGCATCTGCTGCGCGTTGAGAGACTTTATTGTTGTATATCTTTACTGCATTTTCCGCTCTGTAAGAATTTCCCTGATAGTACCTGTTGAAGATAAAGAATATCCAAAATGCAGCATCTGCGTAGTGTTGATCCAGAACGGCATCAACTGCTACATATCCAAGTAAACTGTTCAGAACAAAGGCATTTAATCCACCACGCCAGTCTCCTGTATAGAACTGACCTGCTCCTGGTATTATTGTAGATAACACCTTTGCTGTGGTGGTGGACTTTTGTGGAAGATTTGCAACTTTGTTAAAAAGTATGTCAAGTTTATCGTCATCCGTATACTCTTGTAAGATTTCACGCGCTTCCTCCCACCGAAACTGGTAAATATACGCAACTGATCGCAAAAATAGAATGCGTTTGTCTAATGCAACATTTGGATCTCGTAGCATTACTTTTATCAATTCCAATTGCGCGAGATCATAGTTTTTTGATGCTATCAGTGTTACAGCAAGATTTATTTGGAATTCGGATTTATCGTCATCGTTTGAAGCGTGAAACATTGCATTTCGCATTGAAATAATAGCCTCTTGCCAGAATCCTTGTACGCGATATGCCAGTCCAATGTTGTAGTATGTATTCGCTACCCGTTTATCATCTGGATGAAAGAAGATAAAACGTTTATATTCAGTTATGGCTGCATCATAATTTTCCAATTTCAATAGGTGGTCACCAAGTTTGAGAAGATCATTTTCTGCAGTTGAAGTAGAATTGATGAATAGAGTCAGAACTATAAGAAGGGATAATAATAAGAAAATGCTTTTATTCATGTGTTTCATATATTGTGAGTACTTTGTCTGATATGATGTTCAGTTTAGCATATATATGCCTGTTTTTCAATCCCGATTTCTGTAATGTTGCGAATGTATGGGTCAACAGGAAGCCGCACCTTATGATTTGACCTTATCAGCAGGACATGCTACAATTCCCGATGTGTATCATATATTGCACGAAGTCAATCTCAAAAGGAGGGTCAGACAATGAACAATAGCAAAAAGCTGACGAACAATGGGGCAAAAATGCACGTAGGGGTCCAAGGAATCGGCACATCAACAAAGGAATTGGAATTCCTTGTCCGTCATGGTGTTACACACATGGATGCATCAGTCAAAGGAACACAACCCGATACTTTGATGAAGCATAAGGAGGAAGCAGCGGTAGCAGGTGTCAGCCTGGAGATGATTCACATCGGAATATCAAGAAGCATCACGCTTGCACAGGATCCACAACGAGATAGAGATATTGGTGGTGTTTGTAAGACAATCGAAAATGCTGCCGCAGCAGGATTACGTGGACTGAATTATAATTTCTGTATCCTGAATCATCAACGGACAGAACAGACAGATGGACGTGGTGGTTCTAAATACAGTACATTTGATCTCTCCAAGTATGACAACGAGACGCTTTCCGATGCAAGTAAGGTGAGTCGCGAGGAAGCATTTGACCGTATAGGATATTTCCTTGAACGCGTCATTCCTGTTGCTGAGGAGAATAAGATTCAGATGGCTTGCCATCCTAACGATCCGCCTGCACCTGTTCTGCGTGGTGTGGAACGTTGGAATTATCCGATTTTCGATGGATTAAAACGATATGCAGAGATTGTAGATAGTCCGTATAACGGCTTCAATTTCTGTTGTGGAGTCGTTTCAGAAGGGTTAGAAGACCCGGGCACTGAACTTTACGAAATAGTTGAATATTTTGGTAAACGTAAGAAGATATTCAACATACACTTTCGCAATATACGCGGTGGACTGCATAACTTCCAAGAAGTATGGCCCGATGAAGGTGACGTAGACATGTATAAGGTAGCGCAGACATTGCGAGACGTTGAGTATCCCTATATGCTAATGCCAGATCACGCACCATCTCACGCAGATGATAAAGCCCCAGAAGGAGTTTCTGGACGCGTTCGACAAGCATGGGCATTTCAGTTTGGATATATCAAAGCACTTATTCAGGCTGTTAATGCAGAAAATCAATAATAACCAAATATCCTATTAACGTATAACATAGAATAGAATGAGATCGCAGATTGATCACCCCGTTTGATAAGATAACATAACTACATGGAGATGATTATGGCAAAGTCACCGAATATATTACTAATACTTGCAGATGATCATGGATATGGCGATATATCCGCACACGATGGACCTTCAATACAAACCCCGAACATTGATAGAATAGCAACTGAGGGTACACGATTTACACAGTTCTATGCTAATTGTTCTGTTTGTTCACCGAGTCGTGCATCGCTTCTGACAGGACGTTATCCGGATAGAGTAGGTGTGCCTGGTGTGATTCGCACGCATTCGGAGAATAACTGGGGTTATTTTTGTCAGGATGCAATCACAATGCCTTCAATGTTGAAGCAGAAAGACTACCGTACAGCCATCATCGGAAAGTGGCATTTGGGGCTTGAGGATGAGAATCACCCATGTAAACGAGGCTTTGACCATTTCCACGGGTTCCTCGGAGATATGATGGATGACTACTACACACACCTTCGTCACAATAATAACTATATGCGGCACGATTTAGAAACAATTGATCCGAGGGGACATGCTACTGACCTCTTTTCTGATTGGAGTGTTGATTTCATTCGGACACATGCACATACATCCCATCCATTCTTTCTCTATCTTGCTTACAACGCACCACATACACCGATCCAACCTCCTGATGATTGGGTGGAACGTGTGATGGAACGTGAACAGGATATTTCACCGCAACGTGCAAAATACGTTGCGCTTGTTGAGCACATGGATGCTGGAATCGGTCGTGTGCTGGATGCACTTGAGGATACAGGTCAACTTTCTAATACCCTTGTCATCTATTCATCAGACAATGGAGGACAAATAGGGGTTGGTGCTACTAATGGTCCATTACGCGGGCAGAAAGGTGAGATGTATGAAGGTGGCATACGAGTTCCTACCTGTGCTATGTGGCAAGGACATATTCCTGAAGGACACGTTACGGATCAGGTTGGAATGCTAATGGATTTATATCCGACAGTGTGTGAGGTGGCGGATGTTCCTATCAATCACGAAATTGAGGGACAGTCCATTTTGAAAACACTTCAAGGTGAAAAACAGGACTTCTCAGATCGACTGCTGTATTGGCTACGACGCGAGGGTGGACAACAGTTTCGTGGATTGAGTCAACACGCGATTCGACAAGGTGACATAAAGTTATTACACAATCGACCATTTGAACCACTGGAACTGTATGACCTATCAAGTGATCCATTAGAAGCAACTGATACTTCAAAGACAAACACTCAGAAATTTAGAGAGATGGGACAGCTATTACAGGAAGAGATACAAAAAGCAGGAAGCGTTCCTTGGCAAAAGGGTTAACCGCATTATATTAGGTGTTTTTTCTATCTTCTCAGGTGTATGATGTCTCAATTAATTGAGGCATCACTTTATTTGACATTCCTCCTATTCACATTGTATAATCAGAAGAGCGTTTGACCGAGTAGTGATGCCTCCTATAAAGTAAATATAGCTACAGGTGGTTTTAAATATGAGTAAGAATATTAACGGAGATGATAATGTAAACTTAGATTTAAAAGAGAATAATGATACCGCTGAATCGGAACAAATACAGGAATCTACTACAAATCTGACTGAGCAAGCGGATCAAACAGAATTGATACAACCAAACGCCATATCAGAAGTGCGTCAGAGTTTAGCTGCATTACAAGACCTTTTTGAGAAACAGATTTCTCGGAACCAGAATCAGACAGAGATGTTTGACAAGTTATATGCTGAAATGAAGGACTATAAAGAGAGTTTTCTGCTTGAAGTGCTGCACAAACCGATAATACACAACCTGATCCAACTATACGACAGCTTTGTATCCCTTGAATCTCAATTTGATGATATCGGCAGTGGAAATGATGAGGACATGAAAATTGTGTTGACCCAATACAGGAAAAACTTAGAAAACTTCCGGTTTAAACTGGAAGAGGTATTATTCCGTATGGACGTGTCACCGTATACAGAATCATCTGATACTCTTGACAGACAGCTGCACAAGACACGCAAAGTTATACCATCAGATAATCCAGAACAGGATCGAAAGATAGCTGAAGTACATAAAATTGGGTTTAATTGGCGAGGAAAAGTTTTCCGACCAGAAGAGGTAACTATTTACCGTTACAATTCCACTTCTCAGGAATCTGATGACAACGTAAATCCATCAACTATCAGCGAAAAGGGAGGTAGTACAGATGGGTAAGGTCGTTGGTATAGATCTCGGTACTACATTCTCTGTGATTGCACATGTGAATGAACACGGTCAACCAGAGATTATTCCAAACCTTGAGAGTGAACGCATTACACCATCAGTCGTAATGTTTGAAGATGCTCTTGTTACTGTTGGAAAAATCGCTAAGCAGAATGCCAGAGCAGTCCCCGAACAAATCGTGGAGTTTATCAAACGTGAGATGGGGAAATCCAAAACGGAATTCTATCGCACATTTGATGATAAGGACTATTCCCCAGAAGAACTATCTGCCGTAATACTTACCAAACTCAAGCAAGATGCCGAGACATATCTGGATGAAGAGATTACGGATGCTGTCATCACTGTTCCCGCATATTTTCACGATGCAGAGCGCGAAGCAACTCGTAACGCTGGAAAAATTGCTGGGTTGAATGTGTTGCAAGTCCTAAACGAACCAACTGCTGCTGCACTTGCTTATGGCATTGATCAATTAGGGAGTAATCAAAATGTATTTGTGCTTGATCTTGGTGGTGGCACGTTTGATGTGACCATCATGAAGGTGTCAGATTCGGAAATACAGATGCTTGCAACGAATGGGGATCATAGACTTGGTGGCAAGGATTGGGATGATAAAATCATTACTTATGTTGCCGAGATGTTTGAGATTGAACACGGTGAAAATCCATTAGCAGATCTTCACTCCTACCAAGACCTACAATTGGATGCGATCACAGCCAAGGAATCATTGTCCTTAAGACAACGCGCACTCATTGTTTGTGGATATAATGGTAAAACGACCCGTGTTGAGTTGACGCGCGAGAAGTTCGAACAACTAACTGCTGACCTACTTGAACGATGTAGGGTTTTGTGCAATATGGTGCTTTCTGAAGCAGAAATGACTTGGGAAGAAATAGACAAAATCCTATTGGTAGGTGGTTCAACCCGTATGCCGATGGTGCAGGAGATGATCGCATCTTTAAGCGGTAAAGAGATCAATCCACATGAAGTCAATCCTGATGAAGTCGTTGCTATTGGTGCAGCAATTCAGGGAACATTACGGCAGATTTCCGAAGGCAGCACGGAAGCGATTGATATGCCAGAAGCAGTCATCGATCGTTTCATCGGTCCTGATGGTGCACCGAAGGTTACCGTAACCGATGGAGCAACTCACAATCTTGGACTTGTTGTTCTCAACGCAATCCGTCAGCATATTATCCATGTCATGATTCCAAAAATGACTGCTGTACCGTGTGAAATTGCGGATAGGTTTTTGACGGTGGATCACAATCAACCATCGGTATTAATTGAGGTAGTCCAAGGTCTTGAACAAGATCAACGTAGGGATGAAATAGATCTCTTTGATGAGTACAAATTGGGTGAATGTACCCTTGAACTTCCACCGGGGTTACCACAAGGATCACCAATTGAAGTAAACTACAAGTACAACTTAGACCAAAACCTTGAGGTAACTGCAAAATCACTATCTAACGATGATGCAACTGCTGTCTACGACCTGTTTTCTATTATTGATAGACCTACGCTCAATGAAGAGGAAGTTGCACAGGCAAAAACAGAACTACAAGACCTTACCGTTGAATAAGTCAACATCTAACATAGTACTACCATTTCTGGATTAGTATAATAATATCGTGTCTTCACCTTCATATTTACATTAAAGGATATGAACGTATGTCCCGTGAGGAATTCTTGGAGATTATCAACGCGCTCAGAACTGCCTCCTCATCAATTTCCGATGAACAACGTAAAGGGTTCATTCGGTTAGGGGTACAGCAGTATGGTCTGTCTGCTGATGAAGCGACTGAGATCATAAATGCATCGGGATTGACTATTGGTGAACAAGTTAATTATATTGAAACATTAGGTTTATCAATCACAGACCTTGAAAACCGAAGTGAATCGGATATTGTCAACCTTATTGAAGCAGCACATAAGCAGTTGTATAGTCTGTCATTGAAGGCAGGGGGACGACCTCGTGTGGATGGTAGAACAGAAGAACAGTGGCGAACGGTCTTGAATCAAGCACGTGACACACTTTTAGAACCCAAAAATCGTCAAACCTACTTGTCAACATTACGTTATAAGAAAGGACACATACATAAGGTAGAGAATCCACCAAATCTTGATAATATGGCACTCATCACTACAGGTGAATTTGAGATGGGAGGCAATGATGAGGAAGCATTCGGTGATGAACATCCGATACACACAGTTTTTCTTGACGCATTTTACATTGATAAATATCCAGTCACGAATGCTCAGTACAAATTGTTTGTTGACGATAATCCGCAATGGAGTATAGACAATATTCCAGATAAATACTGTGATGTTGACTACCTCAGACATTGGCAAGGAAATACTTATAAGAATACCGAAGCAGATTATCCGGTAATCAATGTCAGTTGGTTTGCTGCTATGGCTTATGCACAGTGGGTGGGTAAACGTCTTCCAACAGAAGCAGAATGGGAAAAGGCTGCACGTGGCGGGTTATCTGGTAATAAATTTCCGTGGGGTGATGTTGCTGATCCCTCCAAAGCAAATTATGATTGGAACATGGGCGGAACGACACAAGTGGGTGAGTATCCTCCGAATGGATACGATTTGTATGACATGTGTGGAAACGTATGGGAGTGGTGTCTTGACGCTTATCATAAAGACACTGCAATGAGTGCGTCCCCACAAAATCCGATTTCTGGAGCTAACTCTATTGAATGGATTGTTCACCACTATTTAGACGTAGAATCAAATCGCGTATTACGGGGAGGTTCTTGGCGAATACCAGCATGGTTGGTGCGAATTGCGAATCGTAACGCTGAATTTCCGACATTTTGCATGAATGTAATCGGATTTCGCTGTGTATGGGGAAATCCAGCTTACAACACTTCACAGACACAATCAATTGGAATCCAATCAAGTGTTCCCAATACCAATTAAGAGAATATAAATGAAAAGACATGATGAATATATTGTTTTCATCAATGAGTTAAAATCGATTTCTCCTATGATTACTGATGAACAACGCAAAGGGCTGCTTCGGCGAGGTGTCCAACAGTATGGTCTCTCTGCTGATGAAGCGACTGAAATCATAAATTCGTCAGGTTTGACTATTGGTGAACAAGTTAATTATATTGAAACATTAGGTTTATCAATCACAGACCTTGAAAACCGAAGTGAATCGGATATTGTCAATCTTATTGAAGCAGCACATAAAAAACTCTATAGTGTTTCGTTGACAGCAGGGGGTCGTCCTCGTACGGATGGAAAAACAGAAGAGCAATGGCGTAAACTCTTAAATCAAGCGAGAGATAAGCTTACGAATCCACAGACACGTCAAAATCACATCAAGGAAATTAGGACCGAGATTACAGATAAATATGCTAAAGAGGTTCCTTTACATACAAGTAATTCACTTGCCAAAAAGCAAATTATAATAGAAGATACCGTTCTCTCAGAACATAAGGGACCAGTCAATTCAGTTGCATTTTCCCCAGATGGTTTATCCATTGTAAGTAGTAGTTCAGATAACACAGTATATGTCTGGGATGTTTTAAGTGGCAAACCAAAATATAAATTCATTGCACATAAAGACGTTGTAAATTCTGTGACTTATTCCCCCGATGGCAAAACAAACGTAAGTGGTGGTAATGATCGAACTGTTCAGGTGTGGGATTCTGAAACTGGTGAGGTAAAAGATACTTTATTGGGACATAAAGATGCAGTCAGTTCAGTGGCGTATTCACCCAACGGTAAATTTATTGCAAGTGGTAGTTACGATGGTACTGTTCGTTTGTGGGAGTCTTCTACAGGAGAACTTATAACAATTCTCAAGGGACATAGCAATTGGGTAAGTTCAGTTGCCTTTTCGCCAGATGGTAAGACAATTTCAAGTGGAAGCTATGACAGGACTGTTTGTGTGTGGGATGCAGACACATTCTTCAATAAATTCATCTTGGATGGTCATAAGAATAGTATAAGTTCAGTAAATTATTCGCCCAATGGTAATACCGTCGTTTGCACAAGTCTTTATGGTACTGTTCATTTGTGGGATTCTGTTACTGGGAAACCACAAAACTTTCTTGCGGATCATCTCTCTTGGTTTAATATTGTTGCCTTTTCACCTGATGGTAATACCCTCGCTTGTGGTAGTTACTATGGATTGGTACGTCTGTGGGACTTTGCAACAGCGAAATTTAAGTCTACACTTACTGGACATAATTCTACAGTAAACTCACTTGCCTTTTCACCTGATGGAGAAATACTCGCAAGTTGTAGCACGGATAAGAATGTACGTTTGTGGAATCTAAATCTTAGTCGAGAAACGGATTGAATCCACATAGAATATTTTCTTATGTATTCCATTGATTTACGTATATTCTTAAACTTAATAAGGTCATTGTATGGCAAAACTTGATGAATACATTGCAATCATCCGCACACTCAGTGAGGCTTCCAATATTATTTCTAATGAACAACGAATAGGTCTCCTACGTCAAGCAGTGAATAACTTTGGACTATCTGTAGAGGAAGCAACAGATATACTGAAGTCTTTTGGATTGGTGGTTGACAACCATGTTAACCACTTTGATGTGTTAGGAATCGAAATTGATGAAATCCAAAGGATGGATGAATTATCTATAAAGAGTCGTGTTGAGACTGCACATAAGAGACTGTATAATGCTTCGTTGGCAGCAGGGGGACGTCCTCGTGCAGATGGTAAGACAGAAGAGCAATGGCGGACACTTCTAAATCAAGCACGTGACACTCTCAATAATGAACAAAAACGACAAGAACACATTGCAATGCTACAACATGATGATTTATACGCAACTGAATCTATCTCTACATCAGAGACTATTCCCTCAGAGACTGAGTCCATTCCATTAAGGACATTAGAACAAGATAGTATGATACTCATCCCAGCCGGTGAATTTGAAATGGGATGCGACGATTATGACATACCCGATGAAGAAAAACCAGCACATTCTGTCTATGTTGATGCATTTCATATAGACAAATATCCTGTGACTAATTCTCAGTATAAGGAATTTATAGATGCTAACCCACAATGGCGTAATCTTGGGTGGTTTGATTATCATCATATTTTTAAATTACGAGATAGCGATTACTTGTTAAACTGGTTTAAAGGCAACTATCCAACTGGAAAAGCAGACCATCCTGTCAATTGGATCAGTTGGCATGCTGCGATGGCTTATGCGAATTGGGTTGGTAAACGGTTGCCGACTGAAGCGGAATGGGAAAAGGCTGCCCGTGGTGGTTTAACTCGACAAAAATATCCATGGGGTCAGATAGTTAATGATAGTTATGCAAATTATGATAAGCGGGTTGCTGAAACAACACCTGTAGGGAAATATCCTGAAAATGAATACGGTTTAGGTGACATTGTAGGCAACATAAGTGAATGGTGTCTTGATCAATGGGATAGCAAATTCTATGAATATTCCGAAAGGCGAAATCCTGTTTCAGGGAGTAGTATAGAAAGTATCATAGATACCGCAACAAAATCTAAAACATTACGGGTAATACGCGGTGGTTCATGGTATTCTTCTGAACAAGATCTCAGAGTATCAAATCGTGACCGGTTAGCTTCGTGGAAAACAAGCAGTCTTGTCGGGTTTCGGTGTGTAAGATCAGTTGACACGTAAACAGTATCTACTTTTTTCTTAGTTACATTACAAATTCCTTAGGATTAAATACTAAACAAAAAATGTCAAAACGTGATGACTTTATTGCACTAATCAACACACTTAAAGGTTTATCAACAACGATATCTGATGAACAACGTAAAGGACTGCTTCAGCGAGGAGTTCAACAGTATAGTCTCACTACTGATGAAGCAACTGATATCCTCAATGCGTCAGGATTGTCTATCGGTGAACAAGTTGATTATTTTGATGTGTTGGATATTGCTCTCTCAGACCTTGAAAACCGAAGTGAATCGGATATTGTCAATCTTATTGAAGCGGCTCATAAAAAACAATATAGTGAGTCGTTGAAGGCAGGAGGCCGCCCACGAGCTGATGGTAGAACTGAAGAACAGTGGCGGACACTTCTAAATCAGGCACGTGATGCACTTACAGATCAATATAAACGACAGACACACCTTACAACTTTTCAAACAGAGGAATTAGTCAGTGACACCCCATCAGCACCTTTATTTATTGAAAATATGGCACTAATCCCCAAAGGTGAATTTGAGATGGGTAGTAATGAAATAGATAGATTTGATGATGAAAAACCTGTTCACACAGTTTTTACTGATGAATTCTATATTGACCAATATCCTGTAACAAATGCAGATTTTAAGATATTCGTGGATGAAAACCCACAGTGGAGTAAACCCAAAGGTTTGATGCGATTCATGTCTTTGTGGTACCATGATGGCTATTACCTACACCATTGGTATAAGAATGACTATCCTGAAGAAATAAGTAATCATCCAGTTGCTCATGTAAGTTGGTATGCAGCAATGGCGTATGCAGAGTGGAAAGGTAAGCGTTTACCGACAGAAGCAGAATGGGAGAAAGCAGCACGTGGTGGGTTGGTAAGTCAAAAATATCCATGGGGTAACACAGTAGACTATAAAATGGCAAATTATGGTAGAAACATTGGACAGACGACTCCTGTGGGGAGATATCCTGCAAACGGTTACGAATTATATGATATGCCAGGAAACGTATGGGAATGGTGTCTTGATGAATGGGATAGTCGTTTTTATATGTCCTCACCCACACTAAATCCTGTTTCTGGTGGTAGTATTGATAGCATAAGTAAATATTATACAAGTTCAAAAGCATTTCATGTGATACGCGGAGGTTCCTGGTACAATTCGGTGAAAAACTTGCGTGTTGCGAAACGGGGCGCGGCTCCACCAACTTATACAAATTCAAGTATCGGTTTTCGTTGTGCGATGTCTGTTAAGTCTTAAGTGGGACTACATTCCTTGTATGTCTGTATACATAAAGTATGTTTATTGGAGTATCTATCATGTCTAAACGCGAGGATTTCATCCAAGTCATTAACACCTTTAAAACTGTATCCCCGAGTATTACCGATGTCCAACGTCTTGGGTTACTGAAACAAGCGGTGCAAAATTACGATCTCTCTGTTGATGAAGCTTCAGAGATACTAAACTCGCTGGGATTGATGGTCACAGACGAAGTCAACTATTTAGAAGTGTTAGAACTTTCCTTAGATGAACTCCATAACAAAAATGAAGTTGATATTGAGAGACGTATTGACGAAGCACATAACCATATCTATGGTGAATCTTTACGAGCAGGAGGACTACCTCGTAAGGACGGTAGAACACAAGAACAGTGGCGTAACCTTTTGAATCAAGCACGTGAAACGCTGATAGATCCACAAAAACGACGAGAATATCTGGAAATACTATCTCAGGATAAAGCAGTAGATGTGTCTTTGGACAACCTTACAAGTCCATCAGAAGAATTTCAAAGTAGCGAACCGATAACGATAAATACTCCCAATGCCACAGCAGCACTAACGACTCCAAGTGAAAACATAGAACAGCCCCCAGCAAACGACATTGAATCCTTACCAAATGCAATTCCTCCTAATCTTGATGTCTCCACTGAAATGGTACTTATTCCTGCTGGTGAGTTTTTGATGGGAAGTCAGGAGGAAGAATCAAATCATCCAAAAATAGATGTTCAAACTGTCCACATAGACAGTTTTATGATGGATATATATCCTGTTAGTAACGCCCAATACAAAACATTTTTGATGGAAAACCCTCAATGGCAGAAAAACAGTCTTCTTCGAATTCATCACAATGGAAACTACTTGCCAACTTGGATTGGTAACCACTATCCTCGTGGTAAGGAAGATCATCCGGTCGTTGAGGTAAGTTGGTACGCAGCAATGGCGTACGCACAATGGGTTGGTAAAAGATTACCAACTGAAGCAGAATGGGAGAAGGCTGCCCGCGGCGGTTTAGAGGGGAAAATATATCCATGGGGTGACGAGATAAATGTAAGTATGGCAAATTACGGAATGCATCTTGGCAAAACAACACCTGTTGGAAAGTATACACCTAACGGATACGGTGTATATGATATAGTGGGTAATGTTTGGGAATGGTGTCTTGATGAATATAATGAAAATGCAACACATCGTGAACCTATTTTAACACCTGACGGTATTAGTAAAATAAACAATCATTATATGGACACTAATACCAATCGCATTCTACGTGGTGGTTCTTGGGCAAGTAGCGAACGTGCTTTACGTGTCGCATATAGCGGTTGGGCATCACCAAATTTTACTTACTACTGCTACGGGTTTCGATGTGTAAGTGAATATATACATTAAACAATCTATGGTTGGTTGTATCTTATAGTAGGTTAATCAGAATCGACACAAATCGGTAAACTATCAGATGTCAAAACGCGAAGAATTTAGGTCAGTTGTCATCACACTCAAAGAAACCTTACCAATTATTACTACACAACAACGTGTCCTCCTCCTCCGACAAGGAGTACATCAGTATGACTTATCAAAGGATGATGTTGAGAACATTCTGAATACCTCAGGAATTGTTATCGGAGAGAGTGCCGACTACTTTGATGTGTTAAACCTTTCCATAGAAGAAATCCAAGATAAAAGTGAATCTGAAATATCTGTTCGTGTTAATGCAGCACATAGGAGTGCTTACAGTGCTTCTTTACGGGCAGGCGGTCTGCCACGTCCAGACGGAAAAACACAGGAACAGTGGAGGACATTACTAAATGAAGCACGTGATACTCTTAAAAGTCCACAGAAACGACGAGAGTATCTTGTCTCATACCGATTAAATCAATCCCCATCTGACAATCAATCACCCCATAATAACGAATTTCAGAACTCTAAACCAGCAACTTCCAACATTATACGAACAAATATTGGAACTGTGTTATCAAATACGGATTCTGAACATACAGAGTCAACAGCAGGTGCACCAAGTGATATGGCATACATTCCTGCGGGAGAATATCCAATGGGATGCAATGATGAAAATGCTGATGCAAGTGATAATCCTTTACATCTTGTCTATGTGGATTCATTCAATATTGACAAAAACTTGGTGACTAATATCCAATACAAGGAATTTGTGGATGCTAATCCGCAGTGGCAAAAACCATCAGATTGGTTTGATTGGCATAAAAAGTTGAAGACATCCATAGCAAAGAGGTTTCATGATGGTGATTACCTTAAAAGTTGGAATGGGAATAACTATCCCGATGGGAAGGAACATCATCCTGTAACTTGGGTAAGTTGGCATGCGGCGATGGCGTATGCACAATGGGTTGGTAAACGTTTACCAACAGAAGCAGAATGGGAGAAAGCAGCTCGCGGTGGATTGATGTGGCAGAAATATCCGTGGGGAAATACAATTGATACTACAAATGCCAACTACCAAAGCAATATAGGAGATACCACAGAAATTGGACAATATCCTACTAATGGTTATGGTGTTTATGATATGTCAGGAAACGTGTGGGAATGGTGTCTTGATGTTTATGAAGCGGATTATTATCTAAATTCACCAAAACGGAATCCCATTTGCGGAGTAAGTGACCTAAAATCAATAAAAACAGATATGATGGATAAAACAAATCATCGTGTGTTGCGTGGAGGTTCTTGGATTGACCCACCCCAATTTCTCACTTCCGCCTACCGTTATAAAAATCTACCCACACGAACGCTCGCCAGAATTGGTTTCCGTTGTGTGAAGGCAGAGAAATATTAATAACACTGCTAAATTTTCTTTTCTTATGCTCTATGCTATGATAAAATTCTGACATAATAATGGAGTATCACAGAACGATCTCTTTTGGGCGATTCTGTTCTATACAAACTAATCATTTGTGTTGTAATATTTACCTAATAGTGAAACATATAAATAAGTGCCCACTCCTCGGTAGATACGGTTTCCTAACCGCATCTATGACGCTGTATAAACACCGGTTCGGTTAGGAAACCGAACCAACCCGTTGGGTGTAAATAATTATGGTTTTACTATAATAGAATCACAAATCAACTATTAACACAGAGCACATGTCAAAACGCAAAGAATTTATTTCAGTCATAAACACACTCAAAGCACTCTCCTCAACGATTACCGATGAGCAGCGAATAGCACTTCTTCAACAAGCAGTACAACAGCACGGTCTGTCCTTTGAAGAAGCGAATGAAATTCTCAAAGAATCAGGTTTTGCTGTAGGAGAAAAATTAGACTATTTTGCAACACTTGGTTTGTCTATTGAAGAACTTCAGAACCAAGATGAATCGGCAATAGTTGATCTTGTTGAGGAAGCACATAAATTATCCTACAGTGCATCTTTACGGGCAGGTGGACTACCACGACCAGATGGTAGGACACAAGAACAGTGGAGAAACCTATTGAATCAAGCGCGTGACACCCTGATAGAACCACAAAAACGTGTTGAACATATCGCTATACTAAATGCAGATATACCACAACCTGTTGATCTCATTCACCAAGAAGGCGCACCTATTTCTGATACTGAAGCGATTTCACCTTCCGATCAAAAATATATAAGTGTTGCCATACCAGAAGGTATGGTACATATCAACGAAGGTGAGTTTCAGATGGAAATCAATGTCGCAACCGAAAATACAAAGGAAAATTCTGGACAAACTGTCCACGTTGACGCATTCTGTCTGGATGAATATCCAGTGACAAACGCGCAGTATAAAAAATTCATTGATATAAATCCCATATGGCGAAAAATTTCAAAGGGACAGCGACGAAGATTATTAAGAAAGAGACAAGTACCTGCTGATCTTAATTTACATTGCTTTGATGCATATTATCTGTTAAATTGGCATGAGAATAACTTTCCGGACGGTAAGGATCAACACCCGGTTACACATATCAGTTGGTATGCTGCCATGGCATACGCAAGATGGATGGGAAAGCGATTACCAACAGAGGTGGAATGGGAAAAAGCAGCGCGAGGAGGATTAACTGCGAAAAAATATCCTTGGGGAAATGAATTGAATTCGGATATGGCACTGATCGAAAAGTCGGCAGGTGAAACTACATCTGTTGGGAAGTATCCTGCTAATAACTACGGTCTATTTGACATGGTTGGGAACGTCTGGGAGTGGTGTCTTGACGAGTATGATCCAGATTATTTAAACTCATTACATCCACAGAACCCAATTGCAGGTGTAAACTCGAAAGAGGATTTAGATCAGTTATTTTCAAACTTTTGGGAGGTTACAACCGACCGCGTTTTGCGCGGAGGCATATTGCTTACTACAACAGTTCCCGTTCAGATAGCAGTTCGATATAGTGGTAAACCAATGCTTACAAGCTTCCTCACCTCATCGTATGGTTCCAGTTTCGTAGCAAATATAGGGTTCCGATGTGCTTGGGATACTAAGCTAAAATAATATCTTGAATCAATTTACTGAAGCAAATTTTAACAGTCTAACAATTCAAATAGAGAGATGATATATGAATAACAATAATAACCTTGTCTTATGGTATAACCAACCCGCGAATGCATGGACAGATGCGCTCCCTGTCGGAAACGGACGACTCGGTGCGATGGTGTTTGGTGGGGTGGAACGTGAACGAATACAACTTAACGAAGATACACTTTGGGATGGTGGTCCACTTAACCGCAACAATCCAAAAGCATTGGAGGCACTTCCAAAAGTACAACAACTACTTTTTGAAGACAAAAACGAAGAAGCGACAAAGTTAGCTGGCGAAACGATGATGGGTATTCCACCACGAATAAAATCGTATCAGTCTTTAGGAGACATCATCCTTGAGTTTCCACATGATAGCGAGGGGGCAGAATATCGCAGAGAACTTGATTTAGACATAGGAATTGCCAAAACCACCTATACAATTGGTGATGTCAGTTATTGTAGAGAGGTATTTGCGACAGCAGTAGACCAACTCATCGTTATTCAAATTGAATGTGATCCAACTGAGAATATCTCTTTTGATGTGACGATGACCCGTGAACAGGATGCAGACGTAAAGTCAATCTCTGACGATATCCTCAGACTCAGTGGGCAGTGTGGTGATGACGGTATGCGATTTTCAGCATACTTAAAGGTGCAAGTTGACGGTGGTGAAATCCAGTCTGATGAAAACAGAATTTCTGTCAACAAAGCAAATGTAGTAACATTATTCCTTGCAGGAGCAACAAGCTATATCAATCAGTCAGATGCAAGTGGAAACCCGCACGAATTATGCGAAAACTCTCTTGCTGGCGTTGTAGACAAATCTTACGAAGCGATTCGTGCGGACCACATCGCTGACCATCAATCTTTATTCCGTCGGGTAGATATGAATCTCGGTACAACTGATGCAGAAAATCTACCAACTGATGAACGGCTGGCAGCGGTAAAAGAAGGCGCATCTGATCCGGGACTTGTTGCACTATACTTTCAGTTCGGACGTTATCTGCTGATAGGAAGTTCAAGACCGGGCTGTCTACCAGCAAATTTGCAAGGTATCTGGAACGAACACATGAACGCACCATGGAACAGCGATTTCCATACCAATATCAACCTTCAGATGAATTATTGGGTGCCAGAAGTCTGTAATCTTGCTGAATGCCATAAACCTTTATTTGACTTTATGGACACACTTGTTGAACCGGGTAATCAAACAGCAAAACGTCATTACGGTGCTGATGGATGGGTAGTACACCATCTCACAGATATTTGGGGATTCACTACTCCTGCTGATGGTATCTGGGGTATATCCCCTATAGGTTCTGCTTGGCTCTGTGAGCATGTGTGGGAACACTATCTTTTTGGTGGTGATGTGGAATTCTTAAAAAAACAGGCATATCCCTTGATGAAAGGGGCTGCACGTTTTATGCTTGATTTTTTGATTGAAGCACCAGAGGGTACACCTTTCGCTGGTAAGTTGGTGCCCAATCCTTCTCACTCACCAGAAAACAGTTTCCTTAAGCCAGATGGAACAAAATCTCTATTCACTTATGCAGCAACGATAGATTTGGAGATCATTCATGAACTCTTTACAAACTGTATCGCTTGTATTGATGTTCTTGATGAGGATACAGATTTTCGTGAAGAGTTGGTTTCTGCACTTGAACGGCTTGCGCCACTCCAAATTAGTGAGAAAACAGGTAGACTACAAGAATGGATTTTCGATTATGACGAACCGGAACCAGGTCATCGACACATGTCACATATGTATGGACTCCATCCGAGTTGTCAGATAACTTTGCGCGGCACACCAGAGTTGGCAGAAGCAGCAAGGACATCTTTAGAATATCGGTTAGCACATGGCGGTGGACAAACGGGTTGGAGTCGTGCTTGGTTAGTCAATTTCCTTGCAAGACTCGAAGATGCAGAGGAAGCATATAACCATCTACATCAACTTCTGGCGAAGTGTACTCTGACGAATTTATTTGATACACATCCACCATTTCAGATTGACGGAAACTTTGGTGGCACTGCGGGAATCGCTGAAATGTTATTGCAGAGTCATGCTGGTGAGGTACACCCACTTCCTGCACTTCCAGAAGCATGGCATACAGGACATGTTAAGGGACTCCGTGCCCGTGGCGGGTTTGAAGTTGATATTGAGTGGAAAGATGGTAAGCTCGTGCAAGCGCAGTTATTATCTACCCTTGGCAATGATTGTTGGTTCAGAACATCTAAGCATGTAAATGTGACATGTGATGGTAATCGTGTAAAGTTCTCGCAATCAAAGCATGTTGTTAATTTTCATACTGAAACAGGAAAAACATATACGATTGTACCTAAGTAACAGTTAGTCCTGTTAACTTGCTTAGGAAATATTGTTTTCAGTATATTCATGCAATAATCGCAATTGAACATAATGAACTATAGAATTGTAGCAGAATTATGGAAAGAAAATAATCTGAACATAACCTGTTTACATCTATCTAAATGTATGATATAATCAGGTAAAACTACTTAACCAAGGAGATATTGATTTATGTTCAGATATATTACTTTGTTGGCAATGGCAGCTATATTATTTGGTGCTGCCAGTTATTCTATAGCATACGAAAAGGAAGATATTCTTGTTTATTATTCCTTTGATAAACTTGATGGAAAAACGGTCATAGATGAATCCGGAAACGGTACTGATGCTGAATTAACTGGCAACGGTAAACTCGTTGATGGTCAATTTGGCAAAGCAATTCACTTAAATGGAGGTGTCGTTCAACATAGTCCTCCAAGTGATTTTGTTGTCCCTATAGGTGAGAATGGTGAGGTTACACTGGAAGCATGGTTATATGTAAATAATCACGCAAGTCATAGCGGTGTTATTTCAATTGAAACCGATGATCCTGGATGTTGCTTGTTCCGTCTGATGTTATCACCAAGTTCTAACCCTTTTTGGGATGCAGGACAACATCAAGACAAAAGTCTTGCTAACTTTACGTTTGAAACGAAACAGTGGTATCACTATGTTTTAGTAGCAAATGGGAAAGATGGAAAGATATATATCGACGGTGAATTGATCGGTTCGAAAGATGAAAACATTACATTTGCGAAGTACAAGAAAGCTAATATTTATGTTGGTGCTGGTGAAGGTCCAAATACTCACCCTATTGAGGATGCGATTATCGATGAAGTTGTTATCTATTCAAAAGCATTGACGGAAGAAGAGGTTAAAGCCTCAATGGAACAAGGTGTTGCTGGAGTCCTTGCTGTAGAGGCTAAAGACAAATTAGCAATTACTTGGGGACAACTCAAATCAGCTAAATAATCGAATATATTTTGATAGAGTGTAGTTTTTATGAAATTAGGTTTTTTATCGCGGATATTTGAAGGTGCATTGAGTATTGAAAAGACTTATAACCAATGTGATAAGGCTCTGGGAGCATTGCGTTCCTACAATGAAAAACGTAGTCAGGAAAATGCCCCTTTTTCCGCTACTGAAAAAGCAGAACTTGATAACGTTGTTAACATTGCAATAGAAAATGCAAATCGGATTATTGACAAAGAAGGTGAACGGAATTGGCCCGGTGTTTTTCGTGAAATGCACAAAAACTTAGCTAACATCTATTTGGAACTTGAAGAATACGATAAAGTTCGTGAAGCATGTGAACATCTCCAGAACTACGGTGAAGTTGGCAAGATCGATGCAGAGGAAGTAATCACCAATCTCAACGAAAGAGAAAATGGAGAATCTTCGTCTACTACTACTCCTCAAGAACAAGGATCTAATCCATAATTAACATCCATCTATACCATAATACAGACTATATATCCTATTGTGGTATAGATGGCAATATTTTACTCTCACCTATCTCATCAGGTATCACTTAATAACTCTGGGACATTAGAATTTATCTTATTTCTTTGATGTTCAATTCTTTTTCATCACCAAACTTTAATAATGGCGTTTTTAAATCCTGATGCGTTTTACCTGTTAGGAATCATTCCAGTTGTAATTGCGTTACATTTTCTCAAGTTACGCAGACAACGTTATGTAGTGCCAAGTATAATGCTTTGGCGTGCCAGTGCTGAGGATCAGAAAGCAAACGTCCCTTTTCAACGGCTGCGTAATATATTACTACCAATCATACAATCCCTTCTCTTACTTCTTATAATCACCGGTGTTGCGCGTCCTGCGCTACAAATTCCGGGCATAATACACGGTAGAATAATATATATTATTGACAATTCCGCAAGTATGTTATCAAAAGAGTTAGGAGAAACTCGATTGGAACAGGCAAAACAGAAAGTGTTGAATCATATCAACCAAGTTTCTGCCGATGGAGGTATGATGGTTATGGTAACGCATGCTCCTACATCTTATATTCAACAAATATTCACAACGGATAAAGAAAAACTACGAACTGCAGTAGATAGTATTCAATCAACGCACAACGGCGGAGGATTGACATCAGTTATTGATAACGCGTTGCGGTATGTTGATACACCACAGGATCAAATATATTATATTACCGATTCACCTGAAAATATACCTGTTACCTCTGTGCCAATCAATATTATCACGGTTGGTGATGAAGCGGAAAATATTGGAATTGTCAAATTCAGAGCAGAAAGAATTGTTAATCAATATCATGTATTTGCTGCAATCCAGAATTGGACTGACACGGAAAAAGTTGTTGCAACCCAACTTGAAATAGAAGGTGGTATACCTATTGATGAAAAAACACTATCTATTCCCTCAGGTAAGGTGGAAAATGTCCTCTTCAATATAAATATTGAGGAAAGGTTAGAAGGTGTTGCTATTAGTTTGCACCTTGTTGAGATAGAAGACGATTTTGACATTGACAATAGGACATGGACAATACTAAATCCTAAAAACCAATTCCGAATCCTTCTCGTCAGTAACAGAAACTTGCCATTCCTGAATTTACTATTGGAAAGCTATGGAGAACACGTTGAAATCCAAAAGGTTTCTACCGACGAATATCACAGTACTGGTGATGCGAATATCGTCATTTTTGATAGAGAAGTTCTCTCGGAACAAGGGCAGTTGAACATCCATCAATCTCAAGGGGCAATCTTTATCAATTGGCAGGATGAATTGCCATTCATGACAGATTCGTCTTTTGAAGTGATAAAGACACCTGTTCGTGTTATCAAGGAGAACATAACGCATCCAATAATGCAAAACGTATCACTAATGAATATGCAGATAAAAGAATCTGTTCAAAGAAAATTACCTTTATGGGGTGTCCCACTTGTTGAAACGGAGAAAGATTCAATTATATGGATTGGAGAAGATTTAGGGAGACAGTATTTAGTGTTCGAATTTGATGCGTTTAATCCGGAATTCTCTCCTCTCACAACGACTATTCCTGATGGTCCACTGTTGATATATGAATGTTTAACGTGGTTGGAGTCAGGGACACTCCCAATTAGATCTATTGATAGACAAACTGACAATGCTGGACAGTATTTTCAAACAGGTGAACAATTACACTTTGAATTATCTGGTGTGGATACCTCTACCTTTCGTGTGCAAAAACCAGATGGAACTTTAGTAGAATTAGACAGTGATGTATTCACAGATACAAACCAAATAGGGTTATATTCCATACTTGATGAGAATTCAATCTATGAACGGTTTGCTGTTAATTTACTTGATCCAAATGAATCTGCCTTAACACATTCCTCAACTGAAGCACCTGAAATAGGAAAGGAAAAGGAAAGTCTTCAACCTATCACTCGACAGGTGTGGCAATGGGTTGTGCTATTCGCTGTCGGTCTGCTCATCTGTGAGTGGTGGTTCTATCACCGTCAATAAACTTATAAGGATCCGTTCTACCAATCTCGCCTTCGGCATTGCTCCATTAATTGTTCTTATAATCCTTCCTTCATAAATTAGTTTGTATGTTGGAGTACCGCGTATATGAAATTCAGATGTTTTTTGTGGATTTTCATTAACATCTAATTTCGCTATAGCAAATACATCACGATATTCTAATGCAATTTCAGAAACCACCGGTTTCATCAATTGGCAATAGATTCAGTAATCGGACTTAAACTCAACCAAAATTGGAAGTTTGGCATTTTGAATTACTTTGTCAAAGGACTTATCGGTTAATATAAGTGGAATGCCGGAATATTTACCAAAGTGTTCGGCAATTCGTGTAAGGTCATGTATGTCAACAATCTTATCTCTGTTTATATCTGGATTTGGGGACTGATCGTCTGATGGTGTTTCACCGAAGTGAGATGCAACGAATACCAGATCGAGGATGTTGACTATTCCATCGGCATTCATATCAGATGTAAGTTGATAATCATAATCTGATTCTTCTGCATTGCCAACAGTGAACAAAGTTAACGCCAGCAGTAATGTGATCCATCTTTTCATTTCAAGTTCCTATACAAGTAATAAATACGGGTTTTGAATATATTGTGACACTGTTTGTGAAAACTGTGCAGCGGGTGCACCGTCAATAATTCTGTGGTCAAATGTCAAGCTTAAGGTCAACATGTGTCGTATGGCGATTTCATCATTGTGGACGACGGGTTTCTTAATAATTCGACCAACACCAAGTATTGCAGACTCAGGAGGGTTGATAATTGGTGTAAATGCGTCAACACCATAATTACCAAGATTCGTTAAAGTGAATGTACCGTCTTGAAGTTCTCCTGGAGTGAGTTGATTATTACGTGCTTTTTCTGCTAAGGATTTAATCTGAGCAGAGATTTCACCTAAACCTATCTTATCAACATTACGGACAACCGGTACGACAAGTCCATCATCCAATGCCACTGCTACCCCAATGTTGATATCTGCTAATATGTGTATCCCTTCATCAGTAAGAGTTGCGTTTATATTTGGATGTTCACGTAAAGTAGTAGCAACAATCTTTACTATCAGGTCTGTATAGGTAATATTTATCTCTTGTTGTTGTTGTTGTACTATTTCATTGAGCTGTCCGCGCAATTCAACAAGGTTTGTTGCGTCTACTTCAGTATGTAGCGTGACACTTGCGTTAGTCTGTACACTCATTGTCATCCGTTCGGCGATGATTTTGCGGATGCCGCTAAGCTCAACTACCTCTGATGCTGCAGGCTTTGTTTGTAACACCTGAGCAGGAATTTCATCTGCGACTTGCAGCACGTCATCTCGGACAATTCTGCCGTCAGGACCTGACCCATCAATAGTTGTGAGTTCAAGTCCAAATTCCTTTGCTAAACGTCGTGCAAGTGGCGAGGCTTTAAGACGTTCAGTTCCTGTTGATGTTTCCCTTCTTGTTTCAATGAAACGATTGATGTCACTTTCAAGAATGCGTCCACCAGGACCAGATGCTTTTACTTGTGTCAAGTCAATGTTGAGTTTTTCCGCAAGTTCTTTTGCTGTGGGTGAAACCTTTATATTTGTGGATATAGTTGAAGAAGGTTGTGTTTTTGTTGTAATGGAGGGTTGGGTTGTGGTCTGCTCAGATTGGTCTGTCTGAGGTGGTGCATCAATAACATCTGCTTCCACACGTTCCACTTTTTCTCCTGGTGCTGCGATGACCGCTAACAGTGCATTGACAGGTACATCACTTCCTTCTTCAGGAAGAATTTGTGCAATAACACCGTCAGTAGGGGATTCCTGTTCATGAACAACTTTATCCGTTTCTATCTCCAATAAAGGTTGACCTTCCGTAACGGTATCTCCTTCCTTAACAAGCCATTTCCCGATTTTACCTTTTGTCATCGTCTGGTCCATCTGGAGCATTCTAAGTTCAACAGCCATTAATCTCTCCTATATCAATTAATATTCTAACCTTCAGACTTTTCTATATACTGCAAGAGCAATTCTACGTTTTCATCTTTTTCCAAAATGAGTGCTAATTTATGGTACTTGTCTCCCTTGAAAAATGCTTGGACAAAAGGGCTTAAAGCAATCAGTATTTGCGACCCTAAAAAATTTAAAGGTTTACCAGTTTCTATAATCAGAATAGCAGGTGCAGTAAGACTTCGACGAACAATCCATTGTGCAAGGTTTTCAAGTAATTCTTGCTGTTCAGATTCTGGTATGTCGTCAAGGACAACCGGTATTTCAGGTTTTGGGCTCAACATATTCTATAAATTCAAATCACTTAGATAATCGGCAATGTGCTTCGGTTGACCGTCTTCGGTCGTCTCCATTGCAGCAATAACGAGAACGAAGCTCTTGATATTGTCCTCAATACGGGTTGCAGAAGGTTCCCCACCGTCAAGCCAATCTAAAAATTCATTAAATAGGTAATGATGTGCATAATGGCTAATTGGCGGTGCTTCATATACCTCTTTCTCACCGCCAACACGATGGATTGTTATCTGATTTCCACCGCCAATTTCGACTGTGCCTTCCTCAAATTCAGCACGGTAGTGTTCTCCGTTCCAACAATTGATGATACCTGCAGCGGTACTATTCCCTTCATAAGAGGTATGCACACCGTTGTCCATCCGCATGAGATAGTATCCACTGGAAAAATGCTTGAAACTTGACCATTCAGGATTCCATCCGAATCCAACTAACGTTTCGCAATCACCGCCAGAGAGAAAGCGGAGCATATCCAAGTGATGTACTGATGCTTCAAAAAGCAAACTAAAATCCATATCGTGTCGCCAGTCTACACCCCATGATAGATAGCGTCTATAATCACATGCATATCTACCTACAATGTGTTGCAGCCGTCCTAATCTACCTTCTTCTCGGATACGAACCAATTCCTGTTTATTGTTAGCATAACGATAGTTTTGTATAATCGCACACGGCAATCCAGTTTTCTGTGATGTGCGAACCATAGCCTTTGCAGCGTCCAAGGTATCTGCAATCGGTTTTTCGCTGATAACAGGCATACCATTTTCCATTGCAGCAACTGCTGCCGGACTATGAAATGGTGGTGGCGTTGCAACACCACAAAAATCTGCTTTGACGGTTGCACACGCTTCGTTAAAATCTGTGAAAAGCTGAGACGAACTTAGTCCTAACGCTTCTCCTTGATTTTTAAGCACATCTGGTTTTATATCTGCCAAACCGATAATTTCTACGCGATCGCTAAAGTTATTCCGGAAGTTGTGAATCCAACCGCCTGCCATACCACTTCCACCGATCATTAAACAGGTGTGTTTTGCCATAATTTCTCCTCTTCAAACTATGTTGGTGTTCTCTATGCATTTTATTATACTAAGTTTTGGACAATATTGAAAGTACTCGTATTGCATATTTTATTTTGACGTATCTCATACCATTTCTAAATGATAACAGGACATTATTTAGTAGGTCGGGTAGATTTAGTTGTTTTTTAGTTGTTTTTTTTATATTTTTGGATAAGTGTCCTCGATCCTGTAGTGGTAATGGTTTAAGCCGACTTTTTTTGTTGGCGAAATTTAAAAAAAACAACTAAAAGCATACCGTTTAGTTGTTTTTTTTTGGTTTTTGTGTTTTGGTATGTTGTCATCGCATTGCAGAAGTTTTATTTGATTTATTTGAAGATTTCGTTTTTGGATTTGGCTGATTGTCATTGGGTTCCTCAATTTTGTCCGTTGTGTATTGGATGTTGGGTTATATTATACTTGAGGGTCGTTTAGTTTTGTAGTGTTATTGATTTTGATAACAATATATATCCAATATGTTTGATATGCGTTTCAGTTTTTTGGTTTAGTTTTCAGTTTTCAATATTGACTAAACCGGAATTTCGAGATAAGAGGTCGCTCCTATAGAAGAAAGATTGCCAATCAACAACTAATGGGATAAGAATTATTAGAATTGGTATCATTTATTCTTGTAGGGCGGGTCTTCCCGCCCGAATTGTCAAACTTTAGTATTAAAATACTATGTATTCAAACTTTCTTTCATAATTTTGCCGCGTAACACGTAGTCATCTTTACCGTGTCTGACGCGTTCAAATTCAGCTTCAGTCGCTTCTCTGCGTACTTGTGCAGGTACCCCCATTGCAATTGTACCAGGGGGAATTTCCTGCCCTTCACGAACAAGTGTTCCTGCGGCAACAATTGCACGTTCACCAATTTTGCAACCAGTTAATAAGATTGCTCCCATTCCTATCAATGCATCATTTTCAATTGTGCAGCTATGAAGAATTGCTCCGTGTCCAACAGTAACATCATCACCGATGAGACAGGGTATTTCTTTATCCATGTGTATTACCGTTCCGTCTTGGATATTTGTGCGACACCCAATATGTATCGGTTCAAGGTCACCTCGGAGTACACAGTTGAACCAAACAGTGGATTCTTCACCGATTTTCACATTCCCAATAATCATTGCCCCCGGAGCGACAAAGACAGAGGAATGTATATTTGGTGTTATTCCCTCGTATTCTATTATCATTTGACCTTCCTTCATGTCGCTTGTGCGACTAAAAACTTATTTAGATTACCGATTCCAAACCTATATGACATCAGGAACACGCCAATAAATAGGATTGTCATCATCAAGAAAATCAATATACTTTGCGAATGCCATGCAATTATAGGCATGATCACGAATGCTAAATCAAGAATGAGCGTAGCAGTAAAAGTTAATACTCTAAAGAAAGGTCTTGGATTATTGGTGAGTTCAGCCATCCATGGTAATGTCCCTATCGTTGTATTCAAGGCACAAACTACCGGTAGTATGATGACAGGTGTTATCAGGATAAGCGTCCAATTATCTACTGGAATACGCAACAAGAAAACGGCTATTATAGACCAGAATACTGCATAAAATACAGCACATAATAAGGTTGTTAGATACTTACTCATGAATACTAATTTAGCAGAAACAGGGGAAGATTGCATCATCCACCACGTTTTTGATTCATCACGAAGTCCATTACAACTGATTCCAAAGGTGATTAATATACTATATAGTAACAATTGAATGGTGAGAATTACAACTGAATTTTCATCCATATTACTTCCATCAGCAACTAGTACACCAATGTGGATAACTAAAAATAACGTTAACATTATGATTGCAATTACTCGTCCAGTATGGTGTATGAAAATGAGAAAGTCTTTTAACATCATGGATTGTAACTTACCACGTCCAAGGGTAACAACCAATCCGTTCAAATTAGATGCTTCAACATTGTCATTGTTCCGTGAGGGTTTACGTTTGGTTTTGATTTGTCGGATATTTTCCCAACCACGTTGATAAATCAGTTGTGCGGAGAGAAATGCCAATCCGACAGATGCAATACCAACCGTGAATCCACCAAGCCCCCATTTTACCCGTTCCCAAATCGTCGATTCCGTTCCCCAACTCAACAACATAGTTCCTATCCATTCGTGTGGAAACCAAGCAGTGCTTGTATCTGCAGTCCTTGCAGATACCCAATCAAGAAAAACACG
Source organism: Candidatus Poribacteria bacterium (assembly GCA_022824265.1). GTDB lineage: Bacteria > Poribacteria > WGA-4E > WGA-4E > WGA-3G > MSPOR6. The sequence goes on along the minus strand of JAJEAG010000013.1, from coordinate 4,371 downwards.
TTTTACAGGAAGTAATCCAGAACCTGAAAACAAAGAAAAGGATAGCAAGAAACCTACCGACACTCCGACAATAGCTCCGATTATCTTTATTGATGTAAGAAGTGCAGCGGATGAAAAAAATCGCGCAATCACCAACATGCTGATGGTGACATAACTCGCAATTATTACAAGTAGACACACAGACAAAGGAATTAGTACTATATAAAAATGCCATGGTAATTCATATAATACACCAAAGACAACCCACGGAGGTCCCAAAAAGCAGAGCATATTCAACAAACGTGAAATCATAATTTGGACGAACTTATATCCGAAGATTGACACTGGGCGAATAGGTGCAGCATGTAGCAAGTGCGAATCAGGTGCTTCATATAGTATTTTCAAAGAACTTTCCATCAATTCCTTTACTATGATGATGATACCAAACACCATGAAACCGTTAATGACACTTAAAGTGGTCTGTGATGGTGCGTCTGTTGTCCTCAAGAATGAGAAAAGCGTATATCCTAACACCGACAATGCTACGATGAAAAATAGGTATCCAATAACTTTAAAAATACCTTTTCTCCATGCTTGTCTATCGTATTTAATACTATTCAACCATGCCTGACAATCTGCTTTTAGCAGTACTCTTACATTCTTAAACATAGGTTATTATCTAAAACGAGATTGTATCCGATCCATTTTTAGTGAAAACTAAAATAAGTACATAATCCCAGTAGATGCGGTCTCCTAACCGCACCATAAGCGTCAATTTTAGGAAGAGATGTGTTTGTAGTCGCGCAATTCATTGATCCTCGGACATTCTCGTAAGGGCGAGGTCTCCTCGCCAGTATTCTCTCTCATACAGTCCTGCAGGTCGGAACGAGCAAAGTGACCTCCGACATGTATTCTGTCTGAACCAGGATTTTCAGGATTATAGGATTTTCAGGATAAGAGATTTGTACGCCAATGTTCCTTGGCAAAAGGTAGTCCTTCATCCTTACAACGGAATATATACTTACCAACTCCTAATCCTGTAAATCTTGTAATCCCGAAAATCCTGGTTCAGACAACAAGCAATTCAGATAGGCAAGAATCACTAAATTGACGCTAATGGTGCGGTCTCCTAACCGCACCGGACGTTACAAGAAACAAAAATTACCCGATTAAATTCTTAATCTTCATCAAAGCGCGCCTACCTTTTATGCGTAAGTCCTGCAATATTATACAATCTAAACATCTGCAGTGAGATCAAGGAAAATATCCTCTAAGGTTTCTGTCTGATCAGGTTTTATCTCTGATGGTTGTGTATGTGACTCACGTTTCTTCTGTTGAAGTTCAGCAATAGTACCGACAGCAATAAGTTTCCCTTTACTGATGATACCAACCCGATCACAGATTCGCTCGGCAATTTCAAGTATGTGTGTTGTCATAAAGACAGTACATCCATGTTCACACCGTTGTCGTAGAATCTCTCTAACGGTGCGAGCACTTTTTGGATCTAATCCACTTGTGGGTTCATCAAGGAAGAGAATTTGAGGATGGTGAATGAGTACTGAGATGAGCAGAATTTTCTTCTGCATTCCGTAGGAATATCCTTTTATCTGGTCATCGGCAGCATCAGCAAGTTCCAATTGTTCAAGAAGCATATTCATTTCATTTTCAGCTTGTTGCGGAGGCACTTCATACAAATCTGCAATCATTCGCACAAACTGTCTGCCATTTAATGCTTCATAAAGTTGGGGTGTATCTGGCATAAGACCGAGAATAGCTTTTGCTTGTAAACTCTGTTTTTGTATATCAAACCCACCGAGTGTTGCTGTGCCAGATGTAGGTTGTAGTAACCCTGTGAGCATATTGATTGTTGTTGTCTTTCCCGCGCCGTTTGGTCCAAGAAATCCGAATATTTCACCAGAGTCTACCTGTAGCATGAGTGAATCGACAGCACACAATTTACCGAAATATTTGGTTAAGTTTGTGGTCTCAATCATTTTGACTATCGCCAAGGATATCGTTTTTGAGTGCTGCGAGAACTTCGTCGAGTTTGTTTTCTTTCTTAGGAGTTTCACGCTTCACAGTAGTTTTACGCCTTCTTTCTTCCCACTTTTTTGCTTCTTCTTCTGCAGCCTTCAACTCCTCTTCAGCTTGTTGAAAGGTGTTATTATCATCAGACAAATCAAATTCTGCCAAGACTCTATAGAATGCTGCACGGGTTTCTGCCTGTTTTTTGCGGTGAGATAACGATTCTACATGCTCTGATGATTTTTTTAATCTGAGATAAAATTCGAGAAGTTCCGTTTTCAGTTCAGTTACTATATTTTCCTGAGTCTGAATCCGTTGTTCTATATCTTGTGCGCGTCGTATAAGTTGTTCTTTATGTTGATTCGCCTCGCTTGCTCGCACATGATTTCCATTTTCAATAGACGTTTTAGCAATTTCATCCCACACTCTTACTTTATCAACTACCATCTGATATGTGCGTTTGAGCGTCTGTTCTCCCGCAATTGCTGTAGCAACATGTTCTTTCGCAACATTGATCCTTTTTTTCATATCATAAATGGTCTGATCAAGCGTTGACCCGTTTTTTTCTAAATCCTCTATAAACTTGTTGATTCTCTCTGTAATCTGTTCTGAGATAGCAATTAGTCTTTTCATTGTTTCCCTCCTGATGTCTATACCTTCATAGATACCGATAAGTGGCAATATAAGTCATATATATATATATTTAGAGACATCTGGAACAGAGAAGATAGATATAAACTTAAAATGATTTATCATAAGATATAAAATTTAGTCATTTGCAGCATTAGTTACAATGTATCGTAATTTGCGTTGACAAGTTCAACCCCAAAGATTGTTAATCTTGACATGATACTATGGATAGCAGTTATATTGTTGTCGATTAATATAGAGGAACGGTTATGTAATGCTGCTGCTTCACCAAATGTTCCGCTTCCAGCGAAAAAATCCAACAATGTATCCTCTGGTGATGAATGTACCTTAACAATACGGTTAACGACTCCAAGGGGTTTTTGGGTTGGATAGCCAGTTTTTTCGGTGCCATTTGTGCTTACAATTGTATGCCACCAAACATCAGTAGGTGTTTTACCTCGTGCTGCCTTTTCTTTTCCTACTAAACCCGGTGCCATATACGGTATCCTGTCCATTTCATCAAAATTGAATGTATAACGTTTTGGTGTTTTAGCATACCAAAGGATACTATCATGTTTAGTAGGCCAACGGGTTTTGGAACGACCACCGAAATCATACGCCCAAATTATTTCATTCATAAATGATGCACGTCCAAATATCTCATCCAAGAGAATCTTACAATAATGCACCTCTCTGTAATCTATGTGCAGGAAAAAACTTCCATACGGATGTAGGACACGGTAAGCTTCTTCAAAACGTGGACGTAAAAATTTCAAAAAGGCATTTGAACTCTCAAATTTGTCGGAATAATGTCTTGTTTCACCTTTATGAGTTTTGTATGTTTTGCCTTGAAAACCTACACGATCTCCATTATCATCCTGTTCAACCTGGATTTCAGTACGGAGTTGATATTTACCTGTGTTGAATGGGGGATCTATGTATATTAGGTGGATACTCTCATCAGAGACATGCTCCTGTAGAATTGTGAGATTATCTCCATAATAGAGGGAATGTGTGGACATACAGATTTTTTCAATTTGTGATTTTAAGTGATTATAGTTAGAATTACTCGTGATGACAATTTTGTGGAAATATTGTATCAGAGTCTGTATAATTTATCAACTATATTGTCAAGAAGTCTCGTCGATAGTTGTACACATCAAGTTGGATCAGACTTGGTAATTTGCATAATGAGATAGAATATTGATGCATTGATATTTATCTTGACGATACATATTATATCGTGTAAAATTTGAAGGGAATTAACTGACAATCCCACTGCTTTAGTTGTGGGTCCAATAAAGGTTGGTATTTGGAGGTATTTTGTCGTATAATTATAAGACTGATTCAGTGGTGGTCAGGTTCTTATCAAGGGTCAGGTATGGCATACAAAACACATAAAATCACATTAGAACCAACTATTAAGCAAAGGCATTGGTTTAGCAGTCAATGCGGTTATGCCCGTTTTGCGTCCAACCAAGCGTTAGCAGATTTTAAGACAGACTTAGCTCAAGACACCTTCCAATCTTGGCAAACTCTCAACAATAACTTTAATAAAAGAAAGAAAGGCTACGATTGGGTAAAAGCACAGGATCAGCGTGCGGCGTTATATGCTATCAAAAATCTTGGTCAAGGTATTGCGAATTGGGTAGCCAAACGTGCGAAGTTTCCGAAGTTTAAAAAACGTGGTGTTAGAGATGCTTATACCACAGACGAACAATCTGTGCGAGTAGAAGG
>JAJEAG010000074.1 GCA_022824265.1 Candidatus Poribacteria bacterium | reverse complement strand
AAGAATGACTCTGAAAATTCTGATTATTTTACCAAAACAATAACAACGGAATTTAGGATATAGATTCAACCAATTCCAACAGTTACATATTACGATTTCCTGTTATATATTTAAACTCGTTACTAATACCGAACTCACGTTAAACTAATACAGTATAAGTACAGAACTATATTGCTAACCCCCTTGAACAGCACGGATTATCTCAACATGGCTATCCTCAAGAACTTCTGTGGTTTTCCACGCTGATTTCGGAATAACTTCACGATCCAACGCTACAGCAATACCAGACTGCTTTGGATCTATATCCAATTCAATTAACAATTCAGTGATACTCAAATTTCCACAAACATTTCTGTCTTCGCCATTTACGTGTATCTTCATTTTTCTATCACTCTGTTGAAAATCGGTTTAACTGGAACGGTTCTATTGTCTCTGAAGTTTCATCAGTCATTATCAATTTAGATATTTCATAGGCAGTTATTGGTGTGAGTAAGATACCGTTACGATAATGTCCTGTTGCGTATATGAGATTTTCAATGGGAGTTTTACCGAGTATAGGTGCGTTGTCTCTACTACCGGGACGTAATCCTGCCCATGTATCCAAAATTGGCAGTTCATAAACCCCAGGCACTGCTTCCCAGGCACCACGTAGGAGTTCAAATATACCACCTACAGTCAAACGTGTATCAAAACCCATCTCCTCACTGGTTGCCCCGACGATAAGTCTACCATCATTACGTGGTACAAGATAGACTGACGTAGGATACTTTGCTCTGACTGTGCGAATGACTGTTTCTACTTCAACCCCTTCCTCCATCTGTAATGCTAACATCTGACCTTTAACGGGACGAATCGGTGGTAATGTTGATGTAGGTATCCCTTTTATCTGTGTAGACCAACATCCCGCCGCAAGAACAAGTACATCAGACTTTTGTGAGCCTTCTTTTGTCAAAACACCTGTTACTTTTCCCTTTTCTATGACAATACTTTCAACTGAACTATTTTCTTGCAACACCCCTCCACAGTTCAGAAATGCACGTTTAAGAGCCTTCACCATCAACCTGTTATCAACTTGATGATCACTTGCACAGTGAATTGCTGCAGTAACACGTGGCGAGAGAGTTGGTTCAATTTCACGTGCTTCTCCTCCAGTCAACCAATTCACATCCAAATCCATCTGTTGTTGGGCAGTGTAAAGATGGCTGAGTTGATGCGTATCATCGGGTTCTAATCCGACTATAAGCGTACCGTCTACACGATAGTCTATGCACATCTGTGCCTCTGTTTCTAACTCGTCAACCCATTGCGGATAGACGGATAAACTCTTCACCCCTAATTCCAGTAGTTCTGTTTCTTCTGTATGTGCTTCGGCAAGTGGTGCAAGCATTCCCGCGGCTGCCCAAGAGGCACCGCGTCCAACTTGGTCGCGCTCATATAGGGTAACAGAGGCACCTGCTTTAGCAAGCTGCCAACCGATACCAAGTCCAATCACACCTCCACCGATGATAATGATTTTTCTGTTTATCATTCACTTTTTGGGGAAGTAGGTTTTTCTTCTAATATATTAACGAATAGATCTTCCACTTTGACAACTTTTGAGATCAATTTTTTCTCAAGAGCGAACTTTGCAAAAGCTTCCCATTTTTCTTTAGATTGAACCTGTGTTGATGCAAATAGATCCACAGTATCCCGAAACGCAAGTGTTTCTAATTCTTTTTTTGCATCAGGATTAGCTTGAAAAAAGAGTTGAAGTGCAGTATCAGGATTCTTTTTCGTAAATTGAATTGCTTCCTGAATTGCCATCATCAGGTTTTTGGCAGTTTTTGTATTATCTGCCAAATATTTGTCATTGGTTATAATAACTAACTCATAATAGTCCGGTATACCGTGTTTCTCAAGAGCAAAAAATCCTGCTTCTGCACCCTCAAGTTTCAATAGGTTAACTTCGTAGTTTCGAAAAGGTCCAATAACTGCATCAATCTGACCACTCATCAGCGGGGCAATAATATTCGTGCCTATATTTACTAATTTGTAGTCATCTTCGTTTAATCCCGCATTCGCAGCGATTGCATTAAACAGGAGCACATCCAATGGTGCTACCGTATATCCAATTGTTTTTCCTTTGAAATCAGCAGGTGTTTTTATGCCTGACTTTTTCAGAAAAGTAATCGTATTAAGTGGGTGTTCAACGAGTAAACCAATAGATTTTACGGGTAATTCTTCTTTACTTGCGCGTGCAATCGTAACACTCTGTTGATAACTTACAGCAAACTGTGCTTTACCAGTTGCAACAAGTTTCAATGGTGCATCTGGGTCCCCACCCCATCGCAAATCAACCGCTAAGCCATGTTTGGCAAATAACTTTTTTTCTTGTGCAACATAAAGCGGTGCATGGTCTACGTTGGGAAACCAGTCAAGAAGCAGCGTGACTTTCTCCAATTCGGATATTGGTGCTTTATATTTTGCTTTTACATCAGCAGCCACACCGACAAACATACCCCAATTTCCCCATGACTGACTTACCTTCATCAGCAGCAAATTATCTCCCTGCTTTAAATTAACTTGAAATGAATCCTCATAGCCACCTGTACTTCGGTCAACTGCTTTTTTATGGACCACTTCACCGTTAAGCCACATTTTTACAGAATCATCACTACCAACTCTCATCGTCACATCATTCTGTACGTTTTCGGATTCAAGCGTGATCAAAGCATAGGATGTATGATCTACCATTTCACCATCTGACCACCCAATTTTATCAAACAGATCTGTAAGGTTGTCAATCTCACCAGAAAAATCATAGGTATTCACAATACCTCTAAAACGCAGTTCATCAAGGGTCCACGCATATTCACCGACGAAGTCTCCAGCAATTGCACCGTTAGTCGCAACATCTATCTCCGTGATGTCACCATTACTGGCGATTGCAAGGGAATCCACATCAGTGGAAAGCGCGCCTCCTTCCCCTGGTTCGGTTGGTGCGATCATCCAAAGCCATGGACCCTTAATATATTCTTGGGCAATGCAAGGGGATAGGCAAAACACAGAAACCAAAAATAGAGACAAGAGAAAAGTAGAACATAAACTCTTTTTCATCAGAAATTCCTCCTATTTAATATAACAATGTAGTGTTGATAGTATTGTCAATATTGTTTATCTTTTAATATCTTTTTGCGACGATGAATACACTTATCGAATATCTTTCATGTTATTTTGATGTCGTCGCCACGGCATGGCATACCGTTCCAACAACGACATAAGTGCGAATAGACCTAAGCCTAAGAAAGCTAAACAAAATATAGCCGCAAAAACAAGTGACACCTCAACTTTAGAATTTGCATATAACATCAGATGACCAAGTCCAGCACTTGATCCAACCCATTCACCTATTACCGCGCCAATCGTGGATATTGATATACCGATCTTTGCACCTGAGAATATAAATGGCAACGCAGAAGGAATACGGACTTTCCAGAGGATTTGCCAACGCGTTGCTCGTAAAATCCTAAATAGGTTCACTGTATCTGGGTCGGTAGACTTTAATCCATCTAATGTATTTAGAACAATTGCGAAAAAAACAATAATGGCAGCCATCATTACTTTTGATGCAATCCCAAAACCCAACCATGTCACTAAAAGCGGGGCAATCGCAAAAACAGGTACTGTTTGTGAACCAATAACATAAGGATAGAATGCTTTCTCCAAAGTCGGAAACTCAAACATCAGAATCGCCAAGGGAACACCAAAACTTACTGCAATCAAAAATCCCAGAAGCATTTCTTGTAACGTTACCCAAGAGTGCTTCAATAATCGTTCGTATTCTTCGTATAGAGTTACCACTATTTTTGATGGTGGTGGCAGAATAAAATGTTCTATCTTGAAATAATGTACTGCAAACTCCCATATTCCCAACACTCCCAACAGTATAAGCACTGGTAGCACGTATTTGATAAACGTCTGCATCTGAAATTTACAGCAAAAAAGCCATCTTCCATTTGGTTTACTGAACATGCCAGTGGTTATATCCACACTTATGGATTTACCAAAAGGAAACGGCTCATTATCTCTTCAAAAGAGAGGCGCAATTGCAGTATTAACGATCAATTTAAACAATTGCTAAAGTCGCTATTAGAAGGAGAAGATTCTCATCTCTACTTCATATTTCCCTACGCTGGCATGACCCAGATCAGGTTCAATGGGTGTTTTCTCAGCTCTTTATAAGATAAGAGCACCCCACAATGTTGTTATATGTAAATTATATCATATTCCGATTTGTAATGCAAATTTGCAAAAGACGACTAAATTCTGCTAATCCACTGGCATCGCGCGTTCAGGAATTTCAACCCCTTGTTCATTCCAAAACTTATATGCTCCGTTGTGGAGTGGTATAACAAATGCATGGTGTGCATTCTCTACTGTCATATCTGATGCTGCTTGATTCGTTTGAAGCATCTGCTTATGTCCCTCTTCAGCATAGACATGTTTAAGTATTTTATAGACCGTTTCCTCAGGTACTGCTTTGTTAGCAATAAGAACCGTCGGCATAGCAATCGTTCTCACCGGTTCAACCTTTCCTTCATACGCTCCTTCAGGTAACTTTGTTGGGAAATAGAACGGATATTTTTCATAGAATCCATACTTTTTGGCAGGTGTATCAAGATCGAGCATTCTGATATGTTTTATTGCTGTCAATTCAATAATAGCACTGTTTGGAACACTGACAAGCCAAAAAAATCCGTTTACTTGTCCATCCTGAAGAGTTTGTGCACCAGCAGTACCTCCCCTATAGATTGGTGTGAATTTTTCCCAAATACCAGCAGATATAGCAAGCCTTTCAAGTGTTTTTGCAGTGCCTGAACCAGTCGTGCCACATGCTATCTTTTCTCCTACAATGTCTTCAAACTGATGGATATGACTATTCTCAAGCGTTGAGAACTGACCGTAGGCATAATAAAGTAGTGTCACCATTCGTATATTCGTTTTTGGATCCTCATTAGCAAACGCTTCCTGTCCATGATAACCCAGTGAACTCTCCGAAGCAAATACAACTCCGAGCGCGTTTTCCTCTCTGTTCACACGCCGCGTATTTTCAATTGAACCAGCGGATGCTACAACCGAGATTTTTATATCTGTCTCTTTGTGATTGACTATATGGTTTATTCCATTAGCAAATTGTGAAAAACTCCCTCCTATTACACCACCATAAATCGTATACCATTCCTTGTTCTGCTTGTCACCACAACCAGAAATTACAACTAGAAAAACAAGGATCAGACAGACAACAATCTTTTTATAAACATTTAGTTTTATGACCATTACAATACCTTCCATTGTTATATAACTACACAAGATGTTACCAAACTTAAAGTGTTATTTCAAGTAAATTGACTATTGTTCAGGACAAGTCAATTGTTCCATGCATATCTTCTTGCGTGGTTTTCTAATGTGATTATACATATCACATATTCTTTGCAAGCTACACAATTATGTTAACGAGAGTTTGATAATAGAAGAATCACAAATAACACAGAAGCCTTAGAAGAAAGAGGTCTTTTTCAATGTCTTCAGTGTTTTCAGCGATTCAGACAGAAAAACCAACAATTGAATGCCTCTGACCTACTCCCAATTTAACTTGCTATATGTCCTGAATGTTGGTAAACTACAATGATAAATAACGAACATATAAGAAGGTATGCAAAAATGAAACGCACTATTTCTTTGTTTTTGATAATGGTATTTGGCGTATATCTTGTTCTTGATATAGTTGCTTATGGAAATACAACGACAGCTCCTACTCCTATTGCAAAAAATAACTCTCAACCATCCACGAAACGTGTAGCAGTGCTACATTTTGAAGACAAAAGTAATTTTGATTCCCCCACGGGATGCGGTTGTGTACCAAACTTTATCGGAAAAATTTTCAGTACAAAAAAACATTGGGATTTGGAAGCAGGATTTACAACTATGCTTGAACGTAAACTCGCTGAAACCACTGTGTATCAACCAGTGTCTCGCGACGAGTTACTGGATGCAATGGCAGAAATGAATATCTCGCAACACAGTTTCAAGAAACTCAACAAGGAACAAATTGCACAACTTGCTAAACTGCTCAAGGCGGATGTACTTGTTATGGGGGAGATACAGAAATTTGGTATGCCACGCATGAAGGGCACAGCATCACGTTCCTTGACAGAAAGCAACCGAGAAACACAATCAGTCCCTTTAACAACAAGTTACATGGGAGGAATTTCAGCAGTTGGGTATCGAAATAAAGCCACTGTAAAACTGAAAATGAAATTTTACGAAGCATCTGGCAATGAAATTGCCACTGTCCCTATTGATGCTTCCCTTGTTCACAGTCTGGCTGGAACACAAATCGCTGGTGTAGAAGCATCCATCACAGAATCTGGTTCTCAACTACGTTTTGGTCAATTAAGTGAACAACACGGTAAATATGAACGACCAATTACGAAACCTACGGAACTCAATAAAATAAAGTTCGCAACACCTGAGTATGACAGAACACTACTTGGTATGGCAACAAATGAAGCACTTAAAAAGACAGTAGTTGCACTTAGAGATAACTACGGTCCGAATTTTCTTACACCTTGGGAAACACCCGTTGAGACTGACGAAGAAAAGCAGAAAAAAGTTATAGAAGAAGCAGCGAAACGTCCAATTAAAGTCACCTATGTCGATAGTGAAAGTCCAGATATTATCTACATAAATGCCGGTTCTGCTCGCGGTTTAGCAATAGGTCAACAGTTTTCTGTTTATACTGATGGTGAACCAATTCGCGATGTTGACACCGGTGAAATACTTGACTACAAACTAAAGAAAATAGCAACAGTCGCTGTCACAGAGATACGCAATGATAGACTCTCAATGGTCAAAATTTTAGAAAAAATTGGTGACCTGAAAAGAGGGGATTTACTAAAGGCAATGTCTTCAGATGAAACCACGCAGTAAACTCTTAATTCCTAAAACAATTCAGACTATGTAACGATTATGTGGAGGAATATACAATGAAGAGCAAAATCAGTCAATATTTGTATAACTATAGTAATTTGTTAGTATATGTTATGTTTTCTATTTTTATAACAATGATATGTTGTTCTGTAATGTTGTTAGGTTGTGCTGATACGTCGGAGAAAAAGATAAAAATAGGACTGTCCATTAGTTCGTTACGTGTTGAACGTTGGCCTAAGGACAGAGACATTTTCGTCGAAGAAGCTGAAAAACTGGGAGCAGAAGTTATCGTTCAGTCTGCCGATAATGATGCCCGGAAACAGAACGAACAAGCCGAAAATATGATTACGCAAGGTGTAGATATTCTCGTGGTGATACCGCAAGACAGTGTTGCTGCAGCGCAAATCGTAAAAGCAGCACATGCTGAAGGGATTAAGGTTATCGCTTATGATAGACTTATTCGTGAAAGTGAACCCGATCTCTATATTTCATTTGATAACGAACGGGTTGGATATTTGCAAGCAGAATACCTAATCCGACACAAGCCAAAAGGTAACTATTTCTTATTGGGTGGAGACCCGGGTGACAATAACGCACAGCTATTACGGAAAGGACAATTGCGCGCACTGCAACAGGCAATTGACAACGGGGACATACAATTCGTCGCAGAACAAAAACACTGGGCAGTTGACTGGGATCCTCTTGACGCACTCAACAAAACTGAACAAGTCTTAACACAAACCAACAACCAAATTGATGCTGTCGTTGCTTCCAATGATGGCACTGCGGGAGGTGTCATCCAAGCACTTGAGGGGCAAAATCTGGATGGGAAGGTCCTAGTCTCTGGACAAGATGCTGACATCGCAGCATGTCAACGTATTGTTAAAGGCACACAAACAATGACAGTATACAAGTCGATAAAGCAATTAGCAAAAGAGGCTGCACATGCTGCAGTTACACTTGCAAAAGGGGAAACTGTCCAAAAAGCAAATCAGACTGTCAACAACGGGGTAACTGATGTTCCTTCAATTTTACTCACACCAATTCAAGTTGATAAAGACAACCTTGATGAAGTCGTAATTAAAGATGGATTCCATACACGCGAAAAAGTCTACCAAACCGAGTAATGTGGAATAGAGGGTTGATCTCAACACGAAATATCATAACAGGTCGATTTAGATACTGATATTGCTCTATCTAATATTTTACTTGATATGTGGAATGGTGTTAGTTGGTTACTATTCATCTACGACTTGGATTGAATATTAGGTTGAGTTACAGTACGATTGAGAGTTATTCATCAGCGATCATTCATTACGGCAAGATGTTAACTTCAAGGAGAATGATTATGTCTGTAAAGCAAATCATACACAAAATTGATGAAGTGATTAGAGATGAACACACCTCAAGAGACAAAAAAATCGCAAGTTTGCAACAACTGGAGATTTCTATTGGGTCAAATAACCCTTTAAGTTAAAAAATGATGAAGAAAAAGTTTTGTTTTACTATAATTTTTGTGATAACTCTTATTAGTTTCGTTGGCTGTGATAGCGATGATAATACAACTGATAAGTCAATAACCGATCCATCCATACCTGATTTATCAAAGGAAGATTTGATAGGTGCTTGGGATGTTGCAATGATAAACGGTTTAACTCCTCAGGAATTTCTTGAATCACCAAATGGAGAGGACCAAGAGGAAGTAGAAATTACTATTGAAAAATTTAACTTCATCTTTAGCGATGATAATTCATGGACAATTAATCTTGAGTTCGCTTCGGTATTTGATTTTCCAGACAATCTCCATGATCCTGAGTTAGTCCCACCAGATGGGATGGTTTTTATCACCGGAGAATGGGTAGGCACTTTCAGTATAGAAAATGAAATGCTATCCTTAATTGTGAATGAGGCAGACGTAAATGTATTAACTGATCCGCAAGATTATTTGATGAATTTTGAGGGACAAACAATACCTGAAGCAGAAATTGACTTTATTGAGGATTTCAAAAACGATTTCCTAATGCCATTTGCTCTGTCAACCGCTACTCCACAGTCAAATACGCTAACCTTGATTACAACTGTGACAAATAAAATAGTATTAGAGAGACAATAATTATCTCTGTCCTATTTAGAATTTATCTGTGTATCAAATTGGTGTAGATTTCAAACATCACCATAAGCATCAATTTTAGAAGGAGATGCGTTTGTAGTCGCGCAATTCATTGCCAAATCAACGCCATGTGTGCTTATTGCATTTTGTGCCTTTTACATTATCATAGGTCGGGGCGAGCGTAGTGACCTCAATGGTTACGCACTAAATTGATGCTTATGGGTAGAATTCAAACAGCACTCATTGTTAAGTAGTCTTATAGTGATATAATCTGTCGGTCAAGTCAGCAATACAAGGTTATCACGATGAATGATTTCATCGTAATCATGGTAACCGAGAATACTTTCAATATCCTGCGTCTGTTTACCAGCAAGTTTTGAAGTCTCAGTTGAGTTGTAGTTGATCAAACCACGTGCAATCTCAACTCCGTTTTCTGCAAAGCATGATACTGTATCACTGTAATTAAAATGTCCTTCAACGCTTTGGATACCTGCGGGAAGTAGACTTTTTCCACCTTGGATGAGTGCGTTCTGCGCGCCATTATCAATAACGAGATAGCCTTTGGGTGGACGTGAATATGCGATCCATCTTTTGCGACCAGAAATACGGGTATTCGGAAGGAATAGTGTTCCAAGAAGTTCACCTTTAAGTAGACGAGTAACGACCAGAGGCTCTCTTCCATAAGCAATAATCATCATCTCACCGGATGCAGTTACAATCTCTGCAGCACGCAACTTCGTGATCATTCCACCAGTTCCACTTTCTGTACCTGCTTTTCCTGCAGCCTGCCATATCTCATTAGAAATATCCTTGACAGTGTGAATTAACTCTACGTCAGGATTGTGCCTCGGATCAGCAGTGAAAAATCCTTGCTGGTCTGATAGGATGATGAGGAGATCCGCTTGTGCAAGATTAGTCACATAAGCCGAAAGGGTATCGTTGTCACCAACCTTTATTTCTTCTACTGATACACTATCATTCTCATTGATAATAGGAATCGTTCCGAGCTGAAGCAGCGTATGCAGGGCATCATTCATGCGGGTATAACGTTTCCTATCAGAGAAGTCGTCTTGTGTAAGTAATAACTGAGAAGGACACAGTCCATAATGTTGAAAACGTTCTGCATAAGCAGCCATTAATCGTATTTGTCCTACAGCAGCAGCGGCTTGCAGACCGGGCAGGGTTTTGGGACGAGTGTTTAGTCCAAGGTGCGGTAGACCTGCAGCAATCGCACCCGAAGTAACAAGAATCAACTCTATTCCCTGCTGTTTGACAGTCGCTAAATCGTGGACTAAGCCATCAAGTGCTGCGTCATTGATACGTAAATCGTCTGAAATCGTGCTGCTACCAATCTTTACCACGATACGTTTAACATTGGATATACATTCACGACCATGAATCTGCATATTATGAATACTGTTTTCGATTTTCGGATTAGGTTGTTTCTGAGAAAATATTAAGTCGGAGGGTTCCATATTTACGTTATTTCATTGTTCTTGGGTTATAGGTGAATTCGTACTCATCAATCTGAATTGTATCTCCCTCTTTGACGTCTGCACGGATCAGAGCGTTTATGACACCCATCTTTTTTAATTTACGGAATAGCAAAATCAAAGCCTGTTCATTTTCCATATCGGTCATAACTACAGCACGTTTTGGTTCTGCACCACTGACGACAAATCCATTCTCAGTTTGGTTTAGTTCAAAACGTGCTCGTGGTTCAGGTGGAATTTCATCTCCAAATGTAATAGTCGTTTCTGCTTCCTTTCGTGTCTTAGATTCAAGATATTGTAAAGAACGGTAGGCTTGTTGCATCAAAGCATCAACACCTTCACCTGTTATTGCTGAGATAGGAAAAACTTTCCGTTTACCGAAATAATCCTGTACGCGTGCTAAATTCGCTTCCGCATCAGGCATATCTACCTTATTTAGTGCGATGATCTGAGGTAACTCTGTCAAATTATCATTATAGTGACCAAGCTCAAGGTTTAGCTGCTCATAATCTTCTATTGGGTCTCGACCATCTGTAGCACTAAGGTCAATTACATGAATTAGCATCTTTGTACGTTCGATATGTCGCAAAAACTGATGTCCTAACCCAGCACCCTTATGTGCACCTTCAATCAATCCAGGTATATCCGCAAGCACAAAATTCTGTTCTTGATCAATACGTACAACACCTAAGTTTGGGATGAGGGTAGTGAAAGGATAGGAAGCAATTTTTGGGGTTGCTGCAGATGTACGTGCTAAAAGCGTTGATTTTCCAGCATTCGGATAACCAACTAAGCCAACATCAGCAATAAGTTTGACTTCAAGACTAATCTCGTGTTCTTCACCAGGTTCGCCTTTTTCAGCGACACGCGGGGTTTGAAATATACTGCTTTTAAAGTGAGAATTACCTTTACCGCCTATTCCACCGCGTGCAGCCACAACTGTTTGTCCAGGTTCAGTAAAGTCTACAAGCATTTTCTCCGACTCACATTCTCTTACAATGGTACCGACAGGAACTTTAATGATACGATCCGCACCATCCGCACCATCCCGTTGCTTCCCAGCACCGTGTCCTCCATTTTCAGCAACCTGACGAGGATTGTGCCGCAAATCAATCAAGGTACTCATTCCGAGTGTAGCGACAAGGATGACATTTCCACCGTTTCCACCATCACCACCATCAGGACCACCGCGAGGCACATATTTTTCTCTACGAAAACTTATACAGCCGTTACCACCATTTCCCGCTTTGACCTGAATTCTTGCTGTATCCATATATACCACACTTTAGAAAATATAATTCACAGGTTTATTTCTAATTTATAACGACAGGTTACCTTATTTCTTGATTGCTATGATCTTCACTGTATTTAGGATCACCATACCTTGCCAAGTTAATGCTTCTATCAAGAGTATATGTTTGGGTGCGACCAGAATATGGTGGTTGCCAAGTTACAGTTATTTGAATTATTGGTTCCCCAGTTTGAACGTAGATCTGAACACTGTACGTGGCATTATCAGTTTCGTTGCAGGGTCTGTCATATTCTCCATCAGCGTCGTAGTCGAAACAGTCAACAGCAGTTTGCACAAATTCTATTATATCACCATCGCTCAAAGTAATACTAAATCCATATCCTTCAGGATCTTCTTGTTGTTTACGCGGACCATTGTAATTTGCTGGATAGTATATATGCACTGCCCATCCATCTCCTGAAACAGGATCAAGACTATCATAGTAGTAGTGTGAACCTATCTCGGTTTCTCCTACAGGGATGGTAGTTGGTGTAGTTGGTGTAGTTGTGGTAGTTGGAGTTGGAGTTGGAGTTGGAGATGTTGTAGTAGTGTCATCATTTTCATTCTCATTGTTTCCATTATTCTCATTCTCATTGTTTCCGTTATTGCCATTATTGCCGTTATTCTCATTGCCATTGTTTCCATTATTCTCATTCTCATTGTTTCCGTTGTTCCCATTATTTCCGTTATTGCCATTGTTTCCATTGTTCCCATTATTTCCGTTATTTCCATTGTTCCCATTGTTTCCGTTATTTCCATTATTTCCATTGTTTCCATTATTGCCATTATTTCCGTTATTGCCATTGTTTCCATTGTTTCCGTTGTTCCCATTATTGCCATTGTTTCCATTGTTTCCATTGTTCCCGTTATTGCCATTGCCATTATTTCCATTGTTTCCGTTATTTCCATTGTTCCCATTGTTTCCGTTATTTCCATTATTTCCATTGTTTCCATTATTGCCATTATTTCCGTTATTGCCATTGTTTCCATTGTTTTCATTGTTCCCATTATTGCCATTATTTCCGTTGTTTTCATTGTTCCCATTGTTTCCGTTGTTTTCATTGTTCCCATTGTTTCCGTTGTTCCCATTATTCCCATTGTTTCCGTTGTTCCCATTGTTTCCATTTCCATTGTTCCCATTGCCGTTATTCCCGTTATTTCCGTTGTTCTCATTTCCACCATTGTCTATATCAGGAGGTGTCTCGTCAATATCTAATACGTAAATAGTAACATCAATACTATCTGATAGATTATCATCAAAAACAGTAATTATAACTGAATACATACTTTTTGATTCATAATCCAAATCGGTGTTAACCTTTAGCTGTCCAGTTGTTTGATCAATACTAAAGGATGTTTGATCCGTACCACTGAGTATGTATGTCAAATTATCATTGTCGTTATCAGTTGCTGATATAGGTGCTCCAATTAGTTCACCTATTGCCCTATTTTCTAAAACATCACGACTTGTATAATCGCCTTCTAAAAATTCCGGGGCAGTATTATTATTCTCACCATTGTTTTCAAGAGACGTTTGACCACCAACAACGTCATCACGAGGAACAGTGTTAGTTTCAGGTAAGGTGATAGTTTCAGTTTCACCATCTATTAATTCATCTATCAAGTCACTGTTATCAGAAACCCTCTCAGCCTCCAAAATGACTTCACCTTTATAATAGAAGACATAAATAGTTCTTGATGGATGAATATGAATGACAGGTAAAGAGCTTTCTTTCGGTTTTGGCACGAGAGTAACGCAGGCGGATTCCGTTCCATTGTGTAGACAGACCAATCCATTACCATGGTCTTGAAAATATTGATCCACATCTCCAGGCTGTAACAGTGGACCTGTATACGGCAGATCTGAACAACCTATGATGTTCAATAATATAATAAGAATACAAATGATCGATCCAAAAGAAATTGCAATAAACTTCGTAGCCATAGCAAAACCTGATTTCCTTCGTTCACCTGATAGTTTGTGTTGAAGGTATCTTGACGTATCAAATTTGGTATCTGGCTTTGCGTTTCGTATGTATGCTTGTTTATATTCGATGTTTTTATTTCCAGATAAAATATCTTTCAAGGTTTTATAACATATCTGATAAGGCATACTAAAGAAACGATTTATGTTTCTACATATCACGTTATTCCTATCTATGGATTATCATTGGGTTGTAATTCGAAGGAATAGACGTTATCTTCAGATGCCACTCCATCTGCTTTCATGTAGAACTTTGCTGTAAATTCAGGTACTATACCGTTAACTTGAATTGTTAAATCGGCTTCTTGCGTATCAACTGAGAATCTAACACCACTGATACCATTTGGCTTATTAATCTGTTCAAAGTTTAATATTCTAAGATCATTTCTCACATTAGCATCCAACACAGAACCTGCACGAACCCTTATGTCAAGTCCACTTGTCTCTGGCGTTGTTCCACGATTTGCTTCAGGGTATGATTCTGGATAATAAATCTCTATATACCACAATCCTGTATCGATATCAATCTTTGGGTCACCGACTGCATCTGGCGGTAACTGGACTTTCCCAGTATCAATTAATTCCTGGACAACCTCTGTAGTGTCCATCACCCTTTCCGCTTGCAAAAGAGGACGATCTTCATAATGGAACACAAAAGTAATGCTCGAAGGATAAATATGTACGGTTGGTGGTTCCTCCTCACCTTCTTCTTGTTCCAGTACTCTTAAGCAAATGGTATCAAACCCGTCTTGCAGACATACAGTATCCTCTCCCGTTGATTCAAGAAAACGATCAACATTGTCGACGGTCAACACCGGTCCTGTATAAGGGACATCAGAGCAACCGATAATACCTACAAACAGGATCAAAAAAAGAGTTAGAGATTGACACAGAGAAGTTGTGACTCTTTTCAATGTATCAAACTTCAATCCAACTGTTGCATTCGTTAAATATGAGTTCGTAAATCTTGTATTAGAATATTTTCGCATTCTTTCATTATTTTGCATATTTATTTTCTCACTTTTTTCTCCCTCAAGTTCTGTCTGAGCTTTTGACTCGGTGCAAATATTATGCTGACAGAACACCCCTTCAAATTTCAATTTTGACTTTGCCATAGTGTTATCCTTATATTTCATAAATTCGTCAACATGATGTATTGTTTATGTTATGAGTGAAGTTCTAATTCACAGTCAGATCATATATACTTTCCAGTTTGAATGGAAAACAATTTACTGTTACCTACCACAAGAACAATTATGAAGGTAATCAAGAACATGTATCCGAAATCTCCAAATTCTCCAAATAACGTTATTAACTCCACATTATATTCTCCCAACTATCTGTCAGAAAAAACACGTCCACACGAAGGACAACTGGGTTCTAATTTTCGTAATGCATAACCACAGTCTGGACAGATACGCTTAATTGATATATATCGGTTCACTAATAAAATAAATCCAAAAATCACCAACGTTTCGGGCAGGAAGCCCAAGTTTAAAAACTTGGGAGGAATGCCCGCTCCCACGATCCCATATTTTCCTTGACAAAATATGTCAAACTTGATAACATACTTCCGAAACAAGTCGGAAGTGTCTTGTTTTAGGGATACGTGCATAGCCGTATCCAAGTAACTCGAAGACGATAGTTCGCTCGAACAACTTCCGAAGTCGGA
>JAJEAG010000031.1 GCA_022824265.1 Candidatus Poribacteria bacterium | reverse complement strand
CGACTGTTATAGGCACTAGCATAACTGGGATTGAGATTTATTGCTATGCTTATGTCGTCAATAGCTTTGTCAAACTCACCTTTTTCACGGTAAGCCCTTCCTCGATTGCAATATGCTTCGGGCAATTCAGGATTAAGTTCTATTACTTTGTTGAAATCTTCAATAGCTTTTTCAACTTGGCTAATTTCCCTGTAGATGTTACCACGGTTGTAGAAAGATTTAACATCTTTTGGATTGAGTTTTATTGCCTGTTTATAGTCTTCAATAGCTTTTTCAACTTCACCTTTTATTTGGTGTGCATTTCCTCGATAGTGATATGCTTCAGCGAGTTCTGGGTTGAGTTTTATTGCCTTGTTATAGTCTTCAATAGCTTTATTGACATTGCTTTTGATACTATAAGCGTAGGCGCGGTAGAAATATACTCTAGCATCCTCTGGATTTAAGTTTATTGCTTTGCTATAATCTTTGATAGCAGCATCAAAATTACTTTTTTGGATGTAAGAAATACCGCGGTTGTAATATGCATTAGCATTCTCAGGATTCAGGATAATTGATTTGTTCAAATCTTTAATTGCCTTGTCAATCTCACCTATTATACCGTAAAAGGCACCACGGTTGTGAAATATGTTAGCGTCCTCTGGGTTCAAGTTTATTGCTTCATTCAAGTCTTCAATGGCTTTAGTAAACTCGCCATTAACGCTTTGAACAACTCCACGATTGCAATAGGCTCCAAACAGATCAGGTTTTAGTTTTAACGCTTCAGTATAATGTGCAATTGCTTTATTATATTCATCCTGTTTCTGTTTACGGTTCTTGGCCGAATTCCCTCTATTTTGATGTGTCACACCCCTATAAAACTCTGTATAAGCACTCTGGTGAACACTTCGGTTTCTCACAAAACCGTAGAGGTCATTGTAGAAAATTTCAGCAGATATGTTGTGATCCTCACGTAAATGATTCAGCATTGTCTGTTTTAAGGATGCTGGGATATAGATTATATCGTTTGGTACAATAAAACCAATAGAAGGTTTTACAAATACAATACTCAGAGATTCCATTTGATTAATTGATTTCTGAGGGTACTTAATGCAATCTTCTAATTCATTAGTTTTTTGTAAGATAAGTCTGCCATCATCATTAGGAAAACTGTCACACGCAAAAAAAAGTGCTACACGATAATCGGACGTAAACTCTATTAAGTTAGTTTTACCTCCGTAGTAATGAATCTCGGTAAGAATTTCAAAATCGTCTGTTTTATTGGTGTATTTTTTTGCTTCGTATAATATTTCTTTTTCAACTGCATCTATATCAAAATGTTCTGCTTCAACATCATGATATTCTCGGTAGAGGGACGAAGTTACTTTTTCATAGTGTTTAGGTTCCCCACGGTAGATGTAGTCGTCATTAACCGATTTATCATCAATTAATCGGATTATTTCCAATATCTTCTCAAGTTTATTCTGGTGTTCTGCATGAATTGGCTTATTCACAGTCTTTTCTCCGATGACCGATATCCTTAGTTTATATTATACGATTTACACACCTAACTGTCAAATTCGTTTCTTGGAAATAGAATCAATACTTTAAAATATAACCCTAAGTGTTCTGCGAAAGAAATTGTGTCTAAGGTGACAATTAAATTACATACAGAAACAACAGTGCAGAATAAGGATTATTGTATATCATACGTTTCTTTAAGAAATTTGTCTAATTCTTCAAAGGTATCAAATATTTTGTCACATAGGTTTTCAAAGAAGATGCTACGGGTCTCGTTGTAGACAGCGTATACAGGTTTGTTATGACGAGTGGCGTAGTTCATCTCGCTTAGGACACCAGGAGATAATTTGTCGGTGGGATAGATGACTACGACAAAATCACTCTGGTGGACAAACTGGTAATCCCGTGAAATAGTTCTGGTTTTTATTTGCTCAATGACATCATCATCTAACTCACTCATCGTTTCAGGGACGTTCAGCATGTCGTCATCTGCTTCTGCTTTGGAGAAGGTGACAAGTGCCATGTCCTTTATGGCAAGCGGGTCGAAGCAGATGTATGATTTGGAAAGTTTTTCACCTAACTTGCGTATTCTCTGTATTTCTTCGGGTGTGTCTCTTAAGAGTGTTATCGGATAACTTAGATAGAATTTCGGTTTTTCTGAAAAGAGTAGTTCATAGAAATTTACGAGGTTATGTTGTCTTGCGACGGTGTAGTGCGGTTTTTCTGTGAGATGTGCAAGTTGTCTTGTTAGGAATTCTTCCTCGTCTAACCAGACGTTGAGGGCTGCTTTTCTGGTCCCTGACCATTGTGTGCTTTTTTCCATGCGTTGGTAGATGTCGGCTATGTTGTCAACTACATTAATGAACATATCGGGTGGAAGAATTTCAATGTCTTTGAATGAGAAGCCTTCCAACAGGCTGCCTCGCCATCGGAAGCATGCGTGTAATCCTATGATTGCATGTTGATAGGCTTGGGCATCTCTTGCTATTTCGTAGAATGCGGTGCGTCGTGCAAGAGATAAAACGGCTGGGTCGGAGTCGAGGACCTTGGCTGTGAAGTGGACGCGGGATTCTGCTGCGACGCGGTGCATGTAATCGCCGACGTTGAAGAATCCAATGTTGAGTTGTCGCTGGATGCAGAGTGCTTCAAAGTCTTTTAGGAGTTCTTTGCGTCCTGAGCAACTGATGCCTGTGCAGATGATGTTCATTGTTTGGTGACCGTATTTTAATTGTCTGAATTTCGGATTACACAGATTTCTGTGTTTGTGAATGAAAACCTATTATTTGTAGTATAAGCATTGGTGATTCTATACACCTTTCGCCCCGCTGGGGCTTTAGACTTGGCGTGATAGGTATTCTATACACCTTTCGCCCCTCTGGGGCTTTGTATTCATGTCGGAGGTCGCTTCGCTCGCTCCGACCTACGATAATGTAAGAGGCGCAATGAATTGCGCGACTACAAACGCACCTCGTCCTTAAATTGACACCTATGGTTCGGTTAGGAAACCGAACCTACCGTTATGGCGTACTTACTCCCTTTCTGCTGCTAAGGATTTTAGTTTTGCGAGTGCTTCTTGCTCCTCTTCTATCCATGGTCGGTGTGCGGGTTCGTCCAACTTTTGGGACGGACCGCTGAAGACAAGGATATATGCCCTACGTTCTTGGTCTGTGCTGTTTGGGGCTGAATAGTGTAGGGTGCGACAGTGATGGAACGTTGCACCGCCTGCAGGTATGGGACATACAACTGCCTCTGATGGATCAACGTCATCTGTTACTAAGCCGTGTACGAGTGGATCGTTGTTGATATGCCGATGCCAATGCACGTCTCCTTTGTGGGATTTTGGGATAAAATGGAGGCATCCACTCTCTATTGTTGCTTTGTCAAGTGGAAGCCAAACGCTCAAACTATGTGGTAAGACGGTTGGATTCCAGTATGCTTCGTCTTGGTGCCACGGGGTTTCGTTTCCGTAGTTTGCAGGCTTTAGTATCATGTGTCCACCGCCACCGACGTTTTCCATTTCAACGCTGAGCAGTTTTGCTGCGAGTCTGCGTGCGTTTTGGAAATAGATAGATTCGCGGAGTTCAGGGAATTGTGCTTCAGGACCTAAGACTTGTGGTAATGTCTCTTTGCCTTTATGTGCGCGGGGACCTGCTAAATCAAAATAACGTCCCTGTTCCTCACCTGTGCGTTCCGTGAAGAGTTCATCGTAAATTCCCTTGAGCCATTCTATCTCTTTATCGGTTGTGATCTGCTGTATGCTCAGATATCCGTTTTCCTGAAAAAAGGTTACTTGTTCGTCGGTTATATCCACATGAAAATCGTTGTTATTCATATATAGTAAACCCCACAATTATTGATATGTATTGTCCCAGTGGAAAATTCAAAAATAGATAATGAATATAAGAGGCGCAATGAATTGCGCGACTACAAACGCGTTTAAGATTTTGCTAAAATCACCGGATTGTAATATCAAAAGGTAGTGCTGTGATTACTCGTTCCTTTTCAAATAGGGTTATCCATGTTATTATCTGATGCCATTGTCCTTTTAACAACGGAAATAGCGGGTGTTGTTGTGCTATTTGTAGAGGTAATGACTCTGAAATTTCCATCTCTACTTCAAGCATGCTTTCTAAGAATTGTTCTAAAAAGGGTTTTTCTTCAGGTAGCACGATGATGTCGTATTTATCATCATCGGCAATTTCGCCTTGTTTTTTTGCGATTGTTAGTGCAGTTTCAAGTCCACCGATTTCATCAACGAGTCCGAGTTCTTTTGCTTGTTTTCCTGTCCAGACTCTACCTTGTGCGACGGCATGAATCTCGTCATAGGTTGTTTTCCTGCCTGCTGCAGCTTTGTTAACAAAATCGTCATAGATAGTCTTCATCATTTTTTCAACGCGTTCTCGTTCTGTCGGTGAAAAGTTGCCGTAATCTGAATAGATTGTTGCGTTTTGCCCGTGTGTGATTATCTCTTTTTTCAGACCGATTTTGTTATAGAGACCTTTCATATTGAGTTTGCCGCCGTAGACTCCGATAGAACCCGTGAGTGTTCCGGGTTGTGCGACTATTGTTCCTGCTGCCATTGAAATGTAATAACCACCAGAGGCAGCATAGTTTGCCATAGAGACGATGACAGGTTTTTTGCGTTGTGTTAGCATAACTTCACGCCAGATTAGGTCGGATGCGAGTGCGGAACCGCCCGGACTATCAACGCGGAAAACTACTGCTTTAACAGCATCGTCGGAACGCACCTTCTTAAACGTATCCTTTAATCCCTTCGGTGTAATCATAGACGTTGTTGGGAAGGGTGAGTTAAAGTCGGGTAAGATGGGACCGCTTGCGTAGATAAGTGCGATTTGTTTGTCTGCGGGACGTGGTTTTGCACGTTGTGGTGGGTTCAACATACTGAACAGCTGCATCATTCCAGCGAAACTATTCATGTTAGGCATTTTTCGTTTCTTATCGGTGTCTTTTGGAGCAACTTCTGCTTCTCCCTTATTTTCTGCATTGATTGTATCCAGTAGTTCATCGTAGTATTGAAGTTCATCAACGAGATTTAACTCTTGTGCTTCTTTTGCAGTGAAGGGACCGCTATCAACCAATTTTGCAGTAAGTTCAGGTGTTATTTCGTCTCTTCCGTCAGCAATCTTACCCAACATTTGGGAGTACAGGTCGTCAAGTAATTCGGTCATGGATTCTCGGAAGGCATCAGACATGCTGTCGCGTGTAAACGGTTCAACACCGGATTTGAATTTACCCATTGCGAGCATATCGGCTTCAATATCCAGTTTTTCTAATAGTCCTTTGAAGAAGAATATTTCGGAACGTAAACCGATTAGATTAAGTGTTCCTACGGGCATCAGAACAATTCTGTCCATTGCAGCGGCGAGGAGATATTGTGCATTACCACCACCTTCAAGATATGCGATCATCTCTTTGTCTGTCTCACGGATTTCATCTAATTTCTCTCTTAATTCCTGTAAGTTTGCCCATCCTACACCGATGTTTCCGATTTTGAAGATGATGCCTGCGACTTCATCGTCATTTTTGAGTGCGTCCAATTTCTTGAAAAGTCCGCGCATTGTTTTTGTTGAAGAAGTACCAAAAAAGCTGATCTCTTTTGTGTCGGTATAGGTGCCGCTTAGGGTGAACTCAACGTATTTTTTGAGAGGAGGTGGTGCTTCTTCGGGTTGCTCCTCAGCAGTTAGGGGTAGGGTAATAAGGAGTAGTAGAAGCAGTGCTGTTGCTATTTGCTTGAAGGTATGTAGAGATTTCATTTCGTCTCCTTGCTGGCGGATTTGATGGTCCCGCCGCTACGATTTTTGTTTTATTTTATAATATTACGGGAAATGGTGTCAATGAAAAAGTGGGAAGAGGGTAGTGTAGAGTATTTGATATTGGCTGAACCAGGATTTAAAGGCAACGCTATCAAACAGTCGTCTTTCTCAATATAAGTAAATATTCCGACTTCATTCCATCGGGATTTTTATTTTTACGCACTCCGAACAGTTGGCGTGTTTTAATCCTATCTTCATAGACTTTTTCAAATTGGTAACCGCGTTCTGTAAAATATTCCGCTAAGATTCGCCAGAGTTCGACGGTGATGCCATCAATGCGTGGATTGCCTACAAAAATACATGCGGTTGCATTCGGTTTCAATCGGTTCACGGTATTTTCAAGTGCGTTTATCGTGTGGCAAAAGTAGGAGTCAAGGCGGTTGCATAGGTCTGGACGTGTGAGTTTGTCCCTGATATTGTCCAACGTTTTTGTATGTATCATACGGTCTGCTTTGCGATAGGGGATTTCAAGACGTGATAGTGCTTGAATTTCTTCATCGGTGTGTCCTAACCAGTAGAGATCCATCTTTGTGGATCGGATGTATTCTTGTGCTTGTAGATAAGGAGGCGAAGTGATAAGTGCGTCACATTCGCGTGGCACATCAATATAAGAAGAATCAACGCCCCCATGAAAATCTACCTGATTTTGATGATGTTTTGTAAGGGTTACAAAGTCGTTTATGCGACTTAATGTTTTGAAGGAGTGGTCGTAGACTACATCAATGAGCTTCTCCTTCCAATTTTCCTTGAGCAGCTCTTCAATTGCCGCTAACTTACGTTTGGATCTTGCTAATTTTGGTGTTCTGTGTTCGGTGTAGGAGAAGCGTTTGCTGACCTTTAGTAGTGCTGATTTGATAATTCCGGTATAGACATCTTGTTCTATGTTGTGGATAAACCCCCAATATTGCGAAAGCAGTTCTAAGATTTCAGGTGCGTACCAATAGTTGACATTGGACCAGGATGGTGCAAAAAGGTGTGTATTATTCTCTATCATACCGTCTAATAGATTTCCTAACGATTCTATCTTCAGCCGTTCTTTTCCGCGATAAACCTTTAGCGGCATAATGTGATTTAAAAGCAGGTTTAAGTCAAAGAGAACAGCGTTTCGTTTGCATAGATATGCTTCCACGCCTACAGTTCCTGAACCTGCGAATGGATCAATAATCCAATCATCTTCTTTTGTGTAAGTGTTTATTGCATATCTGACGACTTGTGGGATGAATTTCGCGGGGTATGACACGATGGCGTGGGTCAGGTAACCTGTGTCGGTGATTTCAGGGACTAACTCTCGAAAGGAGACAAAATCTACCTCATCACATTCAACACTTTCTTTTAATATGTTAGAGGTCTTTTCAATGTCAAAAAGTGATATTTGTTCTTCATGCTTATAATTTTTCATAATATGCTTTCAAAAATAGTAAATCCCTGATGTATTGTGCTTTATCTGATAATGATTTTAGTGGAATGCTGTCTTCAATCCAAAATGGAATTATCTGTTGAACTATGTTATCAATTGAATCTGTCAAGTCTTGATAAGATCCAAAATTAAAGTCAATTCCAATCTTTTCATATTTTTCGTTTATTAAGTTTATATTTGACATCCTATAAAATTCGGTGACTTCCAATTCCAAACTTGCGATTGTGTATGCAACCCATAAATCATCCCAATCGCTTACTAAATCAACAACGATGGATATTGCATTCAATACTGCTGTATTTTTATCACCTATCCATTCAAAGAGAGCATTTGCTATTTCATCAGTTCCATAAGCAATCTGTAAGAATATATTTTCTTTCAATTTTACTTTTGTATTAACAATTGCGTTGAAAGCTTCCGAGTTTATATCAACAAAGTCTTTTAGAGAAGAATACATTTTTCTGACCGTGGAATTCTTCTGTTGAGCGTCACGAGGATCCCAAACACAAACGAGATATAGCAATTTGTTTACAGGAACTTTATTTGTTCTCAAGAGTTCACGTAATAATTCTACAAGAGATGCTTTAGCAGTTGTACCACCTGTATCATCTCGTGATCGAATTTGAATAGCAAGTGTCTTTTTATTTCTCAAATCCGATGCCATTACATCAATATCAAGGTTTGAAAGTTCGTCAGTCTCGAAAATCTGGTTTAATATCATAAGTCTTTCTGGATTCTTATCTGGGACACTATCACATTTTGAATACTGTGTTAGTATGCCTTGAATCACTTGTTCAAGGACCTTTCCTTGTCTAGCCCGAAATGAACTATGAACAAATTGATGAAAAGCAAACATGTATGGATAGTAGGAGGCGAGTGAATAGTGATCAGCGAGTATTTCGGATCGCTTTATTCCAGCTACAAACTGCTTAATTTCATCCAAATCATCTTTCAATTCATGCAACTTATCCTGAAAAAGAAATTCAACAATTTTCGCTGCTAAACCAAGCGGACTTTTAAGGATTTTTTTTATTAACTGTGTTTCAGTAGAGTTGTCCATCAGATGTAAAAAGTTTCTCACAGGAAATGTACTTTTCATAAAATAATTCTCTTTTATGTTGTTCTTAGAAAATTAACGCAGTCTATTACAGGGGTAACAAAACACTGCTAAAAGGTTAGTAAAGTACGTAAGTTACTACAGCGTATCTCATAAATATTTTAATGACATACGTATGCAAGCAAGAAGTACAAAACCTAACTCACTCACATTTATTTTTTTTCGTTTTTCAAGCATTTCTGTGAGTGCCATTTGAACTTTTTCAAGCGTGCCATCCGATGACCATTGCTGAAAACGACGATGACAAGTTTGATACGATGGATACTTTTCTGGTAAATCCTGCCAAGGTGCTCCTGTCCGCAACACCCAAAGTATAGCATCCAACACTTCCCTATTACCACGCCAAGGTCTGCCTTGTTTACCTGATGGCACTTCAGGTAAAAGTGGTTCAATGATTTCCCATTCTTTATCGCTGAGTTCCATTCAAACCATCTCCTAACTTTCAAATTTTTCAAAAGTTTAACAGAGATGATAATTTTTTAAAAGTTTTAATTTCAATTATTCACTATTTATGAGGTACGCTGTACTCTCTTATCCTGCTAATCCTATAATCCTGTCCATCCTGGTTCAAACAATATCACCGCTTGAGTTTGCCCCACAGGGTTGCTAATTTACCTTTGGGTTCAACATTGAAAGGATCTCTTGATTCGTAGTTCTGTTGGACTTGATCTGCTGTGAGGGGACGATTATATAAACGGACTTCATCTATGTATCCCTCAAAGAAGCTGCTGGTTACGCCATTCGTTTTTCTCGCACCGAGATGGACAGGAGCCGTGAATGGAAAGAAGGCTCTGTTACCTCCGAATCCATGTGTTCCCGTTGATCTTTTGATGCCGTCAAGATAGACAATTCTGCCACCACTTCCACCCGTAGGTTTGATTACATAATTCAATGTATAGACAAGATGATGCCACTCTCCATCAAATATATTCATAGAAGATCCTCTGGTAGCTCCACCGCAACCTCTTCCATCTACCCTTCTAAGACTTGTTGAAAAATAGACCATACCTTCACCTCTATCAACCCCTCCATTCAGTTTCACATCTCCATTTATATGAATACTCCAATTAGGACACTTATGTCCGTTCGTATTTACTAAGGTCATCCAATCTTTCTTGTTGGTAGTTTTTATCCATGCTTCAAATGTAGATTTTCCGAGTTGGTCTCCAAAGTCTCCGAGCGTTGTGAGGTCAATATAATCATTTACGCCATCGAATTTGAATGCTTCTCCAACTTTACCTTGAACGGATTTGGGGTTTCCGTGGATTGTTGCGTTGTTTTCGCCCCATACATCTTTTAAGGTTCTATTGATCATATCATTTTTATCAAATGTCCAATAGCTTACGAGTCCATCTGTGACAATCTCTGCGGATGTCGTGTTATATGTAAATATAGAGAATAATATTGTCAGTGTTAGAATGATTATTAGGTTTTTCATAGCAATGTTCCTATATTTTTTGTATGGTTGCAGGATACCAAAGATAGAATGATTTTTCTATGTTTTGTGCTTCGTAGGTCGGAGTTCGATATCGATCGCTTCGACCTACGAGGGATGGACGCGTTCAATTCCACTTAATATCATCAAGTTTTTGTGCGGTTGCGACCTGTTCCAATAGCGAGTCAAGTCGAGAACGGCTCCGCATCCTTGAAACCTTTTTACTAACAGTATCGGGTATATTTCCGACGTGTATGTCAAGTAATTTCAAGATCATCTCTCGTTTTGCTTGTATCTCGCCTTGTTCAATGCCTTGTGCTTTTCCTTGTTCAATATACATCAGCCATAGTTTTAGCCATTGTCTCTACCTCCATTTCATCAGTCTGTTATCATATAAACAGCATCTATAGACTCCAACTCCTTATCCTGCTAATCCTGTAAATCCTGGTTCAGACAATCATGTCGTAGGTTACGTTGCTCGCTCTGTCCTTCAATGCTGTATCATATAGTTTATTGGGATTCTTCGTCTACTTCTGTTGCATTTTGTATTTCTTCCTCAGTTAATTGGAAGTCAAACACATCATCTTCTTCCTCGTCGGTTTGTTCTGTTTGCGTGTCAGGTGGAGCGACCTGTTGCACCTGTTCTGTAGGGGAAGTTTCCTCTGTGGTTTCGAGTTTTGGTGCAGTAGCACCGAGGATTGTCAATCCTACTATGGCTATAACACTGACACTCGTAACCGTCAGTGCAATTGGACGTTTCCAGAGAACCTTGCGTTCGCTTCTGTCTAAGAAGGGTAGGAATAGCAGTAACAACATACCGACCGTTGGAATGACAAATGTGCCAAGTATCTCAAATGGACCTTGGAAGTATTTGAGGAGTTGAAATAGGAAAAGGAAGTACCACTCTGGTCGTGGATCGTAATTGGCGTTTGTTGGGTCGGCGAC
The DNA here is from genome assembly GCA_022824265.1 of Candidatus Poribacteria bacterium. Taxonomy (GTDB): domain Bacteria; phylum Poribacteria; class WGA-4E; order WGA-4E; family WGA-3G; genus MSPOR6. The sequence continues at coordinate 29,317 of JAJEAG010000031.1, read as the reverse complement.
ATCTTCAAGGGGAACGTGTGCAAACAGTGCGGCACAGGCAAGTACTACAAAAAGGATTAGCATACCGACAACATCTTCAAAAACCTGATCCGGATAGAAAGGTTTGCCGGTTTTCATTTCCTCGTCAGTGTTTTTTGGTAATCCTGAAGAACCGTAGTATCGGACGAGGAACAGGTGTACACCGACTAAACCGAACGCTAACCACGGTAGCCAGATGGTATGAAGTGCGTAAAACCGAGATAACGTTACTGCGCCAACCTCAGTACCGCCACGTAATATTTTTGCAACTACATCACCCAACACAGGGGCAGTACTCGAGATTTCTATGCCGACAACCGTTGCCCAATACGCTTTTTCGTCCCAGGGCAACAGATAACCTGTAAATCCGAAACCGAGTGTGACTATAAACAGGAGAACACCGACGACCCATGTGAGTTCGCGCGGTGCCTTGTATGACCCGTATAGGACAACACGGAGAATATGCAGAAAAACGATGATGACCATTGCACTTGCGCCCCAATGGTGCAAGCCGCGCACAAAACTTCCGAAAGGCACTTCTTCAGAGATATATTTGACAGCATTGTGGGCGTGGTCTGGTGAAGGAGAATAGGATAATGCTAAGAAAGCACCTGTTACCGCTTGAAGTATCAGCAGGAACATTGCTAAACTACCGAGTGAGAATAGCAGATTGATATGTTTCGGTAGTGGTTTCCGCAGATGGTCCATCATACCATCTAATGGGAGACGATCTTTTAGAAATTGCTTCATTTACGTCTCCTTTACATATAAAACACCAGATTCTACTTTGACTTCAAGTTTTTGTAACGGTTCTGGTGGAGGACCAGCAACAACAGCACCGTTCTTATCAAAAACCGCACCGTGGCACGGGCATAAGAATGATTCTTGGCTTTCGTTCCATCGAACAAGACAACCGAGATGGGAGCACGTTCGGGAAAAGACATCCCACTCACCGTTGCCTACATCTGTAACGTAAACAGAACGTTTTTTCGTGGCTTTCACCCAACCGTCCTTTGCTGTGAATGTATAATTTACCTTTTTGAATTTGCTGTTTTTGAGACGGTCTATTAAACCTAAATCAACCCACTGGGATTCGCCTTTTTTCCACGCTGGGGATATTGCAAATCCAATTAGTGGAATGCCTGCTGCTAAACTTAGTAATCCGCCAATACCTGCAGTTGCGATTTGTAAAAAAGAGCGTCTACCCTCATTTGACATTCGAATTCTCCTTCATAAATAAACATTCAAGTATCACCAAAATGTGTATTTTGCAGACTATTATACCACAATTCTGTCTTGTATAGAAAGAGATTCTGTGAAAGCAGATTTAGATTTTAGTTGCAATTTGTGTTTAGATGTGTTAATATTATGTGTGAGTAAAGTCTGAATGACTTGCTTGTAGGAGGACAGGCGAGTGGATGTCACCGTTTTGGTACTAAATGCAAGTTACGAAGCGATCAATGTTTGCAATCTCAGACGTGCCTTGAAAATGGTATTCAAGGGAACAGCTCAGACAGAAGAAGTGTCTGATTCAGAAATACAGTCACCATCAACTGCAGTCAAAGTGCCGCACGTTATTCGTTTGGTAAACTATGTTCATGTTCCGCGTAGTGTCGTCAAGTTTTCTCGTAAAAATGTCCTTGCGCGCGACCAGCACATCTGCCAGTATTGCCATCGTGAACTTTCTGCATCTCTACTCACACTTGATCATGTTATTCCGATTTCAAAAGGCGGAAAAACAACATGGGAAAATGTTGTGACTGCCTGCAAACGATGCAATAACAAAAAAGGCAGTCAAATGCTGCATGAGACGCAGTTTAAGTTAAAACGTGTACCGAAGACACCTTCTATTTTGACATATTTGCAACTTAACCGTCATTTTCGAGGGTATCATCCCTCGTGGAAAAAGTACCTCTATATTAACTGAGGCGGAATGATTTCTGCATTCCTATACACGGTTGAAGACGTGAAATGGCTATGCGTTCGTCGCTGCAAATTGCGAAGTATAGGGTGAGACCGATATGAGTGTGTCCTGACGTTATGTCCTACCAACTGCATCCGGAAAGACTGAAGAAGTCATGGGAATTTCAGAGAGCCTACAAAAAGGGTAAAAAGTATTGGGATGCGTATTTCGTTATATATGTTTACCACACACAATTAAAACAAACCCGATTAGGAATTACCGTAAGTAAAAAAGTTGGTAAAAGTGTTCAGAGGAATCGTGTCAAACGCCTCATTCGTGAAGCATTTCGTGTGCTGAAGTATAAACTCCGACCCCACTACGATATTGTAGTTGTTGGCAGGACAGCTGCTTGTGGACTAAAAATGCAAGAAGTGCGTGACAGTTTACATAATTTATTCCTCCGAGCATCAATCTTGACGAACAGAGAGGCGGATAGATAGAGTGCTTTCCTTATTGAATCTCTATTGGGAATCGTTCTCACAGAGGATATGGGAATTTAGGGTAAATAATTCGTCCTCAAAAACGCTGTTTGTAAAATAAAATGAGTCGATTCATTCTCTACGTTATCCGTGGGTATCGCCGTTTCATCTCTCCACTTCTTCCACCATCGTGTCGTTTCCATCCGACCTGCTCACATTATGCACAACAAGCATTTGAGAAGTATGGTGCATTTAAGGGCATCTGGTTAACTATAAAACGATTGGTGAAATGCCACCCCTATCATCCTGGGGGTTTTGATCCACTTCAATAACAATAACGCTGATCTAATGTCTAAAACGAGTGTATGATAAATAATAATATTTTAGGAATATAATAATAGTAAAGAGGAGTTGCTAAATATAAATGGGATCACGTTATATACTTGCGGTTGTTCTGATGCTTGCTGTAATGATTGCTTGGACTTTGATATTTGGTAATCGCTTCGCGCCGGAACCGACCGATCCAACAACACCTGAACAGACACCCCAAACAAATACCACTGAAAATAGTTTAGAGGATTCCCCTGATTCCGCACCATCACAGGTTATTCAGGTTAATCCTGATGATCCAGTGATACAGGTCACAACTGATACTTATGAAATTGAATTTAATGAGAAATTAGCAATAGCCAAACATTGGGAATTGACAGAAAAGAAAGAAAATGGAGATTTACGTTTTCCTGACAGATCTGACACCAATATAATTGTGCCAATGAACCTTATTCCTGAGGCTGCCCTCAACTGTCTTGCCTTACGACTTGGAAATGAAGATCTACAACTTGATTTAGATTTGCGGCGCGCAACATGGGAGGCTGATAAGGCAGCGATTACACTGTCTGAATCAAAAGATAAAGAGACGCTTACTTTTACGACTACAATTGGTGATGTACTACAGGTCGCTAAGAAGTTCACATTTTATAATAAGAGCTATACAGTTGATTTGGATTTGATATTTGAGAACATTACAGATGATTCTCAACTGGTGCAAATTGGAGGAAATGAACTTTCAAACGGTTACGAACTACGTTGGGGAGCAGGCATTAATGCTGACATTCTAATTCACGAAAAAGAGTCCGGTAAACGTGGACGATTTGACCCGAAAAAGGAGGGTTCTAAAACCTATATTGGCACAGGAAAACCAAAGAAAGAGCTTAAAGATGAATTGGCTTATGCAAATGTGCTATGGGCGGGTATTAATAATCAATATTTTACTGCGGTGATGATTCCTGACCCGGAACTTCAGGCAACCTATAAACTTGACAAGCCAGAAACAAAAGCACCTTCAGATGTATTTGTAGCTGCAGCTACTGAGACCACTGTCCTGACTATCCCAAATTTTCAACTGTCATCACAACAGAAAGAAACCCATTCCTTTCGTCTTTACGTAGGTCCTAAGGACGATGCAATGTTGAAGGAAATCACTGCCCCGAACGATCCTGAACTATCAATAGATCTACCGAAAATCATTGATTTCGGTTTTTTCGGTCCTGTGGCTTGGGGAATGTTGTGGTTGGTTAAGTTGATATACAATGTCTTTGGGAACTATGGGTTATCAATTATCATTTTGACTGCGTTAGTAAAGATCATTTCTTTTCCACTCACCCGCAAAGCGCATGTCTCAATGAAGAAGATGCAGCAACTTCAGCCGCAATTGGTTGAATTGAAAGAAAAATTTCGGGATGATCCACAAAAACTGAACAGAGCGACAATGCGGATTTATAAAGAAAATGGAGTGAACCCTTTGAGTGGGTGTATCCCATGGCTTCCGCAGTTGCCTATTTTCTGGGCACTCTTTGCTTTACTTGGAACTGCGGTTGAGTTCCGAAGTGCACCATTCTTCCTTTGGATAAATGACCTATCGGCACCAGATGTCTTGTTCCAACTTCCATTTACAATTCCGTTGATCTTTTTGGAGATAGATGCCATAAGGTTTTTACCGCTACTAAACGGACTGACGACTTGGTTACAACAGAAATTTGTCGGAGGCATGTCTGCTACACCCGCTACAACGAATATGCAAGCGAAGATCATGCAGTTTATGCCACTTATTTTTGTATTCCTTTTCTATAATTGGGCATCTGGTTTTGTGTTATACTGGTTATGTAATAATGTCTTTACTGTAGCTCAACAATATATACAAACAAAGTATTTTCATGATGGTGAGAGCGAGATACAGGAAACTAAACCAAACCGAAAACAGAAATAGTATTACTGACAGGAATATGACGAAGACATTTAATATTCTATATCGGAGTATGCCAAGTTTTGGGCATTGACCATCACATTCATTGTAGGAGGGAACACCAATTTCCGAATTGTCGTGATTTGGAGATTGTCCTACAGATTTTTCGTTTTTTTTTTTGCTGAAAACTTACACGTTCTCGTTATCTTATAGTGAAATCAAAAAATATGTCCATACACCTTGGTAGGTTCGGGTTCATGAAGATTAAGAAATAAATTCGGCAATTCAGTATTGAAGTCTAGCGCGCTTACAAAGCGCGCCTACAGGTATTGGAAAATTAATATTACCGAAAGAATAAATTAATCTTCATCTAACCGTACTATTTGCATAGATTCGATTAGGAAACCGCACCTACCAAAGTGTCCAAGTAATTACGAATTTTACTATAATAACATACGAAATTTCAGATATTGTGATATAATAATATACAATATAAAATTATATAAGTTTTGTCCACATAATAATCAATAATAATTATTTTATTTGCATTTATATGCGTTAATATACACAGGACAAAAGGAGTGTTACCATTTGCAAAACTATATTGAGGTAGAAGCAGAAACTGTTGAAGAGGCAATTGATATTGCCCTCACAGAACTTGAAACGACACGTGAAGACGTAAATATCATCATAATAAACGAACCGACAAAGGGCATATTGAGTTTTGGTGCGAAACCAGCAAAAGTTCGTGCTACTCTTAAGGAAGATATCACGACTTCGCCTGAAACCGTTTTAAAAGAAATACTCACACGGATAGGTATTGATGGCGAGATAGAATCTGACTTTATTGAGGGAAGTCTGCACCTTAATATGGTAACTGATTCACCGGCACTCCTTATTGGCAAACATGGACAGACACTTGATGCTATGGAACGTATTCTGAACTGTATCATTAATAAAAGTGCGCTTGCAAAGAAAAAGGTGTTTGTTGACACTGAAGGTTATCGAGAACGGAGAGAACAGTCCCTTGTTGACCTTGCACATCAAGTTGCTGCTAAAGTTAGACGGACAAGACAAGATGTTGTTCTTTCTCCTATGTCAGCAAAAGATCGTCGTATCATTCATCTCGCCTTACAAGGGGATGATACCATTTCAACTTTTAGTCAAGGCGAAGGTGATATGAGGCGTGTTGTTATTGCAAGTGATGGCTATTAATCACATTGTAAAGCAGGAATTGCATTATGAAATTTGACGATACCATCACTGCCATCGCTACACCGAGAGGTGAAGGAGGCATCGGGATAGTACGCGTCAGTGGTTCACTTGCAATACCTATTGCTTGTCAATTGTTTCGTCCCTCACGCGATATTTCACCAGACAAACTCCCAACACATACACTTACCCACGGACATGTCATAGATACATCCGATTCCGATGAAGTCGTTGATGAAGTGCTTCTCGGTATTATGCGCGCTCCCAATACCTATACTACCGAAGATATAGTTGAATTCAACTGTCATGGAGGCTTTGTCCCACTAACAACAGTGTTAGAGTTAGTTGTGAAGTCAGGGGCAAGGCTTGCTGAACCGGGTGAGTTTACGAAACGCGCGTATCTCAACGGCAGGCTTGATCTCGCTCAAGCAGAAGCAGTAGCAGAACTCATTAGTTCAAAAACTGAATTGAGTCGTAAGATCGCGATTGATGCACTATCGGGGAAACTCTCGGAGCATGTGAATCGGCTGAGTGATAATCTTGCTGCACTGCTTGCAGAAGTTGAAGCATCTATTGATTTTCCGGATGAAGATTTAGACTTTATGAAGATTGACACGCAGTTGCAAACTGTCCGTGCTATTCAGAAGGATTTAGTGCAATTTTTAGATACTGCTTCCGAAGGTCGAATTATCAAGGAGGGTGTCAAAGTTGCTATTCTGGGAAAACCAAATGTAGGAAAATCAAGTCTGTTCAATGCTCTGGTTACCACTGCGCGTGCTATTGTTACAGACATTCCGGGGACTACGCGCGATACGATTGAGGAGGCAATTAATGTCGGTGGTATTCCCATAAATCTTATTGATACAGCAGGGATTCGACAGACAGACGACGTTGTTGAACAACATGGCGTTCAAAGGAGTAGAGATGTTCTTGATAAAGCGGAATTTCTGCTTCTAATGTTTGATGCATCCCAACCGTTAGATGAAGCGGATATGGAGTTGTTACAAATTGGGAATTCTCATCGAGTAATCCTGATTCTGAATAAGACGGATCTTCCCATGGTAACACAACCTCCTATGTTATCTGACCATTGTCCAAAGGTGCATGTTATCCAGACTGCAATTACAGAAGAAAAGGGTATTGATGAGTTGAAAAACGCAATCTGTGAAGAACTACTTGGTGGCGAATTTACAATTGCAGAATCACCGATTATAACAAATGCTCGCCATCAAGATGCGCTTCGTCGTGCACAAGAATCACTTGAGAATGTTATAACGAGTTTAGAAAACGAGATGCCACCCGATCTTGTTTCTGTGGATCTGCGTATTGGTCTTGATGCACTGGGTGATATCGTAGGGAAAACTACTACTGAAGATATTCTGGATCGTATTTTTTCGCAGTTCTGTGTAGGAAAGTAAACGGTGTCTATTTGCCATACGTTTCCATTTAGTTTTTACCAAACGTTGCGGTGTGAAAGCCCGCTGCTTTAGTTTTGGGATGAAACACCGCCAAAAATCCTTGACTTTTTCGTTTGATTGTGGTATTCTATGGACATCATTCGGATAGGAAAGCAATCGCGGACACTCTGTCCGTGTCCTATCCACTCAATTGCTTGAGTTGGAATGATGAATGATACAATCATTCAATACCACATTCGGTTGTATACGACGCAAGTTGTGATCCTTGCCAGTCGTTTGTGATGAGAGGCTAAACTCGCTTTATAGAGATTGTGGCGGTGTTCCCTCCACAACCGCGAAAATAGAACCTCGTAGATAAAATATCTGGGTCGCGCATTTGGGGAATATACGGACCCTGTTAGTCGTGCCTTGGCGGGCACCCATGCAGTTGCTGCAACGGTCAACTCGGCTTAAAACTGAGTGAGTATGCTATAAGCATATAAAAGATGCCCACATTTTCAAAAACATTTCGAATTGAGAAGATGACCTAAAAGAACCCCAATCCTTTAGGTTTGGGAGCCGTCAGATAAACCTGTATGGAGATTGGATCTAATGATATTATACCGTTTTTAGATATTTTATGGGACTTTCAACGATGTAATCCCCTGAATCCTCAAGAAACTGCTGAACAAGATAGACATGTCCACCACCGATTATCAACAAAATTCGATCATCAGCAGATTCAGTGATGCGCGTTAGGTTCACAAAAATTTTGAGATTCCTATCGTACCAACGATGGGAGAGCCAATTGGCTCCCGGATACTGGTCTCCTAAGCCAATCCGTGCGCTACGTAGGTATAGCTGATGTTCAGCGCGCCTACCTTCAGGTTCGTTACCACGGATATACATGTCAATGAGGGATTCATATTTCTTGGGAACAATCCAAACTCTGCCATCTTCCTCCTCGTGAAATTCAACGTCGGAATCAGCATAAAAATCTTCTACGCTTGAGAGTAGGTGTTCTTGATTGTGTTCCATTGCGAATTTGTCACTATCCGTCAAATCTGGGTCAAGATCTTCTGGAAAAAATGGATTTTGTTCTGGCCAATAATCTACACAGTATACCTTTGGATGTCCCATCTGTTTTGCCAACCTATAACCAATTTGATCACCCTCGTACCGCTTGAGTTCATAAGTCCCGTTCAGATAACCTTGATAGTCTCTGTTTTCAGCTTCGCAACGACTTGGATCCAATTCAAGGGCAATCTTAGTAGGACAAAACGGTTTGAGTAGCGACACCAATTGTTCTATTTCACGTTGTCGTTTGGGTGCAAGCACATCATCCATTTTGTAATTGTATGCATCCATCCCCGGATTCGCAAGGTGTCCGCTGCCAAGAATCATGATTGTTGGTTTCATTAGTTATTATTCTCCGGTTTCAGATATTTTAGTGGGTCTTCAATGATGTAATCTCCCGATTCCTCTACAAATTGTCTAATTAGGTAGACAAGCCCTGCACCGACAATTAAAAGAATACGATCTTCTGCAGATTCGGTAATGCGGGTTAAGTTGACAAAGATTTTTAGATTGCGTGCATACCAAAGATGTCCAACCCAATTCGCGCCAGGATATTGGTCTCCTATACCAACTTTTGCGATTCGTAAGTATACCCGATGGTCAGCATACCTGCCTTCAGGTTCATTAGACCTTATGAAAACATTGATGAGAGATTCGTATTTTTTAGGTTCAATCCAGACTTTGCCATCTTCCTCTTCGAGGGTTTCTACGTCTGGATCAGCAAAATCAGCTAATCGTGGTAGAAGATGTTCTTGATTGTGTTCCATTGCGAATTTGTCTACATCTATCAAATTCATATCAAGTTCATCTAAAGGAATGATTGGATCATCTCTTCGGCTATAGTCCACACAGTATACCTTCTGATGCCCCATTTGCTTAGCTAACCGATATCCGATCTGATCAACTTCACTTCTTTGCAGTTTGTATGTATCATTTAGATAGTCTTGATAGTTTGCATTGATCTCGGAATCATACATTTCGTCTGCTTGAATGGCTATTTTGGTAGGTTGAAATGGTTTGAGTAGCGACACCAATTGTTCTATTTCACGTTGTCGTTTGGGTGCAAGGACATCATCCCATCTGTAGTTGAATGCATCCATCCCAGGATTATCCAAGAGCGTACTACCAAGTATCATGATTGTTGGTTTCTTTTCTTGTTTCATCAATTGACATCCTCCGTATCTAAATATTTTAGTGGACATTCAACATTATAATCACCCGATTCCTCAAGAAACTGTTGAATTAAATAGGTATGTCCAGCACCGATAATAAGGAGTATCCGATCATCTGCTGTTTCTGCAATGCGTGTTAGATTAACATATATTTTTAGATTGCGAGCATACCAAAGATGTCCAACCCAATTCGCACCAATATATTGGTCACTTATGCCGATTTTTGACATTTGTAAGTATATTTGATGATCGGCACGTCTGCCTTCGGGTTGGTTAAGTTTTCTATACATATCTATCAACGATTCATATTTTGTAGGTTCAATCCAAGTTTCACCGTCTTTTCCTTGATGTGTTTTCGCGTCAGTATCAACATAATCCTGAATGTTTGGTAAGAAATGTTCTTGGTTATGTTCTTTCGCGAATTTGTGACAATCTACTAAATTAACGTCTAATTCATCTAAATGAATCATTGGATCATCCCTTCGAAAATGATCCACACAGTATACTTGTGAAAGTCCCACCTGTTTTGCTAATCGAAAACCGAGCTGATCAACTTCCCATCGCTGCAGTTTGTACGTTCCATTTAGATAACTTTGGTAGTTATTGTTAATCTCAGCATTTCGCGAAGGGTCTTGTTCAACGGCTATCTTAGTAGGGTTGAACGGTATGAGTTGTTTAACAAGGTATTCAATTTCACTTTGGCGTTTGGGAGTGAGTACATCATCCATTTTGAGATTAAATGCGTCAAGTCCTGGATTATCCAAGTGTGTACTGCTGAGAATCATAATTGTCGGTTTCATATCTGCATCTCCAATAAGCGATTTAATATTTCGCGTAATTTCTTACGCGCACGAAATACGGTTGATTTTACGGTGTTTTCAGGTTGATCTAATTCCTCTGCTATCTCCTTATAGCTTTTTTCATCTATTTCTCGCATGATTACAATTGATTGCATAGAATCCGGTAATTCTTTGATAGCTTGGTGCACTAACTGCTTGAGTTCTTGTTTAATTGTAATCTCGTCTGGGGATGGATTCGACTGATGTGAGTGTTTATGTAATAGCATTTCAAGTGTATCGCCTTCTTCATCGGCTAAATGTCCTTGGATTTTTCTGGATAAATGCACTTGAAATTTTCTTCGTTTTAGTTGGTTGTAGCAGAGATTTTGGACACATTTCAGCATCCATGAGTGAGCGGTTTCTTGTCTTATCGTATTTCGATGTTGCCATGCCCTACTAAAGGTTTCTTGCGTCATATCTTTTGCGTCTTCACTGTTTTTGAGAAGGTAAAAGGCATGCCGAAATATTTTATCTTGATATTTGCGGACAAGTTCAAGGAATATTTTTTCTGTCATATCGTAACTCCGAGAGCATTGAAGTTATCCCTACTACAAATAAGTTTGAAGAAAGTTGCATCTTTTTCGTATTTCCTGAAAATTTTATTAGAATTGGTATTATTTTGATGTTTCACTATAAAAAAGTAAGAGTCGTAATGGTCTGTACTACTACAAGTGTTACAAAAAGAAAACCTCAGTATTAATCTGCGAAATCTAAAATCTTCACAAATCAATATTGAGGTTGTTATAAAATGTATTTTCTACGAATGACTGATCTTAATTATAGCACTGCGTTTTGTGCAGGATTGAGCAGAAGCGAGGGTAAAATCCCGAGGAGCAAAATGCCTATTGCTGCAAGCACCAATCCGATGACTAAGGTTGGAGGATATGGTTTGAACTCCAATTCCTCTTCTGGTTCACGCATATACATGGTTACAACAACACGCAGATAGTAGAACGCAGAAATCGCGGTGTTTATTGCGCCAAAAATAACGAGCCAATAATGTCCTGCCTGAACTGCGGATTTAAAAACATATAATTTTCCAACAAAACCTGCAGTAGGGGGAAAACCAGCGAGAGATAAGAGCATTAACGTCATAAACATGGCAAGCAACGGTTTGCGGAAACCAAGTCCTGCGTAATCAGAAATCATCAAGTTTTCACCGTCAGTAGTTCTTGCCATGATAACTACACCGAATGCACCGATATTCATAACGCAGTAAATAAACAGGTATAGCATCGCACTTGATTTACCATCTGGATTCGCTGCTGCTAAACCTATCATCACGTAGCCAGCATGTGCGATACTTGAATATGCCAGCATGCGTTTGATGTTTGTTTGTGCGATAGCGATCACGTTTCCGACAGTCATCGTCAACATTGCCAATAACACGATAACACCAGTTGCTTGGGTTGGTAGTTTCGGTAGTGCGTCAACGAAAATAGTTAGAAATGCTGCAAATCCCGCTGCTTTTGGTCCAGCTGAAATGAAGGCAGCGATCGTAGTGGGTGCTCCTTCATAAACATCTGGTGCCCATTGATGGAACGGAACAATTGCAACCTTAAATCCAAATCCGACGATTAGCAAGAATATACCCGCTAAAAATAGAGGTGATGCTGAAAGTAGGGAAGATTGATCATCAACGGAAAGTTTTGATATAATTTCTGGAATATTTGTAGTGCCTGCTGCACCATAAACTAAAGCGATTCCATATAGGAAAAATGCACTCGCAAATGCACCAAGCAGGAGGTATTTCATCCCCGCTTCGCTTGAAGCTGGACTTTCTCGGAAATAACTTGCTAATACATATAACGACAATGACATTAGTTCTAAGCCGAGGAAAACAATAATCAACTCATTACCAGCAGCCATTAGCATCATGCCGAGAGTTGCAAGTAGGATAAGTAAATAGTAAGGTCCCTGCTTTTTATCTCCACTTCCTAAATAACTAATTGAGACCAAAGCGACCAAAATAGTTGATACGAGGAAGATGATGTTAAAGAATAAGGAATAACTATCTATCCGAAACATTTCGTTGAATTGGGTTTGATCTATTCCTGCTTGCAATAAATCAATAGATGACCACAAGGCAATCCCCGCACCAACGATTGTCATCCATCCCAATGTCTTTTTTGAGATTGCATCAAACATGTCAAAGACAAGGACAATCAGCAACGTTGAAACGATAACAAGTTGCGGCATTAAAAGTGACCAATTAATATCTGGTATTTCTAATGGCATTCAAAACCTCCGTTTTAGACTCCGAGTAGCAAAAAGGCTGTAGTATTAAGCTTTATAAACATTGTTATGTAATATATTCTCTTATCGGAGAAACACGAATGTAACAATCACAAACAGTGGGAATAAAATAGCGACGGACCATAACATGAAACCAAAGAAACTTGGCATACGAATACCACTCTGTTCAGCGATTGATTTTACCATGAAATTCGGTGCATTACCGATATATGTATTTGCCCCCATGAACACTGCTCCAACAGAGATACCCGTTAGTAATCTGACGAACTCAAGGTGCTGCGGTTCAGTCAATTGTCCTGCAAGAATTTGTGGCACGACTGCTTCTGAAAGATGTAATTTTCCAAGAGCAGTATTAAAGAACGTCAAATACGTTGGGGCATTGTCCAAGAAACTGGATAGTATACCAGTAATCCAGAAATAGTGAAAAGGTTCTTGTATTGAAGCAATCAAACCCCTTAATGCTCCTGCTTCTCCTGCTTTCAGAATTGCAAGTGCAGGAATTATTGTTATAAATATTCCTGCGAAGACTTTTGCTACTTCCTCAATTGGTTCCCATGAAAATTCGTTGGTTTGACGTAATTCTCCACTAAATGGCGTAAATAAGAGGGACAACACCCCCATTGCAACAATCAATAGTTCACGAGTTATATTCTGCCAGTATACATGCACACCGAGAATATTCACCTCACCCCATTTGAACGAACCACTCATTAAGACTGCGCCAACGATTCCGAGTAAGAAGACGAGGTTAAAGAGACCTTCAACGCGAATCGGTTCCTTAGTTCCATCATCCGGTACAACGCCGCCTTCCCGTTTAAACATCACAGTATCAAATATAAAGAATAGAACAATTAAGATCGTACTTATAAAAAGCATGTGTGGTAATAACGCGGTAGTTGTCCAGAAAAATGGCACTCCTCGGAGAAATCCGAGGAAAAGAGGCGGGTCACCTAATGGCGTTAAGGAACCACCGATGTTACTTACGAGAAAAATGAAAAAGACGACAAGATGAACCTTTTTCTTGCGGTATGCATTTGCTTTGATTAAGGGACGGATAAGCAGCATTGATGCGCCAGTAGTTCCTACCCAGGAGGCAATGATAGTTCCGATTAACAATAACACAGTATTGACTATTGGGGTTCCTCGGAGTGTACCACGCACAAGGATACCACCTGCTACGGTGAATAATCCCCATAAAAGAATGATGAACGGGATGTAGTCTAATAAATAGATGTGCAGGATATCATAAAAAGCCTCACCTCTGAAAGCAATGAGATATGGGATTGCGAAGACTAATCCCCATATCAGAGACATTTTTCCACCGTGGTGAACAAGAAAATGGGAGTCAAACACGAGTGGGAAAATTGCGATTGATAGCAGGATTCCGATAAAAGGAATAATACTCCAAAGCGGTAACTTTGCGCCATCTACACCTCCGCTATGGTGAGCAGCTTCGTCACCGTGTGGCTCATCCGCTGCGAAGGTTTCTATTGAAAATGATACTGTAAGTGCTAAAATGACACAAAGAATTAGACAAAATACGATTTTTGACTTCACTACTTTGACAGTGCCTCCTCTTCATTTATCTTTAGGGTTGCGGTTTTAACATCCACAACAGCGTCATCGGTGTCCGTTTGATGATTAACTTGTCCAACTGCGGGAGTTTCAGGGATAACTCTAACCTTTGCTTCTATCTCTTTTACAGATGCTTCCATCGGTTTTAAGAAGGTATTCGGTCCAACGCCAATCCAGAAGATAAACAGAAGTATCGGTAGTAGGACAGCGATTTCGCGCGGTTTTAGGTCAGGTAGACTTGCGTTTATGTCGTTCGGTGTTCCGAACATAACGCGTTGGAACATCCATAACATGTAGACTGCTGCTAAAATCACGCCTGTTGTTGCTAAGACTACGTACCATTTTGAGAATGCTCCGCCAACATAACTGCCGAGTAGAATCATGAATTCCCCAACAAATCCGTTGAGTCCGGGCAAACCTATGGACGATAACGTTACAATCAGAAAGATGGTCGCGAAGATAGGCATTTTCTTTGCAAGCCCACCGAAATCAACTATCATACGACTGTGTCGTCGTTCATAAATCATACCGACCAACAGGAACAACGCACCAGTGCTTAAGCCGTGATTAACCATCTGCAGAACGCTACCTTGTATAGCGGTGCCATTTTGTGAAAAAAGACCCAAGACAACAAAACCGAGGTGACTCACACTGGAATACGCTACCAACTTTTTCAGGTCCGGTTGCACCATTGCTACTAATGCACCGTAGATTATGCCGATAACTGCTAATGTAACTATTAGCGGTGTGTAGTGTGCTGCTGCTTCTGGAAAAAGGGGTAGGCAAAAACGGACTATTCCATAGGTACCCATTTTTAGCAGGACACCTGCAAGGATTACACTTCCTACAGTAGGTGCTTCAACGTGTGCATCGGGTAGCCAAGTATGGAAAGGAAATAGAGGAACTTTGATTGCAAAGGCAATGAAAAAGGCAAGGAATAGGAGATTAGATGGCTCAAATTGTCCTTGTAATGTTGTAATATCAAAACTGTTATTGTTTTGGAAGTATAGTGCTAAAATGCCAACTAACATTAGCGCACTACCCGCCATTGTATAGAGGACGAACTTGATAGTGGCATAAATTCGACGTTCACCACCCCATATTCCGATAAGGAAATACATCGGAATCAACATCGACTCCCAGAATACGAAGAATAGAAATAGATCTAAAGCGCAAAATACACCTAACATCCCTGTTTCCAAAGCGAGGAGGGACATCATAAACCCGCTCAAACCTTTTTCTACTGAATTCCACGCGGCGATAATACATATCGGTGTTAGGAATGTTGTTAGTAGCACTAACCACAACGAAATACCGTCAATGCCGATGTGATAACTTGCACCTATACCGGGAATCCAATCCAGTTTCTGGTATACTTCTGAGTTAGTTTGGAATCCAACGTTAGCAGTATCAAACTCAGTGTAAAGTCTTATTGATATGACAAAGGTGAGTAGTCCAATACCGAGTGCGATCCATTTAACAGCATTCGCGCCCAATCCTCTGAGCAACGCAATGGCTATCACACCAAGTAGTGGTAAAAAAATAACGATTGAGAGTAGCAATAAAATCTCCTTTATATAAACGTAACTTTAGGATGTTTGTATTTTATTCTGTGTCTTGTGTAAGTTCAACTAACCTATCTGTTGATATTACGAATATATTCCAATCTTTAGTTTGATGTTGTAAAAACAACGACATTTTTATCTCTTGAAAATTTTCCAAAGCGTCCACCATCCGGGTGCCATCCACCAAGGAAAAGGAGGTTCATCATCACCTGCTAATTGACGACGACGATTAGAAAAGGTGCTTCGAGGTGTTATTTGTTTGACCTGAGATTTCAATTTATTATTAAATTCGGATACTTCCTCAGATGATTTTTCGCATTTGCCCAAAATCCACGCGCCCAGTTTAACATCATCGTCAATTTTCACAGCAATTTCCTGAAATTCATCTGCCGAGAAACCGAGAAAGGATAATATTTCTGTATCTTGCTTAGAGTCAGCACCGTATCTATAATAGTTCCCAATTTTTCCATTATGTGCAGCGCGTGCTTTATCTGTCATTCTTGCAACACCGCAGATACCAGCAACATCTTGGTTAAGTACGCCTCGTGGGCGAAATTTGTTCTGGTTCATCTGTTGCCTCCATTATGAGAACAATATGTATTATCAAACTTGATAATTGCCTAATAGCTGCTTGAAATACCTATCTATTTCAGTCTCCACATGCTCCTTTTCTATCGGTTCAATTTGAAAATGCTTCTCTAAATAAGGATGATGTCTAATAGTATCACTGATGAAACAAGGTTTGGACTGTTGGAAAAGTTTATCATCTATCGGAACATCACAGTTCCCAAAATAAAACGGGAGTCTATGAAGGTTCCTTTTGAAAACATCTACATAAGCGTAATAATCCAGTTTGCTTTTGTCAAGGACAATCGTGTTAGTGCTATAGTTTTTGACAAAAGTGCGATTCCTTTTTAATGCGTTAATATCCCGCATTGTCCAGAAAAATAACGAATCATCAGGGATCGGTTGCTGCTGTTTACTCGGATATTTTCTGATATAGTTTGGGATAAAATCAAAATCACTAAGACAGAAACGATTCCCATCTACTGTCCTAAATGCAAAGGAACGTATATCACTGTACTCCATTCCTGAATTATCACGTTGATACAAGGCAATGATAATCGGAAATGGGGTATGCTTTGCGGATTCCGGGAATTTCCCACTACTAATTAGTATGCCATCTATCAGTTTATAATGTGCAGTGAACTCCTTCAAATGTTTGAAATTTGTTTGTTTTATCAAGTACGACAATGGATGTAAAACACAGATAAAGTCTGCTTCAAGTTTATTATAGGAACGGAGAAACGATATTCCCAAGTCTCGACTTTTTATATCTGCATCAACATCAAAATCGACATTTTTTATCTTGTGACGAATAAGTGATGTTCTATCGTTATAGGGTGGGTTTCCTACGACAATCAGTTTTGTTGACTGTAGCGGAATCCCAAATTTCCCCCTTGAAACGTTATGTAAAGAATTTGTTTGAAAGAATTGGACTTTATCCGTGTTCTTTTTCGCTTTATTTATTGCGTCTTCGTCTATATCACACCCAATTGTATTTAGTTGTCCACGATTCTTTAGAAAGTCTCCATATCCACAAGCAGTGTCAATTATAGTCGTTTTTGAATCTATGTAAGGTTCGATTAATTCCCATGCCAACTTCACAAATTTAGATGGCGTATAGTAACTTCCTAAGTTGACCCTATCCTCATATCCTAAATGTGTTTGACTCATTTTCTGCAATTGAATCCTTAAATTGCGTTAGTCCTAACAATCACCTAAGTAAAAAACAGATAGTAAGCCAAGAACAACACGATTCCTATTACCATTGACACAATATATGCTTGGACGATTCCAGTTTGCAGTCGCCGTAACATACCTCCAATTACTCGTATCAGTGCAGCGACTCCATTGACAATTCCATCAATAATTCCACTATCAAAAAGTTTCCACAATAGGAAGTGGGAAGCACCTTTTATAGGCTGTACGATGAAAGTATTGTAGACTTCATCTACATAGAACTTGTTTGCAACAACTTTCTGTAATGTGTTTGTAGGTTCTGCAGAAGGCGCACGGTCTTTGTATCGTTTCCATGCATACGCTATCCCTGCTATACCGACAACCGATGAAATTGCCATAAACAGTAAAACACTGCCCGATGCTTCATGTGCTTTCGGGAATACATCTTCTGTGAAGTGGTGGAACCAACTACTATGTCCTCCGACACCTAACAACAGACCGATCAATGCAGAGGGTACAGCAAGAATTGCCAATGGAAGCCACATTACTGCTGGTGATTCATGTAAATGCGAGGCGACCTCTGGTTCAACACGAGATTCTCCGTAAAATGTTACAAAGATTAAGCGGAACATATAGAACGCTGTTAGAAATGCTGTTACTAATCCTATAATGTATATAAAGGGAAAACTACCCCACGCACTGTGCAGGATCTCGTCTTTACTCCAGAATCCGCTTAGGAACGGAGCACCTGCAATAGCCAACGCACCAACCAAAAATGTTGCATGTGTTATCGGTAGTTTGTTCCGTAACCCTCCCATTTTTCGTATGTCCAATTCGTTTGCCATTGCGTGCATTACACTGCCAGCAGTCAGGAACATCAGTCCTTTAAAGAATGCATGTGTTACCAGATGGAAAATACCGGAAGCATACGCACCGACACCAACACCGACAAACATATATCCGAGTTGGCTCACAGTTGAATAGGCGAGAATTCGTTTGATGTCATTTTGTTTGAGGGCAATTATTGCGGCGAATAACGCGGTTAACACACCAATCCATGCAACGACCCATCCTGTTCCCGCCAGGTTATACAGTATAGCGGAACGTGCAATCATATACACACCCGCGGTAACCATTGTTGCGGCGTGTATTAACGCACTCACAGGAGTTGGACCTTCCATTGCGTCCGGTAACCAAACATAAAGCGGGAGTTGTGCAGATTTTCCAATTGCTCCAACAAAGAGAAGTAAAGTTGCAACCATGAGAGTGGCTTTAGTGGTTTCTCCAAAAACTATTTCAATAGTACCCGCTTCTGCTTTATCAAATATGGATACAAAATCAAGACTACCAAAGGCTGCAAATAGGGTGAACATTCCAAGTAGGAAACCGAAATCACCAATCCTATTGACGATAAATGCCTTTTTACCTGCATCTGTAGCAGTCTGCTTCTCATACCAGAATCCTATCAACAGATAAGAACAAAGCCCGACACCTTCCCATCCAACAAACATCATCAGGTAGTTATTACCGAGGACGAGAATTAGCATTGCAAAGACGAATAGGTTTAGATACGCAAAATAACGGGTATAACCTTCATCACCGTGCATGTATCCAATAGAATAAACATGGATGAGAAACCCAACACCTGTGATAACTAACAACATCACAGTCGTCAAGGCATCAACGTGGAAACCGATGTTAACTTTGAATGATTCACCCGCAATTTTGAATGATTCACCCGCAATCCAACTGTATAAGTGTCCTGCATCTCCTTCAAGTAGGTCTCCGTTTTTGACACTGATAAAGGCAGCAATAGAACAAATTAAGGAGACAAGCACAGCAAGCGCACCAATACCGCCGCTTAGTTTTTCGTTACCTTTTAACCATTTGCCGAATAACCCGTTAATCAGAAACCCAACAAGCGGTGAAATTAACAGGACAAGTATTAGTATTAGATCAGATGACATGTTTACCCTTTCAGCGAATTAACTTCATCCACATTAATTGTTTCGCGATGCTTGAAAACACTCACAATGATTGCTAATCCGATTGCAACTTCAGCAGCAGCGACAGCCATCACGAAAAAGACGAACAACTGTCCTTCTGCAGTTCCAAGGTTGCGGCTTATTGCTACAAAAGCAAGGTTCGCTGCATTTAGCATCAACTCAATACACATAAAGATGATAATAGCGTTTCTACGGACGAGAACACCGATTACACCTATAGTAAACAGGAGTGCGCTTAATATGAGATAATATTCTAATGACATATAAACCCTTTATTCTAAGTATATTTTACGTGCTACTGAATTTGTATGTTAGTTTTCGACTCGGTTTTCTCGTTTTACTAAGACTATAACACCTATCAATGCTGCCAACAAAATAAGTGAGGTAACCTCAAACGGTAAGAGGTAATCTCGGAATAGAAGTATGCCAATATCATAAGTTTCAATTGGGTTTGTAGCGAGGTCTGCTGCCCTTTCTATTGCTTCTGGAGATCCGACCTCAGTATCTGTGAGCGCGTTAACGGCAATATAAATGCCTTGTGCAGCAAAAAGGATACCCAAAACTATCGCAATACCTTTCAACTTTCCAGTGAGAACGCCTTTTGCAGAAAGTGTTCCGAGGTTCAATAGCATGATCACAAATAGGAACAGCACCATAATTGCTCCAGCATATACAATTACCTGAACAGCAGCAACGAAGTGCGCGCCTAAAAGCACGAACAATCCCGCTTGTGAGAAGAACGTTACAATGAGAGAAAGCGCACTATAAATCGGGTGCCGAAATGAGATGACAGCGATGGCACCTATTAGCGAAACTCCACCAAAAATGAAAAATAGAATTTGATCTGCAGTCATTTACACGTCTCCTATTCTACAGCGTCTAACCCACGCAGTGGTGCTGCAGCGGGTGTGCTTTGTACTGCAGATTTACTGTTATTGTCCATGGCAAGCATGCCTGCTACGATTGCAACGACAATGAACGCTGCTACCGCATTGCCTATACCTATCCAAAGTTGTTTATTTTCTTTTACTACTACCCATAAAGTGCCGGTAACAACAATTGATGTTAACGTAACAGGTAATAGGAATTTCCAACCGAAATTCATCAGTTGATCGTAACGGAATCGCGGAAGTGTCCAGCGGACCCAGATGAAAACAAACAGGAAAATCCCTGTTTTGATAAAGAAGATAGCAAACGAAATTAGTCCTGCAAGTATTGATCCTTCACCACCTAAGTTTTCCAATCCGAAGAAGTGCCAACCACCCAAGAAAAGCGTTACAACAACTGCAGAACCGACGATCATGTTCATATATTCAGCCATGAAGAAAAGAGCGAATTTCATGCTGCTGTATTCGGTATGGTACCCAGCGACAAGTTCCTGTTCTGCCTCAGCAAGGTCAAACGGTAATCGATTCGTTTCAGCAAACATTGCTGTCGTAAAGGCAAGAAATGCGGGGAAGTGTATGAGAAAGTTCCATTTCCAAGGATACGCTCCCTGTTCCACAGCAATTGTGCGTAGACTAAGCGACGAGGAAAGCATCAACACACCGATTATTGCCAATCCGAGTGTCAATTCGTAACTGATCATTTGTGCTGATGAACGTAGACCACCTAATAGTGAGTATTTATTATTTGATGCCCACGCGCCGATAACAACGCCGTACACACCGAGTGAGGTGATTGCCAAGATAAACAGAATACCGATGTTTATATCTGCAATCTGGAGAAGTATAGGTGCCTCCAATCCCGAAATTGTAATTGAATTTCCAAAAGGGACAACAGCAATAGTGATCATTGCAGGAACTAATAGCATGGCGGGAGCAAGCACATAAAGTGGTTTATCAACGTGATTCGGTATGAGGTCTTCCTTAAACAAGAACTTTATCCCATCTGCGATAGGTTGGAGTAGTCCTTGTGGACCAACGCGATTCGGTCCAAGTCGATCCTGCATCCATCCACTTACTCTACGTTCAGACCAAATCATCGCCATCACCCCAATAATCAGTAGGTGGGCAATGAAGAGTATTTTTATGATTGGAATAACTATCTGTTCTAATAAATTTATCTCCATGAATTCTCCTTCTTGATGACGCGCTTCATAGAAGTTACGTTAACTTAATACCCGCATCTCCAATATTTTGATGTGTTGCGTCACCGTAGCCCTCTACATTCTCTGCAATTGCAATGGCAATCTCACCCGCGAAGTGGTAGTCAATCTCACCGCCAAGTCGCTTTGCAAGCTGCTGTGTAATTTCCCAATCCGCTTGTGCTTCACCAGGGGGATCAATTGCCTTGCGAATCCGTTGCACCCATCCCGATGAATTAGTAAAAGTGCCATCTTTTTCAGCAAAAGTTGTACCCGGTAATACCACATCAGCCAACTGTGTAACCTCTGATGGTAAAACGTCTTGAACAATGAGGAATTCGACCTTCTCTAATGCATCTTTTTCAGTATCTTTGAGTGGTCGTTCTGGACATCCACTAACGAGATAAACGACCTTTGCACCTGCGACCTTTTCCCAGAGTGCATCGTCTTCTAAGACAACATTCCCGTTTGCAGAACCGAGTATTGTTCTCGCACCTGCGGTGTTTGGGTTCTTGTCAGCTTCAATGGTAAATTGTGGGAATTTGTGCTCTTCACCCGGCACCTGTCCAAAGAGTCCTAATTGTGTTGTCTTTAGCACATCGTGTGCGAATTGTTGTAGGACATAATTATCTTCATTTGTGCCCTGTGCTGAACCGATTACCACAATATCATCTGCTTCAACTTCCGATAAATTATCGGAAATTAATGTCAGTGCATCTGCCCACTGTGTTGTAACAAGTTCTTCCTCAACCCGTTTTTGTGGGAGTTGTAGACGATCATCACTGTTAACATAGTGGTAACCAAGACGACCATCGTCACACATCCAGTGTTGGTTAATATCTCCATGGAAGCGGGGTTTGATGCGGTATAAACCATCTGTTTTATACTCGACTGTAACATTACAACCGACACTACACCCAGTACAAATGCTGTTTGCCTTTTCCATAAACCACGGACGAGATTTGAAGAGGAAATCTTTGCTAATGAGCGCACCGACAGGACATATATCAACAACATTACCTGCAAGTTTGTTATCAAGCAGTTGGATAGGTGTTCCCTCATGACTTCGGGGAATGTCAATCTCATCGTGTGAACCGCGATTAATCAATCCGAGTTCTCCACTACCTGATACCTCATCACAGAATCGGATACACCGTGTGCATACGATACACCGTGTGGAATAGAGTAAAACATCCGGTCCTAAGTCCTTCTTCGGGGGTACATTTTTGACTTCCAGATAACGACTCTTATCGTGTCCATGCCGGTAACTGAAGTCTTGCAAGTCGCACTCACCTGCTTGGTCACAGACAGGACAGTCAAGAGGATGATGCACAAGCAAAAATTCAAGAATATCTTCCCGAGCTTTTATAACACGGTCGCTATCTGTTCGGATGATAGCATCAAATTTTTCCTCTAATTTTCTTTCAGGTGGTGCGGATCGAACAGTAAGTGTACAACCCGTTGCTAATTGTCGAGCAGGACCAATTGTGCCTGGAGGGGCACCTGGTATGGGTCCGTAAGGTTCAACGAGACACATCCTACAGTTTGCGGGACGACTCAATCCAGGATGGTAACAATAGTGAGGCACTTCAATATCGTGTTCCCGTGCTGCCTCAACTATATTCGTTCCATCTTCAACCTCTATTTCAAGGTCATTTAGTTTAATAAATGCCATAAATATTACTCCAAGGTTTATTTTACCGTAGTGTCTCTATTCAAGGTCAACCATCTCTTTTGGGATAATTCTTTGTTGATATGCGTAATTTTCCTCTGGTGGCACCGTCGCTTCAGCAACAGGCAAGGTGACCAATTTACTTTCTCTTATAGCAGCTTCAAATTCAGGTCTGAACTTCCGCATATAACTTACAGCGGGCCAAGAGACAGCAATACCAAAAACGCAAATAGTATTCCAAGTCATCGTATCTACATTCGCAATGTTGTTCGCAACGTTTTCTAACAAGTCAAGGTCTTCGTAGATTTCCTCTGTTTCCCCAGTATCACCCCATCTACCGCTTTCTGTGATACCGAACTTCGGTCGTGTGATAGTGGTCTGTCTACCCTCTCCATCGGCAATCCGTTGGACAATATCACGCACCCACGGCGTTCCCCAACGACACGGTGTGCACTGACCACACGATTCATGCGCGTAGAATTTCATGATATTAAGCAAACAATCAACAATATTACGGGTCTCATTCATCACAATGATACCGCCCGAACCTAACATCGACTTTGCAAGTGTAAGTGACGTAAAATCAAGACGTGTATCTAATTCATACTGTGTCAAGATCGGTGCGGAACTACCGCCAGGGATGACGGCTTTCACCTCTTCACCGCGTAAACCACCTGCCACCTCTATAAGTTCTGTGCATGTCAAACCGAGTTCTAATTCATACACACCCGGTTCGTTGACATCACCACTGATACAGTAGAGTTTCGTACCTGTATTTGGATCTGCTTTTGGAGGGTCAAACCGCGCATCACCATAAGTCGGTCCCATCTGAGTATACCATTCAACACCATTACCAACAATAAAAGGTAAGTTGCACAAGGTTTCCACATTTTGAACGACGGTAGGCTTCATGAATACACCTTGAACAGCGGGGAAGGGAGGCTTGTTACGGGGTTGTCCACGTTTTCCCTCAAGCGATTCAATCAATCCCGTTTCTTCACCACAAATATAGGCACCAGCCCCCGGATGTGAATAAATGTTAATGTTTAGTCCTGTGTCACGAACATTTTCTCCAAGGTACCCTTGTTCATAAGCCTCTTTAATAGCAGCATCTAACATCTTTTTACCAAGCGTGAATTCACCACGAATATAGATATAGGTGGTCTCAATTCCCATCGCGTAGCAACAGATAAGGATGCCTTCTATTAACAGGTGTGGATTTTTCTCCAAGACATAACGATTACTGAATGTCCCTGGTTCGCTCTCATCAGCGTTGCAACATAGGTAACGCGGCTCAATATCCCTTGGAACAAAACTCCATTTTTCCCCAGTTGAAAAACCTGCACCGCCTCTACCTTTCAACCCTGCTTCCTTTACCATATCAGCAATTTCTTCAGGTTGATATTCGGCAATAGCCTTTTCAAAACGGGTGTAACCGTCATGTTGTCGAAAAACATCAAACGTGTTTATATTCGGTACATCCAGATGCTCGTAGAGAATCCGTTTTTCTTGAACCATATTTTCCTCTACATATTGTCTCTTATAGTTTTTGTAGGTTAGGTAGAACGCGTGAAACCCAACAATTTCTGATTTACGATATGTCCTCTAATTAGGAAGTTGTTCTAATATTTCATCTACCTTTTCAGGAGTCAAATTCTTATATAAATCGTCATTCACCATTATAACGGGGGCAACATCACATGATGCAAGACACTCCACTTTCATCAGTGTGAACTTACCATCATCAGTTGTTCCTTTTGCAAGATTTGTTTCAGAAGCCACATCGGTACCAAGCTTTTCCTTGAGATGATCCAGAACCACCTTACAGTCTCGCAGGGCACAAGGTAACGTATGACAGATACGGATCACATACTTACCCACAGGTTCCTCAAAGAACATCGGATAGAAGGTCACCACGTCTTTTACCTTCATCACGGAAAGTTCTAACAGCTCCGCTACATACTTCATGACAGCAGGGGTAATATAACCTTCCTGTCTTTGTGCAAGGTGAAGCGTTGGCAGCATTGCTGCTTCTTTAACAGGATATCGACCAATCAGTTCATCGAATTCTCGTTTATTTTCTTCGCTAAACTGAAATGGTGTTTCAATTTGTATAATTTCTTCTGACATCTATGTTTCCTTTATTGGCTATCACTGGGTCAGCAAATTTTGTTATACAATACTTAGTTTGCTGATACGAATGCCTCCTGTACTTTTTGAGGAAGTCCAACAAAAATGAAGTAAGATTCCGGATACAAGTAGTCTTCCTGAGATTCATCAACGACACGTAAATATCCTTCACGAGCCGATTTTTTATCAGGCAGAATCTGGTAGAACTTTCGTTTCTCTATGTCCTCACAACCATTGTTTTCAATGCAAAGTGCAAATTGGGTTTTTATAATCTGTTTTCCATCCTGAAATTAATATTTCCCTACAAACTGAATTCGATTTTTCTCAGGGTCTCTGATATCAAAAATTCCGTAACCATCCTCATTTTCCAAAGGTCTCAAACGTAACCCTTTTGACTTTAAATGTTGGTGCATTGCATTCACACTTTCAACCTGAAGCATTAACTTTTGTCTACCCTCATTTGGTTTACTTGCACTATGGAGACACAGTTTACACTCACCCGTATCAAACCTGTAAAAACGATGTTCTGGAAATGGCTGATCTTCTTCCGGTGTCAATCCGATTACATCTCTATAAAACGCAATGACTTTCTTCATATCTTTTACAAATAGCATGACGCCGCCAAGACTAATCTTCATTTCTGACATATCTACACCAATATTACCTATCCAACTCACCAGCAATCACGTTCAAACTTCCTAAAACCGCCACAGTATCCGATACCATACCACCCTCTAACATGTGTGGTAGTGCTTGGAAATGAAAGAAACTCGGTGGACGTATCCGAATTCGGTACCCCGTACCGCTACCATCACTTACAATATAGAAACCTAATTCTCCATTCGGAGATTCCGTAGCACAATAATCTTCACCTTTTGGTGGCTGTACACCGTGTCCATCCATAACAATTTTGAAGTGATGGATTAAACCTTCTATATGTCCATAAGCATCCGATTTGTGTGGCATCATCACTTTGTTGTCTTCAAGACTAAACGGACCGTCTGGCAGGTTATCCAGTGCTTGTCGAATGATACCGCAACTTTGGATCATCTCCTCCATGCGAACCAGATACCGATCATACGCATCACCGTTTGTTCCTACTGGTACATCAAAGTCAAATTTCTCATAAGACGAGTACGGTTCAGCTTTCCGGATATCATGTGCGACTCCCGTTGCTCGCAGACAGGGACCGGTTAACCCGTAATTAATCGCATCGTCAGATGAAATTGCACCTACACCTTTTGTCCTATCCATCCAAATTCTATTGCGAGTTAACAAAGTATGTGTTTCTTTCAACGCCTTCGGAAAATTGGTGATAAAATCACGGGCATCATTATCAAATCCATCATATAGATCGCGGAAAACACCGCCTACGCGGGTATAACTTGTTGTCAACCTTGCACCAGTTGTCTTCTCAAAAATGCTGTAAAGTTTTTCACGTTCTCTAAAACTATAAAGGAATACCGAAAATGCACCCAAATCAAGTGCAGCAGTTCCGAGCCACAGTAGATGGTCAGCCAGCCGAGAAAGTTCTGCCATCAAAACGCGAATATACTGGCAACGTTCTGGTACTTCAATACCGAGCAATTGTTCCACTGCAAGCACATACCCGAAATTATTAGACAACGGTGACAGATAATTCATCCGGTCTGTTACAACGATGAACTGGTTATAATCTAAATGTTCACCCAGTTTTTCAAACCCGGTATGCAAATATCCAGCGTGAGGTGTCGCCTTCAAAACGGTTTCACCGTCAAGTTCTAATACGATACGAAGGGTGCCGTGCGTAGCAGGGTGTTGCGGTCCGAAGTTGAGAACCATCTTCTCGCCTGTTGTGCGTTCCATCCCACCTTGCATAGAAAACTCCTTTTACCTTGTCTTATACTATTTTGCTTTTATTTTTTTTAGACATTTTGCTTTTCAAAGTTGAAACTTTCGCGCTCGCCACGTCCACGTAGTGGATAATCTTTCCGCAGTGGATGTCCCTCAAAATCATCCGGTGTTAGAATGCGAGATAGGTTTGGGTGTCCTTCAAATTCAATTCCGAACATATCATAAGTTTCACGTTCCAACCAGTTAGCCCCCTTCCACAATTGTGTAACCGAGGGAATCTTCAAGTCCTTCTCATGCACCGGTACTTTGACCCTAATACGCGAAGTTTCACCTTCATAAGTATAAAGGTGATAGACAACCATGAATCTGGCATAGTCATATTGTATCAATTCAGATTCTAACTTAGAATTGTCAACTGCTGTGACATCTACAAGAAACGAATACGCGAGGTCTGTTTTTAGATATTCCAGCAGGGCATAAATATTTTCTTTATTGACAACAACAGCAACACCCTGACGGATTTCAGCACTCGCTAAGAGCGCATCTGCGAACTTGTCTTGTAGTTTCTGAAGGACAAGTGGTTGTTCCTCTTCTGAAACCTCTTTTTCTTCATTCATTATATGCGACCTCAGAACCTTTGGGTAGTTCACCTTTTTGGATTTGTCTTTGCACCTGCATAACAGCATCAATCAAATCTTCTGGTCGAGGTGGACATCCTGGAATGTAGACATCAACTGGTAGAAATTGGTCAACACCTTGTATTAAGGTATAAGTATCAAAAACACCACCGCAAGATGCACATGCCCCCATTGAAATCACCCATTTTGGTTCGGGCATTTGATCATAAATCCGTTTCAAAACCGGCATCATCTTGATTGAAATCCGTCCTGAAACGATTAGCAGATCGGATTGACGTGGTGAGAACCGAATCGCCTCAGATCCAAATCGAGACAGGTCAAATTTTGATGCTAAAGTTGCCATCATCTCTATTGCACAGCAGGCAGTGCCGAACGGCATGGGCCACAAGGAATTTTTGCGTCCCCAATTAACAACTTTGTCAATTGTCGTTGTGATGATATTACCATCAGTTTGTTCGGTACTCGACCCACTTTGTATATCGGTATTGGCTAATCCCATGTTAAGCCTCCTTTTCTCCAAGCGTAGATGTAGCCCAGAAGGAGAATGCCGATAAACACCAGCATCTCAATTAAAATAAACAAACCGCTGCCTTCATTTTCAGCAAATGTTTTAAATACCACCGCCCACGGATACAGAAAGACCACTTCAATATCAAAAATGATAAAGAGCATAGCAATAAGGTCAAACCGGATGGAGAACCTTTGTCTGGCATCACCAACTGGTTGTACACCAGATTCATAGACAGAAAGTTTGACACGTGTGGGTTTTTTAGGTCCAAGAAGGTGGGTAAGGGAGAGATTTACAGCCGCGAATAGGACTGCGAATACCCCTAAAAACACTATCGGAAGATAATCTATTAACATTTATCTAATCTATTAAGCCTCCAGCAACAGACAGAAATAATACCATCCACTATTTATTTTTATCAAATGGATTCCTGGTGTTACTAATAAATAAAGCTAATTGTTATGTTTTGCGTTCAAAATTTCAAGTGATTTTATTAAACGTGCTTAATATTTTACATATTCAGAGAAACGTGTCAAGTATTTTTCAAGAATATTACATTTTTTTTTAATAATTGTTTATTATATCGGTGTTTTTTATAAGATTTTACTTCAGTGTATCTCATAAAGATTAATCAATGGTCTGAATTTTTCTTTTATAGTGAAACATCAAAATATATGCACACTCCGTGTAGATGCGGTATCCTAACCGCACTCTTTACACAGGTTCGGTTAGTAACTGAACCATTAGCGTCAATTTAAGGAGAAACCGCGTTCGTAGTCACGCAATTCATTGCGCCTCGGACATTCCGTAGGGGCGGGGTCTCCCCGCCCGCATGCTCACATACAGTCCTGTAAACCGAAGCGAGCAAAGCAACCTTCAACATATATGTTATCTGAACCAAGATTTCCAGGATCGGGAGTTAGTGGGTATATATTCCGTTGTCCAGGATGAAGGACTACCTTTTGC